>NZ_JANQBQ010000001.1:3157240-3788688 GCF_024723825.1 Romboutsia lituseburensis
AAATAGTATAAGTATCCCAAAATCTTTCATTAGTTTAAAGGATATAAATGAAGTACAGATGAGTGGTGGAGAAAGTACAAATACATGTAATAATAAATTATTTTACTGGAATTTTGAATCATATCATATAGAAGGATTAGTTAAGATGTATGAAAAATTAAATATAGGAAATATAAATAATGGAAAGCTACATGAATTAGAATTAGATTTAAAGTATATTGCACAAGAAATGACAAATGAAAAGACATGTCCAATTGAAGCTATTTTATATACTTCTAAAGTAATTAATAGTCTAATAGTAACAAATAACTCATTAATAGAAACTATAGGTACTGTTATATCAGATATATATAAGAAAAATATATGCCAAGAATATAAAGATACTATTATGTTTATATTGGAAGAATGGTCATGGGATTATCAAATTATGATACTTATAAATGCTTGTGGAAAAATAAAAGATACAGATTTACTTAAAATTGTATATGATAGGCATACAAAAGGAGATACAAGGCTACAAGCATTAAAGGCATTTATGAGTGATAATAATGAAATTTGTATGGATTATTCATTGAAGTTAATAAGTTTAACTCAAGAAGCTGATAATACTGAGGTTCAAATGGCTAAATACTTTATACATAATTTTACAAAATCATTTGGAAAAGATTCGATAAAAAAAGCTGAAGAATATTTAGAAATGCCTAATATAAATAAACAAGCAAGAAAAATAATAAGTAGAATTATACCAAGCTGTAAAACTAATGAAAATGTTACACTAGATACAATGATTAAGAAAGCTAAAAATTGGGATGTAGATAAAGACTTTGAAAGTTGTTTTTTATCATGGATGAACAATAATGCTACAAGAAAAAATGCATTTTTAGCAATAAGATATTCGAATTCACCAAGAGTAGAAGAAATTATAGTTGACATTTTAAGTAAATATAACTGTAATTCTATAGAAATTGGTACAGCGTTGGTAACATTAGCACAATGGGCTTCTAGAAAAGGAGCAAGTAAACAAGTATTAGATTTAATAGAACAAAACAAATATGATACAACTAAAAAAGTTTATTGCCATGCGGCTATGTGTAGCCTTGGAAAAGAAGAGGATTCTATTGATTTAGTAAAAGAATTTTTAGAAGAAAATTATTATGATAGTCGTCAAATATTTTCTATGATAAGAGATTGTGCATATAAAAGTAGTCAATTATTAAGATACTCAATAAAATCAGTATACGATGAATATTTAAGCAGTGATGATGAAGAAAAAGTTATAAAAGCTATAAATGGTGCTTATGAACTATGTGACAAGCCAAAATTTAATTTCAAAAATATAACATTAAATATGATAAAAGACTATATAGGAATAAATAAAAAAACATATAAAAAATTTTCTGATGAAGTTTATACATCACTTTTAAATTTAGTTGAAAGATTGCTTAATGATAAAAATAAAGATGAATTTATAGATATACTATTTTTTATTATAGAAAATGAAGAGTGCAATAAAAGACTTAAATTTAAAGCGATTTCTATGTTAAAAAGATTAAGTGTAGATCCGCCGAAATAGTTATGTATAAATATAAAGATATTATACTGACAGAATCTAACGTTGAAAAAATAGAGCAAGATATATACTATACATTAGAAAATTATAATATAGCAGAGATAAAAAATTTAAAAGAAATAGATTGTTTTGTTGAAAATGTATTATATATACAAAAAGGCAAAAATGATTTTTTAGAAGTTTTATCTTATATAAAATATAATTTAGGTGAGTATTTATTGGCATTTCAATATGGATTACAAAGTTTTAATTTTAATCAAAATAGCACAGGGATAATATATGCTACATTATCCCTTTTAAATTTAGGATTATATAGTCAAGCACACTTTACTTTTATAAACAATAAAGAAAAAATAATAGATATCATAAACTCAAACAAATCACAACCAGATGATATTATAAATATATTGATATACTTTGGAGTAGATATAACTTTAATCGATGACATTCAAAGTAATATAGAAAATTTAAAAGATAAGAGAAAAAAATATTTATATATTTTAATAAATTTAATTAGAGATAGAAAAAAAGATATTTTTAATGATGGAAAAAATAATATACAAGAACGACATTTAAAATCATATAGAAATGAGATGCTAGATATATCAAATATTTTACTAGAACTAAATTTACCTACTTTATCTGATTTATGTAGTTTGATTTTAGAATTTAAAGAAGATGAAATAGACTTTTATAAAATGTTACCTTGTGATAATCTTGAAACATACATAGGCAAGGTATTACTAGAATCTATAGATATTAAAGAGAGTGAAATTAGATATATACCAAAAAACATATCTAAATATGATTTTAAGGATGATAATGTTGAAATAGTTAGCTATAAATCAAAATCATTAGTTAGTATGCATTTGTTAAGAATTAATGATGAATATCTAATAATTGATTGTGGAGCTCACATTAATAATTTGAAATTAGAAAAAATAAATATCGAAAACTTTATAAATGAAAATGAAATTCCTAGAGAAAAGATTAAGTCAATTATAATTAGTCATGCACATTTAGATCATTATGGTAGTTTGGATGTTGTTCAAGAATATGTAGATGAAATATATATGACTAAAGACACTTATAACATAATAAATATCGTAGCAAAAACAATAAATATAGATGAAAGTAAGGTTAAAATAAAAAAAGATTATGATATATTTAAAATTGGAAATTTAAATATTAAATTTTTCCCTACGAATCATATAAAAGGATCTATAGGGGTTTGTGTAGAGTTTAATAATAAAAAAATTGTTTACACAGGTGATTTTTCATTTAATAGACAATGTACTACTCAATATATAGATCAAAATAATTTTTATGAGTTTAAAGATGCAGATTACTTAATTATGGAGACTACTTGCGGATACAAAGATATAGATCTTCCATATATATACAATAAAAAACTATTTACGTATTTTGTAGACTTATCAATAAAAAATAATAAGAAGGTAATTGTTCCATCATTTTCAGTAGGAATAGCACAAGAATATTATGAGTTAATTAATAACAGTACAATAAAAGCTAATGTACTTGTAGATGGATCAGCAACAAAGGTTAATGAATATTATAATAAAGTAAAAAATAATGTAATTGCAAATAATCAACTAAATTATAATAAAAGAAAAAGCATAGAGGAAAAGTATTATGAAAATGATATTATAATAGTAAGTTCAGGCCTAATTAATGATATTAGTTTAGCAGAAAAGTATTTTAATCTAGCATTAAATGATAAAAATATGGTAACAATCTTAAAATGTAAGACTATAGGCAAGAATTTATTAGAGCGTAAGCTAAATGCTTATGATTCTATATCTATAAATCTTGTTGATATTACCTTATCATCTCATGCAAATTATGAAGATTTATTAAAAACGATAAATATGATAAAACCTGAAAACTTAATAATGGTTCATGGTAAAGGAATAAAATTGTATGATGATTTATATAATGTTTAAATAATAAAAATAAGAGGGTTGATGCTATGCTTAATTGGGAATGGACGTTTGCAGATGATTTTGAAAATAGTGAGAAATGGAATGATGCAAGAATATACATGTATAAACAATGGAGTATAGAGAAGTATAATATAAAAAAGCTATTAAGAACAAGTTTTTTATGTTGGGCTATATCTATAGATCAGGGAGATTTAGTCGACAATAAAGATATTGATAAAGATGAATTTAAAAAAATACTAGATGAATTATTTGACTTTGGACTTAAGTTTTTTAGAAACGAACCTGACTTTTTATGGGTATATGGATATATGATGACGTTAACTCCTATATTATTTGGTGATGAAAATTTATTTGAACAAGTCGGAAAACAATGGAAGTATGAAGCGTATATAAAGTCTAACAATAATGATATAATAAAGTGTATATTTTTAGAAGGTTTAGATGATGAAAGTAAAAACAAATTAGGTTATAAGCAACTTTGTAGAGAGTTAATTCCAACTATAGAAAATATATTTAAAGGAAATGGATATATGCAAAAATATTTTAGAAGTTTATTATTAATAGATATTTTAGCTAAAAGTTAAAAAAGTAGCAATTAAAATTGCTACTTTTTTTATCTTCTTCTTTTTTTAGGATGTTTTGTTTTATTAGAGTATATAGATGAATTATATTTTTTTCTTTTTTTAGATTTTTTTCTTAAAATAATAAGTAAAATAAAAATGACTAATGCACCTAATCCAGCTAAAGCCAGTTTGACAGCTGACATAATTGCTTTATTTTCTGTTATTATACCAAATATGCTGTTTACATTATCTTTAGCAACTAAATTTATTGTATGTTCTAATTTATCTCCATTAGATACTTCCAAAACTCCTACTTTATCCCCTTTATGAATAGGTAAATCAATTTTGTCTAATTTGATATTTGTAGTATAATCTTTTGGCTTAGTTCCATTAGGTAAAATTGTTTTATAACTATATTCTGGTTCATAGACTAATTCACCTTGCTTACTAAGTAAAACTTTTTTACTATTTGTAAATTTCTCTTTTTCAACTATAGTAGTTGTATAGTAATTCTCAAATCCGTAATCTAATAAAGTTCTAGAATCTAAATATAAGTTATTTCCATTAGTTTTGAAAACAGCAGATATGAGTCTCATATTATTTTTTACACCACTAGATAACAGGCATCTACCGGCATCATCCGTATAACCTGTTTTAATTCCATCAACGATATCATATTGAATATTTATTTCTTCGCCTTTATACTTGATTTTTTCATTAGAACTTAAAAATTTATTAGTATTTTTAAAGATTCTAGCATAAGGATATGCCTCAGTTGCTTCGAATGTTAAAGTTTTTGTTTTTACAATATTTCTGAAAACTTCATCACTCATAGCTTCTCTTGCCATTAAAGCCATATCATAAGCTGTAGTATAATGTTCTTTATCTGGTAATCCGTGTGGATTGTTAAAGTGAGTATTTTTAGCGCCTATAGCTTTAGCCTCTTCATTCATTAACTTTACAAATTCTGATTTGCTACCACTTACATATGTAGCAAGTACATAAGCAGCATCGTTAGATGAGTGAACTAAAAGGGCATTTAATAAGTCTCTCACTGTAAAAGATTCACCATTTCTTAAATACATACTAGAACCATCTATTGGTGGTAAATCTTTGATTTCTATTACTTGACTTAGATCTGGTACATGTTTTAATACAACATGAGCAGTCCAAACTTTAGTAGTAGAAGCAGGATAAAGTTTTTCATTTCTATTTTTACCATATAATACTTCCCCAGTTTCATAATCCATTAAAACCGCATATTTTGCAGTCAAATCAAGCTTTGTATTATTAGCAAATGATTTTCCTGTAGCCCCTAGCATAGAGGTGAAGACCATAAGAAATGCAACTAAAATTGATAGTCTTTTTTTCATTTAATAACCTCCAAATTTAAAACTTATATTTTAGTATAACATATTTTAGTCAATAATTAAAATGAAGGAGTGATTTTATTTTGAAGGCTATAATAAATGTTGGTGTAATAGTAGTTATAATTATTGTTGCTACGATAGGAATATTTTTTAGTGGAAATTTAGATATTAATGAAAATGTTAATGTTGTAAGTGAAAGCGAGCAAGAAAAAATTCAGCATGTAGACGGCAAAAATAATGATAAATTAGAAAAAGAAAAGGATATAAAAAATACACAAGAAAATACAAATATAGTTAAGGAGGTAACTATATTTGTAAGTGGAGAAGTTAATAATCCAGGAGTAGTAACTATCAATTCAGATAAACGTTTAGCAGATGCAGTTAATAAATTAGGTGGATTTACGCAGGATGCTGATTTAAATAAGATAAATTTGGCTATGAAGATAGAGGATGAAAAGCACTATATAATACCTAAAATAGGCGAAAATATAGAAGTATCTAGCAGTGAAAATAGTATAAATACGAAAAATGAAGAAAATAATTTAGTTAATATAAATGAAGCTGACATAAAAGAACTTGATTCATTACCTGGTGTAGGGGAAGCAACAGCGACAAAAATTATAAATTATAGGGAAGAAAAGGGAAAATTTAAATCTACTGAAGAAATAAAAGATGTAAATGGAATAGGCGACAAAAAATACGAAAATATAAAGGATATGATTACTATTAAGTAGAATTAGGTATTAATAAGTAATAAACTTAATAAATAAAATAATCTAATCAAATTAATAAATATTATAATAAAATATGATATTATATGTATGTAAAAGATAACTCAAGGAGATAGGCAAATGGATATTAGAAAAAAACTTACAGATATGACAACATCAGGTGGATGAGCGGCTAAAATAGGGCCAGAGGTTCTGGCTTCAGTATTAGCGCAATTACCTAAAAATACAAATACAGATAACTTATTAGTTGGATTAGAAACTTCGGATGATGCTGCTGTTTATAAATTAAATGATAGTAGTGCATTAATACAGACATTAGATTTTTTTACACCTATGGTAGACGATCCTTATATATTTGGGCAAATTGCAGCATCAAATTCATTATCAGACGTATATGCTATGGGAGGAACTCCAATAGTGGCAATGAATATAGTGTGTTTTCCGTCGTGTAATGATATGAATGTACTAGCCGAAATACTTAAGGGTGGATTTGATAAAGTAAAAGAAAGTGGTGCCCTATTAGTTGGAGGTCATACTGTTGATGATAAAGAGCCTAAATATGGTCTTTCGGTATCTGGAATAGTTCATCCTAATAATGTTTTATCAAATGCAACAGCTAAGATAGGCGATAAATTAATACTCACAAAACCTATAGGTGTTGGGATACTAAATACTGCTATGAAAGAAGGCTTAGTTGATGAGAAAATTGCTAAGTACGTAGTTGATGTTATGGTTCATTTGAATAAATATGCGGCAATGAGTTTTAATAATATAAAAGTTAATTCAGCAACGGATGTTACAGGTTTTGGACTTTTAGGACATGCATTAGAAATGGCTAAAGCTTCAAACGTAAGTATAGAAATAAATTCTAAAGAAGTTCCAGTAATAGAAGGAGCTATAGAAATGGCTAGCATGGGAATAATACCTGCTGGTATGTATAGAAATAAAGAGTATATAGGAAAAGATGTAGATACTAACAACATAAAAACTGAAATAGAAGATATATTATATGATCCTCAAACATCAGGAGGATTATTAGTTTCAGTTAGTTCAGATTTAGCTGAAAAACTTGTAGAAGATATGAAAAAAAATGGTTCTATAGAAGCTAAAATAATAGGGGAAGTAAAAGAGAAGCAAGATAAATATATTATAGTAAATTAAAATTTTAGATGCTCTCTAGTATGAAAAACCCAAAAATATTTGTATAAAAATAAAATATAAAACTATCAAAATGCCCATTCGTGTACTATTTGCGAATGGGCAATCTAATAAAATAATGAGAAGAGAGTGTGATAATTTTGGATAAGAAAAGTTTATTTTCAATGCTTCCATCAGTAGACGAAGTCTTAGGAATAAGTAAAATTGTAGATATATTAAAAGAGTATCCAAGGAGTTTGGTTTTAGAGTCAATAAGAGAAGCTATAGATTTAAAAAGAAAAGAAATAACAAACTTAAAGCAAGACGAATTAAATACATTTAATTTAAATAATGAAAAAATAATTGAAAATGTTTTAAATAGATTAAGAATAAATTATTCATTATCACTAAAAAAAGTAATAAATGCTACAGGTACAGTTGTTCATACTAACTTAGGGAGATCTTTATTAAGTGAAACACTTAAAGATGAGTTATGGGAATCTGCATCAAGATATTCTAATTTAGAATATAACTTGGATAAAGGCGAAAGAGGATCAAGATATGATCATTTAACTAATACAATCAAAAGACTTACTAAAGCAGAAGATGTATTAGTTGTAAACAATAATGCAGCTGCTGTTTTGTTAGTTTTAAGTACGTTAGCCAAAGATAAGGAAGCTATAGTATCAAGAGGTGAATTAGTAGAAGTTGGGGGATCATTTAGGATACCTAGTATAATGGAACTAAGTGGAGCTAAGTTAGTTGAGGTTGGAGCAACGAATAAAACGCATTTAAAAGATTATGAAAATGCAATAAATGAAGATACAAGTATACTTATGAAAGTACATACAAGTAATTATAGAATTCTTGGATTTACGGAAAGTATTGAAGTAGATGAACTTTCAAAGCTAGGTAAAAAATATGATATACCAGTTATAGAAGATTTAGGTAGTGGTGTATTTATAGATTTATCAAAATATGGATTGTCTTATGAACCTACCGTTTTAGATTCTATAAATAAAGGTGCAGATATAGTAACTTTTAGTGGAGACAAAATGTTAGGTGGACCTCAAGCGGGTATAATAGTAGGTAAAAAAGACTATATAGAAAAAATGAAAAAAAATCAGCTTACAAGAGCATTAAGAGTTGATAAATTAACAATATGTGCACTAGAATCAACACTTAGAATGTATTTAGATGAAGAAAAAGCAATAAAAGAAATACCTACTCTGAGAATGCTAACATATAAATTAGAGGAATTAGAAGAAAAAGCGAATAAATTATTGAATATGATAAATAAATTAAATTTAGATGCTGATATTTGGATAGAAGATGGGTTATCTCAGGTTGGCGGAGGGTCTATGCCTTTAGAGACTATAAAAACTAAGGTTATATCAATAACACCTAAAAATATGAACGTTTCAACATTAGAGAAAAAATTGAGATTAGGTGAGGCTAATATAATTGCTAGAATATACGATAATAAATATGTATTAGATGTTAGAACTATATTTGATGATGAATATGAAATCATAGTAAATGAATTAGGAAATGCTTTTAAATAAAGACAGTGATAGGGGGCCTTGGCATGAAAAATATAGTAATAGGAACAGCTGGTCATATAGATCATGGAAAAACAACATTAATAAAATCACTTACAGGAAGAGATACAGACACACTAGCTGAAGAAAAAAAGAGAGGTATATCTATTAATTTAGGGTTTACATATTTTGATTTACCTAGCAACAAAAGAGCTGGCATAGTTGACGTTCCAGGGCATGAAAAGTTTATAAAAAATATGCTAGCAGGTGCATCTGGATTAGATATGGTCTTACTAGTAGTTGCTGCAGATGAGGGTGTTATGCCTCAAACAGTAGAGCATTTAGATATACTTAGCTTTTTAGACACACAAAAAGGAATAATTGTTTTAACTAAGTGTGACACAGTAGAAGATGAATTTATAGAGTTGGTAAAAGAAGATATAATAGAAAAAGTAAAAGGTACATTCTTAGAAAATGCAGAAATTATACAAGTTGATTCTGTATCAAAAAAAGGAATTAACAATCTGATAAATAAAATAGATGAATTAAGTGATGAGATAGATGGTAATAATGAAAATTCGCCAGCAAGATTAAATGTGGATAGAGTATTCTCAGTTAAAGGGTTTGGAACGGTAGTTACAGGAACTTTAATAGAAGGTACAATTAGTATAGATGATGAACTACAAATATATCCTACACAAATTAATACTAAAATAAGAAGTATTCAAGTTCATGGTGAAAGTGTAGATATGGCATATGCAGGTCAAAGAACAGCTATAAATATATCTAATGTAAAAGTTGAAGATATCCAAAGAGGAGATGTATTAGCAGCTAAAAATTCTTTAGAAGAAGCAATGATGTTAGATGTTAGAATTTCCTTAGTTAATCATGGAGAAAAAACACTGAAGCATTGGGATAGACTTAGACTTTATCATGGAACAAGAGAAATACTTTGTAGAGCAGTTCCATTAGATAAAGAAGTTATAGACTCAGGAGAAAGTGGTTTTGTTCAATTGAGATTAGAAGAAAGTATAGTTGCGAAAAAGGTAGATAAATTTGTAGTTAGATATTATTCTCCTATGGAAACTATAGGTGGTGGAATTATAATAGATACAGCCCCTAAAAAACATAAAAGATTTGATAAAAAAGTTATTGAAGCTCTTAAAATAAAGGAAAAAGGAGAGCTAGAGGATATATTAGAAGAATATCTAAAAAGATATTTAAATAATTATCCAAGTAAAAAAGATATAATGAGCTATAGTGGAGAGAGTGAACAAAACGTAGATATGGCATTAGAAAAACTAATAAATAGTAATAAAATAGTACTAATTAACAATATGTATATGCATAATAGTCAATATGAAAATTTAAAGGAAGAGTCAATAAAACTATTAAACCAATATCATAAAAAATATAGGCTTAGAAAAGGAATATTAAAGGAAGAGTTTAGATCTAAAATAGAAAGTAAATTTAAAACAAAAGAGATGGATATGTTAATTGATAAATTTTCAAAAGAAAAAGTATTAAAGGTTAGCGATAATTTAGTTTCTATCTATGATTTTGAGGTGGTATTTAATAATAAACAAAAAGAAATAAAAGAGAATATAAAATCTAAATTAGATAAATCTGGAATAGAAACTCTTTTAACTATAGATGATATATGTAATAAAAATGTGTATTATGAGGAAGTACTGGAAGCTATGATAGGTTCAGAAGTAGAACAATTAGATGAAAAATATATTATAAGCAATAACTTATATAATAAATTGAAGAAAGAAATTATTGAATATCTAAAAGAAAAAAAAGAAATTACTTTAGGAGAATACAGAGATTTATTAAATTCTAGCCGTAAAAATTGTATGATAATATTAGAAAACTTTGATAGAAATAAAATAACCAAAAGAGAAGAGAATAAAAGAATATTATACTAAATTGTAGAAAAAAATATAAAAAATTCAATAAAAGTGATATAATAAATCTGTAAAATACCAAGTTAAGTATAAATAGGAATAATATACATAGCTTGGTATTTTTAGTTTACAGAAGGATAAAATTATTTAATTATATAAATATTTTATTTTTACACAAAAGATATGTCTAATCATACTATTGTTTGAATGGGGGAGATAAGTATTGATTATGAATCAAAGAAAGGTTAATAGCAATAAAGAGATATTAAGTTTAATCTCAACATTTTTAGTATCTATATTGCTATTGATATTAATAAATGACACTAAAAAATACGTAGTTTTTGTACATAGCATATATGCCACCTTTTTAATAGCTATGGGAATAATTGTTTTGAATACAATTAAGTTTAATGTAAATAAGTTTTCTATTTTTTTAGGAAGTGTTTTTGCAGTAACAGGTATATTGGAAATAATATTTGTATTTATGTGCTTAAATTACTTAAAATCATCAAGTTATGATTATAATTTATTTACTTTTATATCTATTATAATGGATTTATTACCTGTTTTAGGTATATATATGAGCTTAAATTATTTGCACCAAGATAAGTTTAGATATGAAAAGTTAACACTAAATATTATAAGTTTTATGTTGATTTCTTTAATTGCGACTATTACTTTTAATTGGAATGTAAATCAAAATAGAGAATTTAATTATAAACAAGCTATAATGATTATGGAAAATATATTTACTATATTTACAATTATTATTGTAATATTTATAAACAAGAGATTAAAAATTACAGAAGCTAAGTTAGATGAATTTGAAAAAGGTTTTTTTAAAAAAATAACAATAATAATTGTTTTAGCTAGAATACCTTCAGTTCTTCATATATTTTTAAATGATTTGTATTTTAAAGATATTTTAAAACAAATAATAACAAACTTTGAAATTTATTATTTATATCAATATATAGTACATACAAATGTTAAAAAACCATACAAAAAACTTAATATCATAAATAATGAACTTATTCAAAAATCAGAATCATTAAATATTAAAAATAAAAAATTAATAGAAGAAACAAAAAAAATTCAGGATTTAAAAAATATGTTAAGTAGCAAAGAAGCTAAATTAAAATCGACTTTAGATACTTCTGTAAATTGTATAATAGTATTTAATGATAAAAAAGAAATAACATATGCAAATAAAATGTTTTTGAATACATTTAAAACTAGCAATAATACTGAATATTATGATATTGACAAAAATATAAAGCCGTTAATAAGAGATTACAATAAATTTATAAATAATATTGATTATGCATTTTATAAAAATGAAAGCATTGAAGAAATTACATATACAATAACAAATAAAATATACCAAACTATATTCGCTCCATTAAATATAAATGGAAAGATACAAGGAACTTTATGCATAATGATAGATAAAACAAAGAAAAAAGAATTTGAAGAAAAGATAGTTGATATAAACACTCGATATGAAAGATTTTTAGAAAGTATTGGAGATGGAATTGTTGTAATTCAAAATGGACAAAAAATTTATGCTAATAAAGCATGTAAAGATATCTTTAAAGATAAGCTAGACACAATAGATTTTAAGGACAATTATGAAAAAGATAATTTAGAACAATGCTACGAAATAGATGGTAAAAAAGTATATGTTGAAATGAGTTACTCTCAGTATACTAAAAATAATGAAAATAAAACAATAATTGTAATTAGGGATATAACAAAAAGGAAAAAAGCACAGTTAAAGTTAAAAGAAAGCCAAAAATCTTATGCCAGACTTATAGATATATTACCTGATGGTATATGTTTGTTAGATAATAATCTAAAAATAGATTATGCCAATAAATCATTAATAAACATGGTTAATGTATCAAATATGTCAGAACTTAAAAACTTAAATATAAAAAAGTTAATCAATTTAACTTTAGATGAAGAATCTAAATTTGAAAAAAAGATGAAAAAAGTAATAAATGAGAATAGATATATGTTACTTTTAGAACACGAAATAAAGTCTTATAATGGTGAAAATATACAAGTTGAAGTAAATGCATTACCATTTTCAATTGATGACCATAAAAATATAATGCTTATAATAAAGGATTTAACTCACAAAAAAACATCAGAAATGGCAGAAAAAGAATTACTTGATAGACTAAAAACGGATAAAATAAAAACTGAATTTTTTGCTAATATGTCTCATGAATTAAAGACTCCTCTAAATGTTATTTCAAGCTCTAATCAATTGATAGACTCTTTATATAAAAATAGTAAGATAGAAGATTATAATGATAATATGAAATCTCATATTGAGTTAGTTAGACAAAGTGCATATAGGCTACAAAGATTAATTAGTAATATAATAGATTTAACAAAAATGGAATCTGGATTCTATAATTTAAAATTAGCAAATCAGAATATTGTAAATGTTATAGAAGATTTATTTGTAATTGTTGAAAAGTATACAAGTAAAAAGGATATAAGTTTAGTATTTGATACAGATAATGAAGAAATAAATATAAATATAGATAAAGTTGAAATAGAGAGGATAATATTAAATTTATTATCTAATTGCATTAAATTTACAAATAACGGAGGAAGCATTTTTGTAAATATTTATGATGGAATAGATATAGTTACAATAAGCGTAAAAGATAATGGAGTAGGAATACCAAAAAATAAAATTGATATAATATTTGAGGAATTTGCACAAGTTGATAAAACTCTATCAAGAAATACGGAAGGTAGTGGAATAGGGCTCACTATAGTTAAAAATTTAGTAGAACTTCATCAAGGAGACATAAAAGTTAATAGTAAAGAGAATGTAGGCACAGAGTTTATAATAACTATTCCAAAGACAAATTTAACTAAAGAAGACTACAAAGAAGATAAAAGAATTTACAATATAGAAGAAAAGGTAAAAATAGAATTTTCAGATATATATTATTAAAATTAGGAGAGTTATGATGAATAGTGAGTATTTAAAGAATTATAATACATCAAGATTAGAATATGTATTTTATTGTGTAAGTCTTTTAATACTATTAGCAATAAGCCGGATAGATACAAGTTCTTATGAATTTATAATAATCATTATAAGAAGTGCATTAAGCCTTCTTATAGTGATTTTAATGAAAAATAATGTAGCGGATAAAAATAAATTTATCAGACTTATGGGAATTGGGTATGTAATATCTAATATAGTGGATATACTGGGGATTATATTTATAAATCAACATTATAATATATCTGAAATTAGTCTCTTATCTAGCTCATTAGAAACAATGATATTTTTATTAGTTATAAAAGGATTAACAAAGAAATATATATGCAATATTTACAGTTTGAAAAAAGCTATTAAATTTCTATGTATTTTCATAGCTTTAGCATTAATCATAATAATTAGTTATTATTATGATAATTCAAATATTATTACAATACCTAATTTAGCTATAATTTATTTTTTGAACTTAATAACTTTAACATTAGGATATAACTTAATAAATAAATATAAGAAATATCATAATGTAAATAATTTTGATTTGATAAATAAATTGCTAATAGTAAAAATATTATTTTTTGTAATAGGATTTGTAATAACTATAATTAATAAAAAATTAAAATTTATAAATATAACGCTAGATATATTAAGTGTAATTCAAATCTTTTTAGTTTATAAATTAGTGATACAAAATGCCTTAATTAATCCATATATAAAAATTAAGACTGTAAATGAGAAGATAATAAAAAGTACTAAAAATCAAGAACAGATTAACTTGTTATTAGAAAAAATAAATTACATAGAAGATAAGATAGAAGAAAAACTTATATACAAAGATGAGTTTTTTAAATCGATAATATCATCGACACCAAATGGATGGTTCATATTTGATAAAGATTTAAATTTAATATATTGTAATGAATCATTTAGAAAAATCATTAACTGTCAGAATAATGATGTATTAGGTTCAATACAAAAAAATATAATTGATTATGATAAGTTTAAAAACAATATATTAAAAGCACAAAATAAAAAGATAAAAATCGAAGATTCAATAAGGACCAGTGATAATAAAATTTATAAATGTATTTATATGTCCTATAAAAATGATAACGAATGTATTTGCTTTATGTTTGAAATAACTAAAGAAGTTAATATTTTAGATAATCTTATAAATTTAAAGCAAGAATATGAAGATTTAATTAGAAATATAAAAACGCCTGTTTTTATATGTGATGGATATAACAACATAGTTAATTTTAGCAAATCTTATGAATTAACATTTGATAAATACAAAACATATATCAGTGAAGATAATAAAAAATTAAATGTAGATGGTTATTTTAAAATAATTCATCCTGACGATAAAGAAATTGTAAGATATGTTTACAAGGTAAATCAAGAAGCAAAATCTAATAATGAATTGTATAATAATGGTGTGTTTAGATTTAGAATAATAGATAAAATAAAAGAAGTTATATGGCTAGAGTCAAAGACAACAATATATTACGAAGGGGAAACAAAATATAAAATACAAAGTTATGTTGACATAAGTGAGTATATAGAAAGTAAAAAGAATCTAGAAAGAAACCAAGATATGTACAAAGGGGTTCTTGATAGCATTCCAGAAGGTATATATTTAGAAGATATAGATAATGAAGAATATATATTTGTAAATGAAAAGTTTAAAGAAATATTTAGTTATAGGCTAAAAGATATAAATAAAAAAATATATAAAAATGAAGCTATGAAAGTGCATCCAGAATATAGCCACGTTTTATATAAAGGAATAGAAAATGTAAAGCATGATAAAATATCTGATTTTGACGATATTAAATACATTGATAATAATAGCAAGGTTATAGATGCTAAGGTAGGTAGTGTACCATTTAAAATAAATAATAATATATTTAAATTAAGTATTATAAAAACCATGGAAGATATTAAAAAAATAGAAGAATTAAAAAAGAAAATAATTGAAAGAGATAAACATGATAAAATGAAAATGGAGTTTTTTGTAAATATGTCCCATGAGTTAAAAACTCCATTGAATTTAATTTTTACAAGTACTCAATTAATAGAAAGTCTTTATAATAAAAATAAATTGAGTGGGAATAGTATAAGAAATCATGTAAACTTAACAAAGCAAAATAGTTATAGATTGCTAAAGATAATAAATGACTTAATTGAATTTACTAGAATGGAAACTGGATTTTATCATGTTAACTTAATTAATAAAGACGTTGTTTTAGTCATAGAAGATATTGTAATGTCAGTTGTAGATTATGCAAAATCAAAAGGAGTTCAAATTATATTTGATACAGATATTGAAGAACTTGTTATGGCTATAGATGTAAATGCTTTAGAAATAATAGTTTTAAATTTATTATCTAATGCTATAAAGTTTACAGATAAAGATGGATATATATATGTGAATATGATATATAAAGAACAGGAAAATAAAATTGATATAAGAATACAGGATACAGGAATAGGGATAGAAGAAGATAAGTTGAATCTTATATTTAAGAGGTTTAATGATGTTAATAAAGGATTTGTAGGAAATATAAATGGAAGTGGTATAGGATTATCTATGATAAAATCACTATCTAATTTAATTAATGCTAAGATAAGCGCTGAAAGTGAATATGGAAAAGGTAGCGTTTTTACAATATCTTTAAATATAACACATAAAAAAGAAGAACATACAAATTGTAATTATGAACATAAAAAAAATGAGCCTTTAAATGTAGAAAGATTAGTTGTCGGAATGGAAGATATATATAGTGTATAAAATACAAGTTATGAAAGGATAATATTATTAATATAGGTGATTTTATGATTAAATTTGATAATGATTGGGATGAACTATTAAAAGATGAATTTAATAAAGAATATTATTTAAAGTTAAGAGATTTTTTAAAACAAGAATATAGTAAAAAAACTGTTTTTCCTAATATGCATAATATATTTGATGCTTTAAAGCATACATCGTATAAAGATACAAAAGTATTAATACTTGGACAAGATCCATATCATGGAGAAAATCAAGCTCATGGGTTAGCTTTTTCTGTACAACCAGAGGTTGCTATACCACCATCTTTGCTAAATATGTATAAAGAGCTAAATTCAGACTTGAAATGCTTTATACCAGATAATGGATACTTAATACCGTGGGCGGATCAAGGTATTTTGCTTTTAAATACAGCTTTAACAGTTAGAGCTCATGAAGCTAACTCTCATAAAGATAAAGGTTGGGAAATTTTCACTGATAAGATAATACAACTTTTAAATGATCGCAAAGACCCAGTAATATTTGTATTATGGGGAGCTAATGCTAGAAAGAAAAAAGTATTTATTGACTCTAGTAGACATTATATATTGGAAGCACCTCATCCAAGTCCATTATCTGCGCATAGAGGTTTCTTTGGGTGTAAGCATTTTTCAAAGATAAATGAAATATTAACTAGTATAGGTAAAGTTCCAATAAATTGGCAAATACCAAATATAAAAAGCTAAGTACAATTGTACTTAGCTTTTTATATTTGGCATTATATTGATTAAAAACTTAGAAATTGAAGATAAAAGTTTAAAAATGTAACTTTTTATCAATTAAATAAATAGTATATATTAAGTATGAGGAGGTATATGAATGAGTATAACTAATTTAAATTCAAATAGAGTTAAACTTATGATTGAAGAAAATCAATTTGATTTAATTATAGATTTAAGAACTGAAGATAATTATGAAAAAGGACATTTACAGGGGGCTATAAATATACCTATAAATCAAATACCAGATAAGATGAATTTTTTAAATAGCTATAAAGATAAAAAAATATTATTATACTGTGGTATAGGTAGCCAAAGTAAAAGTGTTTGTAAAGTATTAGCTGTAAATGGATTTGAGTATTTATATAGTTTATATAAAGGAATTAAAGAATATAAATATAGCTTAGAATATTAAAAATAAAATTGTGCTCGAATACAATTTAATGAGCACAATTTTATTTTTTTGTCAAGTTGACATGAAGTATTAAAAAAGTTACAATCCTTTTGCAAACATCGAAATAGCGTAGAGCGAAAATAAATAAGGGAGGTGACATATGAATTTTATAAATAATAAAAAAATAAAATCCTCAGCCTTGGCCGGTATAATAGCAATAAGTTTATCAGGATTTGGATATTCATTATCAAGTAAAGAAGTCACTTTAGTTGTAAAAGGAAAAGAAAAGAATCTGAGCACTCATAAATCAAATGTCAAAAAATTGTTAGATGAGCAAGATGTTAAATATGACGGAAATGATATAGTAACTTTAGAATTAGATAGAAAGATAAAAAATGGAGATAGAATTGAGGTGATAGACGTAAGAGAACAAACTATAAGAGAAAAAAAAGAAATACCTTATGAAACAAAAATAGTAGATGATAAGAATTTATTAAAGGGGAATAGTACTGTGTCTACTGAAGGGGAAACTGGTAGGAATGAATTAGTTTATAAAATAACATACTATAATGGTAAAAAAGTAGATAAAAAATTTATTAAAGAAGAAGAAGTATCGCATCCTATAAATAAAGTAATACAAAAAGGAATAAAAGAGGAAGTAAAAGTAGCCTCATCTAGAGGTGAAACTACAAGAATGATACCAACATTGAATAGTTATGATACAACTATAAAAAATTATGATGATACATCAAAAACAGATGGAAAACAGATATCTGTTGAAGCGACTGCTTATACAGGACATAATATAACTTCCACAGGAACAAAACCTAAATGGGGGACAATAGCAGTAGATCCAACAATAATACCTTATGGAACAAAAGTTTATATTCCTCAATTTGGAAAGACATTTATAGCAGAAGATTGTGGAAGCGCTATAAAAGGAAATAAAATAGATATATATATGTACGATAAAGAAGAAGTTTATAATTGGGGTAGAAAAAATATAGAAGTATATATTGTAGAATAAAAGATATAGCCCTTGTTAATAAAGTTATTAGGGGCTATATTTAAATTTGTGTGCAAACTATATTGAAAAATTTTAATAAAAATGTTATTATAAAAATGAGCATGGGGATGGATGGGTGCTGGTGTGTCCTCTAGTCTTCAAAACTAGTATGAGGGGTTAAGAGCCTCTTAGGTGGGTTCGACTCCCACGCATTCCCGCCAATAAAAAAAGAACTCGTATGAGTTCTTTTTTGTTTTTATCTAATTATATCACTATTAGTTAAATCAAATGTATTTTTATCATAATTAAAGTCATAAACCTCTTTTTTAGTAATCTCTTTTATTTTTTCTAGAGATTCATTTTTTTCTGAAGAGAATAATTCTAGTTTATACACTGAAGTTGTTACAATACAGAGTATCTTAGGTATATCTCCTAGAACATAGTCGATAGATGAAATTTCTATTTCTTTAAAGTTATTATTATCTTTTGATATAATTCTTTCGCTATATGTGCTTTTTTTAAATATAGATGTAAATTCATCTTCTTTTTTTGAAAAGACTTCAAATATTTTTTTATCATTAAATTCAGTAGATACACTTTTGTCTGTTTGTTCAACTATTAAAAAATTATTATAAAAATGAAAATTATCCACTAAAGATAAATCATCTATTAAGTATTTAAATTTATAATTATTATTATCAATTTTATCATAAATAGCTATAAAAGAAACCTGTTCCGGTAATGATAAAGTAAATGCTATATTGCTTTTAGGTAGATTCGGAATATTTTCTGTAATTTGGATTTCAAAATAATCTGCATATTTCATAAGATTATTTTTATTAGTATCTTTTAAAATAGATGTAATTAAATTATAATTATCATTATTATGTTTAGCAGTTTGAGCATAAGATATAGGTAATAAATCAACAGTATTATATTGTTTAATGATTAAATTACCTAAAATAAGTAAGTTTATAACAAGAAGAAAACTTAATAGCTTTATAAGTTTATTCAATTTAAACCTCCTTAAAAATTAGGATTTAATAATAAAATATATTCTATTAAGTTTAAATAAATACTTTAGGAGAACATTATAAATGAAAAAAAATTTTACAATGAGAACTAGCCTTATAGTTGGTGATGAAGGTATAGAAAAATTAAAAAAATCAAATGTAATTGTATTTGGTGTTGGAGGAGTAGGCAGTTTTGCAGCAGAAGCTATAGCTAGAGCAGGAGTTGGAAATCTAACGATTGTAGATTTTGATGATGTTGATATAACAAATATTAATAGACAACTACCGGCACTTCATTCTACTGTAGGAAAGTATAAAGTAGAGGTTATGAAAGAACGAATTCTAGATATTAATCCAGATATAAATATAAAAGCGATAAGAAACGTATACAATAAAGATACGAGTGAAGAAATACTATGTGAAGACTATGATTATGTAGTGGATGCAATAGATATGGTAAGCTCAAAGATACATTTAATAGAAACTTGCAAATCAAAGGGTTTAGAAATAATAAGTTCTATGGGAATGGGAAATAAGTTAGATCCAACTAAAATAGTAGTAACAGATATACATAAAACAAGCATGTGTCCATTAGCTAAAGTAGTGAGGAAAGAACTAAAGGATAGAAGAATAAAAAAATTAAAGGTAGTTTATTCAACTGAAAAACCACTAGACTTAAAAAAGAAAATACTCAATGGTAAAAAAATAACTCCAGGTAGTACTTCTTTTGTACCATCAGTAGGAGGGTTAACAATAGCATCAGTGGTAATAAATGATTTGTTAAATAAATAAAAATACAATGCAGATTAATAATAAAATTATTATTAATCTGCATTGTTGAGTTAAATTAACATTTTTATTTATATTTTTTCTTGGTGTATATTATTTCTCCGTTACTATAAAATACTATGTCTCCTGATAAATCTGTTCTATATGTTGTGACATTATGGTCTTTTAAATTTTTTAACGTAGCGTTATGAGGATGGCCATATTGATTCTTATACCCGCATGAAATAACAGCTACATCAGGTGTTGTTTCATCTAGAAATTCTGAAGTTGTAGAAGATTTACTTCCATGATGACCAACTTTCAAAAAATCTATATCTTCAAGATTAAATGAATTAATAATATCAGATTCATTACTACTCTCAGCATCTCCTGTAAATAAAAATGATTTATTTTTGAAACTCAATTTAAACACTATTGAATTTAAGTTATTATCATCCTGTATATAAGACGGACTTAAAACAAATAGATTTATATAGTTGTCTATCGAAAAGTTATCACCTTTGTATAAATAATTTAAAGGAACATTTTTTTGATTGCATGCAGATATTAAATCATTATAACTATTTGAGGTAATCGTTTGTTCTGGAAGATATAATCCTTTAACATTGAATTTATTTACGACAGCATCTAATCCGCCTATATGGTCTGAATCTGGGTGTGTAGCTATTAAAAAATCTATTATTTTTACTTTTTGTTTTTTTAAATAACTTTTAACTATATGTTCACTTTCGTTAGTACCACCATCTATTAATAATGTTTTTGAATTAGGTGTTTTAATTAATATGCTATCGCCTTGACCTACATCTATAATATGAACCTCTAATAGGGAATTTTTGCCACAGCCAGATAAAAGTGTTATTATAATAAGTATTATATAAAAAAATTTCTTTCTTATAAAAAATCACTCCATTCATAAAATGTTTATATAAATACAATATGGGTAAAATAATTTAATACAAATTTCATATTTTAGATTTTATACAAGTTCTAAGAATTAAATTCAAAAAAATAAAATAAATAGATAAGAAATGAAAAATAATATAACAAAGCAAAAAGAAATTTCGGGAGGAATTATGATTTTTAAAGAGATTAATATAGATTCAAAAAAGGAACTAGACCCATATTTTGAAATGGTCGATTATGAAGCATGCGAGTATTGCTTTAGTACTCTTTATATGTGGCAACATGTATATAAGACAGGATATTATATAGGTGATGATTTTGCAGTAATAGTTGGTGAATATGAAGGTGATAGTTTTTCTATATTACCATTAGCGACTCGAGAAAATTTATCTAAAGTAATCGATTTTGTTATAGATTACTTTAAAAAATCAAATAAAAAGATATATCTAAGAGGAATAACATCAGAGGTAGTAGAACTTTTAAGAGAAAAATATCCTAATAAATTTGAATATATAGAAGAGCGAGATTTATTTGATTATATATATGATGCAGAAGGTTTAAGATCGTTAGCAGGTAGAAAAAATCAAAAGAAAAGAAATCATATAAATTATTTTATAAAAGAATATGAGGGAAGATTTGAATATAAGCTTTTAGATAAATCAAACTTTAATGAATGCTTAGATCTAATGAAAGAGTGGACTAGCAACAAAGAAGAAAATGATGAATTTGATGAAGGTATGGATGATGAACTTTCAGGAATAAAAAAAATATTTAATGATTTCAAAATATTAAAAGATAAAGTTAAAATAGCTGGTATATATATAGATAATAAGTTAGAAGCATTTACTATAGGGGAACTTTTAAATGATAATATGGCTTTAGTACACATAGAAAAAGCAAATCCAAATATAAGAGGATTATATCCTTATATAAATCAACAGTTTATTGTTAACGAATTTAAAAATGTAGAGTTTGTAAATAGAGAAGAAGATTTAGGTATTGAAGGTTTAAGAAAAGCAAAACTTTCATACCATCCGTGTAGATTTGTTGAAAAATACACTGTTAGGGAGGGATAATATGAAGATAAGACACGCTAAAGAAGATGAATTAAATGATATAAAAAATATATGGAATTACTGTTTTAATGACGGCGAAAATTTTGTAGATTATTATTTTAAGAATAAATATAAAAGACATAATACTATTGTAGTTGAGGATGAAGGAGAAGTAGTATCTTCCCTTCAACTTAATCAATATAAAATAAATCTAAATAATAAAATCTATAATACTTCTTATGTTGTAGGTGTATCGACACTACCTCAAGTTAGAGGGCGTGGTTATATGAAAAATATAATGAAATTTATGTTAAAAGAATTATATAAAAGAAATCAATTAGTTTCGATATTAATGCCTATTGATTATAGGTTATACCGAAAATATGGATATGAGCACTGTTACGATCAAATAGAATATAATATAAATATAGAGGATTTAGGTAACTATAAAATAAATGGTAGATTATATAAGGCAAATCAATTTAATATAAATGAGTTAGTGGATATAAGTAGAAAATTTTTAAAAGATATAAACGGAAATGTAGAAAGAGATGAGAAGTTTTATCTAAATTTATTAAATGAAATAAAAAGTGAGAATGGTCATATATATATACATGAAAATAATGGTAGTGAAGGTTATATAATATATTTTTTAGATGGCGAAACTATGTTTGTTAGGGAAATATATTACAAAAATATGGATTCCTTAAAGTCTATGTTAAAGTTTATCTACAACCATAATACTCAATGTAAAAAGGTTAAAATATCAGCTCCTATAAATGATAAAATAAAATTTGTATTAGATAATCCAAGAACGTGTGAAATAAAGGTTAAACCATTTATGATGGGTAGAATAATAAATTTAAAAGATTATTTAGAGAGTCTGACTATAAAAAATAATGTAGAAGGAAGCTTAAATATATTAGTAAAAGATAACTATATAGAACAGAATAATGGAGTGTTTAAAATACAAATAAAAAATAATAGACTATTCGTAGAGAAAGTAAATGAAAAATATAACGTTGCATTTAATATAAATACACTGACTCAATTAGCTTTTTCATATATTGATATAGATGAATCTATATTATTAAATGATTTAAAAATAAGTAAAAGAGATATAAATTTATTAAATTGTATATTTAAAAAGAAAAGTAACTATATAAATGAATATGTTTAAGAAGAGACACCTTTGTGTCTTTTTTTTGTTTTAAAAATTAATATATTGATGATAATTAAAAATAAAACAAGGAGTTACCAATGAGAAGACCACTTCTAATTACATTCTTAATAATTATGATAATATCATTAATATATACAAATAATAAAACACTTGATTGTAGTTACAATGACAACAAAGTAGAGATAATAGGTACTGTTGAACAGAAAAAAGAAAAGGAAAGGTATGATGAGTATAAAATTTCTGAATTTTTAGTTAGAGACTATACAAAAAGAAAAAATATTAAAGTTGGAGATGAAATAAATATAAATGGAAAATTTAAATCATTAGGTGAAATGAATGATTTTAAATTTAATTATGGAAGATATTTAAAAAGTATAGGTTGCGAAGGTTTAATTTACATAGAAAGCTATAAAATAATAGGAGAAAATATATTTTATAAAAGCTTAGATAGATTAAAAGAGTATATAAGAAGCTCAAATAGATATTTATATAAGAAAAATTCTGATTTTATTAACTCATTAGTTTTAGGAGAAAAAGATCAGTTATCACAAAATGAAAAAGATATGTTTTCTAGGACTGGAACAAGCCATATAATAGCTATATCTGGACTTCATACAGGGATATTATGTGTATTGATTTCATTTATAATAGGAGGGATTAATAAATTTTATAAATTATTAATTCTTATAACAATTATGATTATTTACTGTATTATGATAGGTAGTTCACCATCTATACTTAGAGCTATATTTTTTATAATGATATTATATATAGCTATTTTTACAGATAGGAAGAGGGATGGTATAAGTACATTATCTTTAATAGGGATTATTTTACTGATAAATAACCCATATATTTTATATAATATAAGTTTTCAATTGTCTTTTCTTGCAACATTGTCTATAATATATTTCTATGGTTATATAAATAATAGGCTAAAAATAAGTGTTATATCATTAACTTTAGCTTCAAATATTTTAACGTTGCCAATAATATATTATAATTTTAATGGAATACCAATAATATCTATTATTAGTAATATAATAATAGTACCATTTATAGGTGTTATAATATATATAAGTATTTTAAGTGTTTTTTTATTTAGAGTAAATATAACTATATCTAAATGTATAGCGTATTTTAATTGTATAATAATAAATGCTATATACTTTTTATTATGCAATTTAAGTGAATTAGATTTTGCGTATATAGAAATAGAAAATCCAAGTAAATTTTATGTAATAATTTACTATACAATAGTATTTTCATATATGATTTATAAAGAATTAAAGGTTATGAAGGAGCAGACAAATGAATTACAAGGATATTATAAATAATCTTAAAAATAGAAATTTTGAAAAGGCATATCTCTTTTATGGAAGAGAATATTATTTAATTGAAAATGCTATAAAGGTATTTAAGGAAAGTCTAAGTGAAAGTATGATTGATTTTAACCTAGATATGATAGATGGCAAGGAAACTATGCTAGACCAACTTATAAGCTCTATAGAAACTCTTCCTTTTATGGATGATAGAAAGATAGTAATAGTAAAGGATTTTGAACTATTAAAAGGAAAAAAGAAAAACTTTACTGATAGTGATGAAAAGTATCTGATAGAACATTTAAATAATATTCCTGATAGTACTGTATTAGTTTTTGTAGTATATGGAGATGTAGATAAAAGGAAAGCATTAGTAAAGAAAATCGATAAAAATGGAATAGTTTTTAACTGTGATAAATTATCAGATATGGATTTGTTTAAGTGGGTTAAAAAGAAGTTTGAGGTAAATAGTGCAGTTATAGACAATCCACAGATAATGTATTTTATAGAACAAGAAGGATATAGAGATAAAAGTAGTGAAAAAACTTTATCAGATTTAGAAAATGAAATAAATAAAATTAGCTCATTCATAGGAAAAGGAAATAAAGTAAGTAATGAAGTTATAGACAAGCTTTCTCAAAAAAAGGTAGAAAATGATATATTTAAGCTGATTGATTATATAGGTGAAAAAAATTCTTCTAATGCTATGAGAATTTTAAATGATATGATTTATGAAGGTGAATCTGTCCTAGGCATATTTGCTATGATAGCAAGACAGTTTAAAGTAGTAGTACAAGTTAGACAACTTCAAATAGAAGGGTATACATCCAAGGTTATTGCAGAAAAATTAAAAATTCATCCGTTTGTAGCGGGAAAAGCATTAAAACAGGCTAACAACTTCTCAGATGAAGTAATAATTGATATGTTAAATTATATATTAGAAAGTGATTATAAGATAAAAAATGGATTAGTTAGAGATACTTTAGCTATAGAGATATTAGTAAGTAAATATTGTCAAAGAAATATAAGTTAAAAGCCTTAGGTAGAAAAATCTATCTAAGGCTTTTGTTATGTTATGTTTTACATTTGAGAAATAATAAAGTAAAAAACCCTTGATTAAGAATCAAGGGTTAATATCTATAAGCTTAAACGGGTAATTAAGCGTTCATTCCGTTTAACTTTTGAGCTAATTTAGCAACTTTTCTAGCTGCAGCATTCTTGTGTATAGTTCCTTTAGAAGCAACTTGTTGTAATTTCTTTTGAGCAAATTGGAACTTAGCAACAGCTTCTTCTCTGTTTCCTGCAGTAACAGCTTCTTCGAATCTTCTTATTGCAGTTTTAACTTGAGATTTTCTAGCTCTATTTAAAGCAGTTTTCTTTTCGATAACTCTTATTCTTTTCTTAGCTGATTTTATGTTTGCCACCGTGTTCACCCCCTCGTGTGCGTTTTTATTATATTCATCGTCAACATATTAGATTTTAACAGAAATAAATCTAAAAATCAAGGATAATTATTTATAAGTTTTTATATAATATCTTTTTGTTTTGACTTTTTAGATTATAACCTATATAAAAATAATTTACAACATCCAAATTAAATATTCAAAGATTTATTAAATTATATTTTTTGTTATAAAATACTAAAATTTGTTAACACTTATAAGTAGCATTTAAATTGTACTTGGAGGTTTGATATGATTAGTATAAGAACGGATTTAGCTTTAGAAGCTAGAGAAATGTGTGAAGATGAACATTCATCAAAAGAAATACCTGGAGTGAAATTAGATAAAAAAGAATTAGAAAATTGTACAGTAACAAAAGTTGAAGTTATAGATGAACAAGGATCTCAAATAATGAACAAGGGTATAGGTAAGTACATAACACTAGAAAGTAACTTAATGAAATTTGATGATGATGAATCAAGAGAAGAAATAATAGAGTACTTAAAAGAAGAACTAATTGAAATTTTAGGACAAGATAAAACTAAAAAAACTTTAGTCATAGGATTAGGTAACTGGAATATAACATCAGATGCACTTGGTCCAAAAGCAGTATCTAAGACATTAGTTACTAGACATATTTTTAAAAATTATAATAAAGATTATGATGATGATTTTACAGAAGTTGCAGGGCTTAGCCCAGGAGTTATGGGACTTACAGGTATAGAAACTAGTGAAATTGTTAAATCAATAGTAGATAAGATAAAACCTGATAGAGTAATAGCAATAGATGCTTTAGCATCTAGAAAGATGGAAAGGGTAAATACTACTATACAAATATCAACTGCAGGTATAGCACCTGGAGGTGGAGTTGGAAATAAAAGAAAAGCATTGAATAAGGAATACTTAGGGGTAGATGTAATAGCAATAGGTGTTCCTACTGTTGTAGACGCAGCCACATTAACTAGCGATGTTCTAGATTTAGCGATAGATAATCTAATGACTCAATCAGAAGGAGTAGAAGACTTTTATAAAATGTTAAAGCAATTAAAAGAAGAAGAAAAATATCAGCTAATAAAAGATTCACTAGATCCATACGATAAAAATTTAATTGTTACACCAAAGGACATAGATGAAACAATTGAGAATTTATCAATAATAATAAGCGAAGGATTAAATAGGTCTCTTCATCCAGGTAGAATCACCAAATAAGGAGGAGAAAGTATGTTAAAAAAGCGCATTAAGACATTGGTTATGTCATGTGTGTTAGTTTGTATTTTACCTATAACTTCTATAGCTATGGATAAGGATGAATTTCTAAAATTCTTAGTTAACTCATCATACCCAGAAAGTAAAGAAGAAAGTGGGATAAAAGAATATAAAGAAAATGCAAATACTCAAAAATATGAAAAAGATTATATGAAATTTCATGTAGGTGAAGAAAATATACCTACAATAAATAATGAAAATCAAAAAGAAGAAACTACAAATAATGCAGATAATGCAAACAGCTCAATTGCAGCAAATAGCTCAAAATATATAAATGATGTAAGAGTGACTAAAGATCAGCCTAGAATACTTTTATATCATACTCATACAGGAGAAACATATTCGAATTCCCCAGGAGGTAATTATCATTCACAAGATAAGCCTAATTCAGTATTAGAAATAGGTACTATGCTTACAGATGAATTAACAAAAAGAGGATGGGGCGTAGTACATAGTTCTAAGTATCATGACTATCCATCATTTAATGGAGCATATATGAGTAGTAGACAAACATTAGATGCTTTAATGCCTAAATATCCAAGTGTAGATATAGCAATAGATTTGCATAGGGATGGACGAGACTTAACGGATTCAGTAGCTATGAAAAATGAACATGAAAGAGCAACATCTACCTATAAAGGAGAAAGTGTAGCTAAGTTTTTATTTGTAGTTGGAATGAAAAATGAAAATGTAAGTCATGTACAGGGATTAGCAAATGATATAACATCATATGCAATGAAGAAATATCCAGAATTAGTTTTACCTGTTGTAAAAAAACCATATGGTAAATTTAATCAATCAGTAGCACCTAACCATCTGCTTATAGAAGTAGGAAGTAATGGTACTACGATTCAAGAAGCTCAAGCTAGTGTTAAATATATAGCAGATGTTTTAGACGGATATTTTAAAACAAAGTAAATACAGTACTAATAGGAGAAACTCATGAGTAGATTAGAAAAAACTGTACAAAAAAAAAATAAACGGAAAAAATGGAGATTTATAACCAAAGTACTATTTATTTTGTTAATGAGCATAAATTTATGTATTTGTATAATTATAGTTGATCAAAATGCAAAAGCTATGCTAGGAGAAGATGTCTACCAAATAGAGCCTATTATAAAAGAAATGAGATCATTTATAGAAGACAAAGTGGGATATCTAGATAATATTACCAAAGAATTAATGTCTCAGATAAACAAATAATATTAAAAATAAGACTTATTAAAAAGATAAGTCTTATTTTTTGTCCATGTTATTTACATAAAAGAGGATATATTATAAAATAAAAGTTATGATAATAATAAAGGAGGAATTTAGGGTGGACAGCAAACAAAGCAGAACTAGGAATTTTAGTATAATAGCGCATATAGATCACGGTAAGTCTACCTTAGCGGATAGATTAATACAAAAAACAGGACTTGTTAGTGATAGAGACATGAAAGCTCAATTATTAGATAATATGGATCTTGAGAGAGAAAGAGGAATCACTATTAAGCTTCAAAATATAAGATTAGTTTATAATGCTAAGGATGGAAATGAATATTACTTAAACCTTATAGATACGCCAGGTCACGTAGATTTTACATATGAGGTATCAAGAAGTTTAGCAGCATGTGAAGGTGCTTTATTAGTAGTAGATGCAGCGCAAGGTGTTGAAGCACAAACTTTAGCGAATGTTTATTTAGCATTAGATCAAGATTTAGAAATATTACCAGTTATAAATAAAATAGACCTTCCAAGTGCTAGACCTGATGAAATAAAAACAGAAATAGAAGATATAATAGGTATTGATGCAAGTGAAGCACCTCTTGTATCTGCTAAAAGCGGCTTAAATATAGAAGATGTATTAGAAACGATAGTTAAGAAAGTTCCTGCCCCACAAGGTGATAAGGAAGCTCCATTAAAGGCTCTAATATTTGATTCTTATTACGATGCATATAAAGGTGTTGTAGCTTATGTTAGAGTGTTTGAAGGTACTGTTAAAAAAGGTATGACAATAAAAATGATGAATACTAACAAAAAGTTCGAAGTAACTGAAGTTGGTGTTATGGCCCCAGGTCAAACTGAGCTTGATGGACTTTATGCTGGTGATGTTGGATACATAGCAGCGAGTATAAAGGATATAAGAAGTTGTCAAGTTGGAGATACAATAACGGATGCAGATAATCCAACAGAAATACCTATGCCAGGATACAAAAAGGCTACACCAATGGTTTATTGTGGTATATACCCAGGCGAAGGTGAAAAATATGAAAATGTAAGAGACGCGCTTGAAAAATTACAGGTAAATGATGCAGCTCTTGAGTTTGAAGCAGAAACATCAGCAGCATTAGGATTTGGATTTAGATGTGGATTCTTAGGTTTACTTCATATGGAAATAATTCAAGAAAGATTAGAAAGAGAGTTTAATCTTGATATTATAACAACTGCACCATCTGTTATATATAAAGTTACAAAGACTGATGGAGAACTTGTAATGATACAAAATCCTGCAAACTTGCCAGAGGTATCTGAAATAAAACAAATAGAAGAGCCTATAGTTAAAGGAGATATAATAGTTCCTAAGGATTATGTAGGTATAGTTATGGAGCTTTGCCAAGAAAGACGTGGAAACATGATAAACATGGAGTACATAGATGAAAAAAGAGTTATGCTTCACTATGATTTACCACTGAATGAAGTTGTTTATGACTTCTTTGATGCATTAAAATCAAGAACTAGAGGGTATGGTTCTCTAGATTATGAAATGAAAGGATATGTTCCTTCAACTCTTGTGAAGCTTGATATATTAATAAATAAAGAACAGGTAGATGCACTTAGCTTTATAGTACATGAAACTAGAGCATATCCTAGAGGAAAATCAATGTGCGAGAAGTTAAAGAATGAGATACCAAGACATCAATTCCCTGTGCCAATACAAGCTGCTGTTGGTAATAAGGTAGTGGCTAGAGAAACTATAAGTGCACTTAGAAAAGACGTTCTTGCTAAGTGTTATGGTGGAGATATATCTCGTAAGAAGAAACTTCTTGAAAAGCAAAAAGAAGGTAAAAAACGTATGAGACAAGTTGGATCTGTAGAAGTTCCTCAAAAGGCGTTTATGTCGGTATTAAAATTAGATGAATAATTTATTAAAAATTAATAAATTTTATTTTAGCTCATAGAATTAAATTCTATGAGCTTTTTTAGATTTAAGATAATTATTATACTTAAAAATTTGTGGTTAAATTTTAGATTTAAGTAAAATTTATGTTAACTAGATAATAAAATATATTGATTATATAGGTAAAATCTACTATTAAAAATATAATTTATATAATTCCAATTAGTTAACTTACTCTTAACACTGAAAATTTAAGTTTCATGCTATAGTCAAAATATGGAAAATTATTTAGGATAGATATCTATTAAAACATTTTATACATAATTTTCATGAAAAATGTCATTTTTAATAAATACATAAAACTTGGGAATAATAAATATCAAATAAATACAAAATTGTATGCATTTATACAGTAGTAAGGAGGAAATATATGAGCAATCAACTTAAAAAGACTCTAGGATTATCTGCAGCTCTTTCTACAGTAGTTGGTATGGTTATAGGATCTGGAGTGTTTTTTAAACCTCAAGCTATCTATACAGCTACAAATGGAGCTCCAGGTCTTGGAATAATAGCATGGGTTTTAGGTGGAATTATAACTATCACAGCAGGTCTTACAGCAGCAGAAGTTTCAGCTGCAATTCCAAGAACTGGAGGTATGATGGTTTATATTGAGGAAATCTATGGGCAAAAACTAGGTTTTTTAACTGGATGGATGCAAACTGTACTTTTTTTTCCAGGAACAGTAGCAGCTTTAGCTGTAATATTTGCTCAACAAGTAGCAGAGTTACTAGGATATTTACCTAGTGATATGATGGTTGTTTTACCCGTGGCAATTGGAATTATATTATTTATAGCTTTATTAAATACGATAGGTTCCTCTTTAGGAGGAACAATACAAACAATTGCAACTATAGGTAAACTAGTGCCTTTAATATTAATAATTATATTTGGATTTATAAAAGGAAATGGAAATCCAATAATTACTCCTATGGTTGGACAAGGAAAAACTGTTGCAGGTGCATTAGGACAAGTTTTAATAGCAACTTTATTTGCATATGATGGATGGATAAATGTTGGAGCTATAGCAGGTGAAATGAAAAATCCAGGTAAGGATTTACCGAGAGCTATAGTTGGAGGCTTATCTGTAGTTATGGCAGTTTATATAGTAATAAATTTAGCATATTTATGGGTAGCGCCAGCATCAGAATTAGCCACAGCCACAGCACCAGCAGCATTAGTTGCTCAAAGAGTGTTTGGATCTGTTGGAGGAAAATTAATAACTATAGGTATATTAATATCTGTATTTGGTGCATTAAATGGATATTTACTTACTGGTCCAAGAGTTCCTTATACTTTGGCTAAACAAGGAACGCTTCCAGGTAGTAAAACTTTTTCAAAGCTAAATAAAGGTGGTGTACCAGCTAATGCTATTTGGTTACTAGCAGTATTAGCATCCTTATATGCTCTTTCTGGTCAATTTAATCTTTTGACAGACTTAACAGTATTTACTATATGGGTATTTTATGTATTTACTTTTGTAGGTGTAATAAAGTTAAGAAAAGATAGACCACAGCTAAATAGACCTTATAAAGTTCCTCTATATCCAATAATACCTTTAATAGCTATAACTGGAGGTCTAATTGTTATAGTAAATCAATTGATTACAGCGACTATGATAGCTTTAGGAGGAATAATAATAACATTGATAGGTATACCTGTTTACTCAGTTACAAGTAAAAATGTAAAATAGAAAATTATAATAAAAATCTCTACTCTTTTAAGAATAGAGATTTTTTTAATATAAACATTAAATAGTAATAAATTAAATTTTTTATTATGCAAGTATTAATAAAGGTTAAATTGCAAAAAATATATTTTAGACAAATAAATAAAGTTTAAATAGAATCTTATATTATTTATATTTACCTATGGTATAAAATGGGTAATTAATATAAGATAAAATATAGAAACTTTTAAAATTTAAGAGAGGTAAATGAATGTTAGGACTTTATATACATATACCATTTTGTATAAGTAAATGTAATTATTGTGATTTTAACTCATGTAAGTTAGATTTTGATATGAAAAAAAGGTATTTAGATGATTTAGAAATAGAAATGAAATTGTATAATGATGATATTAAAAAAAATAATCTAGAAAATGAGATTACTAGTATATTTATAGGAGGTGGAACTCCAAGTATATTAAGTAGTAGTGAAATAAAAAGACTATTTAATTCAATAAAAAATAATTTTAATGTGAAAAAAGAAGCAGAAATAACTATGGAATGTAACCCAGGTACATTGACTAAAGAAAAATTAATTACTATGAAAGATGTAGGCGTAAACCGACTAAGCATTGGCTTACAAGCTGTTCAAGATTATCATTTAAAATCTATAGGTAGAATACACAGCTATGATGAGTTTGAAAAAAATTATAAGGAAGCTATAGATGTTGGATTTAATAATATAAATGTAGATTTAATGTATGCTCTTCCAAATCACAAATTTGAAGATTGGCAAGAAAGTTTGAAAAAAATAGTGAAATTAAATCCTTCTCATATATCAGCATATTCATTAATTTTAGAAGAAGGTACAAAATTATATGATATGTATGAAAATAATGAATTTGAAGTTATAGATGAAGATACAGATATTAATATGTATAATTATACAATAAATTATTTAAAAGAAAATGGATATAACCAGTATGAAATATCTAATTATTCAAAGTCACGTTTTGAATGTGAACATAATATATTATATTGGAAATGTGAACATTATATAGGTTTAGGACCAGGGGCATCAGGTTATATTGAAAATTATAGATATAATAATGTTGAAAGTCTGGATGAATACCATAATAAATTAAGCGAAAATAAAAAACCTATATCTAATTTAGAGAAATTGAGTATAGAAGATAAAATACAAGAAAAAATATTTATGGGATTAAGAATGAATGAAGGAATCAAGTTTGATGATTTTAGAAAAGAATTTAAAATAGAGTTTAAGGAAAAATATAGAAAACAAATGGACGATTTAAAGGCAAAAAAGCTTATAAATGAAAGTATAACTGGGATTAGCCTCACTCAAAAAGGAAGAGAAATATCAAATAGCGTGTTTATAGAATTTATAAATTAATCCAAAAGTGTTGACAAAGATAAAATATAATGATATATAATATATATAATCTTTTTAGCACTCGGATATAGTGAGTGCTAACAGCGTGGAGGTAATATAGTATGGAACTAAATGAAAGAAAATTAAAAATCCTCAAGGCTATAGTTAAAGATTATATAGAGACAGCTGAAGCTGTAGGATCAAGGACTATATCTAAAAAACATGATTTAGGTGTTAGTGCTGCTACTATAAGAAATGAAATGGCTGACCTTGAAGAACTTGGTTACCTTGTTCAGCCTCACACTTCTGCTGGTAGAGTTCCAACTGAAAAAGGATATAAACTTTATGTTGATTCACTTATGAGTCAGTGTGAATTAAGTAAGGAAGAAAAGTGCTTAATAGAACAATGTGTAAAAGATAATGTGGATCATATAAAGGATTTAATTCATGAAACTTCTAAGCTGTTATCTCAGCTTACTAACTATACAACGGTAGCTGTGACTAAAAGTTTAGTAAATCAGAGTGTTATCAAACATATACAGTTAGTTGAGATGAGTGATAATAAAATCTTGCTAATAGTTGTAACAGACCAAGGTGATATAAAAAATGCAAACCTTGTAACAAATGTTTATTTAGAGCAATCTAAACTAAACTTAATTTCAGATAATCTTACAAGAAAACTTGCAGGAAAAAGCATAACTGATTTAGATGAAAGGTTAATTGCATTTATAAAATATGAAATAAGTGAATATTCGGCGCTTATAGATGAGTTAATAAGTGCTTTGAATTTTGAAACATCAGAAGATGATCTTTTAGTTTCTTTAAGTGGAGCAACTAATATATTTAGTTATCCAGAATTTAATGACATATTGAAAGCAAAATCTTTCTTAAATATGCTAGAAAAGAAAGAAACAATAGCAAGTATGGTCAGGGCTAAGGGAATTCAAAAAGATAATATTAACATAATTATAGGTAGTGATAATGATTGTGAGCTAGCACAAGATTGTAGTGTAGTTACTGCAACCTATAATATAAGTAATGATTTAGTAGGTAAGATAAGCTTTATAGGGCCTACAAGGATGGATTATGCTAGGATATCAGCAATTATGAATTACATGAGCTTATTGTTTAGCAAAAAATAAATTAAGGGGTGTAATGTCTTGCAAGAAAATAACATAGAAAAAGAAGAATTAAAAGAAGAAATAGATAATTCAGCTGAAGAAACAGTTGAACAAGAAGAAACAAAAGAAGAAACAAAAGAAGAAACTAACTGTGATGATAATGTTACTGACATAAATGAAAAGTTAGAAGAAAAAAATTTACAAGATGAAATAGACAAAGTAAATGATCAATATCAAAGGCTTCAAGCTGAATATGCAAACTATAGAAGAAGAACTCAACAAGAAAAAGAAACTATAGGTTTATTTGCAAATGAAAAAATACTAAATGACTTAATACCAGTTATAGATAGTATGGAAAGAGCTTTAGAAGCTTGTGACGATAAAGAAGACTCTATGTATAAAGGCATAGACTTAGTATACAAGCAATTACAAGATACTTTAAATAAATTTGGTGTAGAAGAAATAGATGCTTTAGACCAAGAATTTGATCCAAACTTACACTTAGCTGTAATGCAAGAAGTTATAGATGGAGTAGAAGCTAATAAAGTAGTAATGGTACTTCAAAAAGGATACAAATTAGGAAGTAAAGTATTAAGAGCTAGTATGGTTAAAGTTTCTTGTTAATAAAACTTTATACAAAATACAATATAAAAATAACTTTAAAATTAATATAAAATAATTTAGGAGGAATCAATCATGGGAAAAATAATAGGTATAGATTTAGGAACAACTAACTCTTGTGTTGCAGTATTAGAAGGTGGAGAACCACAAATAATAACAAACTCAGAAGGTATGAGAACAACTCCATCAGTAGTAGCTTTTACTAAAGATGGTGATAGAATAGTAGGAGAGCCTGCAAAAAGACAAGCAGTTACAAATGCTGATAAAACAATAATATCAATAAAAACTCATATGGGAACAGATTACAAAGTAGATATAGATGGTAAAGGGTATACTCCACAAGAAATATCTGCTATAACATTACAAAAATTAAAGGCAGATGCTGAAAGTTACTTAGGTCAACCTGTAACAGAAGCTGTTATAACAGTTCCAGCTTACTTTACAGATGCTCAAAGACAAGCAACTAAAGATGCTGGTAGAATAGCAGGACTTGACGTTAAGAGAATAATAAATGAGCCAACAGCTGCTGCGCTTGCATACGGAATGGATAAATTAGATCAAGATAAGAAAATATTAGTATTCGACTTAGGTGGAGGTACATTTGACGTTTCTTTACTTGAAATCGGAGATGGAACTTTCGAAGTTTTAGCTACAGCTGGTAACAACAGATTAGGTGGAGATGACTTTGACCAAGTATTAATAGACTACTTAGCTGATGAATTCAAAAAAGCTGAAGGTGTAGATTTAAGAAATGATAAAATGGCTCTTCAAAGATTAAAAGAAGCTGCTGAAAAGGCTAAAAAAGAGTTATCATCAACAATGACAACTAACGTAAACTTACCTTTCATAACAGCTACAGCTGAAGGACCAAAACACTTAACAATAGATATATCAAGAGCTAAATTTGATGAATTAACTTCTCATTTAGTAGAAAAAACTATGGAACCAACTAGAAGAGCATTACAAGATGCTGGTTTATCTACATCTGATATAGATGATGTATTATTAGTTGGTGGTTCAACTAGAATACCAGCAGTTCAAGAAGCTGTTAAGAAATTCATAGGAAAAGAACCTCATAAAGGAATAAATCCAGATGAATGTGTTGCAGCAGGTGCTGCTATACAAGCTGGTGTATTAACTGGAGAAGTTAATGATTTATTACTTCTTGATGTTACTCCATTATCATTAGGAATAGAAACTATGGGTAACGTAATGACTAAGATAATAGAAAGAAATACAACTATACCAACTAAGAAATCTCAAGTATTCTCAACTGCTGCTGACAACCAAACTGCTGTTGATATACATGTATTACAAGGTGAAAGAAGTATGTCTTTCGATAACACTACTTTAGGTAGATTCCAATTAACAGATATACCACCAGCTCCAAGAGGAATACCTCAAATAGAAGTTACTTTTGATATAGATGCTAATGGTATAGTTCATGTTACAGCTAAAGATTTAGGTACTGGAAAAGAGCAAAAAGTAACTATAACTTCAGGAACTAACTTAAGTGAAGAAGAAATAGAAAGAAAAGTAAAAGAAGCTGAAATGAATGCTGAAGCTGATAAGCAAAAGAAAGACAAAATAGAAGCATTAAATCAAGCTGATTCTACTATATACCAAATGGAAAAAACTTTAACTGATGCTGGAGATAAAGTAGATGCAGCTGCTAAGAGTGAAGTAGAAGCTGAAATAGCTAAATTAAAAGAATTAAAAGCTAAAGAAGATGTGACAGCTGAAGAATTAAATAAAGCTATGGAAGAATTAAACAATAAATTCCACAAAATAGCGGAACAAATGTATCAACAAGCTCAAGCTACACAAAGTGAAGCTCAAGGTGCAAATGATCAATCACAAGCTAAAGATGATAATGTAGTTGATGCTGACTTTACAGAAGTAAATGATGAAAAATAGGTTACACAAATAAAGAAATTTGTATATAATTAATATAGAATTCGAAAAGAGTATCTTTTCAAAAGTATTCAGTCATTAAATTAAATAGATTAGAATACTAAAATAATAATAATAGCTTGTAGTATGATATTCTACAAGCTATTGTTTTGTAAGATGAAGGCGGTGACAAATATTGAGTACTAAAAGAGACTACTATGAGGTGCTAGGTGTAGATAAAAATGCAGATGCTCAGACACTAAAAAAAGCATATAGAAAATTAGCTATGCAATATCATCCAGATAGAAATCCTGATAATAAAGAAGCTGAAGAAAAATTCAAAGAGATAAATGAAGCTTATGAAGTGTTATCTGATGATACAAAAAGACAAACATATGATCAATTTGGTCATGCAGGAATGAATGGTCAAGGTGGATTCGGTGGCCAAGGATTTGGTGGTCAAGGTGGATTCGGCGGATTTGAAGATATATTTGGAGATATGTTTGGAGATATATTTGGCGGAGGCTTTGGCGGTTCAAGACAAAGAAGAAGAGGTCCAGAGCGTGGAGCTGATATTAGACATAGTATAGATATAACTTTTGAAGAAGCTGCTTTTGGTAAAAAAGCATCTATAAAAATTAATAGAAGTGAAGAATGTAGCGAATGTAATGGAAGTGGTGCAAAGCCAGGAACAGGAAAGAAAACTTGTCCAACTTGTAATGGTGCAGGAGAAGTTAGAACTGTTCAAAGAACTCCATTTGGTAACATAGCAAGTTCAAGAACATGTAGTGCATGTAATGGAGAAGGTGAAATAATAGAAACTCCATGTACTAAATGTGGTGGAAAAGGTCACACAAGAAAAGTTAAGACTATAGAAGTTGACATTCCAGCCGGTATAGATGATGGCCAAATGATAAAATTATCAGGGCAAGGCGAAGTAGGAAGTAAAGGTGGACCTAGAGGAGACTTATACTTAGTTATAAATGTTAAACCACATTCACTATTTACTAGAGAAGGAAATGATATATACTTTGATATGCCTGTAACATTTGTTCAAGCAGCACTTGGAGATGAAATAGAAGTTCCAACATTAGATGGTAAAGTTAAATATACTATTCCAGAAGGAACTCAGACTGGGACGGTATTTAGACTAAGAGAAAAAGGTATACCAAGAATTAGAGGTAACTCTAGAGGTGATCAGTACGTCAAAGTTATCGTAGATACACCTAAAAAATTAAACGAAAAACAAAAAGATCTTCTAAGACAATTTGCAGCAGAATGTGGAGAAGAAGTTCACGAAAAGAAAAGAACTTTCGGTCAAAAAATAGAAGATATGTTTAAAAAAAAATAAAAAAAAGCTCTAGGATATTTTCCTAGGGCTTTTTTATTTAGAAAAGTAACATGAAATTTTCAAACTCATAATATATATTATACAAAGTAGTTTAAAAAATTAAAGGTGGGGGATAAATATGGAGACCTTATTTATAGATGGTAAGAAAATTTCAACCGAACAAGAGTTACATGAATATTTGAAGTATAAGTTAAAAAAAGAGCATAATATAAATTTAGATGATATTCATCAAGATGATATATCTAGGGGAAGGAAAAAGAAACCAGTTCAACCACAAGGACCTAAACAAGTTTATTTAAAGTATATGGTTCCGTATAAAATAGAGCTAAATTCAGGTTGTAAACAAATGATATTTGGTGTTTTAGTAGATGCTCATGGTCATCCTGTCAAAAATGCAATGATAGAATTTGAAATATCTGATTATGATTTGGGTACAATGAGTTTTAGCCCTGCAATAAGTTTTGGAGATGGATGCTTTTTCACTACATTTATAGCAGAGTGTCCCGGTCGAGGGTGTCTTAAATTAACAGCTGTTGGAACGACATTGAACAAAGAGATACCAATATGTGTATATAATACTAACTGTTATTAGTAATAGAGTTGAAATTATAAAAAGAGTAAATCAAATTTGATTTACTCTTTTTACATTGAAATAATAGCTAATGTTTGAATTTGACTAAATATAGCTTGAGATAAACTATTAATAATTTCTTGATCTATATCCATATCTTTTAAAGCTAAAAATGTCATAAAAGCATTTATAACTATTTTTTCGTATATATAGAAATAAGTAGGTTTATCCATTAAATATTCTTTATTTCTTATGGATTCATTTATAATAGTAAGTTCATCTATAGTTGAAAACATAACAGCCTTGGCTGTAGTAGATTTAATTTCAGATTGCTTTAAAGTATTATATTTTTCTATTGAAAAATTATTAAAATCTATAAGAATTTTATAAATTTCTTTTGAATCTTTATTTTTTAATTCATCTTTTGTTTGCTTAGAAACAAAATGAGCTCTACTTTTTATATCATCTAATTTATCATTATAAAATTTAAGCAAAGATTTTAACTTTATATTATCTTCAACATCTTTTTCATCATCTTTAAGTTGCCAATCTTTATATTTATCAGAAACTAATTGTATATCTTGAAATAGTTTTAATGATTCTAGTTTATTCATAATAATCCCCCCTAAGTTGTTACTATTATTTTTTATAATAACAATAGTATAATCTATTAATTAAATATAATAAAGAAAATGTTTTCTATAAAAAATGAAAAGTTTTTGACAAAATAAGATATTTATAGATAAACTTAAATATTTGAACTTTTACTATTAAAAACCTTCATATAATATAGAATTAATAAAACTTAATCAATAATACAAAATTAATTACTTAAATAAATTTACAATGTTTAAATAAAGGGAGGCAATTATGTATTTTATAGGAGTAGATATTGGGGGGACTGGTGTACAAGCTGGTATTGTAGATGAAAGTGGAAGTATACTTTTCAGAAAAGAATGCACAACAAATGTGAATTCAGGATTTGAAAGCATAATGGATGATATAAATACTTTAGTTAGAGAACTGATAAAAGAAAATAATCTAAGTATGGATGATATAAAATCAATAGGATTTGGTGTTCCAAGCTTTATAAATAAAAAAGGATTGGTAACTTGTGTAAATTTAGGTTGGCATGAAGTTGACTTTATACAAGCCTTAAAAAACAGATTTCCAGATGTTAGTGTTTATGCAGAAAATGATGCTACAGTAGCAGCATTAGGAGAAGCTAAATTTGGAAGTATGAAGGATAAAAATATAGCTGTTATGTACACTTTAGGAACAGGTGTAGGTGGTGGAATTATAATAAATGGCAAGGCATTTACAGGAGCCAATGGTATGGGATCAGAGATTGGTCATACAGTGATTGGAGAAAATTATTTTGATTGTAATTGTGGAAATAATGGATGTCTAGAAACCTTTTGTTCAGCTACTGCTATTATAAAGCATGCTCAAAAGCTAATTGAAGAAGGAAAAAATAGTAAAATTATTGAACTTGCTGAAAATAACTTACAAAATATAAATGCAAAGATGGTATTTGATGCTTATAGAGAAAATGATGTAGTTGCATTAGAAACCATAAATAGATTTAAATCATATCTGGCAAAAGCAATGTCTGGAATGATAAATACTTTAGATCCAGATGTAATATCTATAGGTGGTGGTGTATCTAGAGCTAGCGACATAATATTAGATGGAATAGAAGACTTGATAAGGCAACAAATATTATACAAAAAAGAAGACTTTGCAGATATAGTTTGTGCAAATTTAGGCGCGGATGCAGGTATTATAGGAGCAGCATTTTTAAATTAATTTTAAAATAAGCTATAATTTTATTATAAAAACTACACTAAGTATATGAATAATTTGTAGAATATTGAATTTGAAAACGTTTTTAAATATAATCAAACTATAAAATCAGTAGGGGAGGTAAAACATGAAAGATATGTTTTATACAATCGACAAATTAAGAAATAGAATAAATGAGATTGAAAACTTTAGATATAGAGATGCAATAGAATTAGAGTATTTTAATACTAAAATAAATGAAGATAAAGATATAAATCCAGAAATACCAAGTGAATTTGATGGTGTGTTAAGATTAGGGGAAACTTGGAAGGGAAGAGATTTATATATATGGATGAAAACAGTTGTAAATATACCATCTGATTGGAAAGAGAAAAGTATAGTTGGGATATTTGATTTTGGTGAAACAGGTGCAGGTAATAACTCAGGATTTGAATCGTTATTTTACTTAGATAATAAGCCGTATCAAGGGGTAGATAGTAATCATAAAGAAGTATTCTTGCCAGAAGGTAGCGCAGGGTGTGACTTAGAATTATTATTTAGATTATGGTCAGGGCTTGAAGGTGGAGGCGTACCTAGAGATCAAGAACATAGAATAAATAGGGCGCAGGTTGCATGGTTAGATGAAAAAATGGATGATTTATATTATAATGCTATGGTTGTGCTAGAGACAATACAAGAGTTAGATCAATATTCATCTGATAAAGTTCACCTAACAAAAATTTTAAATAATACTTTTAAACTAGTAGATTGGTCGTATCCAGGCAGTGAAGGCTTCTACATATCAGCACATGAAGCAAGTGATTATTTAAATTCAGAAATTGATAAAATAGATAAAGATTCAGTAATAAATGTAACATGTATAGGCCATACACATATAGATGTTGCATGGCTATGGAGATTAAAACATACTAGAGAAAAATGTGCAAGATCATTTTCAACAGTATTAAGACTTATGGAAAGATATCCAGAGTATATATTCTTACAAACTCAGCCTCAGCTATACGAATATGTAAAAAATGATTACCCAGAGTTATATGAAGCTATAAAACAAAAGGTAGCTGATGGAAATTGGGAAGTTGATGGAGGAATGTGGCTAGAAGCGGATTGTAACATACCATCAGGAGAATCTTTAGTAAGACAAATATTAGTTGGATCAAGATTTATAAAAGAAGAATTTAACAAAGATGTAGAATACTTATGGTTACCAGATGTATTTGGTTATTCATGGGCATTACCTCAGATTTTAAAGAAATCAGGAATAAACACATTTATGACAACAAAAATAAGTTGGAATCAATATAATAGAATGCCGCACGATACATTTAACTGGAGAGGGATAGATGGTTCAGAGGTACTAACTCACTTTATAACAACTCCAGAGCCATGGAGTCAACCAGGTTCTTGGTTCTATACATACAATGGAAGACTTACGCCAAAATCAGTAAAGGGTGTATGGGATGCATATACGGATAAAAATATAACTAGTGATTTATTAGTATCATATGGATTTGGAGATGGCGGCGGTGGAGTAAACCGTGAGATGTTAGAATACAGAAGAAGATTAGACAAGATGCCAGGACTTCCAAATGTTAAAACAGGAAAAGCAGCAGATTACTTCAAGTGTCTAAGAGAAAAAGTAGAAAATACAAATGAATATGTACACACATGGGATGGAGAATTATACCTAGAATATCATAGAGGAACATATACAAGTCAAGCATATACTAAGATGATGAATAGAAGGCTTGAATTATTATATAGAGAAACAGAATGGCTAGGAACTATGAATTCATTAAATATAGGAGATTGGAATTCATATCCTCAAGCTGATTTAACTAAAGGATGGAAAACTATACTGAGACATCAATTCCACGATATAATACCAGGGTCTTCTATAACGGAAGTTTATGAAGATACTAAGGTAGAATATAAAGAAGCAGAAAAATTAGCATTAGATACTCAAGATAATTTCAAGTCTTCTTTAATAAAGGAAGATGAAAATTCTTGGACAGTAATAAATAACGCTAACTGGAATAGATGTGAAATTGTAGAAATAGAAACTGAATTAGAAGGAAACTTCTATGATAACGAAGGAAATAAATTAGAATCTCAAAGAAAAAATGGAAATTATGCTGTTAAAGTTAACAATATAGAAGGAACAGGATTTAAAACAATAAAATTAAAAGTTGAAGATATTCAAGAAGATAATAATTCATTTGAATATAGTGAGAATAAGATAGATACTCCATACTATAAAATAAAGTGGAATGAATTTGGTCAATTAACATCTATATTTGATAAAGAAAATAATAGAGAAGTTTTAGCTAAAGGACAAAGAGGAAATGTTCTTCAAATGTTTGAAGATAAGCCAATGGCACATGAGGCTTGGGATATAGATATATACTACCAAGAAAAAATGAGAGAAGTTACTGATTTACAAAGTATAGAACTTATAGAAATTGGAAATTTGAAAGCTGTAGTAAGATTTAATTATAAGTATATGAACACTACAATAAGTCAAGATATGGTAACTTATGTAAATGATAGAAGAATAGACTTCATAACAAATGTTGATTGGAGAGAACAAAAGCAATTATTAAAAGTTGCGTTTCCAGTTGATATAAGAAGTACAATGGCAACATATGATGTTCAATTTGGTAATGTAAAAAGACCTACGCATTGGAACACTAGTTGGGAAATGGCTAAATTTGAGACTGTTGCTCAGCAGTGGGTAGACCTATCACAAAGAGATTATGGGGTAAGTTTATTAAATGATTCTAAATATGGACATGACATAAAAGATAATGTAATAAGACTTACATTATTAAAATCAGCAACTCATCCAGATCCAGTGCAAGACCAAGGAGAGCAAAACTTTACTTATTCATTACTTCCTCATGCAGGGGACTTTATAGAAGCAGACACAGTTAAAGCAGCATATGAACTTAATCAACCACTAAGAGCTATAGAAGGTACATTTAAAGAAAATATACCTACTAAAATGTTTGATTTTAATAATGCGTATGTGTTAGTTGATGCTATAAAGAAAGCAGAAGATGAAAATATGGTAGTAGTTCGTTTCCATGAGTATGCAGGAAGCAGACAAGAAGTTAAGATAAACAGTGATTACAATATAATTGGATGGATGGAAACTAATTTAATGGAAAAACCAATAGAAGGGTTAAGAAATGAAAAAGAAATAAGCTTAACAGTTAATCCATATGAAATAAAAACTATAATGATAAAAATGGCATAGGTATAATAGCCAAAAGTATATACAAAAAGACACGAGGTAACTAGAAAATCTAATTGGATAATTTAGTTACCTTGATTAATATAATATAGATTAGGGGAATAAATTTATGAAAAAGACAGCTCATATAATATCTCATACTCATTGGGATAGAGAATGGTATTTACCTTATGAAACTCATCATATGATGTTAATAAAAACTATGGATACATTATTAGATACTTTTGAAAATGATCCTGAATTTAAGTATTATCATTTAGATGGTCAAACTGTTTTACTTGAAGACTATTTAGAAGTTAGACCAGAAAGAAAAGAATTATTAGAAAAAGTTATAAAAGAAGGTAGATTAAATATAGGTCCATGGTATGTACTACAAGATGAATTTTTAACAAGTAGTGAATCAAATGTAAGAAATTTACAATATGGTCATAAGGATGCTAGTAAATACGGAGTTAATGCTTGTAAAATTGGATACTTCCCAGATTCATTTGGAAATATGGGACAAGCACCACAAATATTAAAACAAGCAGGAATAGATACTGCAGCATTTGGTAGAGGGGTAAAGCCTACAGGATTTAATAATGAAGTTAGCGCAGATGATAAATTTGAATCACCTTATTCAGAGATGTATTGGGAAAGTCCGGATGGTTCTAAAATATTAGGGATATTATTTGCTAACTGGTACTGCAATGGGATGGAAGTACCTATAGATGAAAAAGAAGCTAAAGAATATTGGAACAAAAGAATAGATGATGCAGTTAAGTTTGCTTCTTGCGATCAACTATTATTTATGAATGGGTGCGACCATCAACCTATACAAACTGATTTATCGCAGGCCATTAAAGCTGCTAATAATATATATCAAGATATAGAATTTATACATTCAAACTTTGAACACTATGTAAAAAATCTAAACGAAAAAATGCCAAAAGATTTACAGATTATAAAAGGAGAACTTAGAAGTCAGCAAACAGATGGATGGTATACTCTTGTTAACACTGCATCATCAAGAGTTTACTTAAAACAGTGGAATCAATTGTGTCAGACTTTATTTGAAAAAATAGCTGAGCCAATAGCTACAATGGCAAGTGATTTTGGATATAAATATCCTCATCATTTATTTGAGTATGGATGGAAATCTCTAATGAAAAATCATCCACATGATAGCATATGCGGATGTAGTGTTGATGAAGTACATAGGGAAATGGTAGCTAGATTTGATAAAGCTAAAGATGTAGCTAAGTATATAATAAATGAAAGTCTAGAATACATAGCAAATAAAATCAATACATTAAAGTTTAAGCAGTTAGGTGAAAATGTATATCCATTTATTATAGTAAATACATCTGGATACAATAGATGTAGTGTTGTAGAAATAGAAATAGATATAGCTAGAAAATATTTTAGAGAAGGACATCCAAATTTAATAGCAAAAGAAATGAAGGAAATACAATTGCCTAAGTATAAGGTAGTTGATATAAATGGAAATAAAATAGATGCAAAAATAATAGATATGGGAATTAGGTTCGGGTATGATTTACCAGATGATAAATTTAGACAACCGTATTATGCAAGATATGTAAAATTAGAATTAGAAACTAATTATATCAAATCATTTGGATGGGATACATATGCTTTAGTTGAAGATAAAGAAAATTCTATTTTAGAAAATAAAACATCTTTAATAAATAATAATATATTAGAAAATGAAAATATAAGAGTTGAGATAAAAGAAAATGGATCAGTAGATCTGATTGACAAATCAACAGGAAAAACTTTTAAAGATTTATGTATATATGAAAACTCAGGTGATATAGGAAATGAATATATACATATGAAGCCAATAGGAGAAGAACCTATTACTACAAAAGAAATAAAAGCCAATATAGAAATAAAAGAAGACTTAGAGTACAAGGCTGTAATTGAAATAACTCATAAATGGAATATACCAAAGAGTGCAAATGAATTACTTCAACAAGAGATAGAAGAAGTTTTAGAATTTAAGCATAGAAAGTCTCAGAGAGTAGAAGAAACTCTACAAATGGAAATAAAGACTACTTTAGTACTAGAAAGAAAAGCAAAAGGATTAAAAATAATATCTGAATTTAATAATATTTGTAAAGATCATAGAATGAGAATGCTATTTTCAACAGATATAAAAAGCAATGTACACTATGCCGACTCTATATTTGAAGTTGTTAAAAGGAGCAATATTATAGATAAAGCATGGCAAAACCCTAGTAACTGTCATCACCAACATGCTTTTGTAAACATTCATAATGATGATTATGGATTGACTATAGCAAATAAAGGATTAAATGAATATGAAATACTAAATGATGATAGAAATACAATAGCTGTAACACTTATTAGGAGTGTATCAGAATTAGGAGATTGGGGAGTGTTTGAAACTCCAGAAGCGCAATGTTTAGGTAATCATAAAGCAGAAATAGAAGTAATACCTCATGGAAAAAAATTATATGATTCTTATAAAGAAGCTCATATATTCCAAATACCAATGATTACAAAGCAAATGTCTATACAAAATGAAGAGTTAGATTCTGAAAACGGTTTACTAGAATTAGACGGATATGGTATAATGTGTTCAACATTAAAATTAGACGACAAAAAAGGAAATAAAATTTTAAGGGTATATAATGCATCAGATAAACCAACAGAATTAGATATAAAGATATGTAAATTTAAAGGGGATAAGTACATATCTAATATACTGGAAGAACAAACTCAAAATAATATAGACAATAAAGTGAACTTAAGACAATCAGAAATATTAACAATAGGAATTAGAAAGTAATTGTAGAAAAATAATATAGATTATATAAAGTTCGCTTAAGTATTATTGGATTATTATTAATTAATAGCTCATTTAATATTTAGCGAACTTTTTTATATACTAAGGTATTATAAATTATATGGTTTGTGGATAAGTTATAATACCAACTGCTAGGCTTGAGTAACGGACCTGTTTTTTAGGTCGTTGGCGACATGAGCGAAGCGAATTTTTTATTAAAATATACTTTGAGGTGATTATATGAAATTAGGGGATGTATTATTAAACTCATGTGAGTGGATCTGGAGGTTTATGATTTTAAACTTCTTATGGGTTGTATTTATGATTGGTGGAGGCGTTGTGTTTGGAATAATGCCATCAACTATAGCTACATTTTATATATTGAGAAAATGGGTACAAGGTGAATTTGATTTTAATATTTTAAAAACATTTAAAGATGTATATAAAAAGGAATTTATAAACACAAATAAATGTGGATTGGTATTTTTTGCTATATTTGCATTCTTAGCATTTGATTTAAATATTTTATTTAAAATAGAAGCTATGTATTCTACAGTGTTATATATTTTAGTTATGGCAGTATTATTCTTCGTAAGCATGGCATTTGTATATTTTTTCCCAGCTTATGTACATTTTAAATCAAGTAATAAAGATTATATAAAAAATTCTTTTGTATTAGCTTTATCAAGTCCTTTTCAAACAATATTAATATTAATCGGGTTTGGATTACTATATTATATGGTACAAAGTAATGGTGGATTATTAATGTTTTTCTGTATGGTTATACCAGGATATTGGGTAATGCATGTATTATATAAAAGATTTTTACAATTACAAAGAAGTGTGTAATTTTTCAATAGGGGAGCGAAGTTTTGATAGAATTATATAGAAAATATATAAAAAATAAAATATTTAATAAAATGCTACTTATATACTCAAGTATAACTATAATAGCTATATTTTTATTAACAGCAGTGTTTATAAGCTACTATGTGGATAATGAATTACAAAATGAATTAAATATACACTCAGAAGTTATATTTAATATAGAAAAACGGTTTGAAGAACAAGATAATATAAGTAATTCTGTTATAAATGGTATAAATACACAACCTAAAATAATTGATGAGATATTAAAACTTACAACATCAACATATGAAGAATATCTTAGTTATAAGTTAGATAATTTTTCTATTACTAATACTAAGCAGTTAGATTTGAAATATTTGTTAGATACAATGTTATCAAATAGGAATGATGTTTTAGCAGTAGTTATAAATGATAAAAATAAAGAATATAAAAATGAAATTGTTTTAAATTATGATAAATGGTATGACATAAAAAATGATCCAGAGGCCGTAAAATATATTAGGAAGATAACTAGACCTATAAAAAATGTAGATACTATGTACACTATAGGATATATAGATATCTATTTTGATTTAAAGCATTTAAATAAAATAGTTGATAATTCAAACTTAAAAGGTAATTTAATAATAGTTGATGAAAATAAACATATTATATTTACTTCTAGTAAAGAGTTAGCTCAAAAGGATATAGATAAAGTCAAAGAATATGGAATGAAAAATTCTAGAAATGAATTTGTACACAGAGAAGAATTTAAGTTAAAATATCCTCTTATCAATATTAAAGAAGATGCACAAACTGGTTTTAAATACGGAAGTATTATAACTGAAAAAGATTTAGGTACAAGTAAAATGAGCTCTAAAATATTATATATATCGTTAATATGTATAATATTAATACTGTTCGTAACTTACACCGTAATAAGTGGTTATTCAAATAAGTTGAAAAAGATGATGAAAGGCATAGAAAAGATAAAAGATGGAGATTTGGATACTAGATTCAATATAGAAGATGAAGATGATGAACTAGATATGATTGCTATTAGAATTGATGAGATGAGCGAAAGTTTACAATACAATATAAATAAAAATTATATTGCAGAAGTTAAACAAAAACAAGCAGAATTAAATGCGTTACAATCTCAAATAAATCCACACTTTTTATACAATACATTAGAAGTAATAAGAATGTGTGCGTTAGCAAGTAAGAATAGGGAAGTAGCTCAAATGATATATAATCTAGCAAGTATGTTTAGATATTCAACGTACAATAATGGTAGTTTAGTAACTTTAAATGATGAAATAAAACACTGTAAAATGTATTTAGACTTATGTAGTACAAGATACAAAGGAATGCTAGAATATAAAATTGATATTGATAATTTATATACACAGTGTTTATTACCGAAATTTACTCTTCAGCCTATATTAGAAAACAGTATAAATCATGGCCTAAAAAAGGATTCTTATGAAAATGTGATAAAGATTGAATTGACTTGTAATGAATCGGATATTGAAATTTTAATAAAAGATAATGGTCATGGCATTAGCAGAGATAAATTAGAATATTTAAGAAAAGATTTAGAAAAGAATTTGCAAAAAACAAGCTCTATAGGCTTGATGAATATAAATAATCGGTTGAAATTAAAATTTGGGGAAATTTATGGACTTGGCATAGACAGCGAAATAAATGAAGGTACAACAGTAAAAATAAAAATACCAATATTGAGGGATGAGGTTAAAAATGTATAGTGTATATTTATTAGATGATGAACCGTTTATATTAGAAGGGCTTAAGTATATACTGCCTTGGGAAGAGTATGGATTTGAAATAGTAGGAAGTTCTAACAATGGCCTTGATGGGTATAATGAAATAATTAATAAAAATATAGATTTAATAATAACAGATATAATGATGCCTAAAATGACGGGGTTAGAACTTATTGAAAAATTAAAAAAATCAAGTTATGAATCAAATTTTATAGTACTTAGTGCGTTTCAAGAATTTGAATATGCTAAAAAAGCTATAAGTATAGGTGCTGAAAACTATTTGTTAAAACCTATTGATACAGATGAACTGTCTAATAATTTAAAAACTGTATATACAAAATTAAAGAAAAAAGAAAAAATAGCTTCAGATGATAAATTAGTTAAGAATAATTTATTATTAAGTATTTTAACAGAAGAATATTCTTTAGATACAGAAGAAAAATGGAATAGATTAAATCATAACTTTAAAAGCAGTAGCTATGCTGTGGCAATAATTGAATTTAAAAATATATCTAATAATATTTCTAAAATTTTAAAAAGATGTATAGATAGTAACCAATTTATATATTGTATACAATCGCAGTCGAAAGCTTTATTAATAATAGATGAAGATGACAAATCTCTAATAATAGATAAGCTTACAGTTTTAAAAAATAAAATTGCAAGTGTTATGGAAGATAGCATATATATAAGTTTGGGAAAATTTGTAAACAACTTAAATGAACTATATGATAGCTATCAAACTGCAAATAAAATTAGTGAATATAAAATAGTATATCCAAATATATCTTGGATAAAAGAATACAAAGACGAATCTATATATGAAGACAATATAAATATAGAATTTGAAGAATTAAAGAAAATTTTAATGAATAAAAATTTCTCAAGTACAGCTGAATATATAAAAGATATGTTTATAAATCTAAAAAATGAAAAAACAAGTCCAAAGCAAATAAAAATAAAAGCTATAGAAATATTTTTAAATGTATATAATTATTTTAATGATACGAAGTTAATAAAAGGATTAAATATATATTTAGAAAACGCTATAAATAATAGAACCATAGATGATATAGAATTTGAGCTAATTAGTATGGTTAAATATATGCAATCTAAGTTAGAAAATACTGAAGAGAGTATAAGCCCTGTAATAATCAAGTTACTTAATCATATAGAAACAAATTACAAAGATGATTTAAACTTAAAAGAAATAAGTGAAAATCTAAATATAAATTCAATTTATTTAGGTCAATTGTTTCAAAAAGAAACAGGTATATTATTTTCAGATTATATAAATAACTTTAGAATAAACAAAGCAAAAGATTTATTAGTTAATACAAGTTTAAAAGCAAGTGAAATAGGGGATTTAGTTGGATATGCTAACAAAAACTATTTTTATAGAAAGTTTAAAAATATAGTTGGAGTTACACCAAGTGATTGGAGAAAAATAAATTTATAACTAAGTAAAATAGATTGTTTTAAAGATTAATTTACATAAATTTTATCTTAAGACAATCTATTTTTATGTAAATATCTTTATACTAAAAAACTATCTGAAAGTTTTCTGGAAAACGTATACATTAATAAAATTAGTGTAGCGAATCTAATAATAGTAAACTTTAGAAAACATTTGCCCAATGGTAAAATATAAGTATAGAGAGGGGAGACGCATTGATGAAAAAATTTCTGAAAAATCTATGGAAAAACAAAGCATGGTTATTAATGGTTTTACCAGGAACTATATGGTTATTAGTTTTCTCATATTTACCGATGTTTGGGACGGTATTAGCTTTTAAGGACTTCAAAATAAGCCCTGGTGGGTTTATAGAAAGTTTAGTTAATAGTGAATGGGTAGGATTAGATAACTTTAAATTCTTATTTACAAGTGGAGATGCATTTCGTATAACAAGAAATACAGTTGTATATAATTTAATATTTATAATTTTAGGATTATTATTCGCAGTATTTGTAGCAATAATACTTAGTGAAATAGCAAATAAAAAATTAGGTAAAATTTATCAAACAAGTATGTTATTCCCACACTTCTTATCATGGGTTATAGTTAGCTACTTCGTATTTAGTTTCTTAAGTTTCGATAAAGGTATGCTTAATTCAGTACTTGGGGCTTTTGGAGTAGATCCTGTTTCATGGTATAGCGAACCTAAACACTGGCCTTTCATATTAGTATTTATGAATATATGGAAAGGTGTCGGATATGGAAGTATAGTTTACTTAGCAGCTATAGTAGGTATAGATAGAACTTACTTTGAGGCAGCTAGAATAGATGGAGCTAGTAAGTGGCAACAAATAAAAAACATAACAATACCACTTCTTATACCATTAATGATTGTATTAACAATAATGGCAATCGGTGGAATATTTAGATCAGATTTTGGATTATTCTATCAAGTTCCAAGAAACTCAGCAGTATTATATCCAGTGACAGATGTTATAGATACATACATTTATAAAGGTCTTATGAACATGGGTAATATAGGTATGAGTACAGCAGCAGGTTTATATCAATCAGTTGTAGGATTTATTTTAATAATGACTACAAACTTCCTAGTTAAAAAGTTAGATCCAGAATATGGTTTATTCTAGTATAGAAAGGGGTTAGGCAAACATGGATTCAACGGCAATTAAAAAAGAAATTAAAAAGCCTGGTCTTTTTACTAAGAAAAAGAAAAAAGCTTACAGTGAAGGATTTACAGGTATAACAAATATAATAGCAAATATAATTTTAGCAATATTTTCTATAGCTTGTATATTTCCATTTATCTTTGTAATAATAATTTCTTTAACTTCAGAACAGTCATTATTACAAAATGGATATTCAGTATTTCCATCAGAATGGAGCTTAGATGCATATAAATATTTAATTGAATCAGGAGGAGCACTACTTCAATCATATATAGTGACAATTATAGTAACTATATTAGGAACTATAGTAAATGTAACGATGGTATCTACATATGCATATGCAATATCTAGACCAAACTTTGCTTATCGTAAGCAGTTTACATTCTTAGCATTTTTTACAATGTTATTTGGTGGAGGGATGGTACCTTCATACATAGTAATGACTCAGGTACTAGGTCTTAAAAATACTATATGGGCATTGATATTACCGTTAGCATTTAATGTATTTAACATAATAGTTATGAGGACTTTCTTCCAAAAATCTGTTCCAGAATCAATTATAGAATCAGCAAGAATAGATGGAGCAAGTGAATTGAAAATTTTCGTGAAAATGGTAATACCTTTAGCACTACCAGGGATTGCTACAATAGCATTATTCTCAACATTAGCATATTGGAATGACTGGTTTAACGCAATGTTGTATATAGACTACCAAAATTTAGTTCCACTTCAACATATGTTAATGAAAATAGAAAAAAATATGGAGTTTATAAGACAAAATGCAATGCTAAGTGGTCAAGTTATGAGTGCCCTGCCACAAGAATCTGTAAGGATGGCAATGGTAGTTATATCTACTTTACCGATAGCATGTACATACCCATTCTTCCAAAAATACTTCATAAGTGGACTAACTATAGGGGGAGTAAAGGAGTAAAAATATATAATATACATTAGAAATTTAAACAACATTAATAGGGGGATTTTATTATGAAATTCAAAAAAATATCTAGTTTATTTTTAGTAATGACAATAGCATCAACAACAATACTTACAGGATGCTCAAGTTCAAAAGATAAAGATAGTGCAGCAAAAAATGATGGTGATAGCACTCAATTAGTATGGTACATGATAGGTACTCCACAACCAGATCAGGCTAAGGTTATGGAAGAAGTTAATAAATATACAAAGGAAAAAATAGGTGTAACATTAGACTTAAGAATGGTTGACTGGGGTGATTATGGTCAAAAAATGCAAGTTATAACATCTTCAGGTGAACCATTTGATATATGCTTTGCAAGTGATTATGCATTAAATGCACAAAAAGGAGCTTATTTAGAGATAAGTGATTTAATGGATAAGCAAGGAAAAGAAATGAAAGAAGTAATAAATCCACTATTCTTAGAAGGTGCAACAATAAATGGAAAGCTATATGGAGTTCCAGCTAATAAGGAAGTTGGCCAACAGATGGTTTGGGCGTACAATCAAAAAATGGCAAAAGAAGCCGGTGTTGATATGACAAATGTTAAGAGCTTAGAAGATTTAGAGCCTATATTAGAAAAAATAAAAGCTAAGTATCCAGACTTAAAAATGCCAATGGCAGCAGGAGCTAACTTTGTACCATATATGCCATATGATTTATTATTAGGTGAAAACTTACCATTTGGGATAGCATTAGAAGGTGATACTACTAAGATAGTAAATATATATGAACAAGATGATGTTAAGAAAACTTTAGACACATTAAGAAGATTCTATCAAAAAGGATTTGTTCATCCACAAGCAGCAACAGATACAGATCCACATGAAATGAGTGTTGAAAACTGGTTTGTTAGAAAAGAGCAATATGCACCTGGTGCAGGAGAAATGTGGTCTTCAAATGCAGGATATGAAATTGGATATAGCCCAATGCATGATCCTTTAACTATAAATAATTCAGTTACTGGTTCAGTAATGTCAATTTCTGCAGCATCTAAAAACCCTGAAAAAGCTATGGAGTTCTTAAATTTATTAAATACAGATGAATATTTAAGAAACTTAATAGATAGAGGTATAGAAGATGTACATTACAAAACAAATGAAGATAAAACTATAACTAAGACAGAAGAAGCTAAAGCATATAATATGCCATCTTGGGCTTTAGGAAATGTATTCTTAACTAAGAACTTTGACACAGACCCTAAAGATAGAATTGAACAATATGAAAAATTCAATGAACAAGCTGTAGCATCTCCAACATTAGGATTCTATGTTAATACAGAAAAGATAAGTACTGAACTTGCTACTATATCTAATATAGTCCAAGAATTCAAAGCCCCATTATTTACAGGTTCTGTAGATACAAATAAGTATTTAGCTGAATTAAATAAGAAGTTAGATTCAGCAGGATTAGACAAAGTTATGGCTGAAATACAAACTCAATATGATGCTTGGATGGCAGATCAAAAATAGATAACTACTAATATTTTTAAATATATATTAAACAATGTGCAAGGTATTCTGCAACTAAAATAGTAGTAGAATACCTTGTGTATTTTATGGAGGATGCAATGTATAAATCACTAAATGGATTAATAGACAGAGTAAAAGAAAATTTCACAGATGATGTGAAAATAGGAGAGATGTTTGAAAAATGTTTCTTAAATACTATCAATACAACTGTAAAAAGAATGGATGATAATACTACATATGTATTAACAGGAGATATTCCTGCTATGTGGCTAAGAGATTCTGTTTGCCAAGTTAGGCCATACTTAGTACTTGCAAATGAAGATAAAGAAATAGCAGATATGATAGAAGGATTAGTAGAAAGACAATTTAGATATATATTAGTTGATCCGTATGCTAATGCATTTAATGAGATATCAAATGGTAAAGGTCATCAAACTGATTTAACGGATATGAAGCCTGATATATGGGAAAGAAAATATGAGATTGATTCATTGTGTTTTCCTATTCAATTAAGTTATTTATTATATAAAAATACTGGAAGGACAACTCAATTTAATAATACATTTAAAGAAGCAGCAAATAAAATAATAGATTTATGGAGAGTTGAACAAAATCATGAAGATAATTCTCCGTATACATTTGAGAGGCTTGATTGTCGACAACTAGATACACTAGCTAGAAGTGGAAAAGGTCCACTACATAAAGAAACTGGTATGACTTGGTGTGGATTTAGACCTAGTGATGATGCCTGTACCTACAGTTATTTAGTACCATCGAATATGTTTGCAGTAGTAGTGCTAGACTACATAAGTGAAATATCTATTGAAATTTTAAAAGATAAAGAATTAGCTAAAAAAGCAAAATTATTAAGAGATGAAATTAATGAAGGAATACAAAAATTTGCAGTATATAATCATCCTAGAGTTGGAAAAATGTATGCTTATGAAGTTGATGGATTAGGAAATTATAATTTAATGGATGATGCTAATTTACCAAGCTTATTAGCAATACCATATTTAGGTTATGCTGATATAAATGATGAACTATATGTAAATACAAGAAACTTTATATTAAGCACAGAAAATTCTGAGTTTCATATTGGTAAATATGCTAGTGGGATAGGAAGTCCACATACACCAGAAGGATACATATGGCATATATCACTTGCAATGCAAGGTTTAACTACAAATGATTTGAGCAAAAAAAGAGAATTATTAGAAATTATGAAAAATACAGATGCAGGAACATATTTAATGCATGAAGGATTCAATCCTAATGATCCTAGCAAATTTACTAGAGATTGGTTCTCGTGGGCAAATATGATGTTCTGTGAATTAGTACTAGACTATTGTGGAATAAAAGTTAAAAAGTAAAATAAAAAATTATTCAATAAAAAATTGAAGGAGTGTCCCTAGTGATTAATCATAATAGACACTCTTTTTTAGAAATAAAATTTTAATCTTGTTAAGAATCCAAATTTATAAGCTGTATGGAGGAGAATAATGAACTATAAATTTCCAAAAGATTTTTGGTGGGGAAGTGCATCTTCAGCTACTCAAATGGAAGGTGCATATAATATTGATGGAAAGAATCAGAATATATGGGATTATTGGTATGAAATATATCCAGAAAAATTTCATAACAACATAGGACCTTATGATACAAGTAATTTTTATTATAAGTATGAAGAAGATATAGCACTTATGAAAGAATTAGGACATAATTCATTTAGATTTTCTATAAGCTGGTCAAGACTTATAAATGAAGATCAAAGTGTAAATGAAAAAGCAGTTGAATTTTATAATAATGTAATAGATACGCTGTTAAAAAATGAGATAGAGCCTTTTATAAATTTATTTCATTTTGATATGCCAATGTATCTACAAAATATTGGTGGTTGGGAAAATAGAGAAGTTGTAATACTGTATCAAAAGTTTGCTAAAACTTGTTTTGATATGTTTGGAGACAGAGTTAAAAAATGGTTTACTCATAATGAACCAATTGTACCAGTAGAGTGTGGATATTTAGGTGAATATCATTATCCAGCAATAGTAGATTTTAAAAGAGCGATACAGGTAGGGTATCACATAATGTTATCAAGTTCATTAGCTATAAAAGAGTATAAAAAATTAAATCAAGATGGTCAAATCGGTATAATAATCAATTTAACTCCATCTTATCCTAGAAGCAATAGTAAAGAAGACTTAGATGCGTCAAATATAGCAGATTTAATATTAAATCGTTCATTTTTAGACCCATCAGTATTAGGGGAATTTCCTGGGAAATTAATAGAATTTGTAAAAGAACAGAATTTATTACCTATTTATAAAAGTGAAGATTTAGAAATTATAAAACATAATACTATAGATCTATTAGGAGTTAATTATTATCAACCAAGGAGAATAAAAGCAAAGGCAAGTGAAATAAAGGATGGAGAACCTTTAACTCCAGAATCTTTTTTTGATTTCTATGATATGCCTGGCAAAAAAATAAATCCTCATAGAGGTTGGGAAATTTATGAAAAAGGTATATATGATTTATCAATAAATATAAGAGATAACTATAAAAATATACCTTTTTACATATCGGAAAATGGAATGGGTGTAGAAGGAGAAGACAAATTTAAAGTAGATGGAAAAATAGAAGATGATTATCGTATAGAATTTATAAGTGAACATTTAAAGTGGGCACACAAAGCAATGGAAGAAGGATGCAATTTGAAAGGATATCATCTTTGGACATTTATGGATAATTGGTCATGGTTAAATTCATATAAAAATCGATATGGGTTTGTAGAAGTGGATTTAAATAATAATTATAAAAGAGTTCCTAAAAAGAGTGCATATTGGTTTAAAGATTTAATAAAAAATAATGGTTTTTAGTTTTAACATAGCTTTTACTTTAAAAGTTTAAATATATAAAGTTGGTTTAAAGAGTAAAAATAAAAATAGATAATTAGAGGGTATTTATATGTATTATATAGTGTTTGATATTGGAGGGACTGCTATAAAATATAGCATAATGACAGATAAAGGAGAGATGATTGAGTCTTATTCATGTAACACTCCAGAACAAGGAAAGGGAAAGACACAGAAAATTTTACTAGATATTATAAATGAATTTAAATATAAATATCAATTAGAAGGTGTAGCTATGAGTGTTCCAGGTGGTATAGATGATGATGGGTATATACACTTTATGGGACAAGTAACAGATCTTGAAGGTATGTATCTAAACAAATATATAAAAGAACATACAGGATTAGATGCAGCTTATGACAATGATGTTAACTGTGTTGCAATGGCTGAGAAGTACATGGGAAATGCTGTTAATAATAAAAATTTTGTGTGCATAACTATTGGGACAGGTATAGGTGGAGGCGTATTTATAAATAACCAACTATATAGAGGACATAGAGGCATGGCAGGAGAGTTTGGAATAAATATACTAGAACATAGATTATCGCAACTTAAAAGCATAGGAGACAAAAGTTTTAGTAAGTTAGGCTCTACATATAATTTGATTTCGAGAGTAAACAAAGTAAAGCAATCTCAATTGGATGGAATAGGAGTATTTAAACTTGCTCAAGAGGGTGATAAAGAAGTACAAAATTTAATAGAAGATTTTTATTTTTCTTTAGCTGTAGGAATTCATAATATAGTTTATAATTTTGCTCCGGAAAAGGTTTTATTAGGCGGGGGTGTTAGTGCTAGGTCGGATTTGATTGAAAAGATAGAAGAAAAGTTAATTCTTTTAAATGAAGATATATTAAATTTTGTGGAATTAGACACTTGCAAATTCCAAAATGAATCAGGAAAAATAGGTGCATTATACAACTTCCTAAATAGAAATAAATAGTTAATTAATTTATTAAAATAAATAAAAACTAAGGGGGAAATACAATGAAACATAGAAAACTTTTATCATCAGCAATAGCAGCAATGTTACTATTTTCAGCAGTTCCAAATACTAGTTATGCAATTTTAGAATCAGATATTGCAACTCAAGAAAAAAATGGACAGCCGTTCTCATCTTATTGGTATCCTAGTGAACTTTTAAAGTGGAACCCAAATACAGATAAAGATGCAAAATTTAATGTAGGAACAGTACCTCTTCAAGAAAGAACTGATGGAGAAAAGCAAAAAAAATCTCAAAATGATGAAGCCAAAGTTATATCACTAGCCATAGCAAATAAAACTACAAGTGCAACTCCATCTCAAGGAAAAGATGAATTTGATGGATATAATTTTAGCTATTGGCAATATATAGATACTTTAGTTGCATGGGGTGGATCATCCGGAGAAGGATTAATTTTAAGTCCAAGTGCAGACTTAATTGATGCAGCTCATACTAATGGGGTACCAGTGCTTGGAACAGTATTCTTCCCACCATTAGAATACGGAGGAAGATATGAATGGATGGAAGAATTTTTACAAAAAAATGCTGATGGAACATTCCCAATGGCAGATAAATTAGTAGAAGCAGCTAAATATTACAATTTTGATGGATGGTTTATAAATCAAGAAACAGGGGATAGGGAAACACTTAAACCAGAATTAGCGAAATCAATGAAAGAATTTTTAGCATATCTTCAAAAAATAAAACCAGATAATATGGAAATTATTTGGTATGATTCTATGATAGATGATGGTAGAGTTTTTTGGCAAAATAGATTGAATGATTATAATAAAAATTTTCTTGGAACTAACAAGAAACCTTTATCAGATGGTATGTTTTTAAATTTCTGGTGGACTAATGAAAAATATTCAGCAGTAGATCCTGCTAATATTCAAAATAGAATACCATATACAGTAACAGGGAAAGAACTGAATGAATCTGCTAAACTAGCAAAAAAAATGAAGAGAAGTCCATATGATTTATATGCAGGTGTAGATGTTCAAGCTGAAGGATATAATACAAAAATTAAATGGGATTATTTATTCCCAGAAGGAAAAAATGCAAATACATCATTAGGACTATATTGTCCTTCTTGGACTTTTGATTCAGCCAAAGACTTTGATGAGTTTTTAGAAAAAGAAAATAGATTTTGGGTAAATGAAAATGGAGATCCTAGAGAAAATAGTGAAGAGGATTGGAAAGGCATATCTAATTATATAGTAGAAAAATCGCCTGTTACATCATTACCATTTGTAACTAATTTCTCTATGGGTAATGGTAAATTCTTTAATGTAAATGGAAAGACTTTATCTAGTGATGAATGGAACCATAGAGGTATGATGGATGTAATGCCAACATATAGATGGGTAATAGATAATAAAAAGAATAACATAAGTGCTGATGTAGATTATACAGAAAGTTACTATGGAGGAAATTCAATTGCGCTTAGAGGTAAAATAGAAAAAGGTGGGAAAAGTGCAATAAAATTATATGCTTCAGAACTTAATTTAACTTCAGATACAGAGATATCATTAAAATATAAAACTAATAATGATAAAGTTAAGCTTAAATTAGAATTAGTTATAAATAATAAAAACCATATTGTCAATTTAGATACTAAGAAAAATGGTGAATGGGTAGACGCAAATGCATCTTTAAGTAAATATGAGGGGCAAGAACTAGAAGAAATTTCTTTAATTGTAGAAGGAAATGCTAAGTCAAATAAATTTAAGCTAAATTTAGGCGAAATGTCAATAACAGATGGAAATAAAGGAAATAAGATTTCTAAAGTATCAAACTTAAAGGTGGAAGATTTTAAAGTAATAGATAATTACTATGGAAATGTTAGATTAACTTGGGATAAAGGCAGTGAGGATGTAAGTCACTATGAAATCTATATGGAAGATGAAAATGGTAATAAAGAACTTATAGGAGCTACTCCAACTAATGCTTTTTATGTAAATGATATAGAAAGACAACTTACAATAGATACTAAGACAAGTTTTATAGTTAGACCAGTAAGTAAAACTAATAAGAGTGAATTACAAAATGAATCTAAAATAATAGTTGAGTGGCCTGAGTTAGAAGCGCCTAAGGCGGATTTTGAGGTAAGTGCTCCTATAGTAGCCCCAGGAGAATCAATTACTTTAACGGACAAATCATTAGCTGAAAATAAAGTTAAGTGGAAAATAGAAGGCTTACATAAAAATGAAGAATTAGAAGGTGAAAATGTAACTGTTAAATTTGATAAGCCGGGAGTTTATACTGTTACTCAGATATCATCTAATCCTGCAGGGGAAACAATAAACAAAAAAGAAGATTTTATAGTTGTAAGTAGTCAAGCTAAAGGTGGTTTGAAAAATTTAGCACTAAATAAAGATGCAGTTGCAAATACACAAGTAAATGAGAATGAAGCAGCTAAATTTGCTTTTGATGGAAAGTTAAATAGTAAATGGTGTGCATTTGGAGAAAAAGGAAATTGGATAGAAGTTGATTTAGGAAAAGAAATGACAATAAAAGAATTACGTATGATCCATGCACAAGCGGGTGGAGAAGCTGCTAGTATGAATACATCTGAATATACAGTAGAAGTTAGCAAAGATAAGAAAGTATGGAAAGCGTTAAAGGATATAAAAGGAAATACTAATGCTGTGTCAAAAGATGATTTAGGATATGAACTGGCTAGATATGTAAGAATAAAGATAAATAAATCAGAGCAAGGAACAGGTGGAGCAACTAGAATTTATGAAATTGAAGTACTTGGATTAGATTCTGAAAAGATAACTGTACTAGATAATAAACAAGCTTTAATTCAATTAAATAGCACAATTGAAAATATAGAAAATGAATATAAAAAATTAGGAAAAGTAGATAAGGAATTTGAAGCTATATTAGAACAATCTAAAAATGTAGTTAATATGGTAGAAGTTGAAAAAGAAGAAATTTTAAAAGAAGAATCTAACTTAAAAGAAGCATTTTCTAAATTAAAGGAAGATAAAAGTGATATATATAATGAACGATTAAGTTAAAATGTATAAAAAATATGTAGGTATATTAACACCTGATGTTGAATTATATAAGCTGATGTAAGTATTTACATCAGCTTATAATATTTTAGTAAAGAGAGGTTAAGTTTATGTTTGGTAAAATAAAAAACTTTGAAGTTGATAAAAACATTATAAAAATTGAATATGAGAAATTAGAAACAAAAATAACTATAATAAATCCATCTACAGTAAATTTCTTTGTCCCTAATTTTAGAAAAGAGCAGAAATCGAAGGCTATTGAAAATTTAATAGTAGAACATTGTAATATAAATATATTAAAACAAGATAGCTATATAGAAATATCAACAGATATTTTAGTTATAAAAATTTATGATGAATTTAAAGTCGATATATATAATAAAGAAGGAAAATTGATTTGTGAAGATTACAGAGGCAAGAGAGAACCATTTATAAAAAATTGTGCAGGTAGGCTAGATATAGCAACTCAAGAAGGTCATAAGCCAACTGAACATATGGATTATACAGTATTTATTCCTAAGAATTTAGAAAACAATACGTATTTTTATGGATTTGGAGAAAAGACAGGCCATTTAAATAAAAATGGATGTCATTATATAAATTGGAATACAGATGACCCAAGTCCACATGGAGAAACATATGAAAAACTGTATAAATCAATACCATTTTTTATATCGATGAAAGATGAAGAAGCATTTGGAATATTTTTTGATAATACATTTGAAACCCATTTTGATTTAGGTAAAGAAAATTCTAAATATTATTACTTTGCATCTGTAGATGGAAATATAGACTATTACTTTATTTATGGGCCAGATATAACTGAAGTTGTCAAAGGATATACAAATTTAACAGGAACAACACCACTTCCTCAGTTATGGACACTAGGATACCAGCAATGTAGATGGGCATATTGTCCAGAGCACAATGTAATGGATATAGCTAAAAAATTTAGAGAAAAAGATATACCATGTGACGCTATATACTTAGATATAGAGTATATGGATGATTTTAGAGTATTTACATGGGATAATAAAAAATTTCCTAACCCTAAAAAAATGATAAAAAACCTTAAGGATGACGGCTTTAGATTAGTGACTATTATAGATCCAGGTGTAAAAGTAGACAAAGGATATAAAATTTATGATGAGGGCTTAAAAAATGGATATTTTGCAACTGATAAAAATTCAATAGTATATACTAATTGGGTTTGGCCTGGAAATTCGGTATTTCCAGACTTTATGAATAGTGATGTCAGACGCTGGTGGTCAAATAACCAAAGGATAATGCTAGACTATGGCGTATCAGGAATATGGAATGATATGAATGAGCCAGCGAGCTTTAATGGACCTTTACCAGATGATATAAAATTTAATGAAGATGGTAATATTGTAGAACACAAAGAAGTACATAATGTATATGGTCATATGATGGATAAAGCAACGTATGAAGGAATAAAAGAGTCTATAAATAAAAGGCCATTTGTTGTAACCAGAGCAGCATATTCAGGAACTCAAAAATACTCAACTGTATGGACAGGAGACAATCAAAGTACATGGGAACATTTAAGAATGAGTATACCAATGCTTATGAATTTAGGATTAAGTGGATTTGCTTTTTGTGGAACTGATGTTGGAGGATTTGGATATGATTGTACATCTGAACTTTTAAGTAGATGGGTACAAGTAGGCGCATTTACACCTTTGTTTAGAAATCATACAACAATATACTCAAGAGATCAAGAACCATGGGCATTTGATAAATTAAAAGAAGATATAAATAGAAAATATATAAAATTAAGATATAAATTAATTCCGTATTTATATGATACTTTCTATAAAGGAGAAAGAGATGGACTTCCAGTAATAAGACCTTTAGTTTTACATTATCAACAAGATGACAAAACATATGAGATAAATGATCAATTTTTATTTGGAGAAAATATAATGGTTGCTCCTGTACTTGAACAAGGTAAAAAAGCAAGAATGATATATTTACCTAAAGGAGAGAATTGGATAGATTATTGGACAAAAGAAAGTTTTGAAGGTGGTCAATATATAATAAAAGAAGCTCCATTAGAAATATGTCCTATCTATATAAAAGAAGGAAGTATAATACCTAATTTTCCAGAATTAAGTTATATAGGAGAAAAAGAGATAAAAACATTGATATTAGATATATACACAGTTAAAGATGGTGAATTTGAATATAATCACTATCAAGATGATGGTGAATCTTTTGAATATAAAGATGGAAAATATAATTTATATAGTATTAAAGTTAATAACTCTCATAAATTAAATATTACCATTGATTTAATTAAAAATGGATACGATAAAATATATGATGAAGTTCAAATAAACTTAAACGGAACAAATAAGCTTTTAAGAAAATTTGAAAATAATAAGGTAGTTATAGATATAGATAAAAATTAAAAAATATTTATATAAATATAAAAAAGAGTGATTAAATCACTCTTTTTTATTATCTTTTTAATTCTATTATATTTTCAACAAGGGCCTTACATCTACCACATCCAGATCCAGCTCCTGTTAATTCAGCAACTTTATCAGTTGTATCTGCACCATTTTTTACTGCGTTAACAACATCTTCAAGAGAAGTTCCCTTACATCCACAAACAGATGCTAATATTTTCTCAATTTCACCAGAACATCTACCACACCCAGTAGCAGCACCAGTCATTTCCTTTATTTCATCTAAAGTACGAGCGCCATTTATCATTGCCTTTCTTATATCTATGTAACTAACTTGTTTGCAATGACATATTATCTTATCTCCAGCCATATTAAATCTCCTTTTTAAATTGTAATTTATTTTATTATAATATAATACCCAATTTAATAGAATTAAAAACAACTAAATAAAACAATATAATAATAAAGTAGTTATATAAGTATTGCAAAATAGATTAAAGAATGGTATTAAAGATAATAATAATTATGATATAATAAAATTTACGAAAAGAATACGAAAACATAAGGATGGTGCTTTATAAATGAAATGGGCAGAAATAACAATTAAAACTACAACTGAAGCAGTTGAAGCTATAACTAATATATTATATGAACAAAATGTAGGGGGAGTATCTATAGAAGACCCTAAAGACTTTAAATTCCAAAAGAAACATGAATATGACTGGGATTTTGTAGAAGAAGAAATATTCAATAGCGGATATGACGGAGTTATAATAAAAACTTACATAACAGAAGAAAGAGATGTATCTGATGATATTAAAATAATAAAAGAAAAAATAGATGGATTAAAAGAGTTCGGAATAGACATAGGTGATGCTATTGTAGAATTATCACAAGTTGATGAAGAAGATTGGGCAAATGAATGGAAAAATTATTACAAGCCAACAAAGATAGGGCAAAAAGTAGTTGTTAAACCAACTTGGGAAGAATATGATCTTCAAGATGGTGATTTAATAATAGAGCTTGATCCAGGAATGGCATTTGGTACAGGTACTCATGAAACAACAAGTATGTGTATACAACAATTAGAAAAATATGTAAAAAAAGATTCTAAAGTGTTTGATATAGGATGCGGAAGTGGAATACTTGCAATAGCTGCTGCAAAGCTTGGAGCGAAAGAGGTTTTAGCAGTTGATTTAGATGAAGTTGCTGTAAAAGTATCTAAAGAAAATATAGAATTAAATAATGTAGAAGAGACAGTAGTTGCTAAGCATGGTAATTTAATGGAAGTAGTTAAGGATAAAGCTGATATAGTAGTTGCAAATATAATAGCTGATATAATAAAAATATTAGCTAAAGATATAAAGAACTTTATGAAAGAAGATGCAGTATTTATATCTTCAGGAATAATACATGCAAAAGTTGAAGAAGTAAAAGAAGCTTTAATAGAAAATGGATTAGAAATAATAGAAGTACAAACTTTAGGTGAGTGGAACGCTATAGTATCAAAGATTAAGTAGGTGACATAAATGGATAGATTTTTTGTAGAAAAGAAAAATATAAATCTAGAAAGTAATACTTGTATCATTGAGGGTGAAGATGTAAAGCATATATCTAAAGTTCTAAGATGTAAGAATGGTGAAAAATTAGAAATATGCGATAATGATAACAATGAATACATATGTGAAATTACTGATATAGATAAATCAATAGTTGAGCTAAATATATTACAAAAAGTTGATATAAAAAGAGAATCAGACTTAAAAATAAAATTGTATCAAGGATTACCAAAGGGCCCTAAAATGGAAATGATCCTTCAAAAGCTTACTGAAGTTGGTGTTGATGAAATAGTATTAGTTCAAACGAAGAGAAGTGTAGCTAAGGTTGACGATAAAAAAGAAGATAAAAAAATTGAGCGTTGGGAACGAATAATCTATGAAGCAGCTAAGCAAAGTAAAAGAGGTAAAATTCCTAGATTAAGAGGCATTTTAAGTTTTAAGGAAGCTTTATTAGAAATGAAAGAAAATGATTTTAATATAGCCCCATATGAAAATGAAAGAACAAAATCGATTAAGCAAGCGATAAAAGGTGTAGATATAAATAACATAGGTGTTTTTGTTGGACCAGAAGGTGGATTTGACGAAAGTGAGATAGAAGCAATAGAGGAGATTGGCGGTCAATCAGTATCTTTAGGACCTAGAATATTAAGAACCGAGACAGCATCAGTTGTCGCTTCATCTATAGTACTATATGAATTAAGCGACTTAGGAGGAAATGAATAAATGAAAAAAGTAGCTTTTTACACATTAGGTTGTAAAGTAAATCAATATGAGACAGAAGCTATGCTTGAGATGTTTGAAAAAGACGGATATGCTCAAGTTGATAGTGAAGAATTTGCAGATGTATATGTAATAAATACATGTACTGTAACACACATGAGTGATAGAAAATCACGTCAATATATAAGAAGAATGAAAAAGAAAAATCCAGATGCAATAATTGCAGTTGTAGGATGTTATTCTCAAGTTTCTCCAGAAGAAATACTTGAAATAGAAGAAGTAAACTTAGTAATGGGTACTAATGAAAGAAGACAAATAGTAGAAGAAATTAAAAAAATTGACTCAAGCCAAAAAGCTAGTACAGTTGATGACATAATGAAAGTTAGAGCATTTGAAGAAATTGAAATAAGTCAATCTAACGGAAGAACTAGAGCATTCATGAAAATACAAGATGGATGTGATAGATTCTGTTCTTACTGCATAATACCTTATGCAAGAGGTGGAAAAGTAAGAAGTAGAAATAAAGAAAGTATACTAGAAGAAGTTCAAAAATTAGCTTCAAATGGGTACAAAGAAATAGTTTTAACTGGTATACATGTCGCATCTTATGGAAAAGACTTAAAAGATGAACAAATGACATTATTAAGTGTTATAAAAGAAATAAATGAAGTTGAAGAAATAGAAAGAATAAGATTAAGTTCAGTAGAACCTGTTTTATTTACTGATGAGTTTGTAAATGAAGTATCAAAAATGCCAAAAGTTTGTCCTCATTACCATTTATCACTTCAAAGTGGATGTGATGAAACTTTAAAAAGAATGAATAGAAGATATACTACAAAAGAATATAAGGAAATAGTAGACCGCTTAAGAGAAAATATACCTAATGTAGCAATAACTACTGATGTAATAGTAGGTTTTCCTGGGGAAACTAATGATGAATTCAATAAAACTTATGAATTCTTAAGGGACATCGAACTTTCTCAAATGCATATATTTAAATATTCGCCAAGAAAAGGTACTCCAGCTGCTACAATGGATAATCAAATAGATCCACAAATGAAGCAGTTTAGAAGTGATAAACTTTTAAATTTAAATAAAGAGAATTTTAATAAATTTGCAAGTAAATTTGTTGGACAAGAAGTAGATGTACTATTTGAACAAAGTGTAGAACAAAATAGATATGAAGGTCTAACTTCTAATTATATAAGAGTAGTAGTAGAAACAGATAGAGATATTCAAGGTCAAATACTAAAAACAAAAATTTTACATGTTAAAAATGAATATGTAGAAGGTGTTTTAGTATAGGACATAGAAATAGAACTTTTGTATAAATAAAAGGAGGTGTAGACATGAGTTGTATATTTTGTAAAATAGTAAATGGAGAAATTCCATGTAGTAAAGTTTATGAAGATGATAAAGTTTTAGCTTTTAATGATATAAATCCGGTAGCTCCATATCATATATTAGTTATACCTAAAGCTCATTATGAAAGTATAATAGATATACCAGAAAAAGATATGGAAATAGTAGCACATATTCATAACGTTATTAATAAAATAGCAAGTGATAAAGGATTTGATAAAGCTGGCTTTAGAATAATAAATAATTGTGGTGAAGATGGAGGCCAAGAAGTTAAACATATTCATTATCATATTTTAGCTGGAAAGAAGCTACCATTATATGAAGCACAAGCTAAATAACTAAAAAAACAAAAAATAACTTTGTTATTAAACAAAATACTTGAAAAAAATTTAAGATTAGTTTATAATAAACAAAGTGTGAGGTTGTAATGCATTTATGCAGATATAATCGTAGTTACAGTCCCAGCATAATTCGCGCTATCGGAGGGAGGGAAAATGAAATGTCAGAAGTAAGAGTTAGAGAAAATGAAACATTAGACAGCGCTTTAAGAAGATTCAAGCGTTCATGTGCAATGTCTGGCATCATGTCTGAAGTTAGAAAAAGAGAGCACTATGATAAGCCTAGCGTTAGACGTAAAAAGAAGGCAGAAGCAGCAAGAAGAAAAAATGCTAAGAAATAGTTAAAAAAGAAATAAAGAGGTGAGGGGAATGTCCCTTAAACAAAAGTTACAAGAGGACTTAAAGTCTTCAATGAAGAACAAAGATACAGTAAGAAAATCTGTAGTAACTTTAATAAGAGCTTCTATAAAGCAATATGAAGTTGACAATAGAGTTGAACTTGATGATGAAGGTATTATAGATATAATATCTAAGCAAATGAAACAACGTAGAGATTCGTTGGAAGAGTTTGCAAAAGCTAATAGACAAGACTTAGTAAGTGAAACGGAATCTGAAATCGAAGTTTTAAAAGAGTACCTACCTCAACAGTTAAGCGAAGAAGAGCTAAACAAAATAGTAAAAGAAACTATATCTGAATTAGGAGCTACTTCTATGAAAGATATGGGTAAAATAATGTCTGCTATGATGCCTAAAGTAAAAGGTAGAGCAGATGGAAAACAAATAAACGAGTTAGTTAAGGCTAACTTACAATAGATTAAAAACCTAGAGAGAAATCTCTAGGTTTTTTTGCATTTATAAAATAAAAAGTGTCATACCTTTATAGTCTTGTACATATTTATTAATTAAATAAATTAATAAATACAAAAGGAGAAAGAGAGGGAGAACAAATTGATAATATCAGTAAAGGAAGTTATAAATTTTTTAATAAGTGTACTGATACCATTAATTGTTGGATTTGCAAGTAGTGTAATTACTCAATTAATAGCAGGAATAGATACATCTACATATTATTCCCAATTAATAAAACCAGGTTTCGCTCCACCGAGTATAGTATTTCCTATAGTTTGGACAATACTATATATTTTAATGGGAATATCAGCTTATAAAATCTTAAAAAAAGGATATGAGTTACCGAAAGTAAAAGATGCAATGTTTTACTATTGGTTACAGCTAGGTTTAAATTTCCTTTGGAGTATATTATTTTTTGGATTTGATTTAAGATTTACATCTTTAATAACTTTGGGGATATTAACTATAATAGTAATTATAATGACTATAAAGTTCTTTAAAATAGATAAAAAAGCTGTATACTTAAATATTCCATATATACTATGGCTTTTATATGCATTCGTACTAAATTACTTTATTTGGGTAATTAACAAATAAAGTAATAATATATAAGTGAAAACATATACTGAATTAATAAATATATGTCACTTATAGAAGTTGACCTCAACCCGCTAGATATAATTATATTAAATACTTAAGATAAAATATTTAATATACAAATCAACAAAGTAAATGTTATAAAAAATTTTAATAAACAATTTACTAGATTATATTTGATTAGTATGCTCGAAGGGAGAGGTTTTTATGAAAATAACCATATCAAGTAGGCCGATAAAACTAACAGAGTCAGTATACAATTATATAAATAATAAAGTTAATAAGTTAGAAAATCACCTAAATTCTGAAGATGAAGTGAAAATTTTGATAACTTATGATAAAGAAATATATAAGATAGAAATAACTATATTATCAACCGACAGTACAATAATTAGGTCTGAATCATCTGATGAAGACTTATATTTTGCAGCAGATATGGTATTAGAAAGAATAGCTAAACAATTAATTAGATATAAGTATAAGATGAAATTTGAAAGTAAATTTAATAGTTTTGATATAAATAATGAGAGTATCAAATATCAACGGGAAGAAAAAGATCAATTGATTGAAAGGCATAAAAAATTTAACTTAAAACCTATGAGTGTAGAAGAAGCAATAATGCAGATGGAACTTATTGGTCATAATTTTTATATGTTTAGAAATCAAGAAACATATGAAATAAATATTGTATATAAAAGATACAATGGTGGATATGGTTTAATAGAACATGAATAATATAAATAAAAAATACTGAGGTATAATCCTCAGTATTTTTGTTTTAAAATAATGATATTTCTTCTATATTTAAATTTAAGGTGTTTATTGTAATATAAAAACCTTTATTAAAGTCAACTTTACCTACGTTATCTTTGTAATTATACTTAAAAGTATAACTTTCTGTAATGGTATTATAAGTGGTTGTATTTATATAATCTTTATCTAAAGTAAAGTTGTCAAATTCAGATTCAAATTTTTCGTTTAAATATTTATTTATGAGATTTTTTGATTCATCTTTGTTTATAGGAGCAGATGATTTTATATCATATTGAAGCGATTGATATAGATAAAATATTTTACCGGTAAAATTTGATATACGAACTTTGAAAATTTTATTTTTTGTTTTTATAAAATATTGATGGAATTTATATTTATCGTTATTTTCAAAAAAAACTTCGTAGTATTCATCTATAATATTATCGGTGTTATAGTCAAAATCAAAAAATATGTTTATAGATTCTAAAGTTTTCTGTCTAATAAAATCAAAATCTAATTGTGTGGGATGTTCGAATGTTGAATCATCAATGAAATTAAATAATCGTATATTATTGTGGCTATTTATTTTTAACGAAGTATCTTCATTATAAATAGAACTTCTTGAAACTGAAGATGGTGAAAAATATTGAATAGAAGATATAAAGTTGAAATAACTATAAGTAAGGGCGTTTAGTAAATTTAAGGCATAGGTATCTGGTGTTAGCTTTTTTAAAGCGTTTAAGTCTGATAATATAGATAAATTTATTTGAAGCAATTCATCAAAGTTCTCTTCGGTACATTTAGAAATTTTAAAAGAATCTATATTATCTATAATTAAGTTATCGTTAAATGAGTATTCGTATAAATAACATAAAAATTTTATATTCCTTAAATTTTCGTTCTTTATATTAGTTAAAAAATTCAAGGATTTGTAATAATTTAAATTCATAAATGCATTAATTAGAAAATCTAAACATATACATTTTTGTACTAAAGTAAAAAATATATTTTTCATGTAACCATCCTTTCCTCAAATTTATATTTATATATAGATATTTTATTCTAAAGATTATTATAAGTTTACACACTTATTTAAATAAAAGAGTATTATAAAATATAGTAATTATTTATAAGGGGATTAAATAAATTATATTAAGGGGGTATATGTATGGTAGAAATATCAACTGACCTACAGGTAAACCAACCTACAGTAACAATTATAGGAAATACATTTGTAAGTATAGAAAACTACCTATCAATAATAACTTATGAGACTGATTTGATAAAAATTAAAACAAAAGTCAAATCAATTAAAATATCTGGGGACAAACTTTCATTGAAATATATAGCTGATGGGGAGATAGGTATAAAAGGGATTATATATACTGTAGAATATGTGGATTAGGAGGAGATACTAGTGATAAGTTATATCAGGGGATACTACGTCATAACAGTAGAAGGGATAGGAATAGAAAAATTTTTAAATCACCTTATAAGGAATAACATACGAATATATAATGTTAATAGAACAAGTAATATTAAAATTGAGTTTTGTGTTGATAGACGTGACATAAGAGCCTTTAAACAGGTGTATAGGGGAAGTAACTATGATATTAAAGTAAAACAAAAAACAGGTATACCTTTTGTATTAAAGAGAATTTATAAATTAAAAGGAATGTGGATCTGTGCAGTTATTTCCCTGCTATTATTAATGTCTACATCCATGTTTGTAACAGATATATACATAAAAGTTCCAGAGGGAATAAAACAAGAAGAAATAAGAAAAGAACTTTATAATGTTGGACTTAAACCAGGTGTATACAAGAGAAATATAGACAGAAAAGAAATAAGAGACTATATGATGCTAAAATTTGATGATATAGCATACATATCCATAAATGTAAAAGGGACTAATATTTTTGTAACTGTAACGAGGAAAGCGGAGACGTTAGAGTCAAAAGAGAAATCAAATTATTGTAATATAATTGCTAAGAAAAATGGTATAATAGAAAAGGTAATCCCAAGAAGTGGTAATCAGATCGCTGAAGTTGGAAGTATCGTTCAAAAAGGAGATGTCTTAGTAAGTGGATCTAATACAAAATCTATACCTGAAGTTTGGGCAAGTACTTTTTATGAAGTGTCTAAAAGTGCAAATTGTGAAGATATTATAAAAGAGAAGACAGGTAATAAAAAAAGAGTATATACTATAAGTTTTTATGATAAAAAATATACATTAAGAAGAAATATAAAGTATAAAAACTATACTATAGATAATAAAGAACATAAATTAACTTTAGGAAATTATACATTTCCAATAAAAGTAAAGGTAAGTACATTTAATGAAACTAAAGAGGTTAAAATAAAGATAGATAAGGCAAAGCTAAAAAAGGATTTATCTGAAAAAGCACAAAAAGAATTAGAGTATATAATACCTGCTTCGGCAAGAATAGTTAATGTAGAACATGATTATAAAGTGAATAAAAATATGTTAGAATATAGAATAACAGCTACAACATCTGAAAATATAGCAAAAGTATATAATTTAAGCAAATCAGAAGCAGAACAACTAATCATAGAACAAAATAAGCCTAAGGAGGGTGAGGATGCTGTTCCTCAAAATCCTAATAAGAGACCGATAGATGATATAAGAAATGAATTTGAGCTAAAAGAAGAAAAAAATGATAAACAAAATAATATAGAAAATAATAATCAATAAGATAAACTAAGGAGGAATGGGTATTGATAATACAAAAAAAATTCATAGTATCAGAAGAAAGATTCGAAAGAGAGCTGTTTGGAAACTTTGATGAAAATGTAAAGCTAATAGAAGATGCCCTTAAAATAGATGTTATATTAAGAGAAGGTAATATTGTTTTAATGGGTGAGGAAAAAAATGTAGAACAAGCTATAAAACTTATAGAAGAGCTACATCAAACTGTTTCAAATGGTAAAAACTTAGATAAACAAAGTATTGGATATTCTATATCTCTATTATTAGAGGGTAGTGAATCTAAGATAAAAGAATTAGAAGACACTATTATACTTACTAAAAAAGGAGCTCCTGTTCAACCTAAGACATTAGGTCAAAAGGAATACATAGATTTAATTAAAAAAAATGATATAACATTTGGAGTAGGTCCAGCTGGAACTGGTAAAACATATTTAGCTGTTGCAATGGCAGTAAAAGCGTTTAAAAAAGATGAAGTAAGTAGAATTATATTAACAAGACCAGCAGTGGAAGCAGGTGAAAATCTAGGCTTTTTACCAGGAGATTTAAAAGATAAAGTAGACCCTTACTTAAGACCTTTATATGATGCTTTATTTGACATGTTAGGACCGGATAAGTTTAATAAGTATCTAGAAAGAGGTACTATAGAAGTAGCTCCATTAGCCTTTATGAGAGGTAGAACTCTTGATAATGCATTTATAATATTGGATGAAGCTCAAAATACAACACCTGAACAAATGAAGATGTTCTTAACTAGATTAGGATTTGGATCTAAAGCAGTAGTTACAGGTGATTTAACTCAAACAGATTTACCAAATAAGAAAAAAAGTGGATTATTACATGCCATAGGTGTTTTAAATGGAGTTGAAGGAATAGGTCATAAAATGTTAACTGATAAAGACGTTGTAAGACATGAGTTAGTACAGCGAATAATAAGAGCTTATGATAGGTTTGATCAAAGAGAAGAAGAAAGAAGGGCTAAACATAAGATTAAAAAAGATGATAAATAGTGAATAAATTTTACGAAGGAAGAAGCAGGTGTAAATATGGAATTTATAATAGACAATAGACAAGATAAATTAGATGTAAGTGAAGAGTTAATAGAAAAAATAAAAGATATAATATTAGAATGTTTAGATTATGAAGGATATGACGATGATTATGAAGTAAGCTTATCTTTTGTTGATAACAAGGAAATACATGAATTAAACAAAGAGTTTAGAGGGATAGATAGACCAACAGATGTGTTATCATTTCCTATGTTAAGTGAAGAAGATGAGCTTGATATTGAGCTTGAAGAAGTTTCTTTAGGAGACATAGTTGTATCTCTAGAAAGAGCATTTGAGCAAAGTATGGATTATAATCATAGCTTTGAAAGAGAAGTATGTTTTTTAGTTTGTCATAGTATGTTCCACCTTTTAGGCTATGATCATGATACTGAAGAAAATACTAAAGAAATGAGACAAAAGGAAGAATATATATTAAGCAAGTTAAACATAACAAGGGAGTAAGCCTTATGAAACAAAAAAAAACACGTCAGGGGATAATTCAAGCATTTAATGCTGCAATAGAAGGTATTTTATACACTTTTAAATCAGAAAGAAATATGAAAATACATTATTGTGTAGCAGTTATAGTGCTTTTAGCAAGTTTATTTTTTATAGATAATAGACTTGAAATGATAATGCTAATATTTTCGATAAGTTTAGTTGTAATATCTGAGATGTTTAATACTGCTATAGAAAAAACAATAGATATGGTAACCGATACTTATCATCCTTTGGCTAAAATAGCAAAAGATGTTGCAGCAGGAGGAGTACTAATAGCAACTTTAAACTCAGTTGCTGTAGGATATCTTATATTTTATAATAAATTAACTACTATATCTGATTCATTAATATATACAATTAGACAATCTCAGTTGCATGTAACTTTAATTTGTATAGTATTAGTTCTTATAGCTGTAGTTGTAGTAAAAGCACTAACATCTACGGGAACGCCCCTAAAAGGAGGTATGCCTAGTGGTCATGCAGCATTAGCATTTGCAATGGCTACGTTAGTAACGCTTATAGAAGCTGGACTTACAGTATCAACGTTATCTTATTTAATGGCAGTACTTGTAGCTCAAAGTAGGATAGAAGGTAAAATACATACGTTTTGGGAAACTGTAGCTGGAGCTATTTTAGGAGTTTTAATAGGACTTTTAGTATATCAACTTAAAATAGTTGGATAATAAATCAAAAACTTAAGGGGATGTGAATTAATTAGCAGACCTTATATAAAAAAGAAGTCTGCAAGACTTCTTTTTTATGTTATAATGTAAGGTACTAAATAAAGGTAACAAGAAAATGAGAAAATAAGAATATTTATTATATATTTATTATAATATAACTTATATAAAAAAATAGGAGGCACATTATAATGGATAATAAACAATTATTAAAGATAGCTGAAGATGCAAGAAAATATTCTCACTCACCGTACTCAAACTTTAAAGTAGGAGCAGCCCTGTTAACTAAAAGTGGAAAAGTTTATACAGGATGTAACGTTGAATGTGCATCTTTTGGTGGGACCAATTGTGCTGAAAGAACTGCTATTTTTAAGGCTATATCAGAAGGTGATAATGATATAGACAAAATAGCAATAGCAAGTGATAATTCAGAAAAGAATGAACCGACATATCCATGTGGTATATGCAGACAGGTGATTTTAGAATTTGGAATAGATATAAAGATAGTAACAGGATATTCTGAAGGTGATATATATGAATGCACAATAAAAGATTTAGTACCTAATTATTTTGCAGGTAGTGATTTTAGAGAAATTAAATAACGAAAGATTATAATATAGAGGAGAAATGACAAAATGTTTAAATCAGGATTTGTTAGTATAGTAGGTAGACCAAATGTAGGGAAATCTACTCTTATGAATAATGTAGTTGGAGAAAAGATAGCAATAATGAGTGATAAACCTCAAACAACAAGAAATACAATACAAGCGGTACATACAGATGAAGAGTGCCAAGTTGTATTTTTAGATACACCAGGAATACATAAACCAAAGAATAAATTAGGTGAGTTTATGGTTAAGTCAGCTACTGATGCATTTAAAAATGTAGATGTAGTGTTATATGTAGTTGATGAGTCTAAAAAGATAGGGCCTGGAGATAGAATGATAATAGAAGATCTTAGAAGTATAAAAACTCCAGTAATATTAGTTATAAACAAAATGGACCAAATTGAAGAACAAGACTTATTTGATTTAATGAAAATGTATCATGCTGAAGGTGTATTTAAAGAGATAGTACCAATATCAGCGTTAAAAGGAAGAAATGTTAAGGAACTTTTAAAAGTAGTTCAAAAGTATCTAGAAGAAGGTCCTAAATACTTCCCAGAATATATGATAACAGATCAACCAGAAAGAGTTTTAGTATCAGAACTAATAAGAGAAAAAGTGCTACATTATGTACATGATGAAATTCCTCATGGAGTTGCTGTTGAAATAGAAAAAATGAAATCTAGAAAAGATAAAGAAATAGTTGATATATCAGCTGTTATATATTGTGAAAGAGACTCTCATAAGGGTATAATAATAGGTAAGAATGGAAGAAAGTTAAAAGGTATAGGAAAATCAGCTAGAGAAGATATAGAATTACTTTTAGGGTCTCAAGCGAATCTTCAGTTATGGGTTAAAGTAAAAGAGAACTGGAGAAACCTACAAAATTATGTAAGTAATTTTGGATATACTGAAAAATAAAGGTGGATTATATGGATAGGAAACAAGATGCTTCCCAGGATTTATTAAGTGAAGTCAAGATATTAATAGAAAACAACAAAATATTAGAGTTAAGAGAATTACTTGAAGAATATCATATAATAGATATTTTCGATATTATGGAGCATCTAGATGAGGATATGAAAATAAAATTATTTGAAGTCCTACCTCTAGATATGGCTGCTTCGATATTAGAAGAAAGTGATGTAGATTTTTTTAGCACTATATTATCCAAAATAGATATAGATCATCGAAGAAACATATTAGAATTAATGTCTCTGGATGATATGGCAGATATACTAAGTCAGCTACAAGAAGATGAGAGAGAAGAAATAATGGAGCTTCTAAGTCAAGAAGATGCTGATGATGTAAAAGAATTATTAATATATGAAGAAGAATCTACAGGTGGAATTATGACCACTGGGTATATAGAAATAAATAAAGATATGACAGCTAAGCAGGCTATAAAGCATATGAGAGAAAATGCTCAAGATGCAGAAACCATATACTATATATATGTAGTTGATAATGATGAAAGATTAGTGGGTGTATTATCACTAAGAGAATTAATAACTGCACGAGATGCTAGTATAGTTGAAGACTTAATGAGTGAAAATATTATTTCTGTTTATGTAGATGAAGATAGAGAAGAAGCTGTAAGGCTGGTATCAAAATATAATTTAATAGCAATACCTGTTATAGATAGACAACAAAAGTTAAAAGGAATAATAACAGTAGATGATATAATTGATGTAATGGAAGAAGAAGCAAGTGAAGATATGTATAAGTTTGCAGGTACATCAGAGCAAGAAAGGGAGTTCGTTGAAAAAGTAAATCCAACTCCTAAAGAGCAAATATTTTCTTCTGTTAGAGCTAGAATTCCATGGCTTGCTATAACTTTAATAGGAGGATTAATATCAAGTTTAATACTTTCTAATTTAGATTTTGTAATGAATCCTACTTATAGATCTTTAGTATTTTTTATACCGGTTGTCATAGGCATGGGTGGAAATATAGGAACTCAATCATCAGTCTTAACTGTAATGGCGCTTTCTAATAAAGATTTAGAGTTTAGCAATGTTATAAGAGAAGGTATTGTAGGTCTTATTACGGGTGTAATATGTTCAATTCTTGTAGGAATTGCAACTTATATATTTATAAATGATATAAATATAGTTTTGATTGTATCAATATCTTTATTTATAAATATGATATTAGGAGCAATGATAGGTGCGTTTATGCCTGTTTTATTCAAAAAATTAGATGTAGATCCATCTATAATATCAGCTCCTGTTATAGCTACAGCCCTTGATATTACAGGGATAGCTATATATATATTTATTACTACTATATTATTGTCAAAAATTGTCTAATAACTTCATGTATTATTTACCCTCTTCTTACTAAAAATATAATTATAACCGTAAGAAGGGGGTTTTTTAAAAATGAACAATTTATGTTGGGAAGTTTTTAAAAAGACGGGTAGTATAGAAGCCTATCTGTATTTACAGGATTGTAAAAGTTTACATCAAGAAAATGAAGATATGAGGGAGATAGAAACAGACTATGATAATATTGAATACCCAGGGGATAGTACTTAAAGCTGTAAGGTACGAAGAAAATGATGTAATATTAACTTTGTTTACAAGAAAGCTTGGTAAGGTTGCTGCATTAGCAAAAGGTGCGAAAAAAAATAAAAGTTCTTTGCTTTCATCTTCGCAGCTTTTTTCTTATTCAAATTACACCCTTAAAAAGCAAGGAAGCATGTACAGGGTAAGCCAAAGTGATATTATAAAAAGCTTTTATGATATTTCTTATGATATAGAAGCTTTTTCGTACGCAACTTATATTACAAAACTAGTGGAAGGATCCACTCTTGAAAATCAAACTAACAATAGGCTATTTATACTACTTGCCCAAACTCTACACTTGTATACACAGACAGATGTAGATAAAAAATATATAACTAGAGCATTTGAATTAAAATTCTTAGACTATATAGGATTTAAGCCGGTAGTAAATAGATGTTGTGGATGTGGAACTAAGAATTTAGGCAAACCTACTTTTAATGTGTATGAAGGTGGAACATTGTGCAAAATATGTAGTGAAAATAGTGAAAATAACTTAGATATTGATATAACAACTTTGAAACTAATGGAATATATATTAAGTAATGATATATTACAGTGCAGCAAGGCAAAAGTTTCAAAGTATATAACTTATGAGTTAGGAAAAATATTAAAACAATATCTAAATATTTATGTTGACAATGTGAATTTAAAATCATTAAACTTATTACAAAGCATACAAAATAATAAGGGAGTTGATAAGGGTGAGTAGCAATATAACTATAGAAAAGTTAGATGCAGTTACAGAAAGAGTTCCAAATGCAACTTATGCAGATGCTAAAAAGGCTCTTCTAGAATGTAATGGAGATGTAATAGAAGCTGTAATTTTACTAGAATCTCAAAAAGGATTTGGAGGTAAAACGAAACAAGCTAAAAAAACAGTAGAGCAAGTATTTTCTAAGGATAATGAAGATCTTAAAGACTTAAAGGTTCAAGTTAAAGAGCTTTTAAAGAAAAGTAGCGTAATAAGAGTTATAGTTGAAAAAAATGGAAAAGTTGTAATGAATATACCTTTAACAGTAGGTGTTGTTGGTTTAGCACTAGGTCCATTAGTTACTTTAGTTGGTTTATCAGCGGCAGTTATAGGAAAATACAACATAATGATCCAAAATGAAGAGGATGGATCAATCGTCGATTTAGGTGAATTAAATGAAGAAAAGCTTAATATGCTAAAGCAAATGTTAACTAATACAGCAAAAGAAGTTAAAGATGTTGTAGTGGATAACAAAAAGGACGATAAAGATATAACTGATGAACTTATGAAAGAAGATGAAAGTATAACTATAAATCTAGATAAAAAAGATGAGTAGAATGTCAGGATTTAGCATTCACATTGACAAAAATTAAAGAATTTGATATTCTAAAAGTTAGAAAAGAACTGATAAAAGGCCTTTCGTAGAAACGAAAGGCTTTTTCAAATAATAAACGATAAACTAAGTCGTAAGCTTATAGGAGGTACTCTCATGAATTTTCAAAATATGATACTAACATTGCAAAATTACTGGGCTAAGCAAGGATGTATCATGATGCAACCTTATGATGTAGAAAAAGGTGCAGGAACAATGAATCCAAACACTCTTTTAAGATCGTTAGGTCCAGAACCTTGGAAAGTATGCTACGTAGAACCATCTAGAAGGCCAGCAGATGGTAGATATGGTGAGAATCCAAATAGATTATATCAACATCATCAATTCCAAGTTATATTAAAACCGTCACCAGATAATATACAAGAGCTATATTTAGAAAGTTTAAAGCAAATCGGTATAGATCCAAAAGAACATGATATAAGATTTGTCGAAGATAACTGGGAATCTACAACAGTTGGTGCTTGGGGACTTGGATGGGAAGTATGGTTAGATGGAATGGAAATTACTCAATTTACATATTTCCAACAAGTTGGAGGTATCGAGTGTGAACTTGAAACTGGAGAAATAACATATGGACTTGAAAGACTTGCTATGTACATACAAGAAGTTGACAGTGTTTATGACTTAATGTGGAATGATGAATTAACTTATGGCGATGTATTTAAGCAAGCTGAATATGAAAACTCTGTATATGCATTTGAAGCATGTGATGCAGATATGTTATTTAATTTATTTGATACATACGAAAAAGAAGCTACTAAACTTATAGAAAGAAATCTAGTAATACCAGCATATGATTATGTTTTAAAATGTTCTCATACATTTAACACTTTAGATGCGAGAGGTGCTGTAGGAGTAAGTCAAAGAGCATCATTTATAGGTAGAGTAAGAACTATGGCAAGAAATGTTTCTTCTGCTTATGTTAAACAAAGAGAAGAAATGGGATTCCCACTTATAAAGGAGGGTAAATAATAATGAATAATTATCTTTTATTTGAAGTTGGAGTTGAAGAACTACCATCAAGATTCGTTGAGTCTACTTTAGGACAAATAAAAAGTAACTTAACTAAATTATTTAAAGAAAATAGAATAAACTTTAATGATATAAAAACTTATGGAACTCCAAGAAGATTAACTTTTGTAGTTGAAGGTATAAGTGATAAACAAAGTGATTTAGAAGAAGAAGTTAAAGGTCCTTCTAAAAAAATTGCAATAGATGCAGAAGGAAACTTTACAAAACCAGCACTTGGATTTATGAAAAGTAAAGGTCTTAAAGAAGAAGATGTAGTATTTAAGACTGTTGGAAAAGATGAATACATATTCGGAACTATAAGACAAGCAGGTTGTGATACATCAAAAGTACTAAAAACAATACTACCAGAAGCTGTTAAGTCTGTAGTATTCCCTAAAGCAATGCGTTGGGGTGGGAAAAATATGAAATTTGCTAGACCTATAAGATGGATGGTAATATTATTAAATGATAATGTACTTGAAGTAGACTTAGAAGGCATAGTTTCATCGAATGTTACTAAAGGACATAGATTCTTAGGACAAAGTGAGTTTGAAGTAACTTCACTTGAAGACTATTTTGCTAAATTAGAAGAAAATTATGTAATTTTAGATCAAGTGAAAAGAAAAGAAATAATTAAAAACCAATGTATAGAAGTAGCAAAATCATTAGGTGGAGAAATTGAATTTGATGAAGATTTATTAGAAGAAGTAACTCATCTAGTAGAATATCCAACAGCATTCTATGGAGAATTTGATGCAGATTATGCTAAGCTTCCAAAAGAAGTTGTAACTACACCAATGCAACAACATCAAAGATATTTCCCTGTTCTTAAAGATGGTAAGTTATTACCAAACTTTATAGCAGTTAGAAATGGTGATGATTACAAGATAGAGAATGTTAAAAAAGGTAATGAAAAAGTTTTAGAAGCTAGACTTGCAGATGCACTATTTTTCTATAAAGAAGATACTAAAAAGAGCTTAGAAAGCTATATAGAAAAATTAAAGAGTGTAGTATTCCAAGCTAAGTTAGGTACAGTTTACGATAAAACTTTAAGAATAGAAAAACTAAGTACAGATATACTTAATTTATTAGGTTTATCTAATGAAAATGAAGATACAAAGAGAGCTGCAAAACTTTGTAAAGCTGACTTAGTTACAGGAATGGTATTTGAATTTACAGAACTTCAAGGGGTAATGGGAAGAGAGTATGCAAAAGTTAGTGGTGAAAATGAATCAGTAAGTGAAGCTATATTTGAGCATTACTTACCTAGATTTGCAGGAGATATACTTCCAAAAACAAATCCAGGTATAGCTTTATCTATAGCAGATAAATTAGATTCAATAGCAGGATTCTTTGCAATAGGCATACAACCAACTGGATCACAAGACCCTTATGCATTAAGACGTCAAGCGTTAGGTATAATTAATATAATAATGGATAGCAAAATAGATGTGAGCTTAAAATCATTAATAGAATTAGCATTAGAAAATTATACTAACATAGAATTCAACAAAGAAGAAGTTACAGCACAGATGATGGAATTCTTCAAAGAAAGAATTAAAAACTTATTCAGAGAATTAGGAATAAGATATGATGTTATAGATGCAGTATTAAGTTCTAATATAGACGATATATCTGATATGAATTTAAGAGCTATAGAACTTAACAACTGGTTACAAAAAGATGAATTGGTAGAAATGCTAACAGCATTTAATAGAGTATCTACTTTAGCTCAAAAAGCTATTTCTAGTGATGTATCTGAAAGTTTATTAAAAGAAGATGCTGAAGTTAAGTTATACAATGAATTTAAAGTTATCAAAGAGAAAGTAAATGAACTACTGAATGAAAAAAAATACAGCGAGTCTCTAGATTGTTTTGCATCACTTAGACCATCAATCGACGCTATGTTTGATAGTGTTATGGTAATGGATAAGGATGAAGCTATAAAGAATAATAGATTAGGATTACTTAAACAGATATATGATACAATGTTAAGTATATGCGATTTATCTAAGATAGTTTATAAATAATATAGATGAGGCTAAAGGGGATTAACCTTTAGCCTTATTATCGTTTTTAAATATAAATAAGATATATAGGTTTGTGTAAGTATATAAATTAGGTAAAAGTATGATAAAAATTACACAAATTAGATTTAAAATTGGTTAATATAAGCAATAATATATTATAATAGAATGTATAATAAACAATTTAGCTACATTATTTAATAAATAAACCCCATTAATTAAGTTAAAAAACTAAATAGTGTACACTTAAAAATAAAAAGTATATAAAAAATAGAACAAAAACATTTACATGTGCATATAAATGGATATATAATATACTATATAAGGTGCAAGTGATAAATAGTATAGCACAAATGAAAGAAGGTGAGTATTATTCAACTTAATCAAAGACAATTAAAAATTATTGATATTGTAAAAGCTAATGAGCCTATAACAAGTGAAAGTATTGCTGCTCATTTAAATGTAACTCGTGCAACATTAAGATCTGATTTGGCTATATTAACTATGACAGGAATTCTAGACGCAAGACCGAAAGTTGGATATTTTTACTCTGGAGTTAGCGAAATTAATTTAATGAGCAACAAAATAAAAGATAAAAAAGTTGAAGATATAATGAGTATGCCTATACAAGTAAAAAAAGATATGAGCATATATGAAGTTATAGTAACAATGTTTTTAGCCGATGTAGGAAGCATCTTTATAATAGATGAGGATGAGTTTCTATGTGGAATCGTATCTAGGAAAGATTTATTAAAAGCTACAATAGGAGGGGCAGATATTAATAAAATGCCTATAGGAATGATAATGACTAGAATGCCTAATGTAGTAACTATAACTAAGGATGAAGACATCGTATTAGCAGCTAAAAAAATAATAGAGCATGAAGTAGATTCTATACCTGTAATTGAATATGATAAGAATGACAAAACACAAGCTAAGGCTGTAGGTAGAATGTCTAAAACTAACATAACTAAGTTATTTTTAGAGTTGACTGACAATTAAGGAGGAATATATGGAAAATTTAATTATATATGTAATATCAGACTCTGTAGGTGAAACAGCGCAGCAAGTTACAAAGGCTGCTATATCTCAATTTAATATGAATGAAGATTATGAAATTAGGAGATTCCCTTATGTTATAGATTCTAAATTTTTATTAGAAATACTAAATAGTGGTAAAAATGAAAATGCAATAATCGTATACACTTTAGTTGATGAAAATTTATTAAATATAACTAAGAGTTTTTGTGAAGAAGAGGGATTAAGTCATGTAGACTTAATGACACCTTTACTAAGAGAGATAACAAATAAAACTAATACAAAGCCTAAAAGAGAGCCTGGTATCATAAGAAAATTAGATGAAAGCTACTTCAAAAGAGTTGAAGCTATAGAATTTGCTGTTAAATACGATGATGGAAAAGATCCAAGAGGTGTATTAAAATCAGATATTGTATTAGTTGGAATATCGAGAACATCGAAAACACCACTAAGTATGTATCTAGCTAATAAGAATATAAAGGTTGCAAATGTTCCTTTAGTTCCAGAAATACCTATACCTAAAGAGGTATTTGAAATAAATCCGAAAAAAATTATAGGTCTTACTAATACTCCAGAGAAACTTAACATAATAAGACAAGAAAGACTTAAGGCGTTAGGATTATCGAGCAATGCAAGTTATGCTAACTTAGAAAGAATACTTCAAGAGTTAGATTATTCAGAGCAAATAATGAAAAGGATAGGATGTCCTGTAATAGATGTATCTAGCAAAGCCATAGAAGAAACAGCAGGAATTATTCTTGATATTATGAAAGAAAATGGTTTAAGAGTGTACAAAGACGGCGAAAAATAAGATTCGCTAAAAATAAATTAATGGGGTGTTTAAATGATGGAAGCTAAATATGTTTATAGTTTTAATGAAGGTAATAAAGAAATGAAGTCTTTACTTGGAGGTAAAGGTGCAAATCTTGCTGAAATGACAAAAATAGGATTACCAGTCCCTCCAGGTTTTACAATTACTACAGATGCATGTAATGATTATTATATAAATAGTGAAACAATAAGAGATGAAATAATAAAAGAAATAGAAAAACATTTAGAAAATCTAGAAAATAATTTAAATAAAAAATTAGGATGCAATGAAAATCCACTTTTATTATCAGTTCGTTCAGGTGCAGTATTCTCTATGCCTGGTATGATGGATACAATATTAAACTTAGGATTAAATGATATAAGCGTACAAGCTTTATATAAAGCAACTCAAAATGAAAGATTTGCATATGATAGTTATAGAAGATTTATACAAATGTTCTCTGATGTAGCAATGGGAATACCTAAGTATAAATTTGAAAATGTATTAGATGATGCAAAAGAAAGTAAAGGATATAAGTTTGATACTGAATTAACAGTAGAAGATTTAAAAGAAATAGTAAAAAAATACAAAGAAATTTATAAAAAAGAGATAAGACAAGAGTTCCCTGAAGAACCAAAGGAACAACTAATGCTTGCTATAAAGGCAGTATTTAAATCATGGAATAATCCACGTGCAACAATATATCGTAAACTAAATGATATACCTCATAATTTAGGAACAGCAGTAAATATTCAATCTATGGTATTTGGAAATATGGGTGAAACTAGTGGTACAGGAGTAGCATTTACAAGAAACCCATCAACAGGAGAGAATAAACTTTTTGGAGAATTCCTAATAAATGCACAGGGAGAAGATGTAGTTGCAGGAATAAGAACACCTCAAAATATATCTTCACTTAAAGATGTTATGCCAAAAGCATACGATGAATTTGTGAAAATTACTTCTATACTTGAAAATCATTATAAAGATATGCAAGATATAGAGTTTACTATAGAAAGAGAAAAATTATATATATTACAAACTAGAAATGGAAAGAGAACAGCAAGTGCATCTATAAATATAGCTGTTGACTTAGTTAACGATAAAATCATAGATGAAAAAGAAGCTCTAATGAGAATTGATCCTAAGCAATTAGATCAATTACTACATCCAAGCTTTGAAAGCAAAGCTTTAAATAAAGCTACAGTAATAGCTAAAGGATTGCCAGCATCTCCAGGTGCAGCAAGTGGAAAAGTTTACTTTAATGCTGAAGATGTTGTTAAAGCACATGAAAAAGGCGAAGAAGCTATACTTGTAAGACTTGAAACATCACCTGAAGATATAGAAGGTATGATTTGTGCAGAAGGTATTCTTACTGCAAGAGGTGGAATGACATCTCATGCAGCCGTTGTAGCTCGTGGTATGGGTAAATGTTGTGTTGCTGGATGCTCAGAAATCAAAGTAGATGAACATAACAAGGAAATAAGAACAGAAAATGCAGTAATACAAGAAGGTGAATATATTTCACTAGACGGTTCAACAGGTTGTGTATATATAGGAGCTGTTGAAAAAACAGACGTATCATTAACAGGTAACTTTGAGGTGTTAATGACATGGGTAGATAAATATAGAGATATGATGGTAAGAACAAATGCAGATAATCCAAGAGATGCTGCTTGTGCAGTTAAATTTGGAGCTGAAGGAATAGGATTATGTAGAACTGAGCATATGTTCTTTGAAGAAGATAGAATACCAGCAGTAAGAGAAATGATACTATCAAAAACATTAGAACAAAGATTAGTTGCATTAGAAAAATTATTACCAATGCAAAGAAAAGATTTCTTTGAAATATTTAAAGTTATGGATGGTAAATGTGTAAATATAAGACTACTAGATCCACCATTACATGAATTCTTACCTCATGATGAAGAATCTATAAATAGCTTAGCTAAGATAATGAAACTAGATCCTAATGAGATAAAAAGAAGAATAGTAGATTTAGATGAGTTTAACCCTATGCTTGGACATAGAGGATGTAGATTAGCAATAACATTCCCAGAAATATATGATATGCAAGCTAAGGCTATAATACAAGGTGCAATACAATCAACTAAAGAAGGTGTAAAAGTAATACCTGAAATAATGATACCTTTAGTTGGTGAAGTAAAAGAATTAAAAGTAATAAGAGAAATGATAAAAGAAACTATAGATAATATAATAGCGCAAGAATGTGTAAAAATAGATTATACGATAGGAACAATGATAGAAATACCTAGAGCTTGTTTAACTGCTGATGAAATAGCTCAAGAAGCAGACTTCTTTAGTTTTGGTACTAATGACTTAACTCAAATGACTTTTGGATACTCAAGAGATGATGCAGGTAAATTCTTAGGAGAATATGTAAATAGAGAGTTATTAGAGAAAGATCCATTTGAGGTATTAGATCAAAAAGGTGTTGGAAAACTAGTTGAAATGGGTGTTAAATTAGGAAAAAGTGCTAAACCTAATTTAAAACTAGGTATATGTGGAGAACATGGAGGAGAACCTTCAACAGTAGAATTCTGTTACAATTTAGGACTTAACTATGTATCTTGCTCTCCATTTAGAGTTCCAATAGCAAGACTTGCAGCAGCTCAAGCAGCAATTAAGAAAAATAAATAATTTTAAATAAAGAATAAATCTCTTACTTAATATAAACATAGTTAAAGTGTTTAATTAGGTAAGAGATTTTTTATGCTTAAGGAAATTATAATACATTAAATTTTCACATATAGCTAATACATTGCATATTATATATTGAAATGTTTTGAAATTTAGTTGTATATAGAATGGGGGGAGTGATATGACTAAATGCCCAAGGTGCGGAAAAGAGGTATCTTCAAGACCAGGAACTATATGTCCTAGATGTGGGTTAAAAGTGTATGAAGCTAATGAAAAAATTAGATGTCCAGAACCAAATTGCAAAGCTTTAGTTTCTAAAAAATTAGAATACTGTCCAAAGTGTGGTTGTAAATTAAAAAACTATAATTTTTCTGATTTTATTAAGATGGCAAGATGTAAAATTGATGAAAGTTTAAATCAAAAAGAATAAAGGTTGCTAATTTTTTAGCAACCTTTTTTATAATTCTAGTAATTATATATTATCCATTTAGGATAATATTCTTATAAAATAGAATTTCAACAAAATCATCTTTAAAAACTTTAGATTAAGATTTTGTTTTAATATAGAAATGAATAATTATAGGCTAATTTAGTGTTTCGAATTCTTATTTATAAATAAATAAGATATATATTTAAGGTAGGATTAAATATATGAAAAGAAATATTTTACTACTACAATAATAATATGAATTTTTTTTAATAAGGTTACTAATTTTTGAAAAATTAAAAAAGAAACTACTTTGTAGTTTCTTTTTCTATTTCTATATCCCAACCAAAATATCCATTATCTTTTTTTGAATATTTTAAGATAGCATCAAATTTATTTCCTTGTTTAGAAGTTAAAGATTTAACTTTTGCTTGGCCATTTTTTAATATGCTTTTGACCATAGTTTTATTAGGCTTTTTCTTATAATACTCTAAAAACTTATCATTTTTCCATATACCAAATCTACATTCTTTATAGTTATTACAAATATAGCCCTTTTCTATTTCTACTACATCTGACTGACAAATAGGGCACTTACCTAAAGCTTCATTAGTTGAGCTAGGCGATTTTGCATTTTTAGATTTAGATTCACTAGATGACTTATGTGATTCTTTAGTAAATTTTTTAGTTTTAGGATTATAGATATAATTTTCTGTGCTTATATTTTTAGGTGAATCATTTTTTATTAAATTAACGTTTGAATATATAAAATTCATTATATTAGTTAAGTATTCTTTTCTAGTAAAAGTTCCTTTTTGAATATCACTTAGGCTTTTTTCTAGCTTACCTGTATAATCCACATCTAGCAATTCTTTTACAGGGAATATTTCAACTAGGTTTTTACCTAAATCAGTTATTGCATAAGATTTTCCTTTTTTATTAACATATCCAACTTGAAGAATCTTTTTTAAAACGTCAGCACGCGTAGCCGACGTACCTATTGAATACCCTGATAAAACAGTAGTATCATCATCTGAAACACTTTTACCACAGTTTTTCATAGCTTTAAGTAAAGTATCTTCAGTATAAGGCTTAGGAGGTGTAGTTTGTTTAGTTAAAGGCTTTATATCTATAACATCAACTATTTCATCCTTATTTACCATAGGAAGTAAATCATCTTTTTCCTCTTTATTATAAACTTCAAGATATCCTTTTGTTTTTAAAACTTTACCTTTAGTTAAAAATATATTATTATCTACATCTGTTTTGATTTCAGTATTTTCATATTCAGCAGGTGGCATAAAGTTAGCAATGAATCTATCTTTAATAGCATTATATACTATTGATTCATCCTTACTTAAATTATTAGGAATTATATATGTAGGTGTTATAGCACTATGGCTATCAACCTTAGATGAATCAAAAACTCTTTTTGTTTTAGAAAATTTAATTTTATCTTCATAGGGTAAACCTAATTTTAGTTTATCTAAAGCTTGTGATACTTTAGATGTTAAACTTTCTTCTAAGTAAACTGAATCAGTTCTAGGATATGTTATATACCCACCTTTACCTTTACCTTCATATAACGACTGACATACACTTAAAACTTTATCAGATGTGAAATTTGAATACTTTGATGTAATATATCCTTGTAAAGATGTTAAACTGAAAAGTTTTGGTGCATATTCTTTAGACATGCTAACCTTTTTATCCAATATCTTACCAGTATCAGATTTTATGCTGTTTATAACTTCATTAACTTCTTCGATTGTATCGAATTTACTTTCTTTACCTTTTATATATTTACCCTTATATTCTCCGTTGTCACATTTAAAATGTCCTTCTATTTCATAATAGGTTTTAGGAATAAAGTTTAAAATTTCCATATCTCTGTCATAAACTAACTTTACGGTAGGAAGTATTACACGACCTATGTTAAGTAACTTACCATTACCATACTTTAAAGTAGCTACAGAGGTAAAGTTAATTCCTATAAGCCAGTCTGTTATAAGTCTAGTGTATCCGGCTGCCTGCAGATTTCTCATATCGCAATCATCTTTTAAGTTATTTATACCTCTTGTAATATCCTCAGGTGTCCATTCATTTACAAGGATTCTTTTTACAGGTTTTTTATTTTTTGCAAGTAAAAAGATTAAAAAGGAGATTAACTCTCCTTCACGATCATTATCTGTAGCATTTATAATATACTCAATATCATCTCTATGTAAAAGCTTTTTTACTATATCAAACTGTTTTTTCTTAGAACTATCAACTTTAAATTTAAATTTTTCATTAGGTATAAAAGGAAAATTATCCATTCTCCATGAACCAGAGTATCTATCTTTATCATAATCTTTCATATCGTATAGACCAACTAGATGTCCAACTGCATATGTGACTATATATCCATTTCCTTCGAAATATCCATCACATCTCGTTTTAGCACCTAAAAATGATGCTATTGTTTTTGCAACTGATGGTTTTTCGGCTAATATTAGTTTCATAAAGAACCTCCCTTCAAATTAGTCAAAATTTTACATCATAACCTTAAATATATTATCATAAAAAAAGAAAAGACTGCAAGGCAGTCTACAAATTATAATTAAAATTATTGTTATTATTGGTAAATCCTTTTATATAACAATCAAGGAAATTTCCATTTTCACAATCATCCATTAAGCTTACAAATGCTAAATGATTTGTATTATTAGGATTTAAGCTTTTTAAATGATAATTTAAAGTTACCCCTGAAATAGTACAAGATGATTCTGGCTTAATGTAAACTCTTTGAGTATCAGATAAGGATGTAAAAATTTCATAGCATTTAGAGTCGTCAATTAAAAAAGCATAATCAATAATATTATTAAGTTGAGGGTATTTAATATATAAATTTTCAACTATATCAAGTTCTGTTTCATTATTAAATTTGTTTTTATAACCACCTAATATAATGCATAAATTTTCTTTGAATAAAGATTTAAAATTAACTATTAGATCTCTAGTGAAGGCATCTAATTCTAAAGGTAAATAAATATATAATGGACTATTACGGTCTACATTTATATTATAGTCTTCTAATAAATCTAATAAAATTGATGTAGTTATATTTGTGTAGTTTTTAAAGTTAAGATCCGTATACATTATATATAAGTTCCCATATAAGTTTGTTTCATAAAGAACTTCTAATTTCTGTTTCATCCAAGGTATAGGCAATAAGTTCATTTTATTCCTCCTAAAATATTATTTTAAAAATTAGTTAAGAAAAATAGATTAGTTAAAATAATTTAGTATATAATAGTTATATAAAATCACAAAAGGAGAGATTAGATGTATACACTTAAAATAAAAAAGCTACATGAAGATGCTATAATCCCTAGTTTTGCACACAAAGGTGATGCTGGTATGGATTTATATTCGATAGAGGAGGTAAAAATTCCTTCTACAGAATCAAGACTTATAAAAACTGGAATAAGTCTTGAATTACCAAAAAATACGGAAGCTCAGGTTAGACCAAGAAGTGGATTAGCCCTTAAACACTCTGTGACGGTATTAAACACACCAGGAACAATAGACGAAGGATATAGAGGGGAAGTGGGTGTTATTTTAATAAATCATGGAAAAGAAGACTTTATAGTAACTAAAAATATGAAGATAGCCCAAATGGTAGTAAAACCTATCTATGATATAAATATATTAGAAGTAAATGAATTAAATGACACTGATAGAGGAGAAGGTGGATTTGGATCCACTGGATATTAAATATAAAGTAAAAAAGATTGCTAAAATAATTAGCAATTTTTTTATTTATAAGGAAACTATGATTAAACTATAACTGTTGATAAGTTAGAATACAAACTGATAGACTTTAGCAACAGACCTATTTTTTAGGTTGTTGACGATAGGATGGAATCGAAGTTTTTAGAAATTAATTTTATCAAATAGATTTTGGGAATGTAAATATATATTTAAAAAAATAATTTGATTTGGTATAAATTTGAAAATGATCTGTAAATTTATTACAGTTTTCTATTTTTATAGACATAAACTTACAAATTTGCCATAATAGTATTACAGCTATAATGATTTATTATACTTAAACTTATGGAAATACCAATAAATATAAAATACATATTATTATATATTTTTGTAAATTAAGCAAATACAATGAAAAATTTTTATAAATATCAAACACATATAAGGCTTAAAAATATAAAAAGCTTTATACATAGAGTAATAATGTTAATTTAAGAAAGGAGATGAGTGAATTACAGAGTTTATGTCTGTAATAAAAATTTATGAATAATAATAAAAAACAGGTGGCTGCTAGCTTGTTAGCTACGTCAATAGTAGTACCAATGGCAGTTACTATATCTCATGCAGATGAAGAGAATATACAACAAGTAAATATAAATGAAGAAAATACTAATCAAAGAAGTATAGATTATAGGACTATAACAGGAAATTCAGTTAATTTTAGAAAGGGTCCAGGAACTAATTATTCATCTATATCAAAGTTAAATAAGGGCTATAAGGTTGAATATATAGGTAAGAGTGGGTCTTGGATTAATGTAAAATATAATGGTCAAGTTGGATATGTACATGGAGATTATGTTTCAACATCAGGAAACTCAAATATAACACCTCCAACGGATAATTCAGATGATACTATAAAGTCAACTAAGGTTGTAAATGGAAACTCAGTAAACTTTAGAAAGGGACCAAGTACAAGCTATTCATCTATTGGTAAGTTAAATAAAGGTGATAAAGTAGGGTATATATCTGAATCAAATGGATGGTCTAAAATAAGTTATAATGGGCAAATAGGATATATGTCTAGTCAATACTTATCTACCTCAGGTGAAAATGTTAACCCACCATCAGGTAATACGGATGAATCAGTAAAGTCAACTAAAGTTGTAAATGGAAACTCGGTAAACTTTAGAAAGGGACCAAGTACAAGCTATTCATCTATAGGAAAGTTGAATAAAGGATATGAAGTAGGATATATATCTGAATCAAGTGGATGGTCTAAGATAAAATACAATGGTCAAATAGGATATATATCTAGCCAATATTTAGGAAATAAGGATGACATATCATCAGGTGGAAACAATGAAAATCTACCATCAAGTGAAAAAGCTGATAAAGTAATTAATTTTGGTAAAACATTGTTAGGAAAGCCATATGTATGGGGTGCAGAGGGTCCTAACAGTTTTGACTGTTCAGGATTTACTCAGTATGTATTTAAAAAGTCAGTAGGTGTGAGTATACCAAGAGTTTCTAGAGATCAAAGTAAATTTGGTCAATCTGTAAGTAGAAGTAATCTGCAAAAAGGAGACTTAATATTCTTTGATACTGATGGATCGAATAATGGTTATGTAAGTCACGTTGGTATATATATGGGTGGCAACCAATTTATACATGCATCATCAAGTGGTAAAAAAGTAATTATATCTAATATGACTAGTTATTATAATAATGCATTTGTAAATGCAAGAAGAGTATTATAATTTATTGAATATAAAAGTATGCAAAAACTATTTTGCATACTTTTTTTTATATTATAAAAATTTTTATTTATAGTTAAGTTTATATATTAAAATTTAAATTATATTTAGATGTATAAATATTAGTTGGAAATGAAAATAATATATAGAGGAAGCAAAAATCAGATATGAGGTATAAGGAGTGTAACTATGAGCGCGATAACTGATTTTTATCAATTTAAATATAGTAAAAATGATTACTATATAGACTTATTTATAAATAGAGCTGCTTTATATAGTATAGAAGAAGCTTTGAATGAAAGATTAAGCAATCAATATATAAGTAAAGATGCCCAATGTGCATATATGAGGCTAAAAGAGCTATTTCAAGCCTCAAGATGTGGCAGTGACTCTTTATATGTTGACTTAAGAATTAATAAGTGTTATCTAAAATATATAAAAAATTTATATTATTATTTCAGTGATAGAAAAGAGTATAGTTCTTTAAAGGCATTGAATGATTATTTACAAGTTTTTTTAATTAATGATATAGAAAGCATATCGTCATTTAGTACTTTAAATGAAGATATAAAAGTAAGAGTACTATCCAATGTTTAAAAACTCCGCCTACAATGTAGGAGGAGCTTTTTTGTTTTAATATAAAAAAGTTAGAATGAAAATAAAAACAAATTTGTAATAAATGGAAATTTTTTTTGGCATCTTGCATATACTAATTTAAACATGAAAGTTAAAAAAAATAAATTTCATTAAAATATAAAAAAATATAATTAGGAGGATATATATATGGAAAATACTTTGGATTTACTATATCTTGATTATGAGAATGAAATGGAATATGATTATTCACCAGATTATGATATTGAATAAGTGAATAGAAAAATAGTATAAATTCATTTTACAGATAAATTAAGTAAGATACAAAACCAAATTTTGCAAAAGGAGAATAACAGTGTTAAATTTAGAACACAATAACTGAAAGAGCTATCATATATTAGGATAGCTCTTTTTTAATTCCAGACATAAAAATAGAGCATCTCTAATTGAGATACTCTATAGATTTTTATTAAAATAGTTGCTGTCTTTCTTCGAAGTCATAAACATCCATTAAAGCTTCGCCAAATCTTTGATAGTGTACTATTTCTCTTTCCCCTAAGAATCTTAAAACACTTATTATATCTACATCATCTGTTAAATTTATAAGATGATAATAAGTAGCTAAAGCTTTTTGCTCAGCAGCCATATCTTCGTGTAAATCTGTAACAGCATTTCCCATAACAGCGATAGGCGCGGCACTAAAAGGAACTCCGTTGGCATCAGTTGGGTAAATTCCAAATCCATTTTGGGCATAACTAGACCCAAGTCCAGCAGCTCTAAGCTGTTCAGGTGTTGCATCATAAGTTAGCTGATATACCATAGTTGAAATCATTTCAACATGAGCAAGCTCCTCAGTTCCTATATCAGTTAAAAGTGCACGTGATTTTCCTGTTGGCATAGTATATCTTTGGCTTAAATATCTTAAAGCAGCTCCAAGCTCTCCATTTGGACCCCCAAACTGAGTAACTAGGTATTTAGCCATTTGTAAATCCCCGTTTTTTAAATTAACAGGGTGTTGTAATGTTTTTTGATATATCCACATAAATCCTTAATCCTCCCCTAAAAATGATTTAATTATAAAAGTCTATGTCCCAAGGCCAAGGATTATCAACCCATTGCCAAGGATATTTACTTGGTGAATAGCCAAAATTAGTTAAAGGTCCATATTTGCTTTCATAAGCTGTTCGAGCTTGTAAAAGTTGAGTACAAAAGTTATTGTAAGTATTAATTGCTTTTTTATCATCAGGATGATTATCTAAATATAAGTTCATATCTAAAGCTGCAAAACTTAATTCTTGCACTTTATTTAAAAGATCTTGTCTAGATTCTCTTTTCATTATCTTCTACCTCCTGATTGTTTTTTAGGATTAGCGTACAAATTTTTATTATACATCTCAGAATCTAATAAAAATAATTCTGGAAATATAGTTCCATTTTTAAGCGCGGTAGAAGTATTGTACATTTTTGTAAAGGTTTGATTGTTTATATATGGTCTAACTAAAGAATCCCCACATTCTTTAGCCATGCCTCTATTGTTATTTTGCATTTATAACCCTCCTTGTCAAATACTAGATAATGTCTATCTATTAACATAGTATTCGTACAAGCGAAAACCGTTACAATAAAATATAAACATATTTAAATATCTCATAACTTTAATCAAAAAAAACTACATAATATATAACAAAAATTATAAAATTATTAATTTTATAATAAATAAAAATAATAATATATATACTATTATGAAAAATTAGTCGATTAATGATAAAATAAATTTATCAATCACTTGAATTGCCAATAATAAATATGATAAAATAATTTGCATGTTTGCATAAAAATGAGGTGAAAAGATGAGCGAATTAGCTGGAAAAGGTTGTGAAATTATAGTTCCTTTTGATGAAAGACAACCATTAAGAGACATAGAAAGAAGTATAATAAAGAAATATAGAAAGCATTTATGGTCTAAATTTATAAAAGCCATAAGAGATTATAAATTAGTAGAAGAAGGCGATAAAATAGCTGTTGCTATATCTGGAGGGAAAGATAGCTTGCTTATGGCTAAAATGTTTCAAGAATTAAAAAGACATGGCCAAGTTAACTTTGATTTAGAATTTATAGCAATGGATCCAGGATATCATGAAGACATAAGAAAACTTCTTGTAGATAACTGTGAGTACCTAGATATACCTATACATTTATTTGATTCAAGAATATTTGAGATTGCAGATGAAATAGCTAAAGATTATCCATGCTATATGTGTGCAAGAATGAGAAGAGGTGCATTATATTCTAAAGCTGAAGAATTAGGATGTAATAAACTAGCATTAGGACATCACTATGATGATGTTATAGAAACTACAATGCTTAATTTATTATGTGCTGGTAATTTTAAAACAATGTTACCTAAATTAAACTCTACTAATTTTGATGGAATTCAAATAATAAGACCTCTATATTATATAAGAGAAGAACATATAATAAGATTTATACAAAATAGTGGAATATGGCCACTAAATTGTGCATGTATGGTTGCAGCTAAAAAAACAGGTAATAAAAGATATGAAATAAAAGATTTAATAAAAAATCTTGGAGATAACTTTAAAGATGTAGAAAAATCAATATTTAAAGCTGCTGAAAATATAAACTTAGATTCTGTATTAGGATGGCAAGAAGACGGCAAGAAACATTCTTTTATGGAAAGATATGAATAGATATAAATTATTAAAAACCGATGATATATAATATCGTCGGTTTTTAATATATAAATTTGTGTAGAAAATTTTTATATTAGAAAAATATATATCAAAAAACTAAATATAAAATGATAAAATATAAGGAGAAGTATTTATAAGGGGATGATTTATATTGAAAAAAGTATATATTGATTTTGAAATGAATATGCCAAGTGCTAAAAATAAAAGAGATATGCTAAATGCAGATATAATTGCAATAGGTGCAATACAATTTGATACTAACACTGGGAAAATTGATGAATTTAAATCATTAATCAAACCTGTAAGCAATCAAGATATATATCCTCATATAGAGGAGTTAACTCAAATTAGCCAAGAAGATATAGATGCAGCACCTACCTATGAAGAGGTTATGAGGAAATTTAAAAAATGGTTAGGGACATTTTCACAAATAGAGGGAATATATACATTTGGCAGTTTAGATTTAACTTGTTTTAATAACACCGATAAAAAAAGCGCTCAAAAACATAATCATCCAAGATTTGTAAATAATATTAAAGATTTATTTGTAGATATAAAAGATAAATATATAAATTATGGAATAAAGTGCATGAACTACATATCGTTGAAAAATTTGCTTCAATGTGCAAATGTAGAGTTTGAAGGGGATGCTCATGATCCATTATATGATGCATATAATTTATATGTATTAGACGATGTTTTAGAAAAAAATGAAGAAATAAGAGAAGTTTTAATTATAAAAGATTTTATAAAAACACCATTTATAAATATAAATGAAAACTTGGAGATATGTTTTGAAAAATATAAAAAAAGCTTTTATGATGGCAATAATGAATATAATAATGATTATATATCCATTGAAGTTATAAAAACTGTTGTACTATATTTACACACTCTTCAAAATATAGATATTTATAATATTGAAGCTTTAAAAGATATAAATAGAAAATTTGATACAATTGACAAAATTAAAGACATAAAAATAGGATATTTTTATTTACTTGAAAACTTATATTTTGATATGAAAGATTTACTTGAAGATTTAATGCTTTATAAATTAAACGAGAATGAATACAAGCAAGAATTACAAAATATACTAAAATTATTTGAAGAAGATTTAAGTTATGAGGGGATCGATTATAGTAATTTTCTACAAGAAAGCTGTTGATGTATTAATATGTCGACAGTTTTTTCTGTTAAAAATAGTGTTAATATAGTAAAATATTGTATAAAGAATTAAAGGTTTATCATAAGCCAAAGGGGATTTAATATGAATGTATTAGAAAATAGCAAAAAAATATCTACAAAAAAGAAAGTATCGTTATTTATAAAAAGTATAATTAAAACTAAAGAAGATATAAAAAAAGATTATACTCAAGTATATTATAAAGAAGATCGACTGGAAAATATAAAAAGCAAGTTAAATGAAATAGAAGAATCAGTATTAAACTATAATCAACATAAAAGCTACGTTGGAGAAAATCAACTTAGTATAAATATAAAAGAACTTGAAAAAGTATACTGTGATATTATCGAGTAAAGATGAATTATATATTCATCTTTTTTTTACGCTTAAGAGCATTATAATACATCAAAAAATGTGGATAAGTTATTAAGTATAGTAATATCAACGCCTTTATGAAAGTAAATAATGACATCTTTGAGCAACGGACGAAGTCGTTGGCGACATGAAAAAATAACGCCCACGCTGTGGCTTAAGCGAAGCGAATTTTTTATTTGTATAGAGTTATAAAATTAAATAAGCATAAATTGGGACATGTATAAATATAAATTAACATATGTACTTTGTAAATCTGGAAGGAGAATGTTAATTATGAAGGTTATAACAGATTATATAATGACAATACTTGGTGTATTTATATTTTTATCTGCTGGTTTCATTCTACTATTAATAATTAAATTTATTATTAACTCTAAAAAACAAATTTCTAAATCTGATGTAGGTATGAGGTGTCAAACAAATACAGTAAATATAAATTTATGTGATTATAAAGAAATAAAAAATGATAAACAAATAAATAAAATAAATGGAGATAAGGTATGTAAATATGATAACGGGGATATTTATAAAGGTGAACTTATAAATGGGAAACGAAATGGATTTGGAATTTGTGTATTTACAAATAAAGAGAGATATGAAGGTCTTTGGAAAGATGATAAAATGCATAGCGTAGGAAAGTATATATATAATGATGGATCAACTTATAGTGGAGATTTTAAATTTGGAATGATAGAAGGTTTAGGTATGTATACATATAAGAATAAGGATATATATAAAGGATATTTTATAGACAGTAAAAAAAATGGTAGAGGGGTACTATATTATAAAGATGGAAGTAAATATATAGGCGAATGGGAGGATGATTATCAATCAGGAGAAGGCAAACTAATAAAATCTAATGGAGATATTTATGAGGGGAAGTTCAATAAAAATAAAATAAATGGAAAAGGCGAGTATAAGTATAAAGATGGAAGTAAATATGTCGGAGCGTTTAAAGAAAATGTATTTCATGGACACGGTTGTTATACAGATATATATGGCAATATATATCAAGGTGAATATAAGTATGGTGTTAAAAGAGGTAATGGAATTTTAAAATTTAGAAATAAAGAAGTATATGAAGGGAGTTTTAAAGATGATTTATTTGATGGATTAGGTCAATATAGATACTCTGATAATAGTGTATATGAAGGTGATTTTAAAGCTGGTAAAAGAGATGGAATAGGTTCATATACATGTGATTTTTATAAGTATGTAGGAGAATGGAATGAAAATCAAAAAGGAAAAATAGGCACATATTATTTAGGAGCTAAAGAAATATTAGATGTAGTTATAGAAAATCAAAATATAGTGCAAGGAATATATAAATTAGAAAATGATGAAGAAAAATATTTGTTTGACGTAGATATAAGTGAAAATAATGAAGAAAAAGTACTTCTAAACATACATCATTACCTTAAGAAGAAAAAGAAGCAATCACCATAATCATTTCAAATATATATAATTAAGTATAGAAAAAATTTGGAGTGATTATTTATGAAAAATAAACAAGAAGATATGAATGTAAAACTACTTCCTTTTACATTGAATCAAGAAATAAGAGGGCCACAATCAAAAGCTCCATATGGAGTCAATATGATAAAAGCTAAAAGTTTATGGGTAGAGGCAACTCAAGGAGAAGGTGTAAAAATAGCTGTAATAGACTCTGGGTGTGATATAAACCATGAGAGCTTAAAAAATAATATAGCAGGAGTTAGAAATTTTACAGATGAAGATGGAAAAGGTTCTAATATTGTAACCGATAGAGTTGGACATGGAACTCATGTAGTAGGCACTATTGCAGCAAATGGGGGTAATAATACTATATTAGGAGTAGCCCCTAGAGCAAGTATATATGTGTTAAAAGCAATAGATCGAACTGGATCTGGAAAATTAAGTTGGGTAGTTAATGCAATATATTATGCAATAAGCTTAAAAGTTGATATTATATCCATGTCACTAGGAATGCCTCAAAGTACGGATAAGTTACAAAAAGCAGTTAAAGAAGCTGTAAATAAAGGTATATCTATTGTATGTGCGGCAGGAAATGAAGGAGATGGAAATGCTGAGGACTTTGAATATTCATACCCTGCTGCATATGAAGATGTAATTTCAGTAGGAGCAGTAGATAAAAAAGGGATACCTGCAAATTTTAGTAATGCAAATTTAAATGTTGATGTAGTAGCTCCTGGAGTAGATATATTATCAACATATCCTCAAAATCAGTTTGCAATATTAAGTGGAACTAGTATGGCGACACCTCACGTTACAGGCAGCTTGGCATTACTTAAAAACTGGTCAAAAGAAGAATTTAAAAGAGACTTAAATGAAACTGAACTATATGCTCAACTAATTAAGCACACAAAATTATTACAATACAGTAGAGCGGTTCAAGGAAATGGATTAGTTTATTTAGAACAAATTAAAATAAAAGGAAAAATAAAATATTAGAAAACAATAAAAAGCGACCATAGGATACTATTATTCTATGGTCATTTTTTATTAAAACCAAATTAATAGTTTATTATTTATATATAATTCATGCAAATTTCTTTAAAAAGTATGTATATATAACTAAATTTGGTTTAATAAAACAAATAAATTTAAATTTCAATTACAAAATAGTTACAAAATAAATTAAAATTGTGTATAATTAGATAAGAATAATAAAGTTAATACGTAAATTAACGAAAAATGATATATGGAGTGATGAAATTGATTAAGTTTACTAATGTAGATAAAATCTATAGTGATGGTAACAAATCATTAGATAATATAAATTTAGGTATAAAACAAGGTGAATTTGTATTTTTAGTAGGTCACTCAGGAGCAGGGAAGTCTACTTTACTTAAATTATTAACTAGAGAAGAAAAAATATCATCAGGAAGAGTATCTGTACTAGGTGAAGAAATTACAAAAATTAAAATTAGTAAAATACATAACTATAGAAGACGATTAGGTGTTGTTTTCCAAGATTTTAAATTACTACAAGATAAAACAGTTTTTGAAAATGTGGAGTTAGCAATGAGAGTTATAGGAGCACCTCCTAAAACAATAAAGCCTAGGGTAATGGAAGTATTACATAAGGTAGGTATTGCAGATAAACATGGAAGATACCCATCTGAATTATCAGGTGGTGAATGTCAAAGGGTTGGTATAGCAAGAGCTATAGTGAATAAACCATCTATAATTATAGCTGATGAGTGTACTGGAAACTTAGATATAGATAATTCTGTTGGAATTTTAAATTTATTAAAAGAAATAAATAAAGAAAATGTTACAGTTATAATGGCAACTCATGATACAGAAATATTAAAATTATTTTCTCCAAGGGTTGTGGAACTTAAAGATGGCAAAATAATAAGAGATACAAAGAGGGATGCATATGAAGACGGTGTCTAAAATTTTATATAGTTTAAAACAAGGAATAAAGGGTGTTTTTCATAATAAAACTATGAGTTTTATATCAACAGTATCCGTTACAGCGTCACTTATAATATTAGGAATAGTTTTAACTATAGTACTAAATATAAATCAATTTATAAATTCAGCTAAAGATGAGATTAATAAGGTTAGAGTAGAAATTAAATCAGATTTAGACGATGATGCTAGAATAGAGTTAAAAACTAAAATGGATGAAATTGAAGGTATAAATAATATAGAATTTAAAACAAAAGAAACATCTTTTAATGAAATGAAAAAAAGCTGGGGAGAAGACGCATATCTTTTAGATGGAGTAGATAATCCATTAGAAGATTGTTATATTTTAACTATTGATAACCCAAATACAATTAAATCAATATCGAACAAAATATTAAAGTTTGATGGAATATTAGATGTTAAATATCATCAAGATGAAATGCAAAACTTCTTAAATATATCAAATACAGTTATGAAATTTGGTGGATTGCTTATAGTAGGATTACTTCTTACATGCTTAGTGATAATTTCTAATACTATAAAAAGTAGAGTATACAGTAAGAAAGAAGAGATACAAATAATAAAATATGTTGGAGCTAGTAATAGATTTGTTATAGCACCATTTATAGTTGAAGGTTTCATTATAGGATTTTTAGGTTCAGTTTTAGCTATAGGGATTTGTATAGGAATGTATAGCTATATACTTGATAAGATTAGAGAAGTTATAAGTACTATAATGGGTGGAACTGTTCTACCATTAGCAAGTATATCACTATCGCTTATATTGGTTTTAGCTATAACAGGCATATTAGTAGGAGTCTTAGGTAGTGTTATATCCGTTAAAAAATACTTAAAAGTATAAATATAGGGGGACGATTGAGTGAAAAAGACAATATCAGTAGTTGCTGTATGTACAGTGTTATTTTCTACTAGTTTTATATATGCAAATGAAAATGATACAACAGAATTAGATGACAAGCTAACTCAGAATAGACAAGAACAAACAACTTTAGAAGGTAAAATTAAAGATTTAGATATAAAAATAGTAGAAATTGAAAAAAAAATTTCTGAAACTAATAGTAAGATAGTAGAATTAGATACAGAAATAACAAAAGCTAAAGATGAAATAAAAGCCTTAGAAAAAAATATAAAAAAGAATGAGGATTCTTTAGGCAAAAGATTAAAGGCTATAGATGGCAACTATTCTATAGGATATATGAAAGTTATATTTAGTAGTAGCTCAATATCTGACTTTTTTAATAATGTATATGTAGTAAAGCAAGTTGTTAAACAAGATAAGGAAATTTTAAAAGAATTAGATTCTAATAAATTAAGTATAGAAGAAAAAGAAAAAGAATTAAACTCTAAGAAATCTGAGCAAGAAGCACTAAAATCTTCACTAGTAAGAGATAATGAAACTATGCAATCAGATAAAAGTGAATTAGAATCATTAAAAAGTGCTTTAGAATCAGAAGAAAATAGTTTAGAAAGAGAATTAGAGGAGATAGCTGCTGAAGCTGCAAGACAAGCTGCTATGAGCTCAGGTGATGAATTAAGCGAGGCTATAATATCAAATGGATCTTGGCCAGTGCCAGGATATAGTAGAATAAGTTCTCCATATGGATATAGACTGCATCCAGTTTTAAATGTGCAAAAGATGCATACAGGTATAGATATACCTGCTCCAACAGGAACTCCAGCAGTAGCGACTGATAATGGAACCGTAATATTCTCTGGAACTAAAGGGAGCTATGGTAATACAGTTATGATACAACATGATGATGGAAAAGTATCACTATATGCACATAATAGTCAGCTATTAGTATCTGTAGGCCAAAGAGTTCAAAAAGGACAAGCTGTTACTAAAATTGGATCAACAGGAAGATCAACTGGGCCACACTTACATTTTGAAATAAGAATAAATGGTAAGCATACAAATCCAGTTCCATATATATAATGCTAAATGAGTAGAATTTTAATTAATACCTGTTATATAATATATAGCAGGTATTTTTATTATATTAAGAAATTATAAAATATTAGTTGATAAAAAATATAAAATTTAAATATATATGTATATAATACACTTAAATAAATTATATTAAGGAGAGCAATATGAATGAATATGTAGTTGTAGATTTGGAAACCACAGGACTAGACCCTTATAAAGGATGCGAGATTATAGAAATAGGTATAACAGAAATCATTAATAATCAAATTGTAAGAAACTATTCAAGGTTTGTGAAGCCTAAAATGCAGATACCATATTTTATAACAGAGATAACTAATATAACAAATGAAATGGTTGAATTTGAAGAGGGAATTGAGACTGTACTTCCTAGATTTAGAAAATATATAGGAGATAGAACTATAATAGCTCATAATGCTAAATTTGATTTAAAATTTTTAAATTTTTATCTAAATGAACTTGGATTAAATCCTATAAAAAATCATATATGTACGTTAGAATTATTAAAACAAAATAAATCATATAAAGGTAAAAATAAAAAATTGGAAACTGCATGTGAATATTATAATATAGAAAATAAAAATGCACATAGAGCAGATAGTGATACGTTAGCTACAGCTAAACTGTTTTTAAAAATTAAAGATGAAATATAAAAAATATAAGAAACCTTAGATTATATAAATTTTAATATTATAATTTAAGGTTTCTTATATTTATTTAAAAATAGGCTATATTTAGTGTTTAAATTTGAATGAGTATCATAGTATATAACAGACTAAAAAATCCTTTTGGGGGGTTGGTACTATGAATTTTATTAATATAAATATATTTATAGATAGAATAGAATTTTATATATTTAATATTGAAAATAATGAAAAAAGAGTTATTATGAATGATACTATAATAATGCCAAAATCATTTAAAATAGGTGATAAATTGAATTATATAAGAAAATTTTTAATTATGCTTGTACAAAAGTATAATATAAAAAAATCAAATATAATAATAGAGGATGCTATTGGGATTGATATTATCGATATAGTTAAGGTTGAGGGGATAGTTGAGGAAGTATTTTCGAATTGTGGGGTGAGTATATGCAAATAAGTCCTAAGTTTAATTTAAAAATAATAGAGAAGATACATTCAGAAGGTGTAAATTCTGCATTATATATAGTAGAAGATACTCAGTTAGGATCTAGATTTATTTTAAAGCAAATAGATAAGAATAATTTTAAAAATGTAAATAAATATTTTGAAGAATCTAAAAAAGTTTATAACTCAAAGCATCCAAATATTATATCTATAAACACTGCATCTTATGATGATGAGTATATATATATAACTATGCCATATTATAGAAATGGATCGTTATATCATTTATTAGAAAATAATAACTTAACTATAAGACAAATAATAAAATATTCATTAGATTTTTTATCAGCAGTCCAATATATTCACAGTAATGGGATGATACATTGTGATATAAAACCTAATAATATATTGATAAGTGATTCTCAAGATGCAGTTTTAACAGACTTTGGATCAGCACTATATCTAAATTATTTAGGAAATGCAAGATTAAAAAATGTATACTATAAGCATATTGCACCAGAGCAGTGCACTAATTCTATTATAAGTAAAAAAATAGATATATATCAAATAGGAACTACTTTATACAGAATGTGCAACGGAAATGAAGAATATAATAAACAAGCGAAAAGATACAAAGATTTAAATAGTTTGAAAATAGCTTGTGCAAAAGGTAAGTTTCCAATAAGAAAAAAGTATATGTCTCATATTCCAAAGTCAATGATATCTATAATAGAAAAATGCTTAATGATAAACCCTCAAGATAGATATGATAATGTACTGCAAATTATGAATGATTTATCTAATGTAACTGAAAATTTAGATTGGCACTATGATAAAAGAGATAATAATTATTTTACATGGACTTTAGATAATGATAAAAAAAATATACAAATAGCTTTATACAAAGAAAATGATAGCTGGAATATTATAAATGATGATAAAATGATACCTTTTATAGAAAGTAAAGCAAAAGGATATAAAGAGGTAAGATCTATTATAAAAAATTACGAAAAAAAATAACCTTACTTCAATCCGATCAAGTAAGGTTATTAAAGGGGTAAAATATATTATAAAAAGGGGTTTATTAGGGAATATATTTTATTTGGGGAGTAAATAATCGGTTATTAGGGGAATAACCTTGTATTTATAATAACAAAATTCGACAAGAAAAGCAAGAAAAAAACAAAAAAATATAAATTTTTTTTCTTAAAATAAAATTTAAATAAAATTTGTAAAAAATATACTTGAAAAATGAATGAAAATTTTTCCTATGCACAAAATAAAGAAAAGTGCGTAGGAGGTAAGTATGAAGAAAATTAAATTAATAGCTGTATTTACATTAATAATTATAGTTTGTACAACAACTAATTCTATATGCCTAGATAATAAATATAACTTTGGAAACGATATATGGATAAATAATATGAGTGATAATGATATAAAAATAACTATAGAAAATGTAGATTTAAGAAAAGAAGAGATTAATGTAGGTAAAAAATATGATGCTTCGGCTATTATCACAATGAAAGTATCTAATAATGGTAAATATGATGTTGAGTTATCCAATATAGATATTTATCCATATCAAGGTGGAAAAGAAACGAAATATTTCGTAAGTACAGGAAAAGAAAATATTACAGGGTTTATAGGAAATATAAAAAGTGGTGAAAGTAAAACTGTTAAAATGGGCGTAACATTGCTTAATACAATTGATTCTATAAAATTAGAAATGACTAATATAGAAGATATAGCTAATGAAAAAGTAGTAAAAACAATAAAAATAAAATAAATAAAAAAAAGAAAAGCATATGCTTTTCTTTTTTTATGTATTATTCTGGTTGAGGAGCATCTACTGGACAGACACTGTTACAAGTACCACATTCTATACATACTTCAGGGTCTATAACGTATTTGTCATCTCCAGCAGATATACAGCTAACTGGACATTCAGGTTCGCAAGCTCCACAGCTGATACAAGCATCGTTTATTTTATATGCCATTTCAAAGTCCTCCTTAAATTGAATTCATATTATATAATACCCCAAAAAATACTTTTTTATCACAAAACTATAAAAAAATTTAATGTGTTTATTTAAAGATCCTTGGAGATTATAAAATATAAGAAAAATAAATTATTTATCGACTTAAAAATACAAAAAAATACATATAATACCATAAATTTAATCTTACAAATTTGTTCTTTGATTTATTTTGTATAACAATGTATAATTATTCTATAAAAAAAGGAGGCTTACATGAGTTATTACAATGATGATCAAAATAAAATAAGGCGAAGAAAAGTAAGCGCTAATGTAGAGCATAATCAAATTTCAAAGCCTAATAATTTGGAAAGTAGAAGTAAAATTAATAATATAGACAGAGAAAGAATGTCAGTAGATAGATCTAAAACAGTGAATGAAAGTGTAAAAAGATCTGTCAATAGAAAAAAAAGCAAAGTTGAAAGAAGGAATAAGTCAGCCATAGCATTAGGCAAGAAATTTTTAGTATTAATATTAGTTGTGCTAGTACTAACATCAGCAGTTGGCTCTGTGTTTGTACTTACATCATTAAAAGGGTCTCAAAGAGTAGATATGGTATTATTAGAATCAAAATATATAAGTAGTGAAGTTGTAAGTAATGATCAGATACCAAAATATTTAAAAGATGCTGTAGTTTCAATAGAAGATGAAAGATTTTATAAACATAATGGAGTGGATGAAATTTCATTATTAAGATCAGTAGTTCACAATGTATTATCTGATAGTACTCAAGGTGGAAGTACTATAGAAATGCAAATTTCAAAAAATTTACTTACTGACGATGATAGAACTATAAAAAGAAAGATAAAGGACATATATAATGCTACTTCTATGGATAAAAATATGACCAAAGATGATATATTAGGAGTATATTTAAATAATATTTATTTAGGAAAATCATCATATGGAGTTGGAAAAGGTGCTAAAGTTTATTTTGGAAAAAAGGTAAGTGAATTAAGCTTAGCTCAATGTGCTATGCTTGCAGGAATAACTAACAATCCAGCTAGATATAGTGAACATAGAGAAGCCAAAAGAAGACAAGAAACTATATTATATAAAATGAATGAACTTGGATATATAAATGATGTAGAATATAAAAATGCTTTATCTGAAGAAGTACCATTTAAGTCTGAAATAAAATAAAGAGGTGTAAAATGAACGAATACAAATTTAATTACGAAGAAAAAGAATATATATTATCTCAAAAAAATTGCAGTGATGTAATTAATGATGAAGAAAAGCCTGTGAAAGGAATATCATTAGATAAAATATTAAATATATTAAGTGAATCTAATGATATTGACTTTGATATAGAGTATTATCAAGAAGCTTGTCCAGAATGTTTAGCGGGAGTTAAAGAAAAACAAAAATTCTTTGGATTTTTAGAATATCATTTTTATATTTTCACTAAAAATGGTGAATATATAATAAGTGATATAGATAAAGATTATAAAGGATTATCTTTTAATAAATTATCAAGAAAAGGTAAAGTAGATGATAGCTATATAGTTAGCATCATAATTTGTGAAAATTGCCAAAATTATATAGTTCAAATTGAAAATTGTATAGTATAAACTAAAAAAGCTATCTATTTTGAGATAGCTTTTTTTAGTTTATACTATTAAAAAGGAAAAGTAGTAAAAACTGCTTCTACCTCAGCTGTTATTTTAACTATGCCTGGAGCAATATCCTTATAATAACTACTAGAGCTAGAAGGATATGTAATAGCATAGATTGGAGAACTTAATTCTGTTATCTTATTAGGTGTTGGATTGTATTTAACATTAAAGCTTTTAGCTAATAACCCTGCTTTGTTTAAAGCATCTTGAGTAGCTTTTTTTAGGACACGATTATAATATTGAGTTGGATTTGAAAGAATAAAATCAACGCTAATTTCGTCATTGGCTCCATTTTCTATAATCAAAGAATAAACATCACCAAGCTTGTTAAAATCATCTAAAAAAATACTTATGACATTAGTAACTTTATATGATAAAAACTTATTATTAGTTAAATCGTAATTTTTACTTACAGATAAATCTTCACTGTGAATATTTTCTTTGGATATTCCGTAATCTTTTAAGCTCATCAGAACTCTGTCTGAGACTTCTTTATTTGTATCCTGAGCTTTTTCTAAACTTGTATTATCAGTAGAAATTTTTACTTTTAACCTAGCTCTATCTGAATTCACTTCTATATAGCTTGCACCATGAACAGATAAAGATCCCTTATCTGTTGGCATATACATATTATTATTTCTAAATTGCACTTACATCAACTCCCTAAAATTTATAGTAATCAATAAATTATATTAGAAAAAATTGAAATTTATGAAATTATCAGATAATATATAAATGATTAACAAAGAAAATGTAGTGTGTTATAATACTAGTGGGAAAACATTAACACGGACATTTCAAAAATCAACTCGCAAAAAGATAAAACATTATACTAGGGGTGATGATATGAGTCAAAGTATGGCGGCTAAACATTCAATATGGCCAAGAGAAAAAGATATAATATTTAATTTATCAGCAAGAGCACAACAAGCAGAGAAAGAATTAGGAACAAATAATGTAATAAATGCTACTATAGGTGCTCTTATGGATGATGAAGGTAAGTTAATAACTATGGACACTGTTTATGATGAATATAAATCATTAGATAATAAAGATATATCAGCATATGCAGCTCTTGAAGGTCAACCTGATTATCTTGAAGCAGTTAAAAAAGTATGCTTTAAAGATTATCTTCCAGAAGGATATATAAAGGCAGTAGCATCTCCAGGTGGAAGTGGTGCTATAAAATTAGCTGCTTGGAACTATACAGAAGAAGGAGATGAAGTGTTAACATCAGATTGGTTCTGGAGTCCTTACGTAAGTATAACAGAGGAAATCGGAAGAAAAGTAACTACATATAAATTATTTGATGAAAAAAATAACTTTAATTTTGATTCATTTAAAGAAAGTTTTTTAAATATAGCTAATAAACAAGAAAGAATATTTACAATTTTAAATACACCAGCACATAATCCAACTGGATATAGTATTTCAGATGAAGAGTGGGACAAGATAATAGATTTAGCTAAAGAAGTATCTAAAAATCCAGAGAAAAAAATAATCTTCTTTGTAGATATAGCTTATATAGATTTTGCAAGTGATGATAATGCTAGTAGAAAATTCTTTAAAAAATTCTCAAATCTTCCTGAAAATGTACTTACAATAGTAGGATTTAGTATGTCAAAAGGATTTACTGCCTATGGAATGAGAATGGGATCTGCAATATGTATAACTTCAAGTGAAAATGTTGCTGAAGAGTTCTACTATGCTTGTGTACATTCATGTAGAGCAAACTGGTCAAACTGTAATAGAGGAGCAATGAAGTTGCTTTCTAATATAGTTAATGATGAAGCTAAATTTAAAGTATATACTGAAGAAAAAAATAAACATAAACAAATGCTAAGAAGAAGAGCTGATGTATTTGTTAAAGAAGCTGAAAGAGTAGGATTAGATATACTTCCTTATAGAGATGGATTCTTCGTTAGTATACCATGTGAAAATTCAAGAGCTGTATGTGAAGAATTAACTAAAGATAATTTATTCATGGTTCCACTAAAAGCAGGACTTAGATTTGCTGTATGTGCAGTAAATGAGGATAAATGTAAAATTGCTCCTAGCATGATAAAAAATGCTCTTGAGTATATAAAAAGCAAAGATTTAGCAGAAGTTAAGTAAATAAAAAATAGGTCTACTTTAAAATAGACCTATTTTTAGAAATAAAATGACCACATAGTTAATGCATTTTGAGTAATAGATGCGACTCAAGTGAGAATGAGGGCTGCATAGTTAGTGACATAATCAAAGTGAATTTTTAGTAAAAGGGAATAGATGAAACTGAAAAATTATTATGGGGGAATAAAACTATGAAAAAGTTAATGACAGGTAACGAGGCAATAGCTCGTGGAGCTTATGAGTCTGGTGTTAAATATGCATCTGCATATCCAGGAACTCCAAGTACAGAAATTTTAGAGAACATAGCTACATATAAAAATGATATAGTAGCTGAATGGGCTCCAAATGAAAAGGTTGCATTAGAAGCAGTTATAGGGGGATCTATAGCAGGAGCAAGAACAATAGCTTCTATGAAGCATGTTGGTATAAACGTAGCAGCAGACCCATTATTCACATTTGCTTATACAGGAGTAAATGGAGGTATGGTATTAGTATCTGCTGATGAACCAGGAATGCATTCATCTCAAAATGAACAAGATAATAGAAATTATGCTAAATTTGCTAAAATAGCTTTATTTGAGCCAGCAACTAGCCAAGAAGCTAAAGATATGTTAAAAGAAGCTTTTGAAGTAAGTGAAAAATATGATACTCCAGTTTTATATAGAGTTACAACAAGACTTTGTCATTCAAAAGGAATAGTTGAATGTACAGATAGAGTAGAAGTTGGAATAAAAGATTATGCTAAAAATCCACAAAAAAATCTTACTGTTCCAGCACATGCTAGAGTATTAAGATACTCAGTAGAAGATAGATTGAATAAATTAGAAGAATACTCAAACAATACACCTCTTAACTATTATGAAATAAACGATACTAAAATAGGTATAATATCATCAGGAATGTGTCACATGTATGCAAAAGAAGTATTCGGTGACAACGCATCATACATGAAATTAGGATTTACAAATCCTCTACCAATGGACAAAATAAAAGAATTCGCATCAAAAGTAGATAAAATATATGTTATAGAAGAAAATGATCCATTTATAGAAGATCAAATGAAAATGGCTGGAATAGATTGCTCAGGTAAAGATATATTACCTATAACAGGAGAAATGACTCCAGATACAATAAGAAAATCAATCTTTGGAAAAACAAATGATACAGTTCAATACAATAAAGAATTAGTTGTTCCAAGACCTCCAGGGTTATGTGCAGGCTGTCCACATAGAGGATTCTTCTATGAATTAGGAAAGAGAAAAAATGTTATGGTTACAGGAGATATAGGATGCTATACTCTTGGATTTGCACCTCCATATAATGCAATGGATACAGTTGTATGTATGGGAGCAAGTTTAAGTACAGGACATGGAGCTCAAAAAGTATTTAATATGAAAGATGACAACAAAATGAGAGTTGTAGGGGTATTAGGAGATTCTACATTCTTCCATACAGGAGTTAACTCATTATTAGATGTTGTATACAATAAAGGAAATTCAATATCTGTAATATTAGATAATAGAATAACAGGTATGACAGGGCATCAACAAAATCCAGGAACAGGATATACACTACAAGGTGAAGTGACTAATGAAGTAGATATAGAAGCATTAGTTAAAGCTTGTGGAGTTAAACAAATAAGATGTATAGATCCTAATAACTTAAAAGAAGTAAAAGAAACATTAGATTGGGCATTTGAACTAGAAGAACCTTCTGTAATAATAACTAGATGGCCATGTGTTCTTAAAAAATTCTCTAAGCAAGATATAGAAGAATTTAATAGTCCATTTACTTCTAAGTGTGAAGTAGATCATGATTCTTGTATAGGATGTAAGGCATGTATGAAAACTGGATGTCCAGCAATATCATTTGATAAAGATATTAAGAAGGTAAATATAGATAAAAACCAATGTGTAGGATGTAATGTATGTTCACAAACATGTCCTAAAGATGCAATATCTAATAATAGATTAGCTAAGGAGGTAAACTAATATGACTAAGAGTGTTCTTTTGGTAGGTGTAGGAGGTCAAGGAACTATACTTGCAAGTAAACTATTAACTACTGGACTTATGGAAGCTGGATATGATGTAAAAATGAGTGAGATACACGGAATGAGCCAAAGAGGTGGATCAGTATCTTCACAAGTTAGATATGGGGATAATGTATGTTCTCCAGTTATAGAAATAGGTGGAGCAGATATATTAGTTTCATTTGAAAAAATGGAAGCTTTAAGATGGTTAGAATACTTAAAGCCAGAAGGTAAGATAGTTTATAATAACTATAGAATGGATTCTATGCCAGTGCTTACAGGTAAAGCGGAATATAAAGAAAATGAAATAGAAGCAGAGCTTGAAAGATTAGATGCTAGAAAGCTAAATGCAGCGGATAAGGCAGTAGAATTAGGAAATGCAAAGGTAATGAATATAATATTATTAGGTGCATTAGTTAAATCTATGGAGTTAGACCATATAAATTGGGAAAATATAATAAAAGATAATGTAAAAGAAAAATTTATTGATATAAATATAAAAGCATTTAATGAAGGAATGAAATTAGTTACTAAGGAAGCAGTAGCAACAAATTAATATTATAATTAAGCTATTATGAGTTAGATTACTTGTAATAGCTTAATTTAAATATAGTTTTAATAACAAAAGACAAAAGGGAATATGCATCTATAGGCAAATATTTATTAGTCAAAGGGGAAATTTATGAACTACAGAATATTAGCTATAAATCCAGGGTCTACATCTACTAAGATAGCAGTGTATGATAATGAAGAACAAATATTAGTAAAAGGAATTGATCACTTAGCGTCAGATTTAGAAAAGTATAATAGAATCCAAGATCAATTTGATATGAGAAAAGAAGAAGTTTTAAAAGTACTTAATGAAAATAATATAGAAATTAACTCTTTAAGCGCAGTTGTAGGTAGAGGGGGGTTACTTCCTCCTGTAAAATCAGGAGCTTACTTAGTAAATAATGAAATGATAGATAGATTAAAAAATAGACCTGTTGTAGAACATGCATCAAATTTAGGAGCTATAATATCTTATGAAATAGCAAAACCTTTAGGAATAAATGCATACATATATGACTCAGTAGCAGTTGATGAACTAATTGATGTTGCTAGATTATCAGGAATTAAAGGTATGGATAGAACAAGTTTAAGTCATGCTCTTAACTCTAGAGCAATGGCAATAAAATTTGCTAAAAATAATAATAAAAAATATAGCGATTTAAATTTAATAGTAGCACATCTAGGTGGAGGAATAACTGTAAGTGTTCATGAAAAAGGAAGAATGATAGATATAGTTTCAGATGATGAAGGCTCATTCTCACCAGAAAGAGCAGGAAGAGTTCCTTGTAAAAAATTAATAGATAATTGTTTTTCAGGAAAATATACTCATAAAGAAATGTTAAAAATGATAAGAGGTAAAGGTGGTATAGTTTCTTATTTAAATACAGTTGATTTAAGAGAAGTAGAATCTATGATGAATGATGGAAATGAAGATGCTAAATTAGTACATGAAGCTATGGCTTATCAAGTTTCAAAATCAATAGGAGAACTAGCAACAGTTGTTGAAGGAAAAGTAGATGCAATTGTTATAACAGGAGGAATAGCACATTCTAAAGTTATGACTAATAATATTAAGAAAAGAGTAGAATTTATATCTCATGTTGAAATAATGCCAGGAGAAAATGAACTAGAATCATTATCATTTGGAGCTTTAAGGGTATTAACAGGAGAAGAAAATGCAAGAGAATATAGTGAAGAAGTGCTAGCTAATGCCTAAATATTATCAAAAATTATATAAATGTTTTAAATAAAATAAAAATAATGAGTTGTATATGAATTTAAATACAACTCATTATTTTTATTATTAAATAATATTTAAAACTTATAAACTAAATTATTTATTACATATAAATGTTTCACAAGTAGCGTTTTGTGCATTTATTTTAACGCTAGGAGCTTTACAACATTCATTTTCATTATAATTACATTTATAAGCTTGACAAGATATACCACTTGTTTTAGTACAAGTACATCCTTCGCTACCGCAGTTTGTCATTCCAGAAGAAGCTCTATCTTGGAATGATGCACAATTAGTAGCAGATGTAGATGTAGCACTAGCTCCAGTAACACTTATTCCACCAGCATAACACATACTAGCATTATTATGAACACAATTAGTTGCAGAACAACTTAAATTACCATTTGACATATTAATTTTACCTCCTAATGATGTTTTCTAAGTTAGTATGTGAAAATAGAATAATTTTATGTAGTAAATTATAAATGATATTATTTAGAAATACATTTTTCACAAGCTACAATAACATCATCAAGAGTTTCTCTCCCTAGATTTTTATTACCATGAATAACATCTAGGTTTTCTTTAGAGCCACAAATAGAACAACTGTGATTATTGCTTTTTAATGCTTGTTCCTTAAGAATTTTCCAGTGAGTAGATTTTAAATAAGTTTCAAATCGTACCCTGACACAAGCTTCTAAAAACTCTAGGTATAATTTATTTAAATCATCTACTGTTAGATCACAATGCTCTGGCTCAAAAAAGCTACAGCGTTGATTTGTTGTAGGTAATGCATCTAACATAACACATTTTATATTATATTCAAAATCATCTGTAGGCCCATCTAATGAAAGATGAGTACAAAAAGAGCAACATTCTTTAGGTAAATTTTCTATAAGTTCTTCAATATTATTATTCATAAGTAACCTCCCAAAATTATATCAAAATTTAATTGGATTGACTTTTGTGTAAAACTAAAAATCAAAGATAAAATAATTCTTTTATAATAGATATTAAAAAAAGTAGACAAGTATTCTATAAATAAAGGATTTTAACAAAAAATAAAGTATTTATTTATAGATAAGATGAAAAAAGTTAGGATGAGATTATGCAAACTTATAATTTTTCTAAAATAAAGAATGATGTTGAAGAAGAATTAAAAATTAGAAGGCTAGAAAATGAAAAAAAATATTTTAAGTATATTGAGATATACAAAAATAAATTTCTTATAAAAACTGAAAATATAAATGGAAGCAGTACATTAGATTATAATGATATGTACCATATTGAAGATGGAAGTAAGATACCAGTAAAAAAAATAAATAGTAAAAGTATTGGAGAATTTAAAGACGAATATAATATTAAAATTTTAAAGTTAAGAAACATCGAATTTAAATACAATATGTTTAACAATTGTAAATTTAAAAATATAGAATTTTATAACTGTGTATTTTATGGTAATACATTTTCAACATGTAAATTCACTGATGTAAAATTTATTGATTGTAATTTTTATAACACTAAAGAATGTATATCTATATTTGATAGAAAAAGTATATTAGTTAACTGTGAGTTTAAAAAATGCAATGTAGAAAAAGGCATATTTGAATCAATAAATTTAAAAAATGTTAAATTCGAACGAACATCTTTAAAAGAATGTATATTTAACAACGTATATTTCAATAAAATAATTATTAATGATTGTGATATGAGATCATGTAAGATAATAAACCCTGATATAAAAGAACTTGAATTTGAAGATAACTATTTATCAAAGTTTGATGAGTATACTTTTATTGATAAAATAATAATAGATAAAAAATATAAAAAAAATTATAATTATGCATTTAAAGTTTATAAAAATATTGCATCTAAATTTGAGTCAAATGGATTATTAAATATAGCAGGAGAGTATTATTATATATCTAAGTGTATGGAACATAAGTCTTTAAGTGGATTGAGTAAAGTAAAGTCATCTATATTTTGGTTACTTTGCGGATATGGAGAAAGACCTACTTTTGCTCTTATAACATCTTTAGAAATAGTGTTGTTTTTTGCAGTAATATATATGATAACAGGATTAAGTGTTGGAGAATATATTATAAATTATAAAGAGCTGATTTTTAATGGTTTGCCTTTAGAAAATTTAAATACTGATTTCATGCAGTCATTATATTTCAGTATAGTAACATTTACAACTGTAGGGTATGGTGATATAACCCCTATTGATTTAAGTGTATTATTATCAGGTATAGAAATGCTTTTAGGTGTTACTATGGTAGGTGTATGGACAGCTACATTAGCTAGAAAAATTACGAGATAAAATGAATTTGAATTTTATTTCGTTAAAAATAATAGATGATAATTATTTTTAGTTATCATCTATTACTGAAAACAAAATAATCTAGCTTTAATCTACAAAGAATCTTTTATACCATACTAAAAATACATAAATAGTATATATCTTTCTTGCATTATTTTCTTTATTATTATAGTGGTTATCTAGCAATTTTATTAGAGCATGTGCATCAAAAAATTCAGATGCATATTTACTAAGAAATGATTCCTTAACGATATTATAATATTTTTCTTCCTTTAACCATAATCTTATTGGGACTGGGAATCCTTTTTTCTTACGCTTAGCCCATTCTTCTGGAAGAGCTTTTATAGCTGCTTCTCTTAATGCTAGTTTTGTAGTTTCATTATTTACCTTATATATGGTAGGAATAGATTCTCCGATTTTCAGAACCTCTTTATCTAAAAATGGTACTCTTAACTCTAATGAGTGAGCCATACTCATTTTATCTGCCTTTAATAATATATCTCCTTGAAGCCATAATTTTAAATCCAGATATTGTTTTTTAGTTATATCATCTTGATTTTTAACTTTAGCATATATAGGACCTGTTATATCTTTTACTGATTTAGAATTTTTATATTTTGGATTAAGGATATTAGAAGCTTCATTTTCGTCAAATATTAGAGCTTGTCCTATAAAATAATCCTCAACAGTACTACCACCTCTTATAAGAGTAGTTCTTCCTTTGAATTGTGGAAGTTTTTTTGATATATTAGCGATTGATTTCCTAACTATGAAAGGTAATTTTTTATATTTTTTTAGGATATTATCATCAGTATACCATTCATAACCACCAAATATTTCATCAGCTCCTTCACCAGATAATACGACAGTGACATGTTCTCTTGCTAGCTCAGATAAAAAATATAGAGGCAGAGATGATGGATTAGATTGAGGTTCATCCATATAATATTGTATATCTGATAGGTTTTCAAAGCATTCATCTGAAGTTATTAACTTTTGTATATTTTCTATATTTAAAGTGTCTGATAACTCTTTTGCAAGACTTGATTCATTAAAGTTATCTTGATTAAATCCTACTGAAAATGATTTTTGAGGTAATAAATTAGCTGTTATATAGCTAGAATCTACACCTCCTGATAAAAATGAACCGACAGGAACTTCACTCTCTTTATGAAGTTTAATAGATTCGTTCATAATATTTTCTATAGAGTTAATACTTTGATCTAATGATATATCTTGTTGATTAAAGTTTATATCCCAGTATTTAGTAGTAGATAAAGTTCCATTTTTAAATGCAATAAAATGACCTGGTTGTAATTTAAATACGCCCTTAAAGAAAGTTTCTTCTAATACAGAATATTGAAAAGTTAAATAAGGCTTTAAGGCATTTTCATTAAGCTCTTTTTTGAAATTAGGATGTTTTAAAAAACTTTTTATCTCTGAACCGAATATTAAACCATTATCATCACTTAAGTAGTAGTAAAATGGTTTAATTCCAAAATGGTCTCTTGCTGCAAAAATATTTTTATTTGATATATCATATATTACAAAAGCAAACATTCCTCTTAACTTATGAACCATATCTTCTTTGAATTCTTCATAGCAATGAACTAATACCTCGCTATCTGTATCTGTTTTAAAAATATGGCCTTTGTTTATTAGTTCTTCTCTTAATTCTTTATAGTTATATATTTCGCCGTTAAATACAAGAGCTAAACTATTATCCTCATTAAACAATGGCTGGATCCCATTGTTTATACCTATTATACTTAATCTTCTAAATCCTAGAGCTATATCATCATTTATAAATTCACCGACTTGGTCAGGTCCTCTATGAATTATAGCATCAAGCATATCATTAACTATTTCTTTTTTATTTGAAGTATTATCTAAAAATCCTATAAATCCGCACATTGTTATTTTACTCCTTTTTTAATACACTCTAAACTGTACTAAAATTATATTTGTTATTTAAATTTTATTTATAAGGATAGTATAATAGCAACTTGTTTTAAAATTTTATTAAAGTTGTAAAATTTTTGTAAAATAAGTAAGTTTTTGTATAAAAAAAGCATCTTTATATAATTAAAAATTATATAAAGATGCTTTTTTATGCATATATACAAACCAAGATTATATTATATGCTAGATAATACTATTTATTTAATATGAATTTATCAATAACATGAGCAACACCATGTTCATTATTAGTTTTAGTTATGAAGTTTGCGATATCTTTTATGCTATCACGAGCATTACCCATAGCAACCCCAAGACCTGCTAATTTTATCATATGTTGATCATTTTCTTCATCACCAACAGCTATAGTTTGTTCTATTGGTAAATCGATACTTTCACATAAAGCTTTTAAAGCAGTACCTTTATTAGCTTTTTTATTTAAAAATTCTAAGAAGAAAGGTGCTGATCTAACAACAGTATATTTTTCGAAAAGTTCTTTAGGAAGAACATTTAAAATTTCTTCTAATCTTTCAGGTTCATCGATAATCATTATTTTACAGAATGTTATATCATCATTTATTTCATTTTCAGGCATATAAACGATTGGTATCTGATTTAACTCAGATTCTAATACAGTGTATTTACTTGGTTCTTCAAATGGAGTTATTACATTTGTTGGTGTATTTATATGAACTTTGGTATTAAGATTTTTAACAACTTTAAATATTGTTTTAAAATCATCATAACTCATTTCTATATTAGAAATAACTTTTTCACTTTTTACTTCTTGAACTACAGCTCCATTAAAGCATATAACATAATCCCCATCATCAGTAAGATTTAATTCCTTTAAAAGAGGTGTTACACCAGGTAAAGGTCTACCTGTTGATAGTACAACTTTTGCACCATTTTTTTTAGCCTCTTGAATAGAGTTAAATACATTAGATGTTATTTTTTTATCAGTGTTTAATAAAGTTCCATCGATATCTAAAGCGATTAATTTATACATATTACCCTCCAAATAATTAAAATATAAGTCAGATATAATTATATCAATATCTATAAAATTAATAAACTAAAATAAAAATTGATTACATAAGATAAAAATATACTATATTATTTTAATTATTAATAAAAAGTTAACAATATGTAATATATGGTATAATATTCATATTGATTTAAATCTAATAATTTAAAATCTAATTATATTTATTTGATGTAATAATAAATTAAGATAAGGAGATATGTTCATGAAATTTTCAGAATTTAAATATGAAAGACCAAACTATGAAGAAAATAAAATACAGATAAATAACTTAATAGAAAAAATAAATAATGCATCTACATATAAGGAGCAAAGAGAATATATAGATGAGCTTAATAAAATTAGAAATGATATAGAAACAATGTCAACTATATGTTCAATAAGAACTAGTATTAATACACAAGATGTATTTTATGAAAAAGAAACTGAATATTGGGATGAATATTCTCCTTTATATGAAGATATAAATTCATATTTTTATAAAGCAATTATAAATTCAAAGTTTAAAAAAGAAATAGAAAATGACTTTGGAACACAATTTGTTAAAATAGCTGAGTTTTCTATAAAATCTTTTTCAAAAGATATAATAAAAGAATTGCAAGATGAAAACAAGCTTTGCTCAGAATACACTAAGTTGTTAGCTTCTGCAAAAATAAACTTTGAAGGGAAAGAAAGAAATCTATCAGGGCTTGGAAAGTTTATGTTATCAAAAGATAGAGAAATGAGAACAAGAGCTTCTAAAGCTTATTATGGATTCTTTAAAGACAATGAAGAAAAATTTGATGCTATATTTGAAAAGTTAATAAATATAAGACATACTATAGCAATAAAATTAGGTTTTAATAATTTTGTAGAACTAGGTTATATAAGAATGATGAGAACTGATTATAATGCTAAGATGGTTCAAAATTTTAGAGAACAAGTATTAAAATATATAGTACCAGTTGCAAGTGATTTATATAAGAGACAAGCTGAAAGATTAGGACTAGAGAAACTAACTTACGTAGATGAAAATTTTGAGTTTTTAAGTGGAAATGCAACACCAAAAGGTAACCCAGAATATATAATGGAAAATGGAAAAAAAATGTACTCTGAGTTATCTAGAGAAACTAAAGAATTTTTTGATTTCATGTTAGAAAATGAGCTTATGGATTTAGTTACTAAAAAAGGAAAAGCAGCAGGTGGATATTGCACATATATACCAAATTATAAATCACCTTTTATATTCTCTAATTTTAACCAAACATCAGATGATATAGATGTATTAACTCATGAAGCAGGGCATGCTTTCCAATTATATATGTCTACATGGATAAATATGCCAGATATAAATTTCCCTACATATGAAAGTTGTGAAATACACTCTATGAGTATGGAGTTTATAACATGGCCTTGGATGGAACTATTCTTTAAAGAAGATACACAAAAATATAAATTTACACATTTATCTTCAGCTATTAAATTTATTCCTTATGGGATAGTAGTAGATGAATTCCAACATCGTATATACGAAAATCCTAATATGAGTAAAGAAGATAGAAAAAATATTTGGAGAGAACTTGAAAATAAATATTTACCTCATAAGGACTATGAAGATTGTGATTTCCTAGAAAGAGGAGGATGGTGGTTTAAACAAGGCCATATATTTAAAAATCCTTTTTATTATATAGATTATACTTTAGCTCAAATATGTTCTTTACAATTTTGGAAGAAGATGCAAGAAAATAAAGTTGAGGGATGGGATGACTATTTAAATATATGTAAGGTTGGGGGAACTAAATCTTTCTTAGAAATAGTTGAAATAGGAAACTTAAAATCGCCATTTAAAGATGGATGTGTGGAAAGTGTAATAGATATAATAAAATCTTGGTTAGAAGAGGTTGATGATAAATCTCTTTAAATAAAAAACTGATTCAAAGATTTTGTTTGTTATTTAAAATATTAAGGATTGTACAAAAATTATGTTAATTTAATTTGAGTACAATCTTTTTTGATGATATTATTTTTATAATAAAGATTAGTATTATAGGGGGGACACAATGGAAAATGTAATGATAGTTGAAGATGATACAATTCTTAATAACGGTATATGCTTTAACTTACAATTAGAGGGGATTAATGTAATACCAGCATATAGTTTAAAGGAAGCTAAAAAAATTTTAAAAGAGCAAAAAATAAATTTAATAATACTAGATGTAAATCTTCCAGATGGAAATGGATTTGAATTTTGTAAATATATAAGATCAGAGTCGAAAGTGGCTATATTATTTTTAACTGCATGTGACATGGAAGATGATGTAGTTAATGGATTTAAAATAGGTGCAGATGATTATATAACAAAACCATTTAGTATAAATATATTAATACAGAGGGTTAAAGCATTACTTAGAAGATGTAGTTTAGAAAATGATGATAATATATTAACTGAAGGGGAATTTAGAATAGACTTCGATAAAATGGTAATATCCAAAAATGATAAACATTTAGTATTATCACCTATAGAATATAAAATACTTAAAAAGCTAATACAATGTAAAGATGAAATAGTAACAAGACAAGCTTTAATAGATGAGATATGGGATAATGAAAGTGAATATATAGAAGAACATGCATTAACAGTAAATATAAATAGACTAAGAGGTAAAGTTGATGAAAAATCTTCTCAACATAAATATATAAAAACTGTATATGGAATGGGATATATGTGGATTGGTGATAAAAATGAAAGCTGTTAAAGAAATAAAATACAATTATTATATTACTTTTTCTATTATATATTTTATATTATCAATTTCATGTTTTCTACTTATAAATCATCAAACAAATAATATAGTAAATAAATACCCAGGTACTACTAATGATATAATAAAGATTAAATTTTTAAGTTTAAGTTTTATTAGTTTTATTTTTTTTATATCATTATATTTTGTATATAAAGTTAGGAAAGATATTGTTAATTTTAGTGAAAATATTATTTATAATATAGATGAATTTGTATCAGGAAATAAAAATATGAAATTTGATTTAAATAAAGATAATTTACTATCAAAAGTTCAAAACAAATTAAAGTATATGATAGAGGTTATGGAAGATAAAAATGAAAAATACTTACAAGAAAAAGAAAGTATAAAAACTTTAATCTCAGATATATCACATCAAATTAAAACTCCCATAGCTAATATATCAATGTACAACGAAACACTAATATGTAGAGAAATTGATAAAGAAAATCAAATTTTATTTTTAAAAAATATGCAATTACAAGTTAATAAACTAGAATGGTTAGTTAAATCTTTGATAAAAATGTCTAGATTAGAAAATGGAATTATTAATTTAAATATGATTAAGTCAAGAATTGCAGATACAATTTTAAATGCATTAAGCAGCATACATTTAAAAGCTGAAGAAAAAAATATTTCTATAGAACTAGATATAGACGAAAAATTAGAGATATATCATGATAAGAAATGGACTACAGAAGCATTTTTTAATATTATTGAAAATGCAGTTAAGTATACAGATAAAGGTGGCCATATAAATATAAGTATGACTAAAATGGATTTTTTTACTAGGATTACTATAAGTGATAATGGAAAAGGAATAAATGAAAATGAAATAAATCATATATTTAAAAGATTTTATAGAAGTCCAGAAGTTAATGCTATAGAGGGGGTAGGTATAGGTCTATATCTAGTAAGGGAGATTATAAATAAACAAGGTGGTTATATAAAAGTAGAATCTCAAAGGGATATTGGTACTAAATTTAATATATATTTAAAAAATTATATTATAAAATAAATATGAATAGTGTAGATATTATTATGTTAAATAATTTTATCTACACTATTTTTTTTAATATCTCAAAACTGTGATAATTTTTATCTAAAATATAACAGGACTATTTTGTATTAGATTTTTTATATACTATGCCATTTATAATATGCCACAATATTTGAATGCCAATAAAAACTTAGGTTATAAAAAATCATAAGTAAGTTTATTTATGAATAAAGTGAGTTTTCTTATAGATTTAAATTGATTTATAAAAAAATATGTGCTAAAATGAAATTGATAATCGGTATCTGTTAGAGTTGATAAAATAAAGGGGGGATTTCTATTATGATTACTGCAATGAAAAAAATTTTATTAGAAGAAGATTATATAGAGAAAAAATTAAAAAAAGATATGGGGAATATTAATCTATATGAATTAGGTACAAGCATATGCGATAATTCATTGTATGATGAACATGTAATCTATGAGAAGGAAAAAGAAATATCAATAGGAATTGGAAAAAAGCTTGAAGTAATAGTAAATCCAAAACTCATAAATATAAGAGATGAAAATGAAGAAGTAAGTATAGAAACAGATGATATAAACCAAGATATTAAGTTTATATTTGAGAGTATAGATATTGATGAGTGGAGAGCTTATGGAATAGCAAATTTTTCTTTGGCATATCATAATTATAATATTGAATCATCAAAAGAAAATTCTAAACTTATAGAACTATTTATTCCTAAAGTAGATATAAGGATTACTGAAAAAGAAATTTTAATAAGAACATTTTACAAAAAAGATTTAGATAATATTATCGAAACAATTGAAAACTTTAATAAAAACTTAAATAACAAAAACAACGATAGTAAATACATTTCAGACACAAGCCTTAAAGAGCAAAATTCACAAGAATATAAATATATAGTTTCAAAAGCTGTAGAAGATATACAAAATAAAAAATATGAAAAAGTAATATTATCTAGAAAAATAACTCTCGATAAAAAAGTAAACATGTCAAAGAGTTATATATTAGGAAGAAGTAAAAATAATCCGGCTAGATCATATTATGTAAAGTTAAATGGACTAGAGGTAATAGGATATAGTCCAGAGACTGTAGCAGAAATAGATAAAAATAAAATTGTACATACATTTCCACTAGCAGGAACAAGAGCTATGAATGATGATGAGGATAAAAAAGATAGTTTAAGAAAAGAGTTATTAACAGACCCAAAAGAAATATCAGAACATGCAGTATCTGTAAAGTTAGCTTATGAAGAATTAGAAAATGTTTGCGAGGATGAAAGTGTTTGTGTAACGAGGTTTATGGATGTTTTAGAAAGGGGAACTGTACAGCATCTTGCATCGAGGTTAAGAGGAAAAATAAAAGAAAATCTTAACGAATGGCATGCATTTAATATGTTATTTCCAGCTGTAACTGCATCAGGGATACCTAAAAAAGAGTGTATTGAAGCTATTAGCAAATTAGAAAAAGAATCAAGAGATTTATATAGTGGTAGTGTGATGATATATGACAAAGATGGCTCACTTGATGCATCGTTAGTTTTAAGATCTGTATATCAAAATCAAGAATCAACTTGGTTGAGAGCAGGAGCAGGAATAGTAAAATTATCACATCCAGAAAGAGAGTTAGAGGAAACAAGAGAAAAATTAAGTAGTGTTTCACAGCAATTGTTAGAATTATAAATAACAGTTTAAAGTACATGAATTTTAAAAAGTGGAGATGATTTTATGTATATTAGCACAAAAAATAAAAAAGATTTTGATTTAATACAAACATATTTAAAAAAAGAAAAGATTTTATTTAAATCAACGGCATGCCCTAGTATATATATAATAAATATTATAAATAATGATCTAGAACCTAAAGAAATAGATTATTTTAAAAAAGAGTTGAACATAGAATTTATTTCAATAGAAAATGGATACTTAACAAGTAAAAATTACAAAGAAAAATCTACTATAAATATAGGTGATTTAGTTATTGGAGGGAATAAGCCTATATTTATATCAGGTCCATGTTGTATAGAATCAGAAGATCAAATAATAAGTATAGCTAAAGAAGTTAAAAAATATGGAGCAAATATTTTAAGAGGAGGAGCATATAAACCTAGAACATCACCATATGATTTTCAAGGGCTTGAAAAAGAAGGCCTTGATTTATTATATAAAGCAAAACAGGTAACTGGATTACCTATAATAAGTGAACTTATGGATATAAAGTACATAGATATATTTTTGGAGGATGTAGATATTATTCAAATAGGATCAAGAAATATGCAAAATTATCATCTGTTAAAAGAAATAGGAAAAGTAAAAAAGCCAGTAATGCTTAAAAGGGGACTTGCATCTACTATAAAGGAATTACTTCTTTGTGCTGAATACATTATGGCAAATGGAAATGAAAATGTTATGTTATGTGAAAGAGGAATAAGAACATTTGAAAAGTATACAAGAAATACTATGGACGTAGCATGTATACCTTTATTAAAGGAACTATCACATCTTCCAATAATTGCAGACCCTAGTCACGCAACAGGAAAAAGGTCTTTAATAAAACCTATGACTTTAGCATCAATTGCATCAGGAGTAGATGGAATAATGATTGAATCTCATAATAACCCAGATTTAGCATTATGTGATGGACCACAATCGATTTATCCAAGTGAGTTAAAAGAAATTATTGAAAAGTCTATTAAAATACATTCTATTATTTAATACTAAGTTTAAATATATGGTATTCTAAATAAAATTTAATTTATTATAGATATTTAGTGATATCAGTCTTTTAAAAATAGTTAATATTAGGAGGAAATGTGTGAAATATAATGATTGGTTTGTAAGTACTTTTGAAAAAAATAAAAATTTTAAAAAAAATAGAATATTTCTATTCCCGTATGCAGGAGGTGGAGTTTCATCATTTAAAAATTGGCAGGACAAGTTTGAAAATACTGAACTAATTTGTGCTCAGTATCCAGGTAGGGAAAGTAAGATAAGCGAAGAACCATTAAATAATTTAGACAAGCTTATATCTACTCTTTATGATTATATAACTCCTTTAATAAATGAGGATATACCATACTATTTTTTTGGACATAGTTTTGGAACTAAAGTAGTATATGAACTTGTTTTAAAAATACAAAAAAATAACTTAAAAATGCCGAGTGGAATTGTTTTATCAGCAGGAAAGGCACCTTGCTACAAGGAGGAAAATCCTATTTATCACCTTGATAATGTTAAGTTTTTACAGCAATTAAAGAGATTTTCATCAATTCCAGAAGAGTTAATATCAAACATGGATATTATGAATCTATTTATACGTATGATTAAAGCTGATTTTGAAATGGATGAAAAATATTTAAAGAAAGATATTATTCCTATAAATTGTCCTATAATAGCATTTATGGGAAGTGATGATAAAGAGATACGTTTACAAGAACTTTTAAAATGGAAGCATTATACATCAAAATCATTCAATTACAAAATTATCAAGGGAAGTCATATGTTTATAAATACAAATAAAGATAAAGTTGTAAATAACATTAAAAAATTTATACAAGGTGTAGAAGATGCAAAATAAAGTTATCATTTTTAAGTTGAAAAATTTTAAAAAAATAGATTATAAAAATTACTTAGAATTAATTAATGAAAAATATTGTTTGATATTAATGGTTGATATAAATGAATTTGAAGAAGTAGAAAAATTAGAAAAATATTTAACCATAGACGAGGAAATTAAAAAAGAAAAATATTATTACAAGAGAAAGAAAAAGTGTTATGTGATTTCACATGGGATAGTAAATTACATTTATAGCAAATGGATAGGATGCACAGTAAAAGAATTATCTTTTAATAAAGGTCCTTTTTTAAAACCCTACATTGATAATGAATATCGAATTCAATACAATATAACACATTCGAAAGATCTTTTGGCTATAGGTCTTTCGAAATATACAATTGGTATTGATTTAGAATATATAGACAAAAACATGGATTATGAAGATATTGTAAATATGTGTTTTCATAAAAAAGAAAGTAGCTTTATACAAAAAAATTTAAATTTATTTTATAAAGTGTGGGTAATAAAAGAGGCTTATTTAAAATTAATAGGGGAAGGATTAAACAGACCTTTAAATTCTTTTTACATAGAACAATATTTACATAAAGAACAAAATGAATTTACATTAGTGGATGAGTACAAAAAAAGCAAAGAAAAAGCTTATATTTTCTACCCATTAGAAAATTATGTAGGTGCATTTTGTTTAAAATAAGTTCATAGGAAGGAGAAAATATTGAATAAGCATATAATTAATGAATTAGAGGATAAGTATGACAAATTAGCTTGGGAAAAAAATACTTTATCACAAGCGCTTGTTGATTGGGAGAAGAAGTATTCAGATAAAGTTGCAATTGTAGACGATGAAAAGGAATTTACTTATAACAAATTACTAAAGGATGTAAATAATTATGCAGCAGGATTAATAAAATATGGATTTGAAAAAGGGGATAAGATAGTTTTACAAATACCTAATTCTTACGAATTTGTAGCTTTATCATTTGCTATGTTTAAAATTGGTGTTATTCCAATTATGGCACTACCTGCACATAGAGAAATAGAGTTAAAAGGTATAATAAAAAAATCACAAGCAAAAGCGTATATTATTAACAATAAATATTTAGGATATGATTTTTTAAAACTAGCAAAAGGTTTAATAGATCAACTAACAAATACCTTAGATGTATTTGTTATAGGAGATTGTGGAAAGTTTAAATCTATTGATATTTTAAATGATAAAAATAATATAGATGAAATAAAATGTAATATTGATTATAAAGAAATAGCACTTTTATTACTATCTGGTGGAACAACTGGGATACCTAAATTAATACCTAGAAGACATACAGATTACCTTTATGTTGCTAAAAAAATGGCACAAAAGTGCAAAATGAACTCAGATACTGTTTATTTAGCATCTCTTCCAATATCACATAATTTTCCACTTGGTTGCCCAGGATTAGTAGGAACTTTATCAGTAGGTGGAAAGGTTGTAATGTGTAAAACTACTAGTCCTGATGAAATACTTCCTTTGATTGAAGAACAAAGAGTTAGTATAACAGGTTTAGTTCCAGCTATGGCAGTTATGTGTGCAGATTTTATAAAAGATTATGATGATTATAACTTAGAGTCATTAAAGGTTTTACAAGTTGGAGGGTCAGTTTTGGATTCGAAAACTGCGAAAAATATTTCAAACACATTTGGTTGCAAGTTACAACAAATATTTGGAATTGCAGAAGGATTAATATGTTGTACTTCATTAGATGATGAAGATGAGATAATTTATAATTGCCAAGGGACTCCTATTAGTGATATGGATGAAGTTCTTATAGTTGATGAAGATGAGAATGAAGTAGAAGCTGAAAATTATGGAGAGTTAATTGTAAGAGGACCTTATACTATTCATGGATACTACAATCTAGAAGAAGTAAACAAAAAGTGCATTAATAAAAATGGATTCTTTAAAACTGGTGATAAGGCTAGGGTATTAAAAAATGGAAATTACCAAATAGCTGGAAGAATAAAGGAAATGATTAATAGAGCAGGAGAGAAAATAACACCATTTGAACTGGAAGATATTTTATTAAAAAATAACTATATAAAAAATGTGCAAGTTGTTGGCATAAAAGATAATTTCTTAGGTGAAAGAATTTGTGTATTTATTTTAAAAGATAATAATAAGGAGTTATCATTAGAAGAAGTAAGAATGTTTTTAGTTGAAAAAGGGGTAGCTACATTTAAATTACCAGATCAAATTTTATATGTTGAAGATTGGCCACTAACTAGTGTAGGTAAAATTAGTAAAAATAAACTAAAAGAGATTGCTTTAGAAAACAACTTAGTTGAGGAGGTATTATAGTGAGTAATGTAGACTATAAAAATGAAGCTAAGGATTTTATAAATAGTGAAGCTTGTAAATTATTAAATAAAACAGATATAAGTTTAAAATATAATTTAATAGAAATGGGAATTAGTTCTATTCAAGTTATGAAAATATCTAGTAGTCTTAGAAAATTTGGCATAATTATTCCTTTTGCTAAATTAATTTCAAATCCAACTATTGAAAAATGGAATGAATTAGTAGATAGGTCAAAGTTAAAAAAAATCAAAAAGTATAACAAAGACACTAATAAAGAATATGATGAAGATTCTTTTGCACTTACAGATGTGCAACAGGCTTATTGGGTAGGAAGGGAAGATGATCAACCCTTAGGAGGAGTTAGTTGCCATGCGTATTTAGAGTTTGATGGAGAAAATATTAATCCGAATAAATTAGAAAAAGCATGGAATACAATACAAAATTATCATCCTATGTTAAGAGCTAAATTTTTAGAAAATGGTAGACAAATTATAATGAATAAACCTTACTCAGAAAATATTGATATATATGATTTGACTTCACTTACAAAAAAAGATTTAGAAATTGAATTAGATAAAATAAGAGAAAAAATATCAAATAGAAAGCTTGATGTTGAAAAAGGTCAAGTAGCAGGATTAGCTATAAGTATTCTTCCTAATAATAATTCAAGAGTTCACATAGACATAGATTTATTAGTAGCTGATGTAATGAGTATGAGTATTTTAATAGAGGATTTATCAAAAGCGTATAATGGGGAAAAATTTATACATAGTGAAAGTAAAACCTTTAAAGACTATCTTTTATCAAGAAATGAATCTGAAAAAAATGAGGAAGATAAAGCCTTTTGGAATGAAAAGATAAAAACTTTTTCAGAAGAAATTAGACTACCTTTTGTAAAAAAACCAGAGTTGGTACATAATCCTAAATTTAAAAGAAAAAGTAAAATTATTGAAAAAAATATATGGCAAAAGATAAAAAATAAAGCGACATCTTATAAACAAACTCCATCCATGTTTTTACTTACATGCTATGCATTAATACTTGAAAGATGGTGCAAACAAGAACAGTTTTTAATAAATATTCCTTTGTTTAATAGAAGTTATAATGAAGACTATACACAAAATATGGTTGCAGACTTTACAAATTTATTATTATTAGAATTTAATAAAAAAGATTGTAATACATTCTTGCAAACAATAGAAACTATAAACAAAACTTTTGTTGATAATGTTAATCATTCTAATTATTCTGGAGTTTTAGTGCAAAGAGATATATTCAAATTAAAGGGTGAATCTTACTTGGTCGCACCTGTTGTATTTGCTTGCAATATAGACACGCCACTAGAAACTAAAAATTCACAAAAGGCTTTTGGCAAGTTAAATTATATGATATCTCAAACTCCACAAGTTTGGTTGGATTTCCAAAGTTATATAAATGATGAAGGTCTAGTATTAGCTTGGGATTTTGTTGAAGAAATTTTCCCAAAAGAACTTATTGACGACATGTTTAGCTCATTAGTAGAGTTAATATATTTATTAGAGAAAGAAGATAATTGGGATATAAATATAGACGTACTACCTAAAAAACAAAAAAAACAAAGAGAAGAGGATGTTAATAATATACTTCCATTGAAATATCCTGAAAAATTATTATATTCAGAATTTGTAAAAAAGTCCATAGAATATCCAAACAAAAGCGCTTTAGTAGATGGAACAAATCATACAATTTTGACTTATTCACAACTTTACAATAAATCTCTTAAGGTGGCTACTAACTTAATAAATAATGGAGTTAGAAAAGGCGATTGCATAGGAATTATTTTGAAAAGAGGGCTAAGCCAAATCGAAGGAATTATTGGAATATTATTTGCTGGAGCAACGTATATTCCAATTGGTCATAATCAACCAAAATCACGAAGAGAGAAAATATATGAACAAGTAGGGATAAAAACAATATTAACAGATAAAGAAGTAGAAGAAGAAAATGATTTAAATGCAGATAGCGTAAAAATTATATATATAGATGATAATATCACAGGGGAAACTTTAAGTAAACCTATTGATATACATCCAAGTAGTAGTGCATATATAATTATGACATCAGGATCAACAGGAATGCCAAAAGGAGTAGAAATAACTCATAGAAGTGCTGTAAATACAATTGATGATATTAATAATAAATATAATATATCTAAAGAAGATAGCATACTTTGTGTATCTGCTATAGATTTTGACCTTTCTGTGTATGATATATTTGGACTTTTATCAGTAGGAGGAAAACTAATAATCCTTGATGATGTAAATTTTAAAAATCCTCAGGTTTGGATAAGTTTAATAGATAAATACAATATAACTATATGGGATTCTGTACCAATTTTATTTGATATGTTAGTAACTATGGCAGAGTCTTATAATAAAAAACTCCCAATTAAAGTTGTTATGTTATCTGGAGATTGGATTGGATTAAATCTAGCAGAAAGATTTTATGCAATAAGTGATAATTCAGTAGTAGTTGCAATGGGAGGAGGAACAGAAGCATCTATATGGTCAAACTTTTTAAACGTTCCTACAAGAATACCTAAAGAATGGGTTTCAATACCTTATGGAAAAGCTTTGAAAAATCAAGTTTATAAAGTAGTAGATGAAAACGGAAGAATATGTCCAAATTGGGTTAGTGGAGAACTGTGCATAGGCGGAGTAGGGGTTTCAGTAGGTTACAAAGGAGATACTGGATTAACGAAAAGAAAGTTTGTAAAAGATGGAGATATAACTTGGTATAAAACAGGAGACTTAGGAAGAATATGGGATGATGGAACTATAGAATTTTTAGGAAGAATAGATAACCAAGTTAAAATAAAAGGATATAGGATAGAAATAGGAGAAATAGAATCTTTAATTTTAGAAATAGAAGGAATTAATAATTGTAAGGTTATTACAAATAATAAAAGAAATGCATTATATGCCTTTATTATAAAAGATAAAACTAGCTTAATAGATGATAGTAAAATAAAGGACATACTAATAAGTAAATTACCTAGCTACATGGTTCCAGACAATATTATTTTTATTGAAAAATTCCTATTAAATAAAAATGATAAAGTAGATACAAAGGCTCTTATGGCTTTAGTGAATACACAAAAAAATACAAATAAACAAGTAAAACAAATTTCTAGTTTAGAAGTTGAAGTTTTAGATATATTCAAAGAAGTTTTTGAAAATGAAAAATATAATATAAATTCTAATTTCTTTGAAATGGGAGGAGACTCTTTAATAGCGGTTAAGACGTTAACTTTGATAAAAAGCAAATTAGGATATGAATTAAAAATATCTGATATTTTTAACAATACAACAGTAGAAAGATTAGCAAATGTTATTTATAAAAATAATGAAAATAAAAAAGACTTTACTGAAGAAGAAATAAATATACATAAATTTAAAGAAAAAGATTGGTATAAGTTAACGGATATACAACATGCTTACTGGGTTAGTAGAAAGGGATATTTTAATAACAATAAACAAACTTCAAATTGTTACTTTGAAATAGAAAGTTATAATTTAAATACAGAAAAATTATCTAAAATTATAAATATACTTATAAAGAATTATAAAATGCTTAGAGCTTATGTTACAGAAGATGGAACAAAGCAAATGATTTTAGATGAAGTATATTATAATGTTTCAGAAAAAGATATATCAAGTTTAGTCTTTAAAGATAAAGAAACTTATTTAAAAGATAAAAGAAAACAATTACTATCAGATATAAAAGATGTCTCTAAATGGCCGACCTTTACAATAGAGGTAACGAAGTTATCTTTTGAAAAATCTATTATACATATATGCTTTGATAATATATTCATAGATGCACTAAGTGTAGGATTTATATTAAATAGAATAAATGAATTATATTTAAATATAAATAGTGTTAGTAAGTTTAAAAGAAGTGCGTTACTTACGGATAATCTAGAAAAATATGAAATAGATAGGATATATTGGAATAATAAACTTAAAGACATATATCATGCACCCAAAATAGCTAAAATACCAGACGATAAAGATAGTTTAGAATTTAAAAGATTATATCATTTATTTGATATAAGTGATTACAATAATTTAAAAAGCTTAGCAAGCAACTATAATCTCACAATATCTAATATAATCTTATCAGCATTTTCTGAAATACTTCATATTTGGTCAAATAATGATAAGTATACGATTAATATTACAACTATAGAAAATACATTAGATAAGTATGAATTTATGGGCGAGGTGGGAGATTATACATCAACATTTTTAAATAGTATAATTTATGAAAAAGAAGATAGTTTTTATGATAGAACTAAGAAAATTCAAAAATCTATGATAAAGAATATGGAACATTTAAGTTACAGTGGAGTAAATGTAATAAGAGATTTAAACAAAGAATATAAAAACATATCAATGCCAATTGTATACACAAGTACTATTGGAGTAATTAATAATATAGATACTAAAAATATTGGAGATATTGTATTTTCGATAACTCAAACTCCTAATGTATATTTAGATTGTCAAGTAAGTTTTGTAGAAGGAAGATTAATGGTAAATTGGGATTATTTATCTAGTGCTTTTGACAAAGATGATATAGAAAATAAGTTTGAAATGTTTATAAAATTAATTGATTTAATTATTAAAGAAAAAATTTCAGATAAAAAAAGTGTTTATGAATTATTAAAAGTTAATGAAGTGTTTGAAGAGGGGGCTATATGATAACTAAAGAATATATTGAAAGTTTAGAAGATAGAGGAATATATTTATGGGAAGAAGAAAATCAACTTAGGTATAAAGCAAAAAAAGGAAGTATGAAAGAGGATATTAAGCAAAAACTTAGCGAAAATAAGGGAGAAATTATAGAATTTCTTAAAAGAAATAATATGTATGGCAAATGCGTAGCTAATAAAGTATATAGTAAGGAAATATTTTTAGAAAATATAAAAAAATATATTTTAGAAAATGAACAGAATATAGATAAAATAGGTTTAGCAAATTGGATAGATTGTGCAAATAATGTTTCTATATTAGATATTTTTAATACTTTTTATGCAAACGGTATATTTAAATATGGAAAAATATATACACAAGAAGATATTATAAAAACCTTAAACATAGATAAAATGTACAATAGCCTTGTTAAAAAATGGATAGAGACGCTTTTGGAGAAACAAATTGTAGAAAAAGAAGAAGATAAATATTTTCTAAAAGATAAATTAATTATAAATGAAATTTCTAAAGATTATTGGAATGACTTTGAAGATGTTGAAAATAGAATAAATTATGGAAGAGAGTTCTTTGATTATTTAAAAAGATGTAGTGAAAATTTACTTCCTGTTTTACAGAAAAAAGTTAACAGCGTAGAGTTACTTTTTCCAAATGGAGCTACCGATACGGCTATGGGAATTTATCAAAATAATAAAATAAGCAAAGCTTTTAATGGTATAGCAAGTATGTCAGTTAAAGAATTTGTAAAATTAAACTCAAATAATAAAAAAACTATCAAGATTTTAGAAATTGGAGCTGGTGTAGGAGGGACAACCTCTGGAGTAATAGAAGAATTAGAAGGTATGAACTATGAGTATTATTTTACTGATATATCAAACTACTTTTTAAATATGGCTAAGGAAAAATATAAAAAAAATGAAAATATTAAATATGAATTATTTGATATAAATAAATCTCTTGAAGGACAAGTATTAAAACAAGATGAATTTGATATTATAATTTGTGCTAATGTTTTACATAATGCAAAAGATGGAAATATGGCAATACAGAGTATAAGCAAATTAATAAAGGATAATGGAATATTTGTTATAATTGATGAGGTTAGCGAACCTGAATTTTTATTGACATCAATAGATTTAAATGAAGGATTAAGTAATTTTGAAGATTGTAGAAAAGAAAATAATGAGATATTTTTTACATACAATCAATGGATAGAGATGTTTTCAAAAGAGAAAGTAGATTTACTCGTTGATTTTCCAAAAGAAAATACTGAGTTAAAAAAGATGGGTCAAAAAATATTCATAGGTAGATTTAAAGAGGTAAATTTAATTAATAAACATAATGAATCTATATCTTTTGAAGGAAAACTTAAAAAAACAAAAAAAGATATAAATAATGATAATTATTGTGATAGCAAAATTATTTTACAAAAAGATAAAAACATGGAGAAAAACATAAAAAATATATGGATAGATATATTAAAAGTAGAAGAATTAGATGTTAATGATAATTTCTTTGAGGTTGGAGGAGATTCTCTAGTTATAACTCAGTTAATATCAAAGCTATGGAAAGAATATTCACAAACTAAAAATTGGGATTGGAGTATGTTTGCAGATACAATAATGAAAAATCCTACAGTAAGCAGCTTAAGTTTAAAAATACAAGAACTTTATGAAAAAGATGTAAAGTTTAATGAAAAAGATATAGAACTTTTAAATTTAACAAAATCAGTAAAAAAGAAAAAGATAATACTATTTCATAATGGAACAGGTAATATAAATGTATATAAAAATTTAATTGATGAAATTAATAATGTTAATAAAGGAAGTTATGAATTATATGGTATAAATTTTAACAAAGAAATTTTAATAGGTTCAAAGAATTTAATTAAAGAATTAGCAATTAATTATGCTAATAAATTAATTGAAGAATTTAGTGGTTCAAACTTTGAATTAATAGGACATTGTGTAGGAGGGAGTATCGCTTTAGAAGTAGCAAACATATTGAAAAATAAGAATGAAAATGTGGAAAAAGTATTTATAATAAGTTCTTACTTAAACAAACAATTAATAGTAGATAATTTAAAAGAAAATGATTTAGATAAGTTGTTTAAATCAAATTTTTTAATGAGCTTAGTATTTTCACAACTTGTTAATGATAGTCTAATAACAAAATCTGGAATTGATATAAGTTCAAAATACATATCAGATGTAGTAGGAATTATTAGAGATAAAAATAATGGTGAATTTTTAGATGAATATATAGTTGATATTAAAAATGAGCATGAAAATTTTTATAACTTGTATAAAGTATATTTAAATGAAAAAGAAAAATATAGCGAAGAAAGTGAAATGTATTGTACTTTCTTAAAACATTTTGAGGCTACATCAAAATACATTCCAGAAAAATATAATGGAGAAGTTGTGTTTTTTAAATGTATAGAAAATGTTGATAATTTCATTATGGAAGAAGAACAGTATTTTTCAGATGATTTATTTTTATGGAGCAAATACTTAAAAGGGAATATAATTTTTTCTTATATAGGTGGAAATCATATAAATTGCATAGAAAATTTTGATGTAGAAAAAATATCTGGTTTATTAGGGTGATAATCTAATGGAAAAAGTTATAGGTATAATAGGATCAACTGGATTACTTGGACAAAGTATAATTAATTTTATGAAAGATAAATATACTTTGATAGGACTTGACAGAATAAAAACGAAAGAAGATAAGAAACTTTATAAAGAGTATGTATTTGATTTAAATTGTGAAGAAAAATTAACAGATTTCATAAAAGAATGTGACATTGTTGTTAATTGCTCAGGACCTTCGTACTTTATAAAAGATAAGGTTTTAAAAATATGTATTAAATTAGAAAAAGACTATATAGACCCATTTGGAAGCCTAGATTTAATTAAAAATAGCTCGTATGAAAAATTAAATTCAAGAGTTTTAATTTGGTGCGGAGATTATCCAGGATTTACAGGTATAATTCCTTACTGGGTAAAATCAGAAGTACTGGATTCTATAGATTATTTAGAGATTAATAGAGGAAGTAATGAAAAAATATCTGCTTCAGCTGTGTGTGATTTACTACTTAGTAGTAATATGAATTTTGGAAAGGCAAATTACTATTTAGATAATAATATTCTAACTTACAATAAGTCTAAAATAAAAAAAGAGTATAGCCGACATATAGGGAAAAACTTATATATTGCAGAATTTATAAATAAAGAGATATTAGAAGTATCTAAAAAGCTTAAAATAAAAACAGCACATTTTGGTAATATATTCTTTGATAAAAAAGATATAGAATTTATAAATGAGGCTTATTTTGAAATGAGCTTATCTAAAAAAGAAAATTTATTAAGTGTGTCTAAAAGTATAGCGAATAGGTTTAACATAAATAAAACAGAAGAGAGCGAAACTTTATTTATAGTAAGAGTTTGTGGCATAAAAAAAGGTTATAATAGAAAACGAGAAATAATTATAAGTTCTAAAAAGAGTTATGATGTATCAGCTTATATTATAAAAAAATGTATAGATAACATAATCGATAAAAAGTTTGAATATGGAGTGTACAGACCTTTTGAAATATTAAATGCCAAAGAATTAGTTGATAATATGTTAGAAGTTAACATTATAGATAAAATTAAAGTATTTGATTTATTTTCAAATGAAGCAAATATATATGATATAGGAAGCATATAGAACTCAAATAATAAAAATTAAATTTAAATGTTATATAACTCAGAATCAATATAAAATATATGTATATATTATGTTGATTCTGAATTTGTATTAAGGAAAAAATGTGTGTTTGATATAAAATAATTAAAGCGATTATATTTGCAATATGGAGGAGCATAATGATACAAAAACTGTATGGAGAAGTAATTGAAACCGTAATAGACAATGAAAATGAAACGGTAATAAATATAAAAAATGAGAGTGGTAGTGGACAAATAATAGTGTATAAGTTGTTTGAAGGGATACATTTAATATATAATAATCTAAATCTTGAATATTGTAGTGGAAGTACTATTAAATTTCAAAATATTATAGAAATAAATCATTGCAAGTTTGGCAGATATGAATGCGAATTTAAAAAAAATAAATTTGAATATATATCTGAAGGGGATTTGGGAATTTATTTACTAGATAATAAAAAATATTCTAAAGCATTTTTTCCAAATAGACAATATTGTGGAATTAGTATTTTAATAGATATAGATAAAATAAAAGACTTTGATTTATTTAAAAGCTTTGGAGTAGATATAACTAAAATTTATAAAAAAGTAAAGAACAGTGACTTATGTAAAATAATAAGGGCAAATGAGCAATTAAATCATATATTTTATGAAGTATACACATCTAATGAAGAAAACAAATTTTACTATATGAGAATAAAAATAATAGAATTATTACTTTTTTTAGGACAAATAGATTATAGTACTAAAAGTAATAAAAAGTATTTAACAAATTATCAAGTACAAAAAACTAAGGATATAAAAAATTTTATAGTAAGTGATATAACTAAACATTATAAAATAGATGAATTAGCAAAATTATTTAATTTATCACAAACTACTATAAAAAAATGGTTTAAGGAAATTTATGGAATAGGCATTTATACATATTTAAAAAATTATAGATTACAAGAAGCAGTTAGATATTTAAAGGAAAGTGACTACTCAATGCTTGAAATATCTAACATTATAGGTTACTCAAATCCTTCAAAATTTTCTTGTGCATTTAAGCAGGAATATGGATATTCTCCAAAAGAATTTAAAAAACATATCCAAATGGATCAGTTATGTCCTTTAGGAGCAGATAATAATTATCAAATGGATTAGAATTTTAATTGAAAGCTTATGTTAATTAACTAAAGCTATTTGAAATCTAAAATACTAAGGGGGATTAAAATGGAGAAATATAGAAAGAAACTAACAGTAAAAGACTTAGCAACAATAGGAATATTTTGCGCTATTATGGTTGTAGTTTTTATTACATTTTCAATGATTACGGGAGCATCACTTTTCTTTAATATGATATTAAATGCTGTATTCACAGGATTTATATTATCACCATTTTTCGTATATTTATGTATGAAGGTTGCAAAGCCTGGGATATGTTTTATATACAACGCAATACATGCAATTATGGCAGGCTTACTTATGGGACCGTTTATGATACCTTGGTTTATAGGAGGAGCAATAATAGCAGAATTATCTATGATAGGTGATAATACATACAAAAACATAACAAGAGTTACTACAGCTTGGATTATAACTTCTTTGGTTAGAGCAATGCATGGTATGAGTGAAATATGGTTTTTCAAAGATGCATTTATAAAAACTGGAGTATCACCTGAGCAATTAGCTATACAAACTCAATACTATACTTCAGTTAAATGGGTTTTAATAAGTTGTGGATTGACAGTTGTGGCAGCTGCTTGTGGATGCATGCTAAGTAATAAGATAATGGAAAAACATTTTAAAAAGAGTGGAGCGATAAGATAAAATTATGAAAGCAATGGAATTTGATTTTAGAACAAAACTAATAGTTCTTATTTTAAATACATATGTTGTATCAATGATTTCACGAGAGAGTCTTTTTAGCTCTCTCATACTTTTATTATCAGTTTACTTAATTATACAAGGTAAAACAAAGTCACTTATAAAATGTTTAGTTTTATATGCCATATTAATTATATTAAAGTTAATTTCTAATGGAGAAGGAATAACTATTTTACTTCCTGAGATGTTTTTATTTTTGGTAATAAGAATGATAGCTATTATAATGGCAGCGATACCTATTTTAGGTATGCCACCTGGTGAAATAGTAGCGGTAATTAAAAAACTTAAAATCCCAAATTATATAGGATTACCATTTATTTTTATGATAAGGTTTTTTCCTACTGTTAAAATTGAATTTAAAGAGGTTTTTGAATCTATTAGGTTAAGAAAACTTGTAAGCATAAAAGAACCTCTAAAAGCATTAGAGTATACATTTATTCCTGTTATGATAAGGTCTACAAGAATAGCCGAAGAATTAGCAGCAGCTTCTGAAAGTAGAGGAATATCAAGCCCAGGAATTCACACATCAAGAAGAAAAATTAAACTATGTATTAAAGATTATACTTTAATATTAATAGCTTTAATTGTTTTTATAGCTTTGTTTATTTTAGAAAAGGGGTACTAAATATGATTAGCTTAAAAAATGTAACTTATTTTTATCAAAATCACAAAAAACCTTCAATAAAAAATATTAATATGGATATAAAAAAAGGAGAATTTGTAGTTTTAACAGGGAATAGTGGCTGTGGTAAAACTACGATAACTAGAGTGATAAATGGATTAGCACAAAAATTTTATGAAGGAGAATTAAGTGGACAAGTACTTGTAAATAATTTTGATATAAGTAAAAAAAAGTTATGGGAACTAGGAAAAGATATAGGGTCTGTATTTCAAGATCCTAAAAGTCAATTTTTTGCAACTTTAGTAGAAGATGAAGTGGCTTTTGGGTGTGAGAACTATGGAATAAATGAAAATGAAATAGATAATAGAGTTTATGAAGCTTTGGATATGGTAAATGGACTTAACTTAAGTGGTAAAGAATTATTTAGTTTATCAAGTGGAGAAAAGCAAAAGGTTGCTATAGCATCGATAAGTGCTTTAAATCCAGATATTTATGTATTTGATGAACCATCTGCAAATTTGGATATGTACTCTGTAGAACAATTAAAACAAATGCTTGAATACTTAAAAGAACTAGGAAAGACTATACTTATTTCAGAACATAGATTGTATTATTTAAAGGATTTAGCAGATAAGTACATATATATGAAAGACGGACAAATAAAGTATAGATGGAACAAAGAAGAAGTGGATAATATAGATGCTAAAATATGGGAGAGTTTAGGACTTAGACATTTAGATTTAAAAAAGATAGATGACTTAAAGTTAAATAACTATAATATCAAAAATAAAACTTGTTTAGATATTAAAAACTTAGATTTTAACTATAAAAAAAATATAATTTTTAACAAGTTAAATTTAACTTTTAAAAGCGGAGAAATCACTTGTATAACAGGAGAAAATGGAGCAGGAAAGACTACTTTAGCTAAGATATTATGTGGACTATTAAAAGAAAATGGAGGAAGCTTAGAATATAACAATAAACCTTTAAAATATAAAGACAGAAGAAAAATTTCCTACTTTGTATCACAAAACACAGATTGTCAACTATTTACTGAAAGTGTCGCAGAAGAATTACTTTTAAGTAATGAATTTATAGATGTAAAAGATGTCTTAAAAAATTATGGATTAGAAAAGCTTATAAAATGTCACCCATCTACTTTATCAGGAGGAGAGCGACAAAGATTAACACTTGCAGTAGCAGAGGTTATAGATAGAGATATACTAATATTTGATGAGCCTACAAGTGGAGTAGATAAAAACAATATGAATTTAATTTCAAAAAGGCTTAAAGAGCTAGCTAGTAAAGGAAAGATAATAATAGTTATTACGCATGATTATGAGTTTATAAAAGAATCTTGTGAAAATGTAGTTTTGATGAACAGTAAAGAAAAAATAGAAAATATAAATATATTTAAAGATAGTAAACGTTTGTTAGTATCTATGACGAGAAATATGGGAGTGAGTGTAAATGTATTATGATAACGAAATCAAAAGAGTTTTTGAATTTGCAGGAAATTATAAATATTTAACTATAATATCCTGTATACTATCAGGAATTAGCACTATATTAGGTGTGGTTCCTTTTGTATGTGTATATAAAGTTATAGATATTTGGATAAATAATAAAGAAAATATAAGTAACTCTAGTAAATATGCGCTTATTGCTTTGATATTTGCAGTACTTAGTATATTGGTTTATTATATAGCTCTTTCTTTTTCACATCTTGCAGCATTTAGAATTGCTAAGAATATGAAAAAGAAAACACTACACCATTTAATTACATTGCCTATAGGTTATTTTACATTAAATAGTAGTGGAAAAATAAGAAAGATAATAGATGATAATGCAGGGCTTACAGAAGATTTTTTAGCACATCAATTACCAGATTTTATTGCAGCATTAGTTATGCCAATCATATTTATTATATGTTTGTTTATTTTTAATCCTATATTAGGCATAGTTTGCTTAATACCTCTTTTTCTTTCAGTTCTATTTATGAAACAGATGATGGGTGGAGAAAATGCTAAATTTATGAGCAAATATATGACATCATTAGAGAGCATGAATAAGGAAGCTGTTGAGTATATTAGAGGAATACCAATTATAAAAGTGTTTAATCAAAGCATCTTTTCATTTAAAAATTTTCACAAGTCAATAAATGATTATAATGAATTTGCAAGTGGATATGCTCTTAGTTGTAGAATACCTATGACTAATTTCAAAGTATCTTTAAACAGCTTCTTTATATTTTTAATTCCAGCTAGTATTTTCATATTTAACAATACGAGCAATCACAAAAAGATATTTCTAGATATGTTTTTTTATATACTTTTTACACCTTTATGCACAAATATGGTTATGAAGTTAATATTCACACAAGAAAATTTACTTCAAACTAAAGAAGCTGTTAGACGTATTTCAAATTTATTAAATGAGCAACCTCTAAAGTGTAGTGGGAATGCAAAATCCGTAAATAATTTTAACATTGAAATTAAAGATGTTTCTTTTGCATATTCAGAAGGAAAAACTATATTAGATAATATTAATTTGAATATAAATGAAGGAGAAATGGTTGCAATAGTAGGGTCTAGTGGTAGTGGAAAAACAACACTTGCAAGTTTAATTCCTAGATTTTTTGATGTAAATAAAGGGAGTATAAGTATTGGAGGAGTAAATATAGTAGATATTAAAAAAGAAGATTTGATGAGTTATATTACATTTGTATTTCAAGAAAGTAAACTATTTAAAAGTAGTATAGCTGAAAATGTAAAAATAGGAAAAAATAATGCAACAGATGAGGAAATAAAAAAATCTCTACAAATAGCACAGTGTAATGATATTATAGAAAAAATGCCAGATGGTATAAATACTAGAATAGGAAGTAAAGGAGTACATCTTTCAGGGGGAGAAAAGCAAAGAATAGCTTTAGCAAGGGCAATACTAAAAAATTCTCCTATTGTTATATTAGATGAAGCTACTTCTTCAGCTGATGCAGAAAATGAATATTTAATTCAAAAGGCTTTTGAAAAGTTATCAAAAGGGAAGACTGTTTTATTAATAGCTCATAGATTATCTACAGTTGTAAATACAGATAAGATAGTAGTAATGAAAAAAGGTAAGATAGTAGAAGTAGGGTCTCACAAAAGTCTTTTAGATAAAGATGGAGTATATGCTAATATGTGGAGACAACATGAATCTTCTATAAGTTGGGAAATATAGAAAGGAGCATAAGCATGTTTGACTATTTACAAACTAAATATGACTTAAGTAATGAGGGATTAAAATCACTAAAAAAAGGAATTTTGTTTAGTGTGTTATATAATTTATCTATTATGATACCTATATTTTTACTAACTAAAATTTTAAGTAAAATGCTAGATATTGTGACTATGAACTCAAGTAATATAAATATAAATGTAATAGGTTATACAATAATAGGAGTTTTTGTACTATTTATTATGTTTGTATTTTCTTATTATCAATATACAATTACATATATCAATACATACGAAGAAAGTTCAAAGAGAAGAGTTCAAATAGCAGAGCATTTGAGAAAGCTTCCGTTATCATTTTTTGCAAAAAAGGATTTGTCGGATTTGACAAATACAATTATGTCAGATTGTGCAGGATTTGAACATGCATTTTCTCATGCTATACCTCAGTTTTATGGTTCTATTATATCAACAGCAATTGTAATTATAGCACTTTGTGTTTTGAATTTTAAAATGGCTATTGCAGTTTTTTTGGTAGCACCACTTGCATTTTTTATAATATTTATATCTAGAAAGTTACAAAGAAAATTTGGCAAAAAGCATATGGATAAAAAATTAAAAGTTTCAGATACTATACAGGAAACATTGGAATTAGTCCAAGATATACAAGCTTATAATATCCAAAATGGTTATGGAAATTTAATAGATTCTAGATTGGAAGAAGCAGAAAAGTCACAAAAGAAATCAGAATTAATAACAGCTACTTTATTAACTGTGGCTCAAATGTTTTTAAGGTTAGGATTGGCAACAGTTATTGTAGTTGGAAATAATATGATTATAAATCAAGATACAGATTTATTTACCTATATATTATTTTTAATAGTTGCTAGTATGATTTATGACCCGCTTTCTCAGACGATGAATAATTTAGCTCAAATATTTAATACAGATATAATTGTAGATAGATTAAAAAAGGTTTATAATGAACCAATTTTAGAAGGAGATAAAAATATTAAGTTTGATAATTTCGATATTGAATTTAAAAATGTAGGATTTTCTTACGATAAAAACAAAAACATAATAAACAATCTTAATTTTAATGCGGCTCAAGGTAAAAAGACTGCTTTAGTAGGATTTTCAGGAAGTGGCAAAAGTACGGTTTTAAAACTTGCTGCAAGATTTTATGTTATAGATAAAGGTAAAATTACTGTAGGAGGAAAAGAGGTTTCCAATATAGATGAAACAGAATTACTTAATTATTATTCAATAGTATTTCAAAATGTTTTATTATTTGATAACACCATAATGGAAAATATTAGAAATGGTAAAAAAGAAGCTACAGATGAGGAAGTTATTAACGCTAGCAAGCTTGCAAATTGCCATGATTTTATTATGGAACTAAAGGATGGATACAATACTAGAATAGGTGAAAATGGTAGATTGCTATCCGGTGGTGAAAAACAAAGGATTTCTATTGCTAGAGCCATATTAAAAGATGCGCCTATAATTTTACTAGATGAAATTACTTCTTCTTTAGATGTTGAAAATGAGATTTTAATTCAAGAAGCTATATCCAGAGTTATAAAAGATAAGACAGTTATAATTATTGCTCACAAAATGAAGACTATTAAAAATTGTGATAATATAATTGTTATGAAAGATGGAAGTAAGGTTGAAGAAGGCATTCACAATGAATTAATGAACAAAAAAGGCATATACTATAAGTTATGGAATATTCAAAATGAATCAAGTAATTGGGCTTTATAACTTAATTTTTATAGGTTTTCAAAATATATGATTATTGTTCTTTAAATTTGGTTAAGAGTAGCAAATTATATTTTAACACCCTAAAAATAGTGTAGATATTATTGTATTAAACAATTTTATCTACACTATTTTATTTAAATATCTCAAAACTGTGATAATTTTTAGGTAAAATATAACAGGAGTGTGAGATTTGAAGTAACTTTTCTATGATATTATTTAACTATCCAATAAATAAAACTTAAAAAATTCACGTTAAAGTGAAAATATATAGATTATTAAAAATAAAAGGGAGTTAAACAATGAGAATATTAGAAACTAAAAACTTAAAAAAATATTATGGAAAAGATGTTAATTTAGTAAAAGCATTATATGGAATAAATATAAGGGTAGATAAAGGAGAATTTGTTGCTATAGTAGGTACATCAGGGAGTGGAAAAAGTACATTGCTTCATATGTTAGGGGGACTTGATAGAGCAAGTGAAGGGAAAGTAATAGTAGAAAATAATGATATATTTAATATGAATGATGAAGAACTTACTATTTTTAGAAGACGTAATGTTGGTTTTATATTTCAAAATTATAATTTAGTACCAATATTAAATGTATATGAAAATATAGTATTACCAATAGAACTTGATGGATGTAAAATAGATACGCAATATGTAAATGAAATAATAGATATATTAGGGTTAAATAAAAAAGTAGATGCCCTACCAAATAATTTATCAGGAGGGCAACAGCAAAGAGTTGCAATAGCAAGAGCTTTAGCTACAAAACCATCTATAATTTTAGCTGATGAGCCAAAGGGTAATCTAGACAGCAAGACAGAACAAGATGTTTTAGGTTTATTAAAAGTTACGAGTAGTAAGTTTAATCAAACAATAATTATGATAACTCATAATGAACAATTAGCTCAGATGGCAGATAGAATTATAAGAATTGAAGATGGAAAAGTTGTAGATAGAGGTGAAAGCCATGCTACGAAATAATAATCAAGAAATTATAAAAAAACTAAGTACTAGAAATTTTAAAGTAAACAAGATTAGAAATTTAGTATCTATAATTGCAATAGTACTAACAACAGTTTTATTCACTTCATTATTTACAGTAGGATATAGTATGTTAGATGCATTTAATAATTATAAAATGATGCAATATGGAATGAGTACACATGTACAAATACAAGATATAAATGATGAACAAATTAAAAAAATAAAAAATAATGAGTTAGTAGACTCAAAAAGCATAGGTATAGTAAAGAATATATATAGTGCAATAAATCCAGAATTTTCAACTCAGACAGTTAATGTTACTGTGTATGATAAGCAAAGCATAGAAAATACTGGAACAGTAGAAATAATAGAAGGTTCTTTGCCAAAGTCTAAAGACGAAATAGTAATGCCTACAAAGGTTCTTGATACGCTAAAGTTACCATATAAAGTTGGAACAGAAGTAAATATTACAATACCAGAGTTAAAAGATAAAAAGTTAACGGGTAAATCAGAAAGCTATAAGTTTAGATTAAGTGGATACTATAAATATAAAACTACAACATCATTGCCTCTTCATGATATATATGTAAGTGAAGCATTCTATGATGAATATAAGCAAAATAAAGAAGTAGATGCTATGTGTGTAACTTTTAATTTTATAAAAAGCAAAGATTTAGAAGGTCAGCTTTCACAAGTCCTAAGTGACATTCAACCTTATTCAGGTAAAGCAACTATAAATCCAGTATTTTTAGACTCACAAGCAAATAACATTAGTGAAATGATAAATAACGTACTGCCAATATTGCTAATGGCAGCATTAATACTTTTAAGTGGTTATTTATTAATATATAATATTTTTTATATATCAGTAGTTAAAGATATAAATCATTATGGCCTATTAAAGACTATAGGAACATCTCCTAAACAGATTAAGAAGCTAATAATAAAGTAAGCAAACAAAATATGTTCAATAGCTATACCAATAGGCTTGGCTTTAGGATATACTTTAGGAAAAATATTTATACCTATGGTTGGCTCAATGATGGACGGATTGAAGATAACTTCTTTTAAAACATTTAGTCCAGTAATATTTGTGTTTGCAACGGTATTTTCTTATATAACTGTAAGAATATCATGCAATAAACCTGCAAAAATAGCTAGCAATGTATCTCCAGTCGATGCGGTTAGATATAATGATAGAAGTACAAATGTTAAACGAAAACTTAAAAAGGGTAAATCAGGATCTAAACTCTATAAAATGGCATTTACAAATATATTTAGAAATAAACGAAAAGCATATTTGGTTTTAATATCAATGTCTTTAAGTTGTATAATATTTTTAGCTGTTTCAACTATAATAACTAGCTCTAATCCAGAAAGAGCAGCTGATGGTATATTGATAGGAGATGTAGAAATAGAGCATGGATTAGCTCAATATGCAAAATACGAAGAAAAGAAAGTCTTACCTATAGACAATCAATTAATAAAAGATATTCAAAATATAAAAGAAGTTAAAAGTGTAGAAAAAATATATAAAGATTCAGGGCGTGTAATATATGAAGGGGATTTAAAAGAAGAAATATTAACACAAAAAATAGAAGAAAAACATAAAAAAGATTTTTTTGATGGTAAAGATCCAAGAGAAGTAGCGAAAGAGCAAAACTCTATAAGTTTGGACTTAACAGGAGTATCCTCTGGTAATACAATGAAAAATATGATAGAAAATAGTGAATTGGAGTTTTGGGGTAAAGCTAATGTAATACAAGGCAATTTAGATATAGATAAATTTAACAAAGGTGGATATGTAATACTTGTTGGACACAAAGATAGTAAAATCAAAGTTGGCGACAAAATTGATTTTAAGTATTTAAATAAATTCTTTGAAAAAGATGGTTATACTGAAAATCAATTTGAAGTAATGGTAATAATTGATGGAGCTGAAAACTTTAATTTATCTATGTATGTAAATGAAAATGATTTTAAAAAAGTAGTTGAAAAACCATACATCCAAAAACTGATTGTAGATACAACTGATAAAAACAAAGTTGCAAAAGAAGTAAAAAATCTAAATGGAAAGTATAATAATCCTTACACTCAAGTAAATTCAAAACAAATGTATATAAATGAGGCAAGAAAGTTTCAGTCTAGTTTAAACATTATAGGAATGAGTGCAGTATTTATAATAGGATTAATAGGTGTACTAAACTTTGTAAATACTATGATAACTAGTATAATATCTAGAAAAACAGAATTTGCAATGATGGAAGCTATAGGAATGACTAAAAAGCAACTTAAAAAGATGCTATTATTAGAAGGATTATACTATGGTGTTATTATAACCTTTGTAAATATTACAATTGGTAGCTTATCTACATTATTAGGATATAATATTATGCAACTTAGATTCTCTACATATACATATCCAGTAGGGGCATTAATAACTTGTACAATAGCACTATTTTTAGTATGTTTAATCGTTCCTTTAGTTGTATATAGTAGTGTTAATAAAGATAGCATTATTGACAGAATTAGAGTAACTGAATAAAAATTTAAAATAAATATGACTATAAAAAACATCCTTAGAAATAGGGATGTTTTTTATGTTACAAAATTTGTAATATTAATTTATTGTATTATAATAAAAAATGTTGAAAAATATAAAACCTTTTTTCAACATACCTCGTTATATAAGTGAAAGGGGGAATAAATTTGGCACAAAGTGATGAAAGTCTAATCAATCAAATACTAAATGGAAATGAAAGTGCAATGGAAATAATAGTGAAAAGATACTATGATCTTGTACATAGTTTCATTTATAGAAATACGTCTGATTATAATTTAGCATATGATTTGACCCAAGAAGTATTTATAAAAGTTATAAAAAATATAGATAAGTTTAGCAATGATAAGGGTAACTTTAAAAATTGGATTTTAAAAATAGCAATAAATACAAATAAAGACTATTTTAAAAGTCCTATATATAAACAGAGAAAAGAAATGCAAGATATAGATAATCATGAAATAAAAGATGATAAAAATGTTATAGACATTCTATCTAAAAAAGAAGATGCTAATAAAATAAGACAAGCTATTCATAAATTACCAAATCTTCAAAGAGAAGCAATACTTTTAAAATATTATGAAGACTTAAAAGTTAGAGAAATAAGTAGTGTAACAGGAGAAAATGAAAATACCATAAAATCAAGATTATTTAATGGTGTTAAAAATTTGAAAAAAATGCTTGGAGGTGATTCAAATGAAGAAATTTCAGGGAGAAGACTACACTCTAAACTATGATGATTTAAATGATATTGAATTTGATAATTTAATAGATGAGGATTTAAAAGAAATAGAATTATTTTTAGATAGCTACATTGTTAAAAAAGTAGATGATGAAAAAATTGAAAATACTATTGATATACTCAGAGAATATATACCAAAACAAGCTAAACAAAGTATTGCAATAAAATTAAAACAAGTCTTAATAGGAAATATAAAATCAATATTTAATTTAACCGAATTTAATATAAGTTTAGTGAGTAAAAGTTATTGGATATTATCACTAGTAATAATACTTTTAGGTGTAATAGCAACAAAGAAATTTAATTTTAATATATATTCTAGTGCTATAATAATGTCTCCAATACCAGTTTTACTTGGAATATTTGAGTTAATTAAAGGTAAAGAAGAAAATGTATGGGAGTTAGAATTGAGTTATAAGTATTCATTGAAAGAAACACTTTTATGCAAGCTAGTAATTATATTGATTTTTTCTATATTAATAAGTTTGATAATGACTGTAGCTTTATATAATACAAACTGTGAAATAAGTCTATTAAAAATGATTAAGTTATCACTAATACCGATGTTTGTAACATCAGCTATTTCATTAGTTATAGTTTCTTTATATAGAAATAGTAATAGCATTGGTGTATGTGTAGTGATATGGATGATTCAAGCTGCTACTATAGATGAAAAAACTATTGAAAATATATTAACTATAGATAATCTAACAATAATATTTATGTTAATTGTTTCAATAATTTTAACTGTTTATGCATCAAAGTTATTTTATAAAATGTCTATAAATTATACAGACTATAAAAATTGTGATTTTTAGGAGGGGAATATAAATGGAATTAAGTATAAATGGGGTAAGTAAAAAATTTAAAGATAAGTTGGCAGTAAATGATTTTACTGTAACATTAAACAATGGAATATATGGTCTTTTGGGACTTAATGGAGCAGGTAAGACAACTCTTATGAGAATCTTAGCAGATGTTTCAAATCCAAGCTCGGGACAAATATTAGTTAATGGTAAAAATAAAAATGAGTTAGGTTCAGATTATAGAGATTTAATAGGATATTTACCTCAAGATATAGGTTTTTATAAAAATTTTAGTGCAGAGAAATTTTTACTGTATATAAGTGCATTAAAAGGAATAGAAAAAGAAGAAGCTAAAATAAAGATTGATGACATACTAAAGTTTGTTAATTTAGACGAACATAGAAAAAAGAAAATTGGTAAGTTTTCAGGTGGTATGAAGCAAAGACTCGGTATAGCACAGGCTCTATTAAATGATCCGAAGATACTTATATTAGATGAACCAACGGCAGGACTAGACCCAAATGAAAGAATAAGATTTAAAAATTTAATAGCTAATATATCAAAAAATAAAATAGTGATTTTATCAACTCATATAATTTCAGATGTTGAATTTATTGCAAATGAAGTACTAGTTATGAAAGCCGGAGTCCTAGTAGAAAAACTAACTCCAAATCAGATGGTAGATAAAATAAAAGGCAAAGTACATAGTATAAAGATTAAAGAACATAAGCTACTTGAAATACAAAATAGATTTAAAATATCTAATATATCAAGAGATAAAGAAAATATTGTAGTTAGAGTAGTAGGGGATGAAAAATTTGAAAATTTAGGATTTGAATATAAAGAAGAGCATCCGAATTTAGAAGATGTATTTTTATATTACTTTGATGAAAATAAAACTTTTTAAGGGGGATGAATAAACATGGTAGAATTAATTAAATTTGAAATAGGAAAAATTTTTTCAAAAAAAATGGTGTGGGTATTACTTTTAGCAGTATTATGGTCTATGGGTTCTTCAATTTATAGAGATGCAAGAATGTTAAAATTTAATGGTATAAAAAATAAAGAAGAGGTTCAACAAATTGTATCTCCTTATGAAGGAGAAGTTTTAACAAAAGAACGAATAAAAGAACATGAGGATTATGAAAAAAAACTTCGAAAAAAAGATAATCTTTCAGCTGAAGAATTTGTACTTAGCAGTATATTAAATTTTGATTATAATTTAGATATTGATCCAGATTATGTGGTTGGAGATAGAGAGTATAAAAAAAGTGAACTTAAAAAAGATTTAGATAAATTAAATCAAGAAGGCAAAACTGATACATTTGAATATAAAAATATGGAATATATATATAACCTGATAGATAAAAAAGAAGCTCAAACATATCATTACAAGATGGAATGGATATATGGTGCTGATTTTCAGAGGATAGCTCCATTTTTATCAATATTAGTTATCGTAGGAATTGCCACTATATTTAGTAGTGATTATCAAAATAATACTGTACCGTTAGTATTAAGCTCGAAGTTAGGAAAAAATAAACTTATAACTTCAAAAATACTATCATCATTAATTTTTAGCACAATAATATTTATTTTTGTAAATTGCGTATTTTTAAGCTATATTGCACTTGATAAATTTAAAGGATGGAATCAAGCTTTAAATAGCTTAAGATATTTTGAGGCAACTCCATATAATATTACAGTAATACAATATTATATTAGAGGATTAATGTTTAGTTTTATAGGAATTATTTTATTTACACTACTAGTAATGCTTATATCTTTATTAGTAAAAAATAATATACTATCAATGTTAATATCTTTAGGTATATATTCTGTACCAGTTTTTATATGTTCATTTATGCCAACGAAACAACTTGCAATTATATTTAGACAATTAAATTTAGAGGAACTTATAAGTGTAGAAGCATTATTCCGTAATACAGACACATATAATATTTTTGGAAATCCAGTGTTATATGCTAATTTACTTGTAACTATATCTTTAATACTTATACCAATAGTAACTTATATGATTATACATTTTGGAAAAAAACAGGCAATATAATTTAAATATATTAATAAGATAAAAAAGTAGCTTTATATGAAGTTGCTTTTTTATTTTTGACAACTAACAATTATAAAATAAAGAAATTTTATTTATAAAAGAGTCTAGATTATAATATAAAAAAGTAATAAAACTAAATAAATGTTAAAAAATAAACAAACACTAAAATAAATTTATAAATTTGCTTAAAACATGAAAAATCAACTCGAAAAAAATAATAAAGTTTTTTTAAAAAGTTGTTGAAAGTATTATAGAAAGTTTATATACTTATCTTATAAAAGATAGAAAATATAAATAAAAATTAAATATCCGAGTGAAGGATATGGGAGACAACTTTTATAAGTGACCGAAGGGACAAGTTTAATTAAGTACCCAATTTAATTAAATGAAATTCTCAGGTACAAACACCATATCTAGACGGACCTCTGAAAAAATATATTAACAGGGAGCACAAATTGGGAATTTGTTTTCTCTGTTTTTTTATGCGAAAAATATACAGTTGTGAAAGTGAGAGAATATCATGATAATTGTTACGAATAATCCAATTGTTAAATCACAAATTCCAGACAAAGAAATAGTGCATAAAGATATAACATACATAGAAGTATTAAAAGAGTGCAGAGATCTAGTTCATAAGGGGTATGAAATTTTATCTCATCCTCTTTACGGAAGCGTAAAGCCAAATGAAACACCATATCGAAGTATAATAATGAAAAAGGGAAATAATCTAGATACAAATTCATTACATTTAATAGAAGAAGCAATAGTTACATCAAGTAAATTCCAAAATAATAAAAAAACTCCAAATTGGCCAAACAAAGTTATAGAAGATTTTAGAGTCATTGATTTAGATATTTTACAAAATACCTTGCAAAGAATTCAATACTTATAAAATTATAATTAAATTTAAATAAATATTAGATTTAATTACAATTGAATATATTTACATTTTATTTGAATTAATACAGCTTTAAGTTTATACATATTTATATAACAAAATTTTTATATAATGAAAAAATTATATTATATAAATATCAATAATATACTATAGTGCATATTAATTTAAATATAAAAGGGGGAAAATGAATGGAAAATATATATGATTTAATTGTAATAGGTTCAGGACCAGCAGGACTTTCTTCAGGTCTTTATGGAGCTAGAGCGAAGCTTAAAACACTTATAATAGAAAAAGGTAAAACAGGTGGACAAATAGTTACAACACATGATGTAGCAAATTATCCAGGATCTATACAAGATGCAAGTGGACCTAAGCTAATAGCAAGAATGGTTGAACAATGTAAAGGCTTTGGAGCAGAAATGGTGAAAGATAATATAGTAGATGCTGATTTAAATTCTGACATAAAAGTATTAAAGGGAGAAAAGGGAAAATATAGAGGAAAAGCAATAGTTATAGCTACAGGATGTACTCCTAGAAAACTTGGAGCACCAGGGGAAAAAGAGTTAACAGGAAAAGGTGTATCTTATTGCGCTACTTGTGATGGAGATTTCTTTACTGACTTAGAAGTGTTTGCAGTTGGTGGAGGAAATAGTGCAGTTGAAGAAGGTATGTTTTTAACTAAATTTGCAAGAAAAGTAACTATTGTTCAAATGGAGGATAAGTTAACTTGTGCAAAATCTATAGAAGAAAAAGCTAAAGAAAATCCTAAGATGAACTTTATGTTTAATACAACTATAAAAGAGATAATAGGAGATGGAATAGTAGAAAAAGTTGTATTTGAAAACAGATTAACAGGAGAACTTACTGAATATGAAGCAGATGAAGAAGATGGAACAATGGGTGTGTTTGTATTCATAGGATTAATTCCTCAAACAGAAATATTTAAAGAGAAGATAGACACAGATAGAATAGGATACATAATAACTGATGAAGATATGAAAACAAATATAGACGGTGTTTTTGCAGCTGGAGATTGTAGAGTAAAAACTCTAAGACAAGTAGTAACAGCAACTAGTGATGGAGCTGTAGCTACTATAAATGCAGAAAAGTATTTAGAAAGTAAAAACTGGGATTTAGCTGATTCGACTATTTAAAGAAAATCAAACCTAATATAGTTATTAAAATTAAAATAAGATAATAGATATGTATAAACACTACAATTATAAATTCAATAATTTAGTGGTTATACTAAATATTTATAGAATTAAGGGGGATTTAATTATGATAGCTTTAGACAAGAATACTTTTGAAGAGGAAGTTTTAAAACATGAAGGAGTAGTAGTTGTAGATTTCTGGAGTGAAGGATGCGAGCCTTGTAAAGCATTACTTCCAGAAGTAGAAGAATTAGCAACTCAATATGCTGATAATTTTAAATTCTGCAAGTTAGATACAACTAAAGCAAGAAGATTAGCTATAAAAGAAAAAGTATTAGGACTTCCAACTATAGCTATATATAAAGATGGAGCTAAGATAGATGAAGTAACTAAAGATGATGCAACAAGATCTAATATAGAGGAAATGATAAAAAAATATATATAGTTAATGATTAATTTGCTATAAATTTGAGTATATCTCAAGTTTCTATAGATGACTTACAACTAGCTTGTATTTAAATGAGCTAGTTGTAAAGAATGGTTTGTTAAAAAATTAATAAATGGAAATTAGGGGGTGCACGTATGCGTCTTGAGTTAGGGAAAATCTTTATAAATGACGTTCAATTTGGTGAAGTAACAGAAGTTAAAGATGGCGTTTTATACGTTAATAAAGAAGAGATGCTTAAAGAAATTGGTGGAGATGAACATATAAAATCTATAGATATAGATTTAGTTCATCCAGGGGAAAGTGTAAGAATAACACCTGTAAAAGATGTTATAGAGCCAAGAGTTAAAGTTGAAGGTAAGGGAGGGATATTCCCTGGTATAATATCAAAAGTTGAAACGGTAGGGACTGGAAAAACTCATGCTCTTTCTGGTTGTGCAGTTGTGACTACAGGTAAGATAGTTGGTTTCCAAGAAGGTATAATAGATATGATGGGACCTGGTGCTGATTATTGTCCTTTCTCAAAACTACACAATATAGTAGTTATAGCAGAGCCAGTAGATGGATTAAAACAACATGATCATGAAAAAGCTGTTAGAATGATAGGATTTAAAGCAGCAACATATCTAGGAGAAGCTGGTAGAAATGTAGAACCTAATGAAGTTAAAGTTTATGAAACTAAGCCATTATTAGAATCAATAGCAGAGTATCCAGATCTTCCTAAAGTAGGATATGTATATATGCTTCAAACTCAAGGTCTACTTCATGATACATATGTGTATGGAGTTGATGCAAAGCAAATAGTTCCAACATTACTTTATCCAACTGAGCTTATGGATGGAGCAATAGTTAGTGGAAACTGTGTTTCTGCATGTGACAAAAACCCTTCATATGTTCATATAAATAACTCTGTAGTAGAAGATTTATATGAGCAACACGGAAAAGAAATAAACTTTGTAGGTGTAATTGCAACTAATGAAAACGTATACCTTGCAGATAAAGAAAGATCTTCTAACTGGACTGCAAAATTATGCAAATACTTAGGATTAGATGCAGTTATAATATCGCAAGAAGGTTTCGGAAATCCAGATACAGATCTTATAATGAACTGCAAAAAAATAGAAATGGAAGATATAAAAACAGTTATAGTAACTGATGAATATGCAGGACGTGATGGAGGTTCTCAATCACTTGCAGATGCTGATGTTAGAGCTAATGCAGTTGTTACAGGCGGAAATGCAAATGAATTAGTAGTGTTACCGAAGATGGATAAAGTAATAGGCCATATAGAAGTTGTGGATGTTATAGCAGGTGGATTTGCTGGAAGTTTAAGAGAAGATGGAAGTATAGAAGCAGAAATACAAGTTATAACTGGTGCTACAAATGAAACAGGATTTGGAAAATTATCTACAGTTACTTATTAGTAGATATATGAATTAAAAAATATATTAAAATATCTAAAGTATAAAATTTAAAACATAAAAATTAAAGGGGGATAATTATGAGCATACTTGCTAATAAAAAGGTCCTTATAATAGGTGACCGTGATGGTATACCAGGACCTGCCATAGAAGAATGTGTAAAAACCGTAGAAGGAGCAGAAGTAATATTTTCTTCAACAGAATGTTTTGTCTGAACGGCTGCTGGGGCTATGGACTTAGAAAACCAAAAAAGAGTTAAAGAAGCTTGCGAAAAGCATGGAGCTGATAACTTAGTGGTTTTATTAGGTGCATCTGAAGCCGAAGCTGCAGGTCTTGCAGCAGAGACAGTAACAGCAGGAGATCCAACATTTGCAGGTCCACTTGCTGGAGTTGAATTAGGTCTTAGAGTTTATCATGTTGTAGAAGAAGAAATGAAAGCAGAGTTTGATGATGCTGTTTATGATGAACAAATAAGTATGATGGAAATGGTACTGGAAGTAGATGAAATAGTAGAAGAAATGACTAGCATGAGAGATCAATTCTGTAAGTTTAATGCTTAATTGAACAAAAGGGGTGAAATGTATGGGAAAACTAAGAGTAGTTCATTATATAAATCAATTCTTTGCTGGAATTGGTGGAGAAGAAAAAGCTGACACTAAACCACATATAGCAGAGAAATTACCGCCAATAAGTTTACAACTTAATAAGTTGTTAGGTGAAGATATGGAGGTAGTTGGAACAGTTGTATGTGGAGATACATACTTTAATGAAAACCTAGAAACTGCAAGTAAAGAAGTATTAGACATGATAAAAGGATTTAATCCAGAATTTTTCATAGCAGGTCCTGCATTTAATGCTGGTAGATATGGAGTAGCAGCTGGAGCTATAACTAAAGTAGTTAAAGAAAATTTAAACATACCTTGTTTTACAGGGATGTACGTAGAAAATCCAGGTGCAGATATGTTTAAAAAAGATGTTTATATAATGGAAACATCTGATTCAGCTGCAGGGATGAGAAAGGCACTTCCTAAAATGGCTAAGTTTGCACAGAAACTAGCTAATGGAGAAAAACTAGGTTCTCCTAAAGAAGAAGGATATATAGAGCAAGGATTAAGAGTTAACTTCTTCCATGAGGATAGAGGATCAAAAAGAGCTGTTGATATGCTTATAAAGAAAATAAAAGGGGAAGAATTTGTTACTGAGTACCCAATGCCAGTATTTGATAGAGTAAATCCAGCTAAAGCATTAAAAGATTTATCAAATGCTAAAATTGCACTTGTAACTTCAGGTGGTATAGTACCAAAAGGAAATCCTGATAGAATAGAGTCTTCTTCAGCATCTAAGTATGGTGAATATTCATTAGCAGGGTTTGATAATTTAACTGAAGATTCACATGAAACAGCACATGGTGGATATGATCCAGTATATGCTAATTTAGATGCAGACAGAGTTTTACCTGTTGATGTAGTTAGAGATATGGTAAAGGAAGGATTAATAGGAGAATTACATGAAATTTTTTATACAACTACTGGAAATGGTACAGCTGTTGCAAATGCAAAAAAATATGCAAATGAAATAGGTAATAAATTAAAAGATGCAGGTGTAGAAGCTGTTATCTTAACTTCTACATGAGGCACTTGTACTCGTTGCGGTGCAACGATGGTAAAAGAAATAGAAAGAGTTATGGAAGTTCCTGTAGTTCATATGTGTACAGTAGTTCCTATATCTTTAACAGTTGGAGCAAATAGAATAGTTCCAACAATAGCAATACCACATCCACTTGGAAATCCTGCTCTTGATGAAAGAGAAGAAAAAGCATTAAGAAGAGGATTAGTAGAAAAAGCGTTAGTTGCTTTAACTACAGAAGTAGATGACCAAACTGTATTTGAAAATCCAGATACATCTTCATTAAAACCTAGAGCAATGGCATAAAAAATTAAATGTTTAAATAAATATATATAGCAAATAGATGGACTTAATGGTCCATCTATTTGTGAAAATATATGATAATCACCAGCACCTCTTAATTTCGGTGCTGAATATGTATGTAAAAATTATTGGGGGTGCGCTTATGTCTTATCCAGTTTTAAAAGGTGCAAGTTACGTACTTATTCATACTCCAGATATGATAGTACAAAATGGTAGTACATGTAATGTTGAAAGAGCTACAAATCCAGATTCTGAATTTCTAAAAGAGATAAATAATAATATAAGAAACTACGAAGATGTAGTAAACTATATGCCAAATCAAGTATACATAGGGAATAATAGACCTGAAGAATTAAAAAATATATCAATGCCTTGGTGCAATGAAAAAGTAGAAGGAAATAGATTTGGAAAATTAGGAGAGATAATGCCTCAAGATGAATTTATAGCTTTAATGCAAATATGTGATGCATTTGATTTAGTAAAATTATGTGAAGGATTTATAAATGAAGTAAAACCTAAATTAGAAAATAACTACCCTGAGTTAGATCAATTTATAGCTAAATTAAAGGGTGATAATATAGAAGAAGGATTAGAATTAGTAAACAACCATACAGCAGAAGGTCTGTATCATGAAGGTAAGATGGTCGGATATGTTAAAAGAGCTCATGATGTAGATGTTAATTTAAATGCCCATACAATGTTTGAGAATTTAGTAGTTAAAGCATCGGGAGTTTTATCAGCAATACATTTATTAAGAAGTAGTAAAATAAATCCATTAGATATTGACTATGTAATAGAGTGTTCAGAAGAGGCGTGTGGAGACATAAATCAAAGAGGCGGAGGAAACTTTGCAAAATCTATAGCTGAAATAGCAGGTTATAATAATGCTACAGGATCAGATACAAGAGGATTCTGTGCAGCTCCTACACATGCACTAATTCAAGCAGCAGCTCTTGTTAAATCAGGTGTTTATAAAAATGTAGTAGTTGTAGCTGGTGGAGCTAGTGCAAAACTGGGAATGAATGCTAAAGACCATATCAAAAAAGGTCTTCCAGTTTTAGAAGATGTGGTAGGAGGATTTGCAGTATTAGTATCTGAAAATGATGGTATAAATCCAATAATTAGAACTGATCTAGTTGGAAAACATAATGTTGGAACTGGTTCATCTCCTCAGGCTGTTATGACTGCACTTATAACAAGTGGATTAGATAGAGCTAATCTAAAAATAACAGATGTAGATGTATTCTCTGTTGAAATGCAAAATCCTGATATAACAAAACCGGCTGGTGCAGGGGATGTTCCTGAAGCTAACTATAAAATGATAGGAGCACTTGCTGTTAAGCGTGGAGATTTAGAAAAGAAAGAATTAAAAGACTTTGTGGCTAACAAAGGACTTCCAGGATGGGCACCGACTCAAGGTCATATACCATCAGGTGTTCCATATGTAGGTTTCTGTATAGATGATTTAACTATGGGAGATAAAAATAGAGCTATGATAGTAGGTAAAGGTAGTTTATTCTTAGGAAGAATGACTAATTTATTTGACGGTGTATCATTTATAGTTGAAAGAAATAATGGAGTAGAAGAAGAATCTAGTGGAGTATCTAAGGACGAGGTTAAAAAAATTATAGCAGAGGCTCTTAGAAAACTGGCATTAGATATGATAGAAGAATAGGGGGGGAAGTACTATGTCTAAGAAAATAATAGGGCAAACTCTCCTAGAGGTAGCTAATGCAATAGAAAGTGGAGAATTTGGGAAGAAAGTAAAAATAGGATTAACTACTTTAGGAAGTGAACATGGAGTAGTTAATTTAGTAAATGGAGCTAACTTAGCAAATTCTAATTTATTTGATATAGTTTTGATAGGACCTAAAGTTGATACTGATCTTGAAATAGTAGAAGTTAATTGTGAAAAAGATATGCATAATAAAATGGAAGAGTTATTAGATAGTGGATATATAGATGCTTGTGTTACTATGCATTATAATTTTCCAATAGGTGTATCTACAGTAGGTAGAGTAATAACACCTGGAAAAGGTAAGGAAATGATATTAGCTACAACTACAGGTACAAGCGCTACAAATAGAATAGAGTCAATGGTTAGAAATGCTATATATGGAGTAGCAACAGCAAAAAGTATAGGTATAAAAAAACCTAAGGTTGGAATTCTTAATGTAGATGGAGCAAGACAAGTTGAGAAGTGTTTGAAAGAATTAAAAGAAAATGGATATGATTTAGAGTTTGCGGAGTCAATAAGAGCAGATGGTGGAAGTGTTATGAGAGGTAATGACTTATTAGCAGGAGCACCAGATGTTATGGTTACAGATACATTAAGCGGAAATATATTTATGAAGGTATTTTCTTCGTTTACGACAGGTGGAGATTATGAGTCTAGTGGATATGGATATGGGCCTGGTGTAGGAGAAGATTATAATAGAAAAATACTTATATTATCAAGAGCATCTGGAACACCAGTTGTAGCAAATGCTTTAAAATATGCTTATGATGTAGCTAAAGGAAATGTAAGTCAAATAGCTAAAAATGAGTTTAAAGTTGCTAAAAAAGCTAAGTTTGATGAAATTATATCAAGTACAACAAAAAAGGAAGTAAAGACTAGCGAAGAAGTAAAATGTCCTGAAAAAGAAGTTGTTACTACTCAAATATCGGGAATAGATATAATGGATTTAGAGGAAGCCGTAAAAGAACTATGGAAAAATAATGTATATGCAGATAGCGGTATGGGATGTACAGGACCTATAGTATTGGTAAATGAAGCTAAAGGTGAAATTGCTGTTAAGATTTTATTAAAAGCTGGATACACAGCTAAGTAATAAAAATGACTAGATATGATTATATCTAGTCATTTTTTACGCTTAAGGAAATTGTGATACTCTAGAATATGTGGATAATTATTGTAACTGAGTAATATCAAACATTGTGACTAGGGTAAAAAATTACATTTTAAGCAACGGATTAAGTCGTTGGCGCTATGAGCGAAGCGAATTTTTTACGAAATATATGAAGTAATACCCATATAATGAATTAAGTAAAGTAAATTTTTTAGAAAAATAAATAGTATAATTTAAAAAATTAATCAATTGAAGTAATAAAATATCATATATATAAATAAAGACTTGTATTAGGTGATTAAAATGAATAAAAAACTACATGTTACAATATGGTCAACTATAATTATTTTTTTAGTGTCTTTAAATATATATGTATATAATAATAGTTTAAAAGTATCAAAATATGTGAATGAAAGCAATTCACATACTGAAAGTATAGTTCTTATTGATAAATTTAGGACAGATATTAATGTTATGGCTCAAGTTAATAAATTATACATTTTAACTGGGAAAAGCGAGTATAAAATTGAGTATGATGAAACTTTAAAAAGGGTGTATAAAACAATAAATGATTTGGAATCATCTGGTAGTATAAGTAATGATGATAAAAGTGATTTAGTTAAAGTTTTAGAGGAATATTCTCATATAAATATGGAGACTATGAGCTCTAATATAATAAATAAGATAGATGCAGAAGCTGAAAATGAAATATTGAAATCAAATAAAGCTCAATTAAATGTACTTAAGCAACTTGATAAATCTGTAGAACAAACTAATGAAACTGTAAAAGAAAAGAACAATATAATTGAATCTATACTAAAAAATCAAAAAGGTAATGTACAAGTTGCAAGCACTATAATAACAGCTATAGCATCAGGTATATTTTATTATATTAAAAAAAATCCAGCCAAGGCAGGTAAACAGGTAGGAGAAATTATTGGTTGTATAGCTAATATAGAAGATGAAAAAAAAGTTAATCCTAATAAAACTGAAGAAAAACAAGAAAATATTAATTTAAAAAATTCAACAAAAGAAGAACTATATGAAGAGATAAAAGAAATTGAAAAAAAATATGCTGATGTTAAAGAGTGCATAAATAATATAATAAAATATGAAAAAGTTATTAATTATTGTGATTTAATGTATAGCCAAACTATTAAAATGGAAGAAAAGATAAATAAGAGTAATGAAATAATGAATGAAATTTATATTTATTTGAATCAATTAAAGATAAATATAAAAGAATGTAAAGATTGTAAAGATGAAATAAAACTAGATTTACTAAGAGAAATTCAAGAAAAGTTTGTAGAATTAAAAATAGTCTTTGAGTCAATCCCCATATATAATGAAGTAATAAAAGAAGCCATGCAAGAAGTGATAAATTATAAAGTTTAAAAAAATAAGCCATCTTATAAAATTAGATGGCTTATTATATTATACATATTGAATATTTAAAAATATACTACACATTATAAATATATATTAAAGTATAAAGGAGTAAGACTATGAAAAAAATTCTAACTAAAGTTATTACAATTGCAATAGCTGTAGTATGTATGTCAGGATGTTTTATATTAAAAGCTAGTGCTCTTCCTTATTATGATTTAAAGTTTGAAGAGCATTCAAGAAATATTGTAACTGGAGAATTTGAGAAAATTGGTGAGAATTTAAGCTTAAAAAAAGAAAGTAAATTGACTATGAACATCAAAAAATCATACAATCCTAGAACTAGTATAGAATTAAATAAAGATGAATTAGATGCAATCAGCCAAGTATTAGGATCTAAATGGCAAGATGCTCTAATGATTGATAAGAAAGAAGATATAAAAATTAATAAAAAAAAGGATACATACTTACATATAAGACCTGTTTATAAAGAAGTTAAAGGAACTCTAGTACAAGACTACCAATCATGGAGTCAAAAAAAGGAGGTTACTATTTTAATACCTATAGATGTAGAATATAAGATAACAACAAATTAATATTTTTATATAAATTACAATAAAATATTAATATATCTGAAGTATTTATTGAATAAAATAAAAGTATAATATATAATTAGAAGAAATAATTAATATATTTACCTGTATATTTTTGAAAATAAGGTTCAAATGTTTCTACCAGGCTACCGTAAATGGCTTGACTACAGGAGTTTAAAAATAGTATTAATAGATAAATACTATCTTAATGCTATACTTTTATTTTGACTTATAAACTCCTGTCTTATTATAGACAGGAGTTTTTTTACAATATAAAAATGTCAAATATAATTTAAAATTTAGGCTCCTAGTTTAATTCAAAACAATATAAAGGATTAATAATATAAATACTAAAACTTTGGAGGAGATTTAAAATGAAATTATTACAAGAAAAAATACTAAATGATGGTCGTGTGTCTGGAAATGACATATTAAAAGTAGATAACTTTTTAAATCATCAGTTAGATATAGCATTTTTAAATGAGATAGGGAAAGAGTTTAAAAATAGATTTGCAGATGGAAAAATAGATAAAATACTAACAATAGAAGCTTCTGGAATCGCGATAGCATCTATAGCATCTCAGCATTTTGGAAATGTTCCTGTTGTATTTGCAAAAAAAGTTGAATCTAAAAATTTAGATAAAGAAGTTTATGAAACAAAGGTATATTCATTTACAAAAGGAAAAGAATATAGTGTAAAAGTATCTAAAAGATATTTGCATGAAGGTGAAAATATACTAATATTAGATGATTTCTTAGCGAATGGTAGAGCGGCATTAGGCCTTAAAGACTTAGTAGACCAAGCTAACGCGAATCTAGCAGGTATAGGTATAGTTATAGAAAAAGGATTCCAAGAAGGTAGATCACTTTTAGAAGAAGAAGGTGTAAAATTAGAATCATTAGCTATACTTGAGTCGATTGAAAATGGAGTAATAACTTTTAAGTAATTTTATTAAATAAAATATAAAACAGATGGAGTGTGATTAAATTTTCACAAAACGTCTGTTTTTTTATTAACAAAACTATAATAAATAATTACTAAAAAAACAATAAGAATAAAAGTAATATCAATATATCTAGAATGGTACTTATAGAGCCGTTTATAAAAATATAAAAAAATATATAAAATAGATATAGCTAAAATTTTATTTTAAATAATAGTTAGATAAAAAACTAACAAGAAAAAAATTCCATAATATGATATAGTTATTTATGTAGAAAATGTAAGTATTAGACACATTTTTAGAATATTTAATAAACATAGGTTAATACTAATAATTGTTAAATATTAATGAATATTATATAGTACATATAAATTTAAACTAGGAGGGTTTATAAAATGAGATTTTTTATAGACACAGCAAACATAGAAGAAATAAAAGAAGCTAACGATTTAGGCGTTATTTGTGGAGTTACTACAAACCCATCATTAATAGCTAAAGAAGGAAGAGACTTTATAGAAGTAGTTAAAGAAATAACTGAAATAGTTGATGGACCAATAAGTGCTGAAGTAATAAGTTTAAATGCTGAAGGTATGGTAGCTGAAGCTGAAAAGTTAGTTAAAATACATAAAAACATAGTTATAAAATTACCTATGACAGAAGAAGGATTAAAAGCTACTAAAATATTATCACAAAGAGGAATAAAGACTAATGTTACATTAATATTTAGTTCAGTTCAAGCTCTTTTAGCAGCTAGAGCAGGGGCTACTTATGTAAGTCCATTTGTTGGAAGATTAGATGATATAGGGCAAAATGGTATGGATTTAATAGCAGAAGTAGTGGAAATATTTAATGCTAATAACATAGAAACTCAAATAATAGTTGCAAGTGTTAGAAATCCAATACATGTATCTCAAGCTGCTACAATAGGTGCAGATATAGCAACTGTACCACTAAAAGTTATAAAGCAAATGACTAAACATCCTTTAACAGATAAAGGTATAGAAAGCTTTATAAAAGACTGGGAAGGCGCTTCATTAAAATTATAATAAATAAAAATAATATAAATACATAGACCATTTTAATATAGATTTTATGACTATATTAAAATGGTCTATTTTTTATTGGATTAGATAATTATAAGATTAACTGATATAATATCTAATGATTATGTATAATTGGAGGGGTTGTATTGGAGAAAATTATTATAATAGAGGATGATGAAAAAATAAGAGAGGAATTAAAAAATTTTTTAGCTAACTATAATTATAAAGTTGTAGTAATGACAGAGTTTGAAAATATAGTTACAGATACATTGAATGAAAAACCGCATATAGTACTTTTAGATATTAACTTGCCTATATATGATGGATATTATATATGCAGAGAAATTAGAAAAAAATCAGATGTTCCAATAATAGTAGTTACTAGTAGAGAAACAGAAATGGATGAACTTATGAGTATGACGCTAGGTGCCGATGATTTTATAACAAAACCTTACAATACTCAAATACTTCTTGCACATATAAGTTCAATATTAAAAAGAACATATAAAAAAAGTTGTTTAGAGATTATCCAATATAAAAAGTTAGAGTTAGATCTAGTTAAAAATAGTATATGTTTTGAGGGTAAGGAATTAGATTTAACTAAAAATGAATTTAAAATACTTAATTGTTTAATGAAAAAGCAAGGGAGTATAGTATCTCGTGGGGACTTAATGGATTATTTGTGGGATCTGGATGTGTTTATAGATGATAATACATTAACTGTTAACATAAATAGGCTTAGAAAAAAGTTAGAAACTATAAATTGCAAAGACTATATACAAACTAGAAGGGGGATCGGCTATATAATGCCATAAATATGGATATAAAAAGTTATTTTAAAGATATACAAATTTCTATAATTTTAAGATTAGTGTTTATAATGTTTTTGGTTTATATATTGAATTTACTACAAATAGATAAAATAACTATATATTTTATATTGATTTTATGGACTATATTAAACAGCATTGAATTTGTATATGATTATATTAAAAAAGCTAATTATTATAGAGAAGTTTTAAATATTTTAGAAGAATTAGATAAGAAATACTTATTACCTGTTTTAATACATAGACCTAAATTCCTTGATGGTAAAATACTTTATGATGTTTTAAGTATAACGGATAAAGCTATGAATGAAGAAGTGAATAAATATGTATTTTCTCAAGCTGAATATAAAGAATACATAGAAATGTGGGTTCATGAAATAAAGACACCTATATCATCAAGTAAATTAGTAATAGAAAATAATAAAAATGAACAGACATTAAGTATATTAGAAGAAATAGAAAAAATAGAAAGTTTCATTGAACAAGTTTTGTATTATTCAAAAAGTAATGAACTTGAAATTGACTATATAATAAAAAAAATAAGTTTAAGAAAATGTATAAACAATGTAATAAAAAGAAATAAGAGAATAATAAGGGAAAATCGGATTTCAATAGAAATAGATGACTTTGAAAGCTTTATTTACTGTGATAGTAAGTGGTTAGAATTTATATTAAATCAAATAATAATAAACTCTATTAAATATATAGGTAATTATAAAACGAACAGAAAACTTGAAAAAATAGGGTCGAAAATAAAGATATATATTAAGGAAAACATCAATAATATAGAATTATACATAAATGATAATGGGGTTGGAATAGATGAAAAAGACTTATACAAGGTATTTGAAAAAGGTTTTACAGGATTAAATGGAAGAAAGTTTAAAAAATCTACCGGAATGGGCTTATATATTTCTAAAAAATTATGTAGCAAAATGTATTTAGGTATTGATATAAATTCTAAAATAAATGAATACACAACTGTCAAAATAACATTTCCACAAAATAATATGACTAAAATATAGTAAAACTTACATTTATGTAAGTTTTGTGTAAGTTTAAGTTATTAAAATAAACCTCTAATTTATATAAACTATAAGTATAAAGTAAACAGGGAGGTAAAATATGAACACAGTGTTACAAGTAAAAAATATAGAAAAATATTATGGTAATAAAAAAAATCTTACCAAAGCAATAAATAACATCTCTTTTGAAGTAGATAAGGGAGAATTTGTTGGTATTATGGGTCCTAGTGGGAGTGGTAAGACAACTTTATTGAATTGTATATCTACAATAGATAATGTAACAACAGGGAGTATAAATATAGAGGATAAAGACATTACGAAATTAAAAAGAAAAAGTATAGAAAAGTATAGACGTGAAAATTTAGGATTTATATTTCAAGATTTTAATTTATTAGATACGTTAACTGTATATGAAAATATATCATTAGCATTATCTGTCATAGGAGTAAAAGGTGCAGATATAGATAAAAAGGTTAAAGAAGTTTCAAACAAATTAAATATATCCGATATATTAAGTAAATTTCCTTATGAAATATCTGGAGGCCAAAAACAGAGGGTAGCATCAGCTAGGGCGATAATAACTAATCCATCACTTATACTTGCAGATGAACCAACAGGAGCATTAGATTCTAAGTCTGCAAGAATACTCCTTGAAAGCTTAGAGAATTTAAATAAAAGTTTAAAATCAACCATAATCATGGTAACACATGATGCATTTACTGCAAGCTATTGCAAAAGGATTTTGTTTATAAAAGATGGTAAAATTTTTAATGAGCTTATAAGAGGCAATGATGATAGAAAAGAATTCTTTAAAAGAATAATAGAAGTAGTTACACTTCTTGGAGGTGACACTGAAAATGTTATTTAAGCTATCTTCTAGAAATGTAAGAAGGAGTATGAAAGACTATAGCATATATTTTTTAACTTTAGTAATAGGAGTCTGTATATTTTACATATTTAATTCACTAGAATCTCAAACAGCAATGATAGAACTAACACAAAGCAAAAGGGCACAAGCTAAGTTACTCACTGAGATTATGTCTTATGTATCAATATTTGTATCATTTATTTTAGGATTTTTAATTATGTACGCAAACAACTTTATTATAAAGCGAAGAAGTGAAGAATTTGGTATTTATATGACATTAGGTATCAGTAGAAATAAAATATCATATATGCTATTCTTTGAAACTTTATTAATAGGAATTGTATCATTGGCAGTAGGGATATTTATAGGCGTGTTCTTATCGCAGGGATTAGCTAGCATAACCGCTAAAATGTTTGAATCAGATATGGGCAAATATAAATTTATATTTTCGAAAGATGCTTGTTTAAAAACAACTTTATATTTTAGTATAATGTTCATTGTTATAATTTTATTAAATTTTGTAATCGTATCTAGATATAAATTAATAAATTTAATAAATAATGAAAAACGTAGCGAAAAATTAAAAGGCAGTAATTTAATTATATCAGCAGTATTATTTGTTTTATCAATAATATGCTTATGCACTGCTTATAAATCAACTTTGGGAGAACAATTAATATACTCTGATGGAGGAATAAATTGTACTTATATAGCTTTAGGTATCTTAGGAACACTTCTATTTTTCAGAGCATTAGCAGGATTTTTAATAATAGTTATTCAAAATAGTAAAAATTATTATCTTAAAAATTTAAATACTTTCACACTAAGACAACTAAATAGTAAGATAAATACTCACTATGTATCTATGAGTATAATATGTATAATGCTATTTGTAGCAATAGGAATGACATCAGCAGGATTAGGAACAAAGAAATCTTTGAAAGAATCAATACAATTTAAAACTCCTTTCGATGTATCTTTTGAAGCTAGAAAAGGAGTAAATGGAAATTTAAGCGAACTATTAAGAGAAAATGGTTTTGATATAAATCAATATAGCAAAGCGTTGGTTGATTATAACTTATATAGAGGTGACATAACATTTGGAGAAATGTTTAAAAATAACTTGGGTGAAATTTCGAAACAACAATTTAATTTTATAAAAAACTTAAATGTAGAAGTATTAAAATTATCAGATTATAACAAGATAAATAAAATAAAAGGTAAAGAGGAGATTGTTTTAAAAGATAATGAAATTTTATTATTAAGTGATGTAGGACGTATGAAAGAAGCAATAAAAGAATATTTATCTCAATATAAAACTCTAAATCTTAACAATAAAGAATTTAATTTAAAAAAATATAGTGAATATGAGGCTATATATACTTCACCTCAGAGTATGAATATGTTGACACTAATAGTTAATGATAAATATACTGAAGGCTTAAAAGTATCTAAAAATTATTTAAGTTTGAATTTAACAGGGGCTGAAGCTGCAGCTGAAGAAAAAATATTACAGAAATTTGATGATTTACAAAGTGAATCCGAGTCAATTCAAGGCCTTGATATATATACATATGGAAAAATAGATTCTTATGATAGTAGTATAGGAACTGCAAATATGTTTTTATATATTGGGATTTATGTAGGCATGGTATTTTTAATAGCTGGTGCAGCAGTACTTGCACTTAGCCAATTATCAGGAGCTAATGAAAGTTTAAGTAGATATAAAATTTTAAGGAAGCTCGGTGTAAGCTCTGAGATGATAAATAAATCAATATTTATTCAAGTACTAATGTATTTTTGCTTACCTATAATATTAGCATTGATACATAGTATATTTGGAATAAAAGTAGCAAATGATTTTGTTAAAATATTTGGTGATATTAATCCCGTAAAAAATAATCTTATTACAATTGGTTCTATTTTAGTTATATATGGAATTTATTTTGTAATAACATATAATAGCTATAAGAGAATAGTTAATAGTAAGTCATAAATTAAAATTTATAAACAGAAAAAAAGTATTATTAATTTTTATTAATTAATAATACTTTTTTATGTTTAAGCTCCTATTTTACTGATTTTACTGTTTTGAGGGAATTCTTTATAGTACATAGATTTATCCAATTCACCTTCTTTATTACTTACCACTAAAGTACAAGCACAGTCCCCCATAACATTAATTGTAGTTCGTGCCATATCTAATAGTCTATCAACACCCATTATAAGGCCAACACCTTCTATTGGTAGTCCGACAGAAGTTAATACCATAGATAAAGTAATCATACCGACACCAGGAACACCAGCAGTACCAACAGAAGCTAAAGTAGCAGTTAAAATTATTGTAAGGAATGAATTTATACCTAAATCAATTCCGTAAAGTTGAGCTATAAATACGCAAGCTACACCTTGCATGATAGCAGTACCATCCATATTGATTGTAGCACCTAATGGAAGTGTAAAAGAAGCTACTGAATTATCAACTCCTAATTCTTCCATACTTTCAATAGTTAAAGGAAGTGCGGCATTACTTGAAGCAGTAGAGAAAGTTACAGCTGCAACCCCTGCAAATTTTTTGAAAAATGGTTTTAATTTAAGTCCAGTAAAAACTTTAACCATACCTGAGTAAACAATAACAACTTGCAGAATTAATGCTAAAGAAACTGCAAACATATATTTAAGTAATGAGAAAATAGCATCGAATCCTGTAGTAGCAAAAGTATTAGCTATTAAAGCGAATACCCCATAAGGAGCTACTAACATTATTATACTTACCATTTTCATACAAACCTCATTAGCAGATTCAAAAAGTTTTCTCAATGGGTCAGCTTTTTTACCAACTACACTCATAGATACACCAAGCAATAAAGAGAATAGTATTATTTGTAACATTTCTCCATTTGCTAATGATTGAATTGGATTTGTAGGAATTATACTTAAAATAACTTCAACTAAAGGCTTACTTTCACCTATAGTAGGTTTTTGAGTTATTAAATTTGACATATCAAGACCAATTCCAGGATTTATTAGTTTACCAACGACTAATGCTAAAGAGATAGCAATTGCAGTAGTAACTAAATAAAAACAGAAAGTTTGAATTCCTATTCTACCAAGCTTTTTAACATCACCCATAGAAGACGAGCCACATACCAATGATATAAACACTAATGGAACCACTAGCATCTTTATAGCATTTATAAAGCCGCTACCCATTACTTTTAAAAGTCCATCTAGAAGGATGGTATTTTTAATAGTGCCATCAGGTACACTTTTAAGAATTAAACCTAAAATAGCTCCTAAAAGGATACCTATAAAAATTTTACTAGTAAGTCCTAATTGTTTTTTCATAAAATCACCCCACAATTAAATTTTTATCTAATAATATAAAAAATATATGTTTTATAATAACAGTGAGATTATTAAAATGCAAGTTAAAAAAAAATAACTTCAAAAATCAAAAAAGTAAGATGAATTCAGAGTGTCTTGTTTAAATATATATAACTTAAAAAAATACGCACAAATATAAGTTGTAAGCTTACAATAAAAACTGGAATTTATTATTTGTGATTATAAAATAAAGAAGTGGATAATAAACTTTACTGTTTGAAAAATGAATAATTTTTTAAAAAAAAATCATAAAAGGATAGGGAATAGTAAAAAATATATATAAAGTTACACGGCTGTAACTTAGTTAACGAATTTGTAATCTAAAGTAACAGCCGTGTAACTGTTGTATGTAAATTAATTATGATAATATTAAATCATAGAAAAGAGATAAACCAAATTCAATAAACTAAATACAAAATAGTGATTTAAGAAACAAGTTAGTTGAATTTTTACATATAATCATAATAGTAGAGGATGGGATGAAAATGAAAAGAGCAATAACAGCATTATCAATATTATGTGGAGGATTATTATTTATAAATCCAGTGGCAAATATATTTGCACAAGGTAATAATAGTAACCAAGTTATAGAACAAGCTCAAACTAATGAAAACAGCACTAATAAAGAAATAACTAACAAACCGATAGTAAAAAAAAATGAAACAGTAGCAAAAGAACAAAAAAAAGAAGTTAAATCTCAAAATATAGAAACAAACAATAATGTTGTAAATAAAGTAAATAAAATAAAAACAACTCAAAAACAAGAAAATGTAAAAGATGAAGTTAAAATAGATAAAGTAGAAAAAGAACAACCTAAAGAAGAAAACAAAGATGTTGTAAAAGAAGAAAACAATGTACAAGTTAAAGAAGAACAACAAAATGTAGAAAAAGAACGAGTTACTACAGAAGAACCTAAAAAAGAAGAAGTTAAAGATGAAAGTAAAGTAGAAGTTATAGATGTATTAAATAAAGAACAAGCTCAAGAAGTATTAAAAATGTATAAAAAAGATGTACAATTTACATATGAAGGTGATGAAAACAGCTTTCAAGCATTAATCCAAAGAGGATTAAGTGGATATGTATTCTTCCCAGATTACGATACTGATTTAGGATTCTTTGTTGATAAAAATACAGCTAGCATATACTACTTCCACCCAAGTGGATATCTTGAATTAGCTTTATAAAATAAAATAAGTTTTTAAAAACCTATCTCATATTTGAGGTAGGTTTTTTACGCAACGGACTAAGTAGTTGCTATATTAAGTGTAGCACCCACGTAGTGCCTTAATTAAAGCAAATTTTTTTATTTAGAAAATAGTATGCTTAATGTATAAAGAGTGTATGCAGGTATCCGTATAAATAAAAAGACAAACTATTTGAGGTGATAAAAGATGATTGATAAATTACAATTATTAGAAATGACATCTAAATTATCATTTGGTGGATCAAATAGCTGCAGTTGTAATAATTCTAACAGCAATGTATTTGATATGATAATGATAAGTTTATTAAAAGCAATAGCAGAAACAAATAAAGGCACAAATATAAGTTATGCCAATACAAATGTACAAGGTAATAATTCGAATAATAATAATTCGGATTTAACATTAGAAACACCAAATAGTATTCAAAATGCAAATAAAGTACAATCAACAAATAAAAATCTAGATGTAAATCAAAGAATAGATAATGCAGTAAGTATATCATCTAAGAAATATGGAGTAGATGAAAACTTAATAAGAGCTATTATAAAAGTTGAATCTAACTTTAATCCTAATTGTGTATCTAGAGCGGGTGCAAAAGGTTTAATGCAACTTATGCCAGAAAACTGTAGAGACTTAGGGGTTAAAGATCCATTAAATATAGAAGAAAATATAGATGGTGGAACTAGACATATAAAAGAATACTTAGATAAATATAATTGGAATGTAGAAATGGCATTAATGGCTTATAATGGTGGTCCAACTAGGATGGCTAAAAGAGGTGTAAAATCTATAAATGATGTTTACAAAATGCCGAAAGAAACTCAAAATTATGTTCCTAAAGTAATGGAATATTATAAAGGTATATAAATATAAAAATTAGCTTTAATAAAGCTAATTTTTATATTATTTTTAGCATAACTAATAACTTGTCTTTTAATGTTTTGAAACTTTTTTCTGAAACTGGAATAATCTTTGAATTCACAATAACAGAACTTCGTGTTAGCTTATTTATTTTTTTTATATTTATTATAAAACTATCATGACATCTGAAAAATGTTGAAGGACACAATTTTTTTTCTAACTGGTCAATTCTGTACTCTTTTTTTACGCATTTACTGGGAGTATAAATTAAACAGTGATCTCCACGAGATTCTATAAATAAAATAGAATTAGTGGATATCCCAGATAAAACTACTAATGGTTTATCTATATCTTCGTAATTTTTAAATTGAAAAATATTATTTATAGATTTTCCAGTTGCTGACTTTGGCTTTTTCAAATCGTTAAGACAGCTAGAAACTTCATCTTCAAAAGATTCATATTTTAAAGGCATTAAAATATATCTAAAATCTTTCAAACAAAATCCATTCAACATAAAGTCCATTATCTCAGGTATAAAAATTATTTGTAAATTTTTATAAAGTAATTTGAATTTATTATTTATATCGTGAACAGATTGTTTATTGTTTAAATTGATGCTTAAAAATAAGATATCCAAATTTTCAGGTGGAGCGCATACTAGATGATCAAAAGAACTATATTTAGATAATTTATACTTTAAATGATTAGAAGATGAGAAATTCTTAAAAAAATCATTTAATATATTAGTTTGTTTTAAATCATTGCAACATATACTTACATTAATCATAGGAATTCTCCTTACAATAAAAAATTTAAATGTTAAAATAGTTAACTAAGTAACAATTCTTCAATAAATTAAAATATCCTTTCTAAAGAATATTCCATACTAAGAGTATTGATTCGATAAATATTTTATATTCATATTAAAAACAAAAATTCAAACAAAATGTAATTTCTAAATAGTACAAAAGACTAAAGAAATTAAAATAGTATACGTACAATTTTAGTAATGAACTATAAAATCCTAAAAGTGAAATATAAATGCATTTATTTAAATATACGTGTATTTAGAAAGTGCGGGGAGAATGAGCGATGCAAGAAGGTAAAATAAAATTAAATCAAAGAATCAACCCTTATAGTAGGTGGGATATGCCTGGTGTAGTTGAAAAGGTTAAAATGTACTTGAATAAACGAGATAAGTTTACTGGTCTAAATAATAGAAATTATTTCTTTTATTGTTTAGGTCAAAAACAAAATGGAACGTTTATAAAAATAAAATTTATGGGGATTAATTTTATAAACTTAAATTCAGGTATAAAAACTGGGGATGAAATTATACAATATATATCAAAAACATTAAAAAATATAAGAATAGATTGTATAGCATCTAGGTTATCGGGAACTAAGTTTGGGTTGTATACTGAAGAAACAGATATAAATTATATAAGGGAAATAATAGAAGAGATAATTATTATGACTAACAGAATCAGCAACAATAGTGACAATATAAAGGTATCGGCAAGTATTGGAGCTGTTATTTATGATAATAATGATTTTAGTATAAAAGATGCATCTAATAAATTAGAAATAGCACTTTCTAATTGTATTAGAAAAGGTAATAATAAATACGAAATATATAATGAAAAATATGAACCGCACATAAATATTGAAAGTATAGAAAAATCAATTGAAAGTGGAGAAATAACATTATATTACCAACCAAAAGTAGATGTTAAAAGTAAGAAAATAAAAGGGGTAGAGGCTTTAATTAGATGGTTTAATGAGGAATATGGATACATAACTCCTAATAAACTGATAGGATTTGCTGAGAATACAGGATATATAAGCTCTTTAGGTAGATGGATAATAAGAAAAGCATGTGAAGAAATAAAAGAACTTAATGATACATTAGGTCAACAAATAGACTTGTCTGTAAACATATCACCTTACCAACTGGAAGATGAAAAGTTTTTAAAAGATATAAAAAATATAGTTGAAGAAATTGGATTTGATCAGGAATTATTAAAGCTTGAAATTACTGAAAATGAAAATATGGAATCTATAGATAAAATTCATCAGATATTTAAAGAAATAAAAAGTACAGGGATTAAAGTATCTATAGATGATTTTGGAAAAGGATATAATTCAATTGACTATATAAAAAACTATAATGTAGACGAAATTAAAATTGATAAATCACTTGTAGAATACTTGGAAAATAATCCGTTGTTTATAAAGAGCTTAATAAACATGATTCATACAACTAATGCATATGTGGTTGCAGAAGGTGTGGAGAAAAAAGTAGAATATGATTTTTTAGAAAGAATGGGATGTGACTTTATACAAGGTTATTATTGCTACAAACCCATGCCGTTTAACAGCCTATTAGAAATAATCAAAAAAGATGCAATACAATGTAAATAGTAAAGAATAACGCAAAATAACTTAAGTAAGAAAAAAAATAACCGTATGATATAATAGAAGATAAAACAATATATCAACATTATAGAGGTTTAATATGAAAGTAGGAAATATAGGTCTTAACACAGGTCTAAATATAGAAAGTAAAGGAAACAAGAATAGATCAGATTTTAGTGAAAGTTTCAATCAAGCAAATAAAGCAAAAACAAAAGAAGAATTAGAATCATACATGAAAGAAATTAAGTCAATAGGAGAAAGATTAGTAGCAACTCAAAATTACACAGATGTTATAAAGTATAAACAAGTAATTAAAGGATACTTAAAGTCTGTTGTAGATTATGTGTATAGCTTAAATCAAAATACTAGTTTCTGGGATGGAAACTATTTTACAACTGTAAAAACAGTAAACGAAAAGTTAGATGAAATGACGAGAGAATTAATGTATGAACAAAAAGATAATATAGATATGGCATCTAAAATAGATGAAATTAACGGACTTTTATTAGATATATATATGTAAGGAGGCACATTATGAACGACAATAATATAATAACAACTGAAAATGAAATATATGAAGCACAATTTGAACAATTAGTTGAGGGAGAAAAAGTACCTTTAAGTGCTTTAAATGACATAATGGAAGCACAAATGGATATAGAGGTACTGATGGGAGAGACTAAGGAGAAAATAGGAAAAATAGTTAACTACAAAGTGGGAGACATAATTAAATTAGATAAACATTTAGAAGAAACCTTAGATATAAGTGTAAATGGGAAAGTGATTGCTAGTGGGGAAAGTATAATAATTGACAACAGACTAGGAATTAGACTATCTAAAATTAAAAAAGAAGAGGATGGAATGTAATACTCAAATTTTTAAGGAGGGATAATATGAATATAAATAAAGTTAATTTTGGAAATGTGAATAATGTATATAAAATAAATAAGCAAGATACTAAACAAGAAACTTTGCAACAATCTGCACAAAAAAATACAAAAGATATAGTAGAAATATCAGACTTAGGCAAATACTTAAACAAGGTAAATACTGGTAGAGAAGAGATAAACATGGATAAAGTTAATGATATAAAAAGAAGAATAGAAAATGGAACATATAAAGTAGATTCAAAAGATTTAGCGAAAAAAATAATACAACATATGAAGGGAGAAATATAATTGAACCCAGAATTAAAAGTAGTAATATTTGAGGAAAGAAAATTATTAAAAACTTTGTTAACTATGTTAGATGAGCAGTATGACTTAGTTATAAATAAAGAAGTCATGAAACTGGATAAAATAGCGAGAGATTTAGATGAAATAGCAAAAAATCTAGCTAGAATAGAGATAAAGAGAAGAACTATAATGGGTAGCGATGCTAGCATGCAAGAAACTATAAAAGCTTGTGATGATGAAAATATAAAACAAGCTTATGAAGAGATAAAAGACACCTTAAAAATGGTAGAAATACAAAAAGAAGCTAATGCAACCCTTATAAAACAAAGGTTGTTTTTTACTAAGAAGATGATAGGTGCAATAAAGCCAAATAAAGGTGTAGGAACATATAATGCTTACGGACAAGTAGGTAAATAAAATATTGGAGGGAAATTATGGCGGGATTATTAGGAACACTACATTCAGCAGGTTCAGGAATGAGAGTAAGTCAATCTTCAATCCAAACTGCTTCTCATAATATAAATAACATGAATACTCCTGGGTATTCAAGACAAAGAGTAGAACAAAAAGCAAGTAGTGCATACAGCTATCCAGGATACAATAGTAGTTTAGGAGCTGGTCAGTTAGGAACTGGTGTTGAAGCTACAGATGTTATAAGAATGAGAAATACTTTTTATGATTTCCAATTTAGAAGTGAGTCTCATAATTATGGTGAGATAGGTGTTAAATATGAGCATTATACAAATATGGAAAAAATATTTAATGAACCATCAGACACATCTATATCAGCATCAATTGCAAATTTCTTTAGTAGTTGGCAAGAACTTTCTAAAAACCCTACAGATGTAGCATCTAAAGATATAGTTGTTCAAAATAGTAAATACTTAGCTGATAAGATAAGTAATATAAAGGAAAAATTAGACACTTTATCATCTCAAGCAGATAAAAAACTTAACGATGATGTTAAAGAAATAAATGGTATGCTTGATCAATTAAAAGAATTAGATAAACAAATAAAAATTGTTCAAGGGAGTGGGAAATCTCCTAATGACTTAATGGATGAGAGAGATAAAATACTTGATGATTTAAGTTTTAAAATGAATTTAGGTAATGATGATATAAAAGAAGCTTTTGAAGGTGGTCTATCAAAGGTTGAAATAACTGAAACTGGTGGAAAAAAACAATTAACTTTAACATATGGAGATCCAGCTAAAACTAAAGATATACCAGCTGATAAAATATCAGGAGAAATACAAGGTTCCTTAGAAATGATAGATAAGGTTAAAGAATATACAAATAGCTTAACTGAGCTAGTAAAAGGGGTAGCAAAAGGTGTTAATAATGTTCTAAATGGAAGAGATATAAATGACACGACAGCTTTATCTGATGATAAAAAATTCTTTATAGTGGATGATAAAAATAATCCATTAATAAAAGTTAATCAAGATTTAGTAGAGAATCCTAGGGATTTAAATATAACGACAGAAATAGCATCTGAGATGTACCATTTAAAAGATAAAAAAATAAAAATAGGTAATCCAGAAGAAGAATTAACCATGGATAAATTCTACAATAACATAGTACAAAAACTAGGTAATGAAACACAAGAAGTAATAAGGAATGAAAAAAATCAAGGTAAAATTCTTAAAGAAATAGATAACTTAAGACTTAATGTATCGGGAGTATCATTAGATGAAGAAATGGTGAGTTTAATACAATTCCAACATGCATATAATGCAAGTGCAAAAGTAATATCTACAATAGATTCTTTATTAGATGTAGTCATAAATGGTCTGAAAAGATAATTAGGAGGTAAGCATGAGAATAACAAACGCTTCAATGACAAGAAATCATATGTATGATACACAACAAAATTTAACAAGAATGAATAAAATAAGTGAACAACTAGATACTGGAAAAATAGTTAATAGGGTTTCTGATGATCCACATAAAGCTATAAGGATTATGAATTTAAATAATGAAATAAGATATACCGAAAAATATAGTTATAATATAGATGAAGCTGTGGGTTGGATGGAAACAACAGATGGTTCTTTAGAAAAATTTGGAGATGCACTTAATGATATAAAAGAGGATATGCTAAAGGTTGGAAATGGTACATATTCTGATGAAGAGCTTAAAGCACTTCAAGCTGAAATGAACGAAAAAATAAAAGACCTTGGTAATGTACTTAATACAACTTATGGAGGCAAGTATATGTTTGGAGGAACTAATGTAGACGAACCACCAATAAATATTTTAGTAGATGATGAAACGAGAGTTGTAACATTACAATTAAATCCTAAATCTAATACAGATAACTTAAAAGCTGATATATCTGATGGAATAAATATAGATTATAACTTATCAGCTGGAGAAATTTTTACAAAAGAACATTTAGATACAATAAATAGTATATCTTCAACGATGAATGCTATGATAACTGGAGAAAAGGTGCAAGTTAAATCGGATGGAACTTTAGAAAAAAATGCGGATGGAACAGTTAAAAAGACAGCTGTAGACAAAGTGAAAGAAAGAGAAGAATTAAATTCAACTATAAAAGGTAAAGTTGATAAATTAGCTAACCATGCATTAGATGAAAGAACATCACTTGGAGTTAGAGCTAATACAGCCGAAAAAGTAAGAGAATTAAATGATGAGAATATATTAAATATGAAGGGTGTATTATCATTGGATCAAGATGTTGATCATGTTGACAAATTTATAGAGTTAAAATCGGCAGAATTAGTATATCAAGCATCAATACAAGTAGGCGCTAAATTAATTCAACCTACAATATTAGATTATATGAGATAGCCAGGAGGTAATTATGAAAATAATATTTGAAAAAGGAATTCCTGGATTTGAAGAATATAAAGAATTTGAGTTAAACGATATAGAAGGAAATAAAAATTTAAAAATGATTACTTCGAAAGAAGACTCAAATATTGGATTTGTATCTATTTCACCATTTAAAGTAAAAGCAGACTATGAAATAGATTTAAACGAAGAAATAATAAGTGAATTGAATATAGAAGTACCAGAAGATGTTCTATTATTAAATATAATAACACTAGGAAAAACTTTAGAATCTAGTACAGTTAATTTAAAAGCTCCCATAATAATAAATATAAAAAATAATAAAGGTAAACAATTAATATTACAAGATGATAAATATAAAATAAAAGAACCTTTAAAATAGGAGTGAAAATATGTTAGTAATTACTAGAAAAAAAGGAGAATCTCTGTTAATTGGAGATGATATAGAAATAAAAATAGTAAAAATTGAAGATGGAAGTGTCAAAATCGCAATAGATGCTCCAAAAGAAAAAACTATTCTTAGAAAAGAAGTATATGAAAAAGTAAAAAATGAAAATTCAAATGCTATAACAAAAGCAGATGATGTTTTAAGGTTATTTAAGTAATGAAGTGAGGGAAAAGTTATGTATACGGCAAATCCATACAATGCATATAAACAAAATTCGGTAAATATGGCATCAAAAGAACAATTATTATTAATGTTATTAGATGGTGCTGTTAAATACACAAAAGTAGCTAGAATTGCAATAGTAGAAAAAAATATGGCTAGAGCGCATAAAGAGTTAGTTAGGGTTCAAGATATATTCTTAGAACTTATGATAACAATGGATAAAAGTTCAGGGAAGTATATGGAAGATATGTATAATGTCTATGAGTATATAAAAAATGAACTATCTAAAGCTAATATTAAAAAAGATGTGAAAATAATAGATAACGTACTTCCTGTTATAGAAGAAGTCAGAGATATGTGGCATGAAGTAGATAAAAAAATAAAAACTGGTAAATAGGAGGATAGGGCATGTCAAGTGTAAGTGGAATAAGATTACCGGGATTATCAACTGGTATGGATACTGAAAAAATGGTAAAAGAAATGCTTAAAGGTGAGCAAAATAAAATAGATAAAGTAAAGCAAAAGGAACAAACTATAAAATGGCAACAAGAAATTTATAGAGAAGTTATAAAAGATACAAAGGGATTTAATGATAAATATTTTTCGCTATCATCTAAAAACTCTATATTAAATAGTGGTGCTTGGAATACATTATCTGTTAGTAGTTCTAATTCAAATGTAATAACAGCTACAGGAACTGCAGGAGCTAATAAAGTTGATTATGATTTTGAAGTGAAAAAACTAGCGGAGCCAGCAAAAGCAAGTTCTACTGTAGAAATAAAATCGGCGAATACTAAGTTAGGTAGTATAGCTGGATTTAAAGGAGATACTTTTAAACTAGAAATAGGTACGGATAAAGATGGAAAACCTATATATTCACAAAAAATCACTGTGACGGACGATGATACTATACAATCTCTTTCTAAAAAAATAAATGATGCTACTGAAGGTGAAATAAAAGCTTCTTATAGTGAAATGACTAATAAGTTTACTATTGAAACGAAAGATACCGGAAGTATAAGTGGATTCAAAATAGTTAAGGAAGATGGTTCTGATTCAGATGCATTAGAATTCTTAAAATTAGAAGGAAAAAATAAAGATGGAAATATAACTAATAATAACTTTGTTGGAGAACAGTCAGAAATAATAGTAAAAAATCAAAGTGGAAAAGAATTAAAAAAATTAAATGAAGATTCTAATTCATTTAATATAGATGGAATAAAATATGAAGTGAATTCAGTTGGAGAGGCTAAAATAACATCAAAACAAGATACTCAACCAGTTGTAGAAAATATGAAAGCTTTTGTAGAAGACTATAACAAGCTTATGGACAAAATGTATGACCTTGTAACTCAAAAGATAAATAGAGATTATCCTCCATTAACAGAAGCTCAGAAAGAAGATATGAGTGAAGAAGAAATAGAAAGATGGGAAAAAAAGGCTAAAGATGGCCTTCTTAGAAATGATTCTGAAATGAGAAAATTCATGGATGATATGCAAAAGTCTATATTTGGAGATAATATGAAAGTTTTAAATGAAATGGGAATTTCATCACATGAAGATTATAATAAAAGAGGTCAATTATCATTAGATGAAAAGAAGCTTACAAAAGCTTTAGAAAATAATGGTGAAGAGGTATACGAAATATTTGCTGGTAACAATAATAGTGTTATGGAAAATATGAAAAGTACTATAAATAAATATGTTGGTGGTTCATCAGCGATATTTGCTAAAAAAGCAGGGCTGGAAAAAACTTCATCAGCTGCGCATAACTTTTATTCAGAACAATTGAAAAGACAAGCAGATACTATAAAAATGCTTCAAAGAAAAATGTCAGACAAAGAAAATTCATTATACAAAAAATTTGGAGCATTAGAATCTAGTATGAATAAATTAAACTCTCAAATGAGTTATTTTATGCAAATGTAGGTTTAGGTGTATAGTTACATAATGGAAAATACAAAATTATATAAAGAAATATCACTTAAAATTATTAAATTGTTTGAAAATGATGAACTGGATAAAATAGAAAATTTATTAGATGAAAGACAGCGGATATTGAATTTGGAATTTAAGAATGAAAAATTTAAAAAAATACTAGTTAACGAGGGAATCATTGAAATAGATAAAACTATTCATAATTTACTAAATGAAAGTATAGATGAGGTTAAGCGTGAGATACAAGAATATAACGTGTCAAAACAAGCAAATAATTCATATATGAATTTTAATAAAGAAAAAATAAATATTTTTAATAAAAAAGTGTAAAGCTTTTAAAAAACATGCCGAATTATAATAATGTAAGCAGTACTTGGCCAAGTATTTGTAAATATAAAAATAAGACAAGGATGTCGTAAAAACTAAGGAGAGTAAAACAATGAGAATAAACACTAACATGAATGCTATGATAGCAACTAACCAAATGTCAAAGAATACTGCATTAGCAGGGAATTCTATGGAGAAATTATCTACAGGATTAAGAATAACTAAAGCTGGAGATGATGCAGCAGGATTAGCTATATCTGAAAAGATGAGATCTCAAATAAGAGGTATGGAGCAAGCTGACAGAAATGTTCAAGATGGTATATCTATGGTTCAAACTGCAGAAGGAGCTTTAGAAGAAGCTGGAAATATAGCTCAAAGAATGAGAGAGCTTGCTGTTCAAGGTGGAAATACAACACTAACAACTACAGATAGAAACAAGATAACTACAGAATTAAAAGAATTAAATAAAGAAATGGGTAAAATAGCTGAAGAAACTAAGTTCAATGGTAAAGCTATATTAGATGGTTCAAATGGAACTACAACAATACAAGCAGGAGCTAACTCTGAAACAAGAGAAATAACAAATGTGAACTTATCTCAAATACAAACTACATTAAGTGCTGCAGTGTCAGCTGATACACTTGCAAGTGCAAATGCATTAGTAACAGCTTTAGATACTACATTAGAATCTATAAATGCAGGAAGATCAACTTATGGAGCTATGCAAAATAGATTAGAAGCTACATCTTCAAACTTAACGACTTCAACAGAAAACTTAAGTGCTGCTGAATCAAGAATAAGAGATATTGATGTTGCTAAGGAAATGGTTAAATTATCTAAGTTAAACATATTAACTCAAGCTTCTCAAGCTATGGTTTCTCAAGCTAAGCAACAACCAGAACAAGTAGCACAATTATTAAGATAGTTATAAGTACATTAACTTTGATAGAGTTATAAGTGCATTAACTTTTAAACTAAGGGGTAAAGCATATGCTTTACTCTTTATTTTTAAATTTAATGAGTTGAAAGGACGATTAACTATGCTGCTAAGTATTGTTATGATGGTAAAAAATGAAGAACAGTATTTGGAAAATACATTAAAATCATTAGAACCATTAGTTAATGAATTAAAAAGTGAAATTATAATACTAGATACTGGATCAACTGATAAAACTATAGATATAGCTAGAGAATATACAAGTAATGTTTATTTTGAAAAGTGGAATGATGACTTTTCAAGTATGAGAAATAAATCTATAAAATACGCAAAAGGGAAATGGATACTTATACTAGATGCAGATGAAGAGTTGATAGAGTGTAATAAACTAATTGAATTTTTCAATACCGATTTACATAAAAAATATAATTGTGCATCTATAGAATTGAAGAGTATTGTTTCAGAAGATGCTTCTATTTATAACAAAACATCTATATTGAGATTATTTAAAAATAGTTCGGAATTCAAATATGTAGGTGCTATACATGAACAGCCGATGTATAAAGCGCCTATATTTAATGATATTGCTAAATTTAATCATTATGGATATATGTACGAAAATGAAGAAATTAAACAATTTAAGCTAAAAAGAAACGAAAAAATATTATTGTCTGAGTATAAGAAAAATCCTAAGGATCCATATCTGAACTATCAATTAGCTAAAAATTATACTGCTGGAGGTGATAAAGAAGAGGCTTTATACTACATGGAAAAATCAAAAAAATTATATGAGAGTATAAATTATTCATTTATAGCAGTAGAGGCAGGTTTAGCTAAGTTGCATTTTGAAATGGGTAGATATGAAAAATGTGAAAAAATATGTACTGAATATATAAAAAAAGATAATAAAAATATAGATATTTATTGTTATTTAGCATTAAGTCAAAAATCATTAAAAAAATATGAAAATAGTTTGGAAAATTATAATAAGTATATATGGTTGGTAGAAAATTATGAATTATCTACACAGGCTAATGATGTATGTGCTACAGGCGATACAATAAGTTTTTATGAAAATGCTAAGTTAGATTTAATAGAAATTTACTATATTCAAGAAAATTATAAATTGGTTTTAGAGAAAGTAAAAAATATAAGTCATGATATGAAAAAAAGAATTCAATTTATAATATTAATGAGTATGTATAAGGAAAAAAAGCTTTGTAATATTATAAGTTATTATAATGAATTTAAAGATTCATTAGTAGAAAAAAACTCGTTTATATTTGAATTAGAAAAATTTATTTTAAATATAAAACAAAGTGATAGAAATGAGATTTATAAGACTTTATCAAAAATAGATGATAATTATGGCTATCTAAATAAATTTAGAATCGGAATTGAATTAAACCTAGAATTATGTAGAAATATTATTTTAGAAGAAGACGGTAATTATTATGGGGATATAATATACTGCTTATTTAAAGAGGGGCACAACCTGGTGGATATATTTGAGAATATTGATAATATTAAAATAAATAATTATTTAAATTATATAATTGATTTTAGGAAAGATATTATATTAGATTTATATAATTATTTAATTAGAGAAAAAAATAGTATGAATATTAACAAATTAAAAGTATATAGTAATTTAGCTAAAAATTTATTGTATAAAAGTAAATTAAAGGGAGATAAATTAACAAATTTATACTATATGAATATAATGTATACTTATGCCTATGTAAAACAAATATTTAGAAATGATATAGACGATAAAATAATCAAAAACTTGCTTAGCTGTAATAATCAAAAATTTGTTATTGAATATATAAGTATAGAAAAAATAAAGAATGAGAAACCGATTGATTATATAAGAAAATTAAAGAAACTAGTATCGAATAATCCTCAATATAAGGAATGTATTGAAGACATTATTAAAAGATTTGAAACTGAAATATATTGTTCTGAAGAATTAAAAGAGTTAAAAGTTAAGTATAAGAATTTGATACAAATCGATATAAAAGAAAATTATTTAAATGGAGCTATAGAGAAGATAAATGAATATGAAAGTATATTCTGGGAAGACCCAGATATACTAAATTTTAAAGCTATCATAAATATATTAAAAGGTAATTTTGAAGAAAGTGAAATGATTTTAAAAAATGCCTATATGAAAAATGTATCAAATTACAATATATTATTTAATATAGCATATGTAAAAGAAATTTTAGGTGATGATGAAGAGTCTGTTGAATTTTTAGAATATATAAAAAAATTTTGTTGTGACGAAGCAGTTTTAAATGATGTACATAATAAATTGAAAAAATAAATGATAAGTAAAAATATAATATATATATGAAATCAAAGATATAATGTCGAAATATATTAATAAATGTTGAGCTGATAAGATGATAACAAATTTTAGTAAATAAGTAATATGAAAATTTAAATGAATAATATAATATATAGCGAAAAAATGACGAATAATGTTATTATATAGTATAAGGAGGCGTTTTATGAAAATTGTAATACTTGCGGGTGGATATGGAACTAGAATTTCAGAAGAATCACATCTTAAACCCAAGCCTATGATTGAAATAGGAAATAATCCTATACTATGGCATATAATGAAAACATATTCTTATTATGGATTCAATGATTTTATAATATGTTGCGGGTATAAAGGATATTTGATTAAAGAATATTTTGCTAATTATTATTTACATAGATCAGATATAACTTTTGATTTTTCAAAAGATAATCAAATAACAGTACACTCAAATGTAGTTGAACCTTGGAGAGTAACTCTTGTTGATACAGGCCTTGACACTATGACAGGAGGAAGATTAAAAAGAGTTAAAGAATATATAGGTGATGAAACATTTATGCTTACTTATGGAGATGGTGTAAGCGATGTTAATATATCTGAATTAATTGAAAATCATAAGAATAGTAAAAAAAGTGCAACCATAACAGCTGTACAACCAGATGGAAGGTTTGGGGTACTAAATATAGATAAAACTGATTCTAGCATAATATCTTTTAAAGAAAAAGATAAGTCCGACTCAGGGTGGATAAATGGTGGTTATATGGTTTTAGAGCCCGAAATATTTAAATATATAGAAGATGATAGTACAATATTAGAGAATTATCCACTAGAAACAATGGCTAAAAATAACATGTTAAATGCGTACAAGCATAATGGATTTTGGCAGTGTATGGACACTCAAAGGGATAAGCATTTATTAGAGAATATGTGGAAAAATGATAATGCAAAATGGAAGGTATGGTAAATGTGTTAGAATTTTATAAGAATAAAAAAGTATTAGTCACGGGACATACAGGGTTTAAAGGTAGCTGGCTATGTAAAATATTGACTTTAGCAGGTGCTGATGTAATTGGCATAGGGCTAGAGCCAGTCGATGATATATGTTTATATAATATATTAAATATAAAAAAGGATATAAATTCTATTATTTGTGATGTCAGAGATCTGAATGCATTAAAAAAGATATTTACAAAATATAAACCTGAAATAGTATTTCATCTAGCAGCTCAGCCACTAGTTGGAGAATCTTATATAAATCCTGTATATACTTATGAAACTAATGTTATGGGAACGGTCAATGTATTAGAGTCAATAAGAGATTGCGATAGTGTAAAATCTGTTGTGAATATAACTACTGATAAAGTATATCATAATAAAGAGTGGGAATGGCCATATCGTGAAATCGATGAGCTAAATGGTTTTGATCCATATTCAAACTCAAAGTCGTGTTCAGAATTAATAACAGATTCATATAAAAAGTCGTTTTTTAAAAATAATGATAAGTTGGCTATTTCAACAGCGAGAGCTGGAAATGTAATAGGTGGTGGCGATTTTGCTAATAATAGAATAATACCTGATTGTATCAGAGCGTCTATGGCTAATGAAACTATAATAGTTAGAAATCCAAATTCTATAAGACCATATCAACATGTATTTGAGGCATTAAATGCGTATTTGTTGATTGCAAAAAAACAATATGAGGATAAAATGTTTGAGGGAAGCTACAATATAGGTCCGAGCGAAGATGGATGTGTAACAACTAAGGCATTAGTTAAATTATTCTGTAAATCTTGGGGTGATGTTGGTTGGCAAAATAAAAATTCTAATAATAGTTTTTATGAAAGTAATATTTTAAAATTAGACTGTTCTAAAATAAAAAATATATTAGGATGGTACCCTACATTGAATATAGAGGAATCTATAAATTTAACTGTAGAGTGGAGTAAAGCTTATTGGTTGAATAAGAACATGGATGAAATTTCAAAATTACAAATATATGAATATTTTAAAATAACATAAATATGGAGGAATGAAAATGAAAACTTATATAATAGCAGAAATAGGAATAAATCATAATGGAGATTTAAATATAGCTAAAAAATTAATAGATGCAGCCGTAATTTCAGGATGTGATGCTGTAAAATTGCAAAAAAGAACTATAGACAAAGTGTACACTAAGGAAATGTTAGATAGTCCTCGTGTTAGTCCATGGGGAACTACTCAAAGAGAGCAAAAAGAAGGACTTGAATTTAATGAAGCTGAGTACAATGAAATAGATAAATATTGTAAAGAAAAAGGAATTGAATGGTTTGCTTCTGCATGGGATATAGACTCTCAAAAGTTTTTACAAAAATATAATTGTAAATTTAATAAAGTAGCATCAGCTATGCTTGGAAATGAAGAATTATTACAAGAAATTGCAAAAGAAGGAAGATATACATTCATATCTACAGGCATGACTAACTATGAAGAAATCGATGCTGTGGTAAAAATATTTAGAGATAATAATTGTCCATTTGAATTAATGCATTGTAACAGCACATACCCTATGAAAAATGAAGATGCAAATTTAAAGTTAATAAATACATTAGCTAAAAAGTATGATTGTAAAGTAGGTTATAGTGGACATGAAAAAGGTATATTAGTTAGTGTTTGTGCAGCTACATTAGGAGCTACATCAATAGAGAGACATATAACATTAGATAAAACTATGTATGGATCAGATCAAGCAGCGTCAATAGAAACTGATGAGTTATATACAATGGTTAAGCAAATTAGAGAAGTAGAAAAAATATTAGGTAATGGTGAAAAAATATTAAGTGATGCTGAAATGGAAGTAAGAAAAAAGTTAAGAGGTTAAATCAATGATAAAATTAGTAGTTTTTGACATAGATGGAGTTATAACAGATGGTTCTATAACTTTAAGTGAAGATGGACATGAGCAAAAAAGAATAAATCTTAAAGATATAGATTCTATATTTGAATTAAAATCACAAGGATTTAAAATAGGTGCTATAACAGGTGAAGAAACAAAGATAGTAAACTATTTTGAAAAGAGATTTCCATGGGACTATTTTTATAAGGGTAAGAAAAATAAACTGACGTGTATCCATGAGATTGAAGAAAAATCTAATATAGATAAAAATGAAATTTGTTATATAGGTGATGGAAAATATGATGCACAATTAATAAAATATGTAGGTTTAGGTGTTTGTCCTTTTGACGCTACAGAAAAAGCAAAAGAAAATGCAGATATAATATTAAAAAAATCTGGAGGTCATGGATGTATAGAGGAATTAGTAAATATTGTTCAAAACTATAATGATAAAAACAATAACATTAATTATTTTTATAAACGATTAAAAGAGCATAATGAAGTTTTTACAAGTATTGCATCTGATATAAACTTAATTCAAGACGTAATGAAAGTTGGAAATGATATAGTAAATTTACTAAAGAATAATTCACAAATATTTTTATGTGGAAATGGCGGAAGTGCAGCTGATGCACAACATATTGCAACTGAATTTGTCAGTAGATTTTATAAAGAAAGAAAGGCTCTTAATGCAGAGGCTCTAACTGTGAATACATCAACTTTGACAGCTATAGGAAATGATTATAGTTTTGACAGAGTATTTGAAAGGCAATTGGAGGCAAAGGCTAAACCAGGAGATATATTAATTGGTATATCTACAAGTGGTAAGTCGAAAAATGTTGTCAAAGCATTGGAGTACGCAAAGAATAATGGAATAATAACGTGCATATTAATGGGTAACTATGAGAATAAGAGTTTAGATGAAATATGTGATTATATGATTAAGGTTCCGTCAAAGGTTACACCAAGAATACAGGAAGCACATATTTTTATAGGTCACTTAATTGCAGAGTACGTTGAAGAACAGATTTTTAAAGGCTAGGAGAAAAATATGATTAAATTATCCGATTATATATTTAATTTTATAGAAAGTAAGAATATAAAACATGCGTTCATGTTACCTGGTGGAGGCGCTATGCATTTAGTGGATTCGCTTGGTAAATCAAATTTAGAATACATTTGTTGCGGACATGAGCAAGCATCGGCTATTGCAGCTGAAAGTTATGGGCAACATACTAATGATGTAGGGGTTTTAGTAGTTACATCAGGTCCAGGAGCAACTAATGCCATAACTGGTGTTACAGCTGGATGGATTGATTCAACACCTATGTTTATATTATCTGGACAAGCTAAAACATCAGATTTAGTAGGTAATAGTGGTGTTCGACAAATGGGCTCTCAAGAAGTTCAAATTATAGATATGGTAAAACCTATTACTAAATATGCGGTACAAATAACAGATGCTAGCGAAATAAAATACCATTTAGAGAAGGCATATTATGAGGCTACAAATGGAAGAATGGGACCGGTCTGGTTGGATATTCCTTTAGATATTCAAGGAACTATGATAGAAGAAGATAACCTTATAGGATTTAAGCAAGAAGAGAATCGAGAAAGTAAAAAATCAATAAAGCAAGATGTAAATAAAACTTTACATCTTCTAGAAAAAACGAAACAGCCACTTATATTGGCTGGAAATGGAATAAAATTAGCCAATGCAGAGGAAGATTTCCTTAAATTTATAAACAAAGTAAATATACCAGTATTAACTACATGGAAATCAATAGATATAATCGAGGAAGAACATCCTTTATATGTAGGTCATCCAGGTATAATGGGTGATAGAGGAGCTAATTATATATTACAAAGTTGTGATTTACTTATAATATTAGGAAGTAGACTAGATCCAAGTATAACTGCATTCAATGAAGCTAATTTTGGTAAAAATGCTAAAAAAGTAATGATTGATATAGATAGTAATGAAATAAATAAAATGAAAATGGATATTGATGTAAAATCCATATGTGATGTAAAAACATTTATTGAAGAGCTAAATACAAGTATTGAAAAATTAAATACAAATATGGGCATTGATGCAGAATGGTTATCATATTGTAAAAATATTAGAGATAGATATCCTGTAGTTACAGAGTTGCATAAGAATGAAGAAAAATATGTAAGTGCATATAGTTTTATAGATGAACTATGCAAACAATTGACAGGTGAAGATATAATAGTTCCAGAAAGTTCAGGTGGAGCGGGTGAAATTACATATCAAGCATTCAGAATTAAAAAAGGCCAAAAAATGAAAAATGCTGCTGGTCTTGGATCTATGGGATTTGGACTACCATATTCGATAGGGGCTTGCGTTGCTAATGATAGAAAACGAACTATACTTATAAATGGTGATGGAGCATTCCAGCTAAATATTCAAGAGTTAGAAACTGTCTCAAGATTAAAATTACCAATTAAGATGTTTATATGGAATAATAATGGTTATGCAAGTATAAGGTCTATGCAAAAAAATCTATTTAATGAAAACTATGTTGGCAGTAGTGAGGATAGTGGGCTTACAATGCCAGATACAAGCAAGGTAGCTAATGCATATAATATAAAAACTTATACAGCAAGAACTAATAAGGAAATGAAGAATCTTTTACCAGAAGTTTTAAATTATGATGGGCCTGTATTATGTGAACTGATAGTTTCTCCAGAAGAAACAATATCACCAAGAGTAAAGTCTGTAAAATTAGAAAATGGTAAAATGGAATCTAAACCACTAGAAGATATGTGGCCATTTTTAAGTAAATATGAAATCGAAAATAATATTAAAAATTAAATTAGATGAGGTATTATATGAAATGGAAAAATAAAGGTCATGAATTTGATGATTTTATAAGAGAATGGGATATAAATAAAGAATATTATATATGGGGAGCTTCAAATTCTGGTAATAGATTTTTTGATAAGTTTAAAGATATTCTTAATATTAAAGGATTTATAGATAGTGATGAAAGTAAGCATAATCATAAAATTGCTAATAAATCTATAGTTACTTTTGAACATGTAAAAAGTAACTATCCAAAAACGAAGATAATAATTGCATCACAAGCATATTACGAAATTTCAAATATATTGAAGCGTGAAGGATATATTGAAAATGTAGATTTTTGTAATGGTAATACATTTACTGCTACGTATTTTATGTATAATCACAATAAGTTATATTTACATAGAATAGATATTTCTTTAACAAATAGATGTACATTAAAATGTAAGAAATGTAACATGCTAATGCCTTATTTTGAAAAACCTATGCATAAAAGCCTTTCTAGCATAAAAGAAAATATAGATTTGTATTTTAAGTGGGTTGATAATGTAGAAACTATTAAGCTATTAGGAGGAGAACCTATGTTATATCCTTATTTAATAGATGTTATTGAATATTTAAATGAGGAATATAAAGATAGAATAGATAATATAGATATTTTTTCAAATGGAACATTAAAGCTTTCGAATGAAATTTTAACAACACTAAAAAGGCATAAAGTAACAGTACAGATAAGTGACTATTCTAATAGACTAGAGTATTTAAAGGAAAAGGTAGATCTATTTGAAGCACAGTTAAAAAATAATGAAATTACCTATACAAGACTAACCTATGATAAGTGGCTAGATTTTATACAACAAAATTATCATAGCATTGACAGCACACAAGAAGAGTTAGTAGATAAATTTAATAAATGTAATCCTCCTTTTAGAGGTTTACATGATAAAAAATTATATTATTGTCACTTAAGTACAAGTGCAGTACAAGCTGAGATTTTTGAAGATAATAATAATGATTATTTTGATTTATCTAGATATAATGAAAATAGAAAGATAGAATTGATGGAATTTGATTTAGGTTATAATGAAATAGGTTACGTAACATATTGTAAAAGATGTAATGGTTGCGAATCTGTGAACAATAGATTCACAAATGTAGCTGAACAAGTTAAAAGATAGTATGGGAGAAGAATGAATGGATACAGAGGTATTACCTGTTGAGAGTAAATATGTTATAGAAAGTTTTATAGAAAATTTTACTAAGTATAAGGAAAAATCAATAGCTCTTTATGGAATAGGAATAAACACTAAAAATATTCTGGATAATATAGACGGATTTAATATCTTAGGACTTATGGATGCTGAAAATGTAGGACAATATTTTTTTGGTAAAAAAGTTTTATCATACGATGAAGTTATAAAAAATGTAGATATGATTGTTATTGTAGCTAGAAAAAGTATAGTAAATCTTATATATAAGAGGATAGAATTTATAGAAAAAGAATATGGCATACATATATATACAGTAGATGGGGATCTTATTTCTAACAAAAATAAAGAATTTATAGTTGATGACATTGATTATTGGAAAATAAATAAAGAACAGTTAATGGCTAAAATAGATGAAAATGAAATAATTTCATTTGATGTATTTGACACTATTATAATGAGAAAAACTCTTAAACCACAAAATATTTTTGAAATAGTAGAGCGTAAGCTATATGAAGAAAATAGCATTAAATTAGATTTTAAAAATATAAGAGTTCAGTGTGAGAGAGAATTAAATGAAAAAAATGAAGCTCCAAAGTTTGATGAAATCTATAGAGAATTAAAAAATAAATTAAACATAGATAATGATTTATTGGAAGAGATAAAAAAAATAGAAATAGAAACAGAACTGAACTGCATAATACCTAGACATGAAATGGTTGATATATATAAATATGCGTTAGATAAAAATAAAAAAATATATTTATTATCTGATATGTATTTTTCATATGATGTTTTAGAAAAGTTTTTAAAAAAGTGCAAAATTTACGGATATAAAAAATTAATAATATCATCTGATTGTGGAAAAAGCAAAGCTAGTGGTAAAATGTTTGAATATTATGCTAAATTAAATAAAAATAAAAAGATGCTACATATAGGTGATAATCCTAGAGTAGATATAAAGATGGCTAAAATATATAATATAGATACATTTCATGTATTTAGCAGTTATGAGCTTTTTATGCATTCTAGTTTTAAAGAGTTGCTAGTAGACACTAGTAATATTGATAACAATATTATACTTGGATTATTTGCATCAAGTATGTTTAATAATCCATTTATTTTAAATGAGACTAAGGGGATTTTGCATATAGAGGATATTTACCAAATGGGATATTTATTTATTGGTCCTTTGATCTTAAAGTTTACATTATGGTTTATTGATAAAGTTAAAAAGGCTAATTATACTAAAATACTATTTTGTGCTAGAGACGGGTATTTAATAAAGGAAATCTATGATTTAATCATAGATACTATTAATATAGATATTAATGCAGAAAGCATATATTTTAAGACATCTAGAAGAGCAGCTACAATTCCTACAATAGAAAATGAAAATGATATTGAATTTATTTTAAAAAAATTATTTAAAGGGACTAAGGGTCAATTGCTAAAATCAAGATTTGGTGTTAAAGCCTCTTTAGATGATTATGAGTCAGAAGAACTTGTAACTGTAGATAGTGATTATGAAGAATTAAGAAAATATATATTTTCTTATAAGGATGAAATAATTAGTAACGCTGAGGCTGAAGCAAATGCATATAAAAATTATTTAAAACACATAAACGTTAATTATTCTGACAATATATGTGTTTTTGATTTTGTATCATCAGGAACTATACAATACTATATTTCTAAATTTTTAAATAAATCTATAGATGGATTGTATTTTGCAAGCAATAGTATACCAAATAGGTTTTATAATGATTTTAGATATATAGACTCTTTATTTGGAAATATTAATGAATTTAACACCAATAATAATTTGCAAAAATACTATTTTTTCATTGAAAGTATTTTGACTGATGAAAATAATACATTAATAAAGTATGAAAAAGATTCTACTTTTATATATGAAGATCATAAAAAGAGTAATCGTAATTTTTCAAAAATAAGTAAAGTTCACGATGGAATTAGATCATTTATAAAAGATACATTATCAATGGATAATAATATTATAAGCTACAATATTGATAATAAATTAGTTGATGAAATCTTAGGTTTATTGATGTCTAATAAATGTATTGTAGATACTAATATTAAAAAATCTTTTTATAATGAGAATGAATATGACTGTGAAAAAGAAGATTATGTATGGCCAAGTTAATATTTTATAAGCATACAAAAAAGTAAAGAGGGGCATATATGAACAAGATAATAGAAGAGGATATAAAGTATATTATAAATAATATACCAGTGAAAGAATTTGAAGGTAAATCTGTTATGATAACGGGAGCTAATGGATTTATAAGTGGATATATAGTAGAAACGCTATGCTATATAAATGAAAATATATTAGATGATAAGTGTAAGATAGTAGCATTATGTAGAAATGAATTAAAGGCAAAAGCAAAATTTAAAAATTATTTAAATAAACAATACTTTAATCTATTGATTCAAGATGTAAAAGAAACTATAGAATATGATGATAAAATTGATTATATTTTCCATGCAGCTAGTATAGCAAATACCCGTGAATTTGGGATAAACCCTGTTGGAGTAATCGGTGCTAATGCGATAGGTACATATAATTTACTTGAATATGCTAATAAAAAAGATGTAGAAGGATTTGTGTTTTTCAGTAGCGGAGCTATATATGGTAATCTAGATTCTGCAAAAGATTTTATTACTGAAAATCAAAGCTTTGGACTAGATCCATTAGATATAAGAAACTGCTATTCAGAAAGTAAGCGCATGGGAGAAAATATGTGTTATTCTTACCACAAACAGTTTAATATACCTACAAAAATAGTTAGAATAGGTCATACATATGGACCAGGTATAGACATAAATGATGGTAGGGTTTTTTCAGATTTTGCTAAATCAATACTAGATAATGAGGCTTTAATCATAAAAAGTGATGGAACTTCTAAGAGGGCATTTTGTTATATTTCTGATGCTATCATAGGATTCTTTTTAGTTTTATTGAATGGAAATAATGGAGAAGCATATAACCTGACAAATAATGATTATTTTATCTCAATAAGTGAATTAGCTGAAATTTTAGTCAATGAAGTTTTTTATAATAAAAAACTAGATATTATATATTATAGTGATCCTAATGAAAAAGATTTACGAAGTAAAACTAAAGGTTGTGTATCTTTAAATATAGAAAAGATAAAAAAACTAGGTTGGAATCCTAAAATAAGCATAGAAGAAGGATTTAGAAGGACTATAGACAGTTTTAGCGGAGGCGAGAATTAATATGAATATATATAAAGAAAAAATAGATAGATATTTAGACAAAAAAAATAATGAGAAATATGTGGAATATTTAAAACAAAAATTTAAAAACTATAAATATGTTTGTTCATTTGGAATGGGTGCAATTGGAAAGTCAACAGTTAATGAGCTTCAGCATCAAAATATAAAAATAGATTTTTTATGCGATAACGATGTTAATAAGGTGGGTAGTAATTTTAATTCAATAGAATGTATATCTTTTGATAAACTTTTAGAAATTAAAGATGAAACTATAGTATTAATTTCAACAGCTATGCATGATAGTGATATATATGATCAACTGATACAAAATGATATTAAAAATATAGAACGTGTGTATATAAATAAATTTGAGATAGATAACTACTTTGAAAGAGTAGGTAAAAATTATATTAGTAATAAATTATATGAGTTAATAGACATATTAGATGATGATGAGTCAAAGAATATCATATGCAAGATTGTTAAAGGATGGTCTTCTAATGAAATTATGTATGGGGAATTTAATGATATATATTCACAAAATCAATATTTCTTAGATGATTTAGTGAATTTATCTGATGATGAAGTATTTCTTGATGCTGGTGCATATACAGGTGATACTCTTTTAGAATTTTTAAAAAATACAAATCATAAATTTAAAAATGCTTATTTATTTGAATTAAATGAAAAGGTTTATATAGATTTGAAAAAAAATATTAATAAATTAGATAATAATATAAGAGAAAAAATAATTACATATAACACAGGGACTTCTAATAAAAAGGGTGTAGTTAATTATTGCGATGAAGAATCAGCTTCACTTATAACGGATATAGGAGAATGCGTAGGAAAAGTAGATAGTATAGATAATATGCTTAATGAAAATAAAGTTTCATTTATAAAAATGGATATTGAAGGTGCTGAAATAGATGCAATTATAGGTGCAGAAAAAACTATAAAAAGGCATAAACCTAAGCTAGCCATATGTGTATATCACAGTGCGAGTGATTTATGGGAAATTCCATTAATGTTAAAAGATATGTTGCCAGAGCATAAAATATATATAAGGCATCATACGAATATGTTGATTGAAACAGTGTGTTATGCAATACCTAAAATATAAAATATAAGAGGAAAAACATGATAAAAGAAATAGTAAATCAGTATAAAAATGGTGAAATTAGTAAAAATGAATATGGACATAATATGTTTAAAGTGCATGAAATTTTGTTAGAGTATGTAACTTTATTAAATGGATCTTTAGTGGAAGATATAACTATAAATAAAGACAGTGTAGTCGTATCTATAAAAAGTAAAGATAATATAGTAAAAATGAAACTTTATGATACTGATGAAGGATCAATAGCAGCTAGCGTATTAAATAATGGTGAGTATGAATCTGAAGAATTAAATATGAGCTTAAAAGTATTAAGTTATCTTGAAGAGAATAGTGTTGTGTTAGATGTAGGAGCTAATCTGGGATGGTATACTATTAATATATTACTTGATAAAAGAGATAGAAAAATTTACTCATTTGAACCGATAAAGGAGACGTATGAAATATTAAAAGAAAATTTAAAACTTAATAATATAGATAGTCAGTATGTATTTAATATAGGTTTATTTAACCAAAATAAAGTAGAAGAATTTTATTTTGATATTACTGGTTCAGGAGCATCTTCAATCGCTAATTTAAGAAATTTAGAAACAACTAAAAAAGTAAATTGCAATCTTATGAGATTAGATGATTTTGTAAAAGAAAATAATATAGAAAGAATTGATTTTATAAAGTGTGATGTAGAAGGATCAGAGTTATTTGTTTATGAAGGTGGTATAAAAAGTATAACAAAGTTTAAACCAGTTGTTTTCTCAGAAATGCTTAGAAAATGGTCTGCAAAATTTGGATATCATCCAAATGATATTATTGATTTATTTACAAACATAGGATATGGATGTTATATTATTAAGAATCAAAATATAGTTGAATTTAGTAAGGTAGATGAAGAAACTGTTGAAAAAAATTATTTTTTCTTACATAAAGAAAAGCATAAAGATATAATTAGCCTATTAAAAATAGATAATTACTAATTTAAGTGTTTTAGTTTATTTAAATATAGAAAAGTAGAATAAATAAATATAATTAAATTGATATTTAAAGTCAGTATAATTAATAAAATAGGTATGTTTTATCAATTCAAATAGAAGTTTAATACAAAAATGATTACATAAATATAAAGATATGAAAGTAATAATATTAAGTTCGTAGAGATACATATAAGTTTAATATAGAATTTTATAAATTAAACTTGATATATTTAAATAAAGTTTATTATTAGCTAAAATAGTAAAAATTGAATATTTAGTTACATAAAGGAGATTAGAGATGATAAAAGATCAAATATTAGTTAAAAATATGCTAGATATGATAAATACCCTTCTAGAAGCATCTCAATATTTATATAATGCTGCGAAAAATAAAAATTACAATAGTTTTGCTATTGTATCAGATGATATGCATATTGCAATAAATAGTATATATAATACTGTAATTGAAATAAAAAAAGAAGAAAATATAGTTATTAATGTAGACTTAGCGTGTGAGAATGCTATTTATTCTCTACAAAAAATAATAAAATTTTCAAAATCAAGATCTATAAAAATCTTAGATAAAATTGAATTTGAATTAACACCCATATTAGAGGATATGTATTTACAGCTATATTTTTGGGGAAGTATTTATCCAGATAAGAATAAAATGGAAAATTATTACAAAAACGATGTTGCAAAATTATTTTTTAATAAGTATATAGATGAGGCTGAAAAAAAAGGTGATTTTAAGTATGATTTATCTGTAATTGTATTAGGATATAATAAATTAAGTTATACAAAACTATGCATAGAAAACCTATTAAAATGTATACCACAAAATTTAAATTATGAATTGATTTTAGTAAATCATGGTTCTACGGATGATACGGAAGAATACTTTAAATCCATAGAACCTACAAAACAATTAGATTTACTAAAAAATGGAGGGTCGCCAACCGTAATAGATAGAATTGTGGAAGGTAAGTATTTTTCTCTAATTAGTAATGATGTCATAGTTACAGAGAATGCTATAGAAAATATGTTAAAATGTATGGAATCAGATACAGATATAGCATGGGTAGTACCTACTACACCAAATGTTAGTAATGATCAAACTATAGATGCAAAATATACTAATATGGATGAAATGCATGAATTTGCTAAAAAAAATAACATAAGTAATAAATATAGATGGGAACAAAAATGCAGATTATGCAACCCTATAGATTTAAAAAAATCAAGTATATGGATATCATCAAAAGGAATTACACCAGGTGGATACTTCCATACTAATAATATGATGTCTTTCCCCGACGATAAAGTATCTATGATATTAAGGCGAAATGGATATAAAATGATGTTGGCTAAGGATGCATATTGTCATCATTTTGGGAGTGTAACATTAAGTGAGGAAATTAATTCTTACGAGGATGAAAATGGACGTGTTGGGGCAGATGAGTTTTATAAATCAGGCAGAATAGAATTTTATAATACATTCGGCATAGATCCTTGGTCAAAAGGTTTTACACCTGATTATAATCTAATCAAAGCATTACAATATAATTATAAAAAAGATGTAAAAATACTTGGTATAAACTGTGGAATGGGAAGCAATCCACTTAAAATAAAAGATCGAATTAAAGAGGAAAGTTACAGCTTAGATACTAAAATCTATAATGTAACTGACGAAAAACAATATTTTGAAGATTTAAAAGGTGTATCAGATGAAGCATACTGTATTAAAGATTTAAGTAATTTATATGAAATTTTAAATAATATGAAGTTTAACTATATTATATTTGAAGGACAGCTAGACACATGTGAGAATGTAGTTCAGACGCTAAGAAATTTACAAGTATATATTAGTGATGGTGGAACAATCGCTATGAATATACCTGATTTAGATGTAAGAGTAGAATTAAAAAAGATAGGATATAGCTTTACTGAATCTGGAAATTGGATTATTTTATAGGAATATGGAGAAATGAAAATGACTGGCAGAAAAAAAATATTAGATAGTGTTAAAGAATTTTATAGTGAAAATAATGGTGTTAAAAAATTTGAACCAAGTAAAACTTATATACCTGTTTCAGGGAAAATATTAGATGAAAATGACTTAGTTAATTTGGTTGACTCATCTCTTGATATGTGGCTTACAGCTGGTAGATACTCGGATGAGTTTGAAAGAGAATTTTCTAGATTTCTAGAAGTGAAGCATTGTAGCTTAGTAAATTCAGGTTCATCTGCAAATTTAGTTGCATTTACAGCTTTAACATCTCATAAGTTAGGAGAAAGAAGGCTAAAAGATGGTGATGAAGTTATAACTGTAGCTGCTGGATTCCCAACTACTATATCACCTATAATACAAAATGGAATGGTACCTGTATTTATAGATGTAGACTTAGAAACTTATGATTATAAAGTTGAAGATATAGAAAAAGCTATATCTGAGAAGACCAAGGCTATATTTATGGCACATACACTAGGAAATCCATTTAATTTAGACAAAATTATGGAATTAGCAAAAAAATATAATTTATGGGTAATAGAAGATAGTTGTGATGCTTTAGGATCTAAGTATAATGGAAAATATACTGGTACAATTGGCCATATAGGAACGTTTAGCTTTTATCCAGCTCATCATATAACTATGGGGGAAGGGGGAGCTGTAGTAACAAATGATCCATTATTACATAAATTAATAACTTCAATCAGAGACTGGGGAAGAGATTGTATTTGTCCACCGGGTAAAGATAATGTATGTAATAATAGATTCACTCAAAAACATGGTGATTTACCGTTAGGTTATGATCATAAATATGTTTATTCTCATTTAGGGTATAATTTAAAAGTGACAGATATGCAAGCTGCTATAGGGGTTTCTCAACTTAAAAAATTGAATGGATTTATAGAAAAACGAAATGAAAATTTTGAAAAGCTTTATAAAGGGCTAAGTCATTTAGATGAATTTATTATATTGCCAAAAGCAACGAAAAATAGTGAACCAAGTTGGTTCGGTTTTCCTATAACTTTAAAAGAAAATGATAAATATAATAGAAATGATTTAGTTGAATTTTTAGAATTAAGCAAAATAGGTACAAGATTATTATTTGCAGGAAACATTTTAAAACAGCCTGTATTTACAGAAAATAATTATGAATATAAGGTAATAGGTAACTTAGAAAATACAGATATTATAATGGAAAATACTTTTTGGATAGGTGTTTGGCCAGGGATAACAGATGAATGCATAACATATATAATATATAAATTTAATGAATTTTTCTCATATAATAAATAAGTTACATTTAATAAATTAAATATCAAATCAATAGTAATATCTATAAAATTTTATATTTAAATATTTAATGACTGTAAAGAAGTAATTGTTTTAGAATTGAAGGAAAAAAACAAGTTTATTAAATAAAATGTACTACATATAAGGCGGATGAATATGGATATTATAAATGAAATACAAAGATGTATAATTGAAAATGATATAGAGCTTGCATACAAAACTATAGTTGAAAATGAAGATGAGCTTTTAAACAGTGCGCAATATTGGAATTTAAGAGGTATTCTATGTTATAAAATTCAAGAATATGATGCAGCTATAAAATGTTATATAAAATCAATAAATATAAAAAATGATTATTTAGATTCTTATTTTAACTTAGTATATATTTATAAAATTACTAGAGAAAAGATGAAAGCTGCACTATATTCAGGGCTAGCTTTAAAGTATACTGATGATATAAATTTTGAAAATGAATTAATTGATATATTTAATGATGAATTATTGTATTGTGAGTATATCAACTTAATAAAACAAGTAAAGAATAATAATAACATAAATATTAAAAACTTAAGTTTTATAAAATATATATCAACTATGTTTGAAGATATAGATGAAAATTACATAAGTTATATTAACGATAAAAATATAGATAAATTATGGGCGTTTGTAAATGAAGATTATTTATTAACAAATAAAGAAATTTTAAGTATATCAGATTATATAAAAATAAAAGAAAATTTACAACTTAACATAATGATAAAGTACGATGTGAATTATATAAATAAAACTAGAGACATTGCATCAAAAGGTGTAGATTGTTGTTTTATTATGGTAGAAAACAATAGGACTTGGGACTTAGTAGAAATTGATCAACAAGATATGAGACATTTGAAAAATAAAGATTATAAAAAAACTGTAACATTAAATAAATTTAATGCAGCAGATTCAAATGTATATGCTCTTATCAATTATATGCCACAAAAATATAAAGAAAAATATAAATTAAATATTATAAATGGAGTAGATGTTTTTAGTATAGAAAATGTTGTGAAGGTTCCTTTACTATCATCTGTAACTGTATCAGGATTTAATACATTTACAAGCTATCCTAAGTTTACTTATAATATTGAAGTGGGTCATGGGGAAGTAGGTTTTAAAGGTTGTGGATTAATGGATAAGAAAAATAAACAATTTTCATTTACACCAGAAGAATACACAAAAATAGATAAAATATGTACAATATCTACAATGTCTATGATACTACTGAGTTCTTTTGCAGCCGTTCCAGAAAATAAATACGAAATAACTGGAAATCCTAGAACTGATACTCTAGTGTTATCAGATGGTAAAATAAACTTAGAAAGATTACTAAAAATACCATTGAATAATAAAAAAGTTGTATTCAATATGCCTACATTCTATATACATGAAAACACTGGATTAGTTAGTGGTTCAAAAGAACTTAATGATAGTATAAAAATAAAAAATTTCGATTATAAAAAATTCAATGAATTTTTAATTGATAATGAAATAATTTTCATATCAAAGGTACATCATGGAGAAGAAAGAACGGTTACTTCTAAAGTAAAGAACCGCCATTTAGATAATATGATATTTATATCAAATGATGATTTAGACAAAGCGGAGTTAGATTTATATGAAATTTTAAATGCAGCAGATATGCTGATTACAGATTATTCTAGTATATACGGGGATTTCTTATTTATGGATAAACCCACTATATTTGTAAATACAGATATGGAAAAATATGAAGAAGAAAGAGGTATAATTCTGCAACCGTATGATTTTTGGGCAGCTGGACCTAAAGTTACTAATCAAGATGATTTAAGTAAAGAGATACTTAAGTGTATTAATGATTCTAACTATTATAAGAAAGAACGTAATACTATCAGAGATATTTTTTATTATCATAAAGATGATAAAGCTACTATGAGAGTATGGGATACTATAGATAGAGTGCTAAGTTAAATATAATAATATGTGCAAAGGATACAGTTAGATGAAAAATAAGTGTAATTTATATAAATATATAGTTGGACAAGAGCTTATCAATAAAATTGTAAGTATATTAGGTAAAGATGATATAACTATAGAAATAGAAATAGATATAATTAATATATTGGCAGATTTTGTACAAAATAATACTCAGTATAGTACGATGGATTCATTTAATAAACTAGTAGATGCAATAGTGGATATAATTGAAAGTTTTAATAACGAAAGTATAAATGCGTATAATGATAAAAAATATAGATTAAGTACACTTATACAATTATTGAATGAATTTTATAAAAATATAAATAGTATAAAAATCAATTTATATTTTTATGGGAAAGATAAATATAATATAAAAGATAGGTGCTTTAATAAAAAATTTATACATATAGAACATATTAATGACTATATACAAAAAAATAAAGATAATGAAAGTAATATTATTAATGTTTTAATAGTAAGTGAAGAAACAATGCATTGTAATATAGATTTTAGCTTATATTTTGATGAAGTGATTTATTATGATAAGCTAATGAACAATATGTTTGAAATAACTGAGAAAATATATTATGAAAACTATGACTACAATTATTTATCGCAATCTATAGAAAATTGTGAAAATGAAAATTTAAATACATTGATAGTTGGAAATTCATATCCTTTAACAGGGATAGATTGTAAGTTACTATCATGTAACTCTGTAAGTTTAGCGCTGTCTAGTCAAGATTTATATTATTCTTATAAATTGGCTAAAAAAATTATAGTTAAGAATAAAAATATTAAAAATTGTGTAATAGGTGTTGGATATTATTTAGTTAATCACGATTTGTCTAAGTGTAAAAGTGATTACTCTAAAAACTTAGTGAAAAATATATATTATCCAATACTAAAAGACAAACATAATTCTAATAACGTAGAAGATGTAAATTTATTGTACTTAAAAGATGCGTTAAAAGATGAAGTAATAGAGTATATATTTAATTTAGAATTTTTAGATTATCATTTTAGAAATTTAATATATAGAGAAAATAACGGATATTTTAATAAAAATTGGACAAGAGAAAATAATAGTATATTAAGAGGTGTTAAGTTAAGTTTGATTAGTGATGATGAAAAGTATAGAATAGGAGAGCTTAGAGCTAATCAACATAATGACTTATCAAGATATACTGATACATCAAAAGAATATAATAGTATATTTGATGAATTTGTATTCTTTTTAAAAGAAAATAATATAGAACCTATAATAGTTGTATTTCCAAGTACCAAGTACTATACAAAATTTATAAATAAAATATATGAAAATGAATTTTATAATATTATAAGTAGGTTAAATGAGAAATATGGAATCAAATTAGTTGATTTTACAAAAATAAATATATTTGAAGAAGATGATTTTATAGATTTTGACCATATGAGCGAACAAGGATGCAAAAAAATAACACTATTATTAAGTGATATTTTAGATAATAAGATATAACTATATAGATAAGTATAGATAAGACACGTAGTAAGGTCAATAGTGGTAGAAATGTAATTTCTAAACTATTGACTTTACTATGTAAGATGAAAGCTATTTATTTTAGTTGTAAATTTTTACGGGTGTATCTAAAAGGTGAGTACTATGAGGTGATTTAGTGAAAAAAAAATATCAAGACAATAAAATTAATAGAATAAAAGATACACTATCAGAAGTGTTAGGTTTAAGTAATCATGATATATATAGTATAGATCCTATTGGAGGTATGACTAATAAAAACTTTAAAGTTAATATTAAAAATGAAAATTATATATTAAGAATACCTGGTAATGGAACGAAAGAAATGATTAGTAGATATAGTGAAAAATATAACAATTTAATTGTAAATAAGTTAGAAATAGATACTAATATGTTGTATTTTAATGAAGAAAATGGTTTAAAGGTATCTAAATATATTAATAATGCTGAAACAATTACTCCTAAAACTGCTAAAAGAGAAGATAATATGAAGCTAATAACTAATATATTAAAAAAGCTTCATAATTCCAACGTTAAATTTAATAATGAATTTGATGTGTTTAGCAAAATAGAGGAGTATGAAATTTTATTAAAAAAATATAATGGTAAGAACTTTGATGATTACACATTAGTAAAAGGTAAAGTCACAAAATTAAAACAAATACTTGAACAAATAGGTGTAGAAAGTGTACCGTGTCATAATGATACTGTTCCTGAAAATTTTGTAAAGGATAATGAAAGATTGTACTTAGTTGACTGGGAGTATTCAGGAATGAATGATCCAATGTGGGATTTAGCAGCACATTCTTTAGAGAGTGGTTTCTTAGAATCTGAAGAAGAGCTATTTTTAAGTTTATATTTTGAAGGAAGAATAGAAGATAGATATAAAAAAAAAATACTTATATATAAGATTTGCCAGGATTTTTTATGGAGTATTTGGACAAATATTAAAGAAGCTAAAGGTGACAATTTTGGGACCTATGGAGAATATAGATACAATAGAGCTAAAATTAATTTAAAAAAAATAACTAACTAGATTTGGAGTGTATAGTAAATATGATTAGCAGGAGTAAGGGATTAACTTTAGGCATAATATCAGGTATGCTATGGGGATTAGATACTGTTTTAACAGGTATAATTCTTAACAAGAGTTCCTTTGTAGAAACTCAAACGGCTATATTTTTAGCTCCATTTATAAGTTCTTTCCTGCATGATATGTTTTCTAGTTTATGGATGATGGTATATATGTCAGCTACTAGACAGCTACCACAGATAGTCGAATCAATTAAGACTAGAAGTGGAAAGTTTATATGTATTGCAGCTATATTTGGTGGTCCTATAGGAACGGCATCATACTTATTAGCTGTTAAATATATAGGTGTAGGATATACCGCAAGCATATCTTCAATATACCCAGCTATAGGATCATTTTGGGCATATTTATTTCTAAAAGAGAAATTAAATAAGAATGCATTTATAGGGTTATCTATAATCATGCTTTCTGTAATAATATTAGGATATTCATCTGAAAAAATAAGTGGAGATAATTACTTATTAGGGTTTTCATTGGCACTAGTATGTGTATTAGGATGGTCTTTAGAGAGTATAATTTGCGCATATGGAATGAAGGCTAATGAAGTTAGTCCATCTCAAGCACTTCAAATAAGACAATTAGTATCGACATTATTCTATGGTATAATAATACATATATTAGGTGGAATAGAATTAATTAGTACGGTTACAGTTATATTTACAAATATTTCGGGATGGATTTGTTTTATTGCATTAGCGGGAACTGCTTCGTATATGTTTTATTATACATCAATAGATTCGATAGGACCGGTAAAGGCAACTGTATTAAATATAACGTATTCTATATGGGCTATAATCTTTAATATATTTATTTTTGATAGTCCTGTTACTTTAAGATTAGTTATATGCAGCGTACTTATAATAATAGGGTCCATTATGGTTTTAAAAAATTAGTTTAAAGGAGTATTTTTTATGAGAGCAATACTTTTAGCTGCAGGAATGGGTACAAGATTGAGGCCCTTAACACTTACTACTCCGAAGTCTTTAGTGGAAATAAATGGACAGCCTATGTTAGAGAGACAAATTAGTTTTTTAAAAGACATAGGAGTAAATGAAATAATAGTTGTGGTAGGTTATTTAAGGGAGAAGTTTGAATACTTAAAAGATAAGTATGATGTCAAGCTTATTTATAATGAGAAGTTTAATGTTTATAACAATATATATACTATGTACTTAGTTAGAGAATATTTGGGAGATAGCTATGTAATAGATGCTGATGTTTATTTGTATAAAAATTTTTTAGATAAGGATATAAGTAAATCTACTTATTTTAGTGGTTATAAATATGGGTTTAAAAATGAATGGATATTAGAATTTGATGATAATTACAATGTAAAAGATATAGTTATAGGAGATGGAGAAGGGTACATATTATCTGGCATATCATACTGGAATAAAAAGGATGCTAGTATTATTGTTAATGAGTTAGAAAAAGTTATAGAATTAGATAAATTTTTTGATTTATATTGGGATCATATTGTCAAAGATAATTTATTAAAATTAGATATACAAATTAAAAGAATAGATAGTTATGATTCATTTGAAATTGATTCTTTAAGTGAATTAAACTCTTTAAATAAGTTTTTATACAATAAACAGCATAGCATATAAAGAGTATTGAAAGCCAATAGTAAAAAAAGGATTTTTAATCTATTGGCTACTACTAAATTTAAGGAATTTATATTTATTTAAATCGATTAAGAGCTTCTAAAGCACGTTTATAATTATATTTAGCGGATAATTCATAATACATTATAGCATTATCCTTATTGTTTATAAGTTCATAAAACAAACCTAAATTAAATGCAGCTAAATAACTTCCAGTACCTTGAACACTATTATAAGAAAAACTATTTCCAATTTCTAATGCACCTAAATAAGAGAGCTCAATATTTTCAAAATAATTTATATATTTTTCTGGATTTGATGAAACTAATTCGGTAAAAAACACACCACATACAAAGTAAAAGTCAGAAGAATTTTTTAATAAATCAAAATTATCATTAATAATTTCAAGTCCTTTTTCAAATTCATTTGTTTTAATAAGCGTATAGATATAAGTAATTAAGCCATCTGCTACAAATTCCTCAGTATCAGGACTAAAGCAATTATAAAAACTGTTAAAATATGTTGAGGCTTCAGAGTACATTTTATTAACATAATAAGTTCTTGCTGTTTGATAAAGTAAATATGAATCATTAGGTTTTATTTTTAATTCATCTAATAATATAGATATATTTCTATCAAATTTATTAGTATTTAAATAGCCATTATGTTCTAATATTATATCAACTATTTTCCTAGGAAAATCACTTTTTAGCTGTTCGTGTATAGCACCTTCAAACCAAACTCCTTTAGGAGTTAATCTAGATATAAAAGATTCTGAATTTTTAATTTCACCATCTTGTTCAAAAGAACTTACTATTTTTACTTGACCTATAGTACTATCATTATAGCTTATAAAATATCTTATGCTATCTAAATCTATATTAGCTATATACTCATCAGCATCTAAAATTAAGTTCCAGTCACTATTTGAATTGCTTAGAGCGAAATTTCTAGCTTTTGAAAAATCATTATCCCATTTATAATCAAAAATTTGTGCATTAAATTCTAATGCAATTTCTTTTGTTTTATCTGTGGAACCAGTATCTACAATTACTATTTCATTGACTATATCCTTAACAGATTCTAAGCATCTTCGAAGGTTACTTTCTTCATTTTTTACAATCATAACTAAGCTTAAGCTTTTCATTGAGAGTTCCCCCTTTTATTAAAATATAGATTAATTATAGCAAAGACTATATTTTTATTCGACAAATTTTTTATAACTTATATAAAATAGTTATAGTTTTATTATTTTGATTTTAGTATTAAACTCTCAAAAATTAAAGTTGATATAAATAAATCCGTAAAATAATAAGTGATTAAATACTAAAAAAATATAAATTTAAATATTAGGAGTATAAATATGAATATAGATAAAAATAAAATTTATCAAGTGACATTATATGCAAATATAAGTCCTAAATTATTAGATCCAAACAATCAATCTAACAAAGAGAAACTATTTAAAAAAGATCAAAAAGTATCTAACAACACAAATAACAGAATAAAAATGAAATCAAAGGTAATAAATAGTGACCAAAGACGATTACAGGATAAAATGACACTAATTCAATCCCAAGAAGTACATATAGAAGAAGTAGAGAAAACTTTAAACTATGCAAAATCAAAATATCATCAAGAAAATAACAATTTAAATAAAGAATCTAGAAATATAAAAATTAAAATAAAGCAATTAACTAAAAAAGCAAAAGAATTAGAAAGTAAATCTGAGTCCAATCAAAATCAAAAAGATCAGTATATAGAGGATAAAGAACAAATCATATCATTAATAAATGATACACTTAATAAGATAAAAAAAGTAAAACAAAATCTTTCTCATCAAAAAACAAAGCTTATATCATTAGAAGAATATCTCAAAAAAAGTGAATCAAAGTTAGATAATACTAAAGACCAAATAGATTACATAAAAGAAGAAATAATATTAAATCCTTTAGATTTTATATTTATAGAAGGTAACATGGAAACTGGTTTAATTATAAACATACTAATTTAAAATATTTAAACAAAAATAAACTTTATTTTATAAAGCTAATTACAATATATAAATTAAAAAATATACCATGGATTTATATAAAAATATTTTTAGGTATTAGTATGGGAAAAAATACATGAAAAAAAAAGAAAATCAGCATAAAACCTTGATAAAAGTCGAAATATATTATACTATAGTAGTAGGAAAAGTTTACACTGTAGTATGAGAAAAAAGTGTGAGTAATTATGATTAAATAAAAATTTAATAGGCAAACCTAGAGAAATTTAGGGACGCAAAACTATAGGGGCTAAGGTTTTTAAAACTATGCCAGCCAGCTGCCGAAGAGTTAATAAACTTTTTGTTATCATTGCTGATAAAAAATTTACACTCTTTAATAAGAGTATTTTTTTATGTAAAAAAACACAAAAATAAAATTATAAAGTCTAAAAAAATTACATTGTTTTAATAAGAAACTTTATCGTTTGAAATGAATTGTATAAAAATACAAATAGATGTCGAAGAGTGTCGAAAAATAACGAACGAAAAAGGTCAGAAATATCGTAAAATGTAGAATAAGTTTTAAAAAAAGTGTATAATGTTGTGTAGTGGAAATAAAACAAAAAATAAACAATATTAGACAATTTTATAGACATATAAAAGAAAGAATGGAATTGGATTTTATAACTTTGTTTAGTTTGTATTTAGAAAGTTAGCGATGTTTAAAATTACTAAGTAATTCAAACTACTCTTTTGGGTAGTTTTTTTAAATTAGATTGAATAAAAGGAGGTTGATTATGAACATATATGGATTAATGAAAATGGGCTTAGATGCAACTGAGCTAAGAGGTAGAGTTATTGCAAATAATATAACAAATATAAATACACCAGGATACAAAAGAAAATATGTTACATTTGAAGATACTTTAAAAGGTAAGATGGACAATGCTAAGATAGAAGTTAAAACAGATGAAGGGTCTATAATGAGAGAAGATAAGAATAATGTTGACTTAGAAAATGAAAAAGTTAATCAAGCTGCTACAACTCTTCAGTATAATGCATTAGTTAGTTTAACTAATACTAAAATAGCAATGACAAAAAGTGTAATATCAGGGAGGTAATTAAATGAGTGTTTTTAGCGGTATGAGAATTAGCGCAAGTGGTTTATCGGCTGAAAGAATGAGAATGGATGTTATATCATCTAATGTAGCTAATGTAAAAACAACTAGAACAGAAGAGGGTGGAGCATATAGACGTAAAGTAGCTAGTTTTGAGGAAAATTATGATGAAAAACTAGGTATGTTAGGGGTTAAGACAGTAGCAATAGAAGAAGATAAATCTCCACTTAGAAAACTATATGAGCCTAATCATCCGGATGCGGATGAACAAGGTTACGTAGAGTATCCTAATGTAGATTTATTAGTTGAAATGTCAGATTTAATATCTGCATCTAGAGCTTACGAATCAAATATAGATACATTAAATGCTCAAAAAGGTATGATATCGAAAGCTTTAGAAATAGGAAGATAATTTTAAAGAGGTGATGGTATGCAAGCTATAAATAGTATAGGGATGAACTCAGATATATTTGCAAATAGTATAAAAAATAATCCTATAACTGCTGAAAAAACAGTGGAAGAAAAAAGTTCTAAATTAAAATTTGATGATGTTATAAAAGAGGCTGTAAATAAAGTTAATGACAGTCAAGTTAATGCAAATAACAGTATAGAAAGTCTTATAAAAGGTGAGGACATAACAATGCATGATGTTATGTTATCTGTACAAGAATCTCAAATGTCAATGCAACTTATGCTAGAAGTTAGAAATAAATTATTTGATGCTTATCAAGAGCTCAATAGAGTACAATTGTAGTCTATTAACAAGGAGTAAATAGATGAATGTAAAAGAAATTACACAAAATATAAAAGACTTTATAACAACAAAAGCAGGTCAATTTAAAGAACTTAAAAAAACTAAAAAAATCGCAATAATAATAGGTGTTATAGCTGTTATCCTAGCAGGAGGATTTGGAATAAAATATGCTAATGATAGTAAATATAAAGTACTTTTCTCTGGGTTAGATGCTAACGATGCGACAGCTATTACAAAAGAACTTGAAAATAAAAAGGTTGAAACTAAAATAGAAGGGAATAGCATTTATGTTCCTAAAGATCAAGTTGATAAATTAAGACTTGAATTATCTAATAATATCAAAAATGGTTCAGCGGGATTTGAAATAATGGATGAAGGCTCATCTTTTGGGCTTACAGATGAAGAATTCCAAATAAAAAAACAAAGAATGATCCAAGGGGAAATTGAAAAAACAATAAAAACTTTCCCGCAAGTGGCAGATGCGAGAGTACATATAAACAAAGGTGAAGAATCTGTATTTGCTAAAGAAAGTATTCCTGGATCAGCTGCAGTATCTATAAGTCTAAAACCAGGAGCATCTTTAGAACCGAATCAAATAAGATCAATAATGTCATTAGTTTCAGCAAGTAATATGAATATACCTAAGCAAAATGTTGAAGTAATAGATCAAAATATGAATTTATTATCGGAAGGATTGTTTGATGAAGATGGAAAAATAAACTCTTCAAAATCAAATGGAATAGATATTGCAAGGAAATCAGAAAAAGAATTAAATAAAGATTTAGAAAGATCTATAGTTAGCTTACTTGAACCGATATTTGGAGAAGGGAAAGTTAAAGCGACTGTAAATGCAGACTTAAACTTTGATAGTAATGAAAAAACAGAAATAAAAATAGATCCAGAAAAAGTAATTGTAAAAGAATCGAAAAGTGAAAATAAATCTACTGAACAAGGAAACACTGGTGGAGCTGTAGATAACAACATGAACAATGCAGGTAACAGCAAAAAAGGGACAGTAGAAAGTAAAGAACAAAACACTGAATATGAAGTTGGAAAAATAGAAACAAAAACAATAAAAGCTCAAGGCGAAGTAAATAGAATAACGGCATCTGTTGCGATAGATGGGAAATTAGATGCTGGAGCTACAAAAAACATAAAGGACATGGTTGCTAATACTATAGGGATGGATAATGCTAGAGGCGACGATGTTGCAGTTGTAGCTATGGACTTTGGTGAATTTAATGGTGCAAAGGATGCCAAAGCTGAAGATGAAGGAGTTGTTAAAGTGTTAAAAACAACAGGCTACATAGTAGGTATTTTATTATTACTAATAGTTATTGCACTAATAGCAATGTATGTAATTAAGAAGAGAGATAAAGCTAAAATAGATGAAGATTTCGATGAAGATGCTGAAATTGATTTAATTAATAAAAAATTAGAAGAGATGGAAAAAAATAGAATTACTGAAGGCGATGAAGAAGAGGAAAATATAACTCTTGAAGAAGAAGTGAAAATTTATGCTTCAGAGAACCCAGAACAAGTAACAGAGTTAATTAATAAGTGGTTAAATGATTAGAAGGTGGTAGTTTATTTTGGAAAAAGAATTTGCAAAAGCAGGAAATGCCTTTGATTTAGGAGATATTCCTAAAGTTAGAAAAGTTACTGGTGCAAGAAAAGCTGCTGTACTTTTAATGACATTAGGAACTGATGTGGCATCAGGAATAGTAAAAAATTTACCTGATAAAAAGATACAAAAAATAGGTGTGGAGATAGCTAATATCCACACCGTAAATGCAAGAGAGAGAAGAGAGATTCTTCAAGAATTTATAGAATTAAACAAAGGAAAAGACTTTGTACTAGAAGGTGGGTTAGATTTTGCTCAAACATTACTTAATGGAGCGTTGGGTAATCAAAGAGCGAATAAACTTCTTGAAGGCATAAAATACGATACATGTACTAAGATGTTTATGGCAGCTAGAAAAGCTGAACCAGAACAAATATTATCTTGTATCCAAGGAGAAAGTTCACAAACTATAGCTATAATACTTTCTCATATTCAGCCAGATAAAGCAGCTCAAATTTTAAGCGAGTTACCTGATAAGATAAAAAATGAAGTTTCTTTAAAAATAGGTGGTACTTCTTCTGTGTCACCAAATATCATAAAAGCTATAGATGAGGCTGTAACAACTAAACTTTCGAAGTTAGGTCAAAGAGAGCTTGAAAGTTCAGGTGGTATAGAAAGCTTAATTGATATATTAAGCAATGTGGATAGAAAAACAGAAAAGAGTATTATTAAGTTTATTGAAGAAAATAATGAAGATTTAGCGGAGGAAATCAAAGCTAATATGTTCATATTTGATGATATTGTTAGGCTTGAAAATGCAGCTATACAAAGAATTCTTAAAGAAGTTAATGTTAAAGATATTGCATATGCTCTTAAGGGAGCATCTAAAGAAGTTGCAAATACTATATTTAAAAATCAATCTCAAAGAGCTGCACAAGCACTTAGAGAAGAAATTGAGTTATTAGGGAAGACTAAAATATCTCAAGTTGAAGAAGCTCAGCAAAATATAGTAAATGTTATAAGAAGACTTGAAGATGCTGGAGAAATAACATTATCTAGAGGATCAGACGATGAATTCATTGTGTAGTAATATCATAAAATCTGAAAATATTCAGATTAAAGGAAAGAAAGTTATACGACATAGTATAAATAATCCACAAGCAGAAGAAGAGATAATAGATCAAGAACAGATTGAAGCTCAAATGCAAATACAAGCTCAATTAGAAGAGGAGCTTGCAAGAAAAAGAGAAGAAATGCAAATTAAATTAGAAGAAGCTCAGACTAAATATGATGAAATTTTAAATAAGGCTCAAGAAGAAAGTGAAAGAATTTTAAACAATGCTCAAGAAGAAGCTTTAAATATAGAAAAGAAAGCTTACGAAGAAGGTCATAGCCAAGGTTTAAAAAATGGTTACGAAGATGGATACAAAGAAGCATATGAAGAAAATATTGAAAAGGCTAAATTTGAAGCAGCTCAAATAATAGATAATTCTAATAAAGTATTATTTGAAGCAAATAATGAAGTTTCAAATTATATGAAAGAAAATAAAAAAAATATAATAAGTTTAAGTGTAAGTATAGCAGAACAAGTTTTAAGAGAAAAATTTGAAGATGTTAACTCTATGGATAGCTTAATAACTAGTGTTATTGAGGAATATGAACTTAAAGAGAACTTTGTAATAAAAACAAATCAGTTATATAAAGAAAGTTTAGATGAACAAATTTTAAATCTTAAAAAAAATCATAAAATAAAAGGCGATGTGTTTGTTTTAGTTGATGAGTCTATAGAACAAGGAAATGCAGTAATTGATAATGTGAATGGACGATTAGTAGTTGGAATAGATCATGTAATAGAAAAGATAAAAGAGGAGTTACTATGATTAACTTAGACTTTGAAAAAATAACAAAAAGAGTAAAAGATATACCTTCAGTAATGTGTGAAGGTAAAGTGAGTCAAGTAATAGGTCTGACCGTAGAAGTAGAAGGTATAAAAGCATTTGTAGGTGAGTTATGTACAGTGTATAACAATTTAAATAATCCTATAAACTGTGAAGTCGTTGGATTTAGAGATGATGCTGTTATATTAATGCCTCTTGGTGAACTTGCAGGTATAGGTCCTGGATGTAGAGTTGTAGCTCAAGGGATACCTCTAAGTGTTAGATGTAGTGAAGAGCTCTTAGGAAAAATACTAGATGGTTTAGGAAATCCAATAGATGAAAGTAGCATATTATCAGGAGAAAGATACAGTTTATTTAATGAACCACCTGATCCAATGAGAAGACCGAGGATAACTAATATAATGCCCACAGGAATACGAGCTATTGATGGTTTTTTAACTTGTGGGGAAGGTCAGAGGATAGGTATATTTGCAGGTAGTGGTGTTGGAAAAAGTACAACTCTTGGAATGATGGCAAGAACAGCTGAAGCAGATGTTAACGTAATAGCTCTTATAGGAGAACGTGGAAGAGAAGTTCTTGACTTTATAGAAAGAGACTTAGGTGAAGAAGGTATGAGAAAGTCAGTTGTAGTTTGTGCTACTTCTGACAAATCACCTTTAGTTAGATTAAAAGGAGCACTAACAGCTACATCTATTGCAGAGTACTTTAGAGATCAAGGTAAAAAGGTATTACTTATGATGGATTCTGTAACAAGATTTGCGATGGCTCAAAGAGAAGTTGGACTAGCTATAGGTGAACCACCAGCTCAAAAGGGTTATACGCCATCGGTATTTGCGATGTTACCGAAACTAATGGAAAGAACAGGAATGTCAGATAAAGGTTCTATAACAGCTTTTTATACTGTACTTGTTGATGGGGACGATTTTAATGAACCAATAGCAGATACCGTAAGAGGTATACTTGATGGACATATAGTCTTATCAAGACAACTAGCTCATAAAAATCACTATCCAGCTATTGATATATTAAATAGCATAAGTAGACTTATGAAAGAAATAGGCGAAGAAGAACATAACAAAGCAGCATCCTATGCAAGAGATATACTTGCAACTTTTAAAGAAGCAGAAGACTTAATAAATATTGGGGCATATGAAAGTGGCTCTAATAAAAATATAGATAATGCTATTAAGTATATAGATACTGTAAATGGATATTTAAAGCAGGGAGTGAATGAAAGTACTCCATTTGATGTTAGTAAGGAATTATTAATAAAGATGTTTGACTAAAGGAGATTGACGTAAGTGAGTAAATTTAAGTTTAAACTACAAAAGTTACTAGATATAAAAATAAAAGATGAAGAGGAAAGTAAATTAAGATATACTCAGGCTCAAAATCAAAAAAAAATTATAGAAAATAATTTAAGAAATTTAGAAATGAATTATAAGAAATACTCAGATATAAGTAAGGCTCAAGATGTAGTTACTCAAAAGATAACAATTAATTATCTATCATCACTTACGCAATCTATAAAAGTGACTAACGAACAACTTGAAAAAGAAGAAATTAAAGTAGCAAAAGCTAAAGAAGATTTTATAGAAAAACAAATAAAGAGAAAATCACTAGAGACTCTTAAAGAAAATGAAATGCTAAGGTTAAAAAAAGAAGAAGAAAGAATAGAACAAATAACAAATGATGAATTTGCATTATATGCATACATGAGAAATAATGCAAGCGCATAATAAAAGGATGAACTAAGATGGATATGAATTTGAATATTTCAATGCAAATTATGAATAGTTTTCAGGGAAGTGCAAATGGTAGTACATCTTCATCAGGAAAAGATCAATTTGAAGGACTTTTAAGTACTTTGAAAACTAATGTTGAAGATTCTACATTCACTCAGAACATTAATGATAAAGAGAATGTAGAAGATATAGACTATAATTTAATTCAACAGTTGATGAATTTACTTCAACAAATAGGTCAAATAGATGAGTCGGGTAAATTTAAAACACTTGATAAAGATACGGATGTAAACTTAGATACTTTAATCGATTTTGTAAAAAATCAAAATATGAATCAATTACAAACTAACGATGTAGAGAAATTGCTTGAATCATTAGTTAAATCTGGTGACATGAAATTAGTTACCCCTGAAAATTTAAATGAAGAAGTTTTAAATAAAATTAAAGATATCTTAAATAATAAAAATTCTAATAATGAAGTTTTAAAATCTTTAGATGATGGAAATAAAGTTTTGGATAACAGTAAAAATTTAGATACTAAGTTTACTCAAAATGATAATCAAAAAGAACAAAATTCTTATGCACAATTAGATGTTATAAATTTAAATACTAAATCTAATATGATAAAATCAACTGAATCAGATAAGGATTTAAATACATTAGAAGATATATTAGGTGAGAAAAATAATAACCAATTTATGTTTTCTCCTGGAGTACAGACAACAGCTACAGCTAATGGAAGTAACGAAGTTGTAAGTAATACACCGATAAAAGAAATAAGACAAGAATTTATAGGCGATGATGTTGTAAAAACTGTTAGATATCTTAAGGCGAATGGCCTAGAAGAAATTAATATAAAAATAAGCCCTAGAGAACTAGGGGAAATGACTATAAAACTTATAAAACATGCAGAAGAAACTAAGGTTGCTATAACTATAAGTAAAGATGATGTATTTGATTTAGTTAATAAAAACATAGGGGATATAGTTAAACATTTAAATGATTTAAATATAAAAGTTAAAGAAGTATCTGTAGATATAAAAAATGATAATCAGAAATTTTTCTCAGATAATTTGAATCAAGAATTTGAAAGAAAAAATCAGCAAAATCAAAAAAGAAGAAATAAAAATATAAATAATGGAATTGAAAATATAGAAGACTCTATTGAAGATAGATTAGAAAAAGATAATCTAAATATTTTAATTTAAAGAGAGGCTAATAATATGCCAGGTATAAATACTAGGACAAACTTTAAGACAAAAACACCGCAAGAAAATAAAACGCAACAATCTAGGGGTGCTAATAAAACTGAAAATGGAACTCCGATTATTGAACAAGGAAAAGAAAATGATAAAGATCTATTTTTAAAATTATTAGTTGCTCAAATGAAAAATCAAGATCCATTTAGTCCTCAAGATCCAACTCAATATGTTACTCAGTTGGCACAGTTCAATAGCTTAGAACAAATGAAGTCAATGAATGACAATTTAGATTACCTTTTAGGTATGACTAATGGTCTATTAGTAAATTCAGCCATGGGATCAGCGTCAGCTTTAATCGGTAAAAATATAGAAGCATATGCGCCAGTTGAAGAGGGAATGGAAAATTCAGAAGAAAAACCTAAAAAACTAACTGGTAAAGTAGAAGGAATTCATATAAAGGATGGTGTTGTTTATATGAATGTTAGAAACGATGAAACTGGGGAATTGGTTGGAGTAGAGTATGGAGCTTTATTAAAAGTAAGTGATGAAAAAATAACCCCAGAACCAGGTCCAGAAGAAAATATAGAAAATAAGGGAGAGTAATAGTTTATGTTAAGATCGATGTATTCAGGAATAAGTGGTATGAAAGCCAACCAAACAAAAATGGACGTTGTTGGTAATAACGTAGCTAACGTAGGAACAACAGCATATAAAAAGACTTCAGCAAGATTTTCAGATGCATTATATCAAAATGCAATATTTGCAAGTAAGCCAGGCGGTGGTGTTGGTGGGGTTAACCCAGGACAAGTTGGTATAGGAACTAAGGTAAGTGGAATATTTAAAAATATGGTTCAAGGAGCTATACAACCAACAGGTAGACCAACTGATTTAGCAATTGATGGAGATGGTTTTTTCAAGGTTCAGATATCAGAAAATAATTATGCATATACAAGAGATGGTTCTTTTAGTCTAGATGAGCAAGGTTATCTAGTAACTGCAGAAGGTTATTATGTTTTAGGTACTTCAATGAAAGGAAATGGAACAGATAAACCTGCTGCTACTGATAATCAAAAAATTCAAATCCCTAAAGCTGTTAAGCCTGATGGAACACCAGGAGATGCTGGAGTTGATGGGGCGTTAAGAGTACTATCTTTTACAATATCTAAGGATGGAAAAATATCTTATTTAGTAGAAGATGGAACTAAGGTTCCAGAAAATAATGCCGCTGGTAATTTAGTAGCAGGTAAAACACAACAAACATTAAATGTAAGTGTGTTTAAAAATCCAGAAGGATTAGAAGCATTAGGTGGAAATCTTTATAAAGAATCTGCCAATTCAGGAGCTGCTATCCAAGGGAAAGTAATGGGAAAAATTAATCAGGGGGCAATAGAAATGTCAAATGTTGACTTATCAGAAGAATTTACAGAAATGATAGTAACAACAAGAGCATTCCAAGCTGCAAGTAAGGTTATAACAACAAGTGATGAGTTGTTACAGGAAATAGTAAACCTTAAGAGATAATAAAGGAGTGGTAAAATGAAAAAGCAAGATATTTTAACTCCGATAGGATTAATATTAGTATTTGGAGTTTGTTTATATGGTATTTCACAAGGAAAAACAGGTATTAAGCCATTTATTGATCCAGCTTCATTAGCAATAACAATAGGTGGATCTTTTGCTGCAGTACTTATAACATTTTCACTTGATGATATAAAGCAAGTACCAAAAGCATTAAAAATAAGTATAACATCTAATAATATATATAAGATGGATTTAGTAGATCAATTTAAAGAAATATCAAGAATAGTAAGAAAAGACGGCTTATTAGCAATAGAACAAGATGTTTCAGAAATGGAAGATCCATTTCTGAAAAAAGGTCTAGAACTAGTTATAGACGGAATAGAACCAGAAAATGTAAAGGAAATACTAGAGACTGATTTAGCATCAAAAGAGGCTATGTATGAACAAGGATCTAAGTTCTTTAAAATATGGGGCTCTTATGCCCCTGCATTTGGTATGATAGGTACTTTAATAGGGTTAATACAAATGCTTGCAGATATGGGATCACCTGATGACATAGCAAAAGGAATGTCAGTTGCCCTTATAACTACATTATATGGAGCATTGTTTGCAAATGGAATATTTAATCCAATAGGCTATAACATACAAGGTAAAGGTGAGAAAGAAATTGAAGCTTTAGAAATGATGATCGCAGGAATTGTGAGTATTCAAAATGGTGATAGTACAAGAACAATAGAAGAAAAATTAGTAACTTTCTTAAATGAAAAAGAAAGAAAAACTTATTATACAAGATATGGAAATGAGGAGAGTGCAAATGCCGCGTAGGAAGAAAAAAGGTGATGATGTAAATACTAATGGCTGGATGGACACCTATGCCGACACTATAACACTACTTCTTACATTTTTCATATTATTGTATTCTATATCTGCTGTAGATAGTGAAAAACTAAAACAGCTAAATCAAGCACTACAGTCCTCATTAAAAGGAACTACTGAAGTAAGCGAAGTTGAAAATTTAGATGAACTAGAAGTTAAAACAAAAAATCCTAATTCTGGGAATACAGAATATGAAGATTTAGCAAAAAAATTAAATGATACAATAGAAAAAAATGGATTAACTGAGGTTATAAAGTTAAGAAAAGAAGATAGAGGAATAGTCCTTCAGCTTGATGAAACAATACTTTTCGACCCAGGGAAAGCAGACTTAAAAGAAAACAATAAAGAAGTACTAGAAACAATAACTACTATAATAAATGAACATGACAATGATGTACTTATAGAAGGTCATACAGATAATGTGCCTATGAATAATAAAGAATTTGCATCTAACTGGGAATTATCAGCAGCAAGAGCTCTTAGTGCTGTAACATATTTTGTACATGAGAAACAAATTGATCCAATTAGGTTTTCTGTTAAAGGATATGGAGAGTATAAACCTTTAGTACCTAATGATACACCAGAGAATAGAGCTATAAATAGAAGAGTTGATATCTTAATGGTGGAGCAAAAAGTTAAAGACGACAAAGATACTAAAGCAAGTCAAAAATAAAGTAATCAAATAAATGTTGAAGGATATTAAAAATAGGAGACGCCATGAATAATGTATTGCAATATATAATAAATTTAATAGTATTTGTGCCTATTGTTATTGTTTTAATAGTGGCTTCAATTAAATTAAGTAAGGCGAACTTTTCTAATATAGGAAATAATAAATATACAAAAGTACTTGAAAGAACTAATTTAAGTAAAGATACTGATGTGTTTGTTTTAAAAATAGGTGATGAAGGCTGTGTTTTAGTATCATCACCTTCTAAAGTAGAGAAGATAAAAGAATTAAGCAAAGAAGATATTGAAAATATAGAGGATTTAAAGCAAGAATCTAAAGTAGATATATCAAATTTAAGGAAAGTTAGGTTAAAAAAAACTGACACAAACAACCTAAATACAGGAAATTTAAATTTAAATGAGTTTAAATTAAATAAATTAAATTTAAAGGGGAAGAGATATGGAAGACTTCGCTAAATTTATGGCAAATAATCAACAAGAATTTACTCCTTTAATAAAATTATTTATAGTTTTAACGTTTTTAATGTTTTTACCAACTGTAATCTTTATGATGACAAGTTTTGTAAGAATAATTATTACGTTTTCGTTTATAAAGTCAGCCTTGGGTGCTCAGCAATCTATTCCGAATCAAGTATTAATAGGAGTTGCTATAGCACTAACAATTTTTATAATGGCACCGACCATAAATGATATTAATAATAATGCGATAAAGCCTTATAGGGAAGAAAAAATTGGATTTGAACAGATGATAGAAAAAGCGCAGGTACCTGTTAGGAAATTTTTATTAAATCAAACTAGAGATGAAGATATAAAACTGTTTGTAGAAAATGCAAAGTTAGAAAAAGATGAGTTAACTAGAGAAAATATACCACTTTATGTATTAGCACCAGCATTTGCTATAAGTGAACTTAAGACTGCATTCCAAATAGGATTTTTAATATATCTACCATTTTTATTAATAGACCTAGTAGTGTCAAGTACCTTAATGTCCATGGGTATGTTCATGCTTCCTCCAGCTATGATTTCTCTGCCATTTAAATTATTACTATTTATAATGGTTGATGGATGGAATCTATTAATTAAATCTTTACTTTTAAGCTTTACGTAGCAAGGAGATAAAATTATGACTGAAAATATGGTAATGAGCATAGTAAAAGAAGCATTATATACAAGTTTATTAGTAGGAGGACCAATACTTATTTTATCTTTAGTAGTTGGATTACTGGTAAGTATATTTCAAGCAACAACTCAAATACAAGAACAGACATTAACATTTGTTCCAAAACTAATAGTAATAGCTATAACTTTAGTTGTAGGTGGAAATTGGATGTTACAAGAAATTGTAAAGTTTACAAATAAAATTATGACTATGATAGCTTTTATAAAGGGGTAATGTAAGTGATAGTACTTGTATTTATTAGATTAATAACATTTTTTGCTTCTATAAATGTTATATTCCCAAATGGGACTCCAAAAATGTTTAAAGTATGTTTTACTTTGTTTATGTCTTTAATAATATCATATGGTATAGATATAAACGTAAATATTGCTACAGTACCAGATTTAATTAATTGCGCAGTAATGGAAACTATAACTGGATTAGTATTAGGATATATAACGAGTATATGTTTTACTAGTTTACAAATAGCAGGTAGTTTAATAGATCAGCAATTAGGATTAGCTATGGCAAACATATACGATCCTAACACTAAAGAACAATCGACTTTAATGAAAAATATTATGTACTGGATGGGAATAATAATATTTTTTAATATGAATGGTCATCACATGTTGATTACAGGGATACAACATAGCTTTGAATTAGTTGGAATAGGAGAATCTATTCTTAGTAATAATTTTAGTTATGTAATAAATGTGTTCATACAATATTTTGTAATCGGATTTAAAATAGCAGTACCTATAATTGTATCTCTTATTATAACAGATTTGATTATGGGACTTATCTCAAGAAGTGTTCCTCAATTAAATGTAATGATTATAGGAATGCCGCTAAAGTTATTAGTAGGAATAGTATTTTTTATAATAGCATTGCCATTTATATTAACTGAGATACACAACTTATTTAATAAAATACCATCAATTTTAGATGGTACTTTACTTAGTATGAATAATGATATGCTACCGACATTAGGACCTGTAGGTATAATATTATCTGCAGGAGGGGATAAGACGGAAGAACCTACTGCTAAGAAAAAAAGAGAGGCAAGAAAACAAGGTAATGTTGCTAAAAGTAAAGAAGTAACAACTGCTATAACTCTTCTTGCAATATTACTTATAGTTTCTACGATGTCTGATTTTATAATAGCAGAATTAAAAAACTTTATTGTAAATATATTTAGCTTAGATTTAGGAACTAATATAAATTATAAAACACTAGATGATTTAGTTATGAAAATTATGACTTCGTTTATGATGATATTTTTACCCATGGGATTAATTATAATGGTGTTTGGAGTCATAGGAAATTTAATGCAAACAGGATTAATGTTTAGTGGCGATGGGCTAAAGCCTAAGTTATCAAAATTAAATCCTATAAGTGGATTTAAAAACATGTTTTCTCTGAAAGCATTAGGTGAATTAGTTAAAAGTATTGCTATTATATCAATACTTTTATATATAGGTTATTCATTTATGAATAAAAATTTCCAAGGGATTATGAAAAGTGGAGATATTTATCTTCCATACCTTATGGATACAATAATAGATTTAGTAAAAAGTTTATTATCAAGTATAGCATTAGCTGTAGTAGTTATATCAGTTTTTGACTATGCATACCAAAAATATACACACAAAAAAGAATTAAAAATGACTAAACAAGAAGTCAAAGAAGAGTTTAAACAAATGGAGGGTGACCCCCATATTAAAGGTAAAATAAAACAAAAGCAAAGACAAATGGCTACTCAAAGAATGATGCAGGCAGTACCTTCTGCAACCGTAATTGTAACCAACCCAACTCATATATCTATAGCTATTAAATATGAGCAAGGAAAAGACACAACACCAATAGTAGTTGCTAAAGGAGCAGATGTAGTTGCTTTTAAAATAAGAGAAATAGCTAAAGAACATGATATACCAATTATAGAAAATAAACCGCTAGCAAGGCTTATATACAAAGAGGTTGAAATAGATCAAGAAATACCAGAACAAATGTATCAAGCAGTAGCTGAAGTATTAGTGGCTGTTTATAAAATTAAAAATAAATACAAATAGTTATAAAAAGAGGTTATAGATGGAAAAGTTAAGTTTTAAGAAAAGATTTGATATATTCGTTGGATTTGGTATCTTAGGAATCGTATTAATGATTATAATACCACTTCCACCATTTTTACTAGATGTTATGTTAGCAATAAATATAGCATTTTCAGTATTAATATTATTACTTACTCTTTTTTCAACTAATATACTACAACTATCAATATTTCCTACTATATTGCTTGTTACAACCTTATTTAGACTAGGTCTAAATATATCATCAACAAGACTTATACTAGGACAAGGATATGCGGGTAACGTAATAGAGTCGTTTGGTAGTTTCGTTGTTGGTGGAAATTACGTAGTCGGGGTAATAATATTCTTAATTATAATAATCGTTCAGTTTGTAGTTATAACAAATGGTTCGAGTAGAGTATCCGAAGTATCAGCAAGATTTACATTAGACGCTATGCCAGGTAAACAAATGAGTATAGATGCTGATTTAAATGCTGGTATGATGGATGAGAAAACAGCAAGAAAGAAAAGAAGAGAATTACAACAAGAAGCAGATTTTTACGGAGCGATGGATGGTGCATCTAAATTCGTAAAAGGGGATGCTATAGCAGGTATAATAGTTACGACTATAAATGTACTTGGAGGGATAGTAATAGGAGTATTAATGCTAGATATGAGCTTTTCAGAGTCAGTTCAAACTTATATAAGGCTTACAATAGGAGATGGATTAGTAAGTCAGATACCAGCATTATTAATATCTACTTCTGCTGGTATATTAGTAACTAGAGCTGATAGTGATGAAAATTTTGGTAGTTTATTAGGACAACAATTAATATCTATACCAACTGCAATAACAATGACCGGTGTGGTATTAATAGTTTTAGGGCTTTTACCAGGACTTCCTAAGTTATCATTTTTCACTTTGGGAATAGCTGCAATATCAATATCATTATTATTAAAGAAAGAAGAAAAAGAAAAAGCACTTGAAGAAATAGAAAATGCACAATACCAAGAAGAAGATGTAGAGCCTGGCATAGATACTGCTGAAGATGTATCGTCACTTATAAATGTTGAACCTATAGAAGTTGAAATTGGATATGGATTAATTCCTCTTGCAGATGAGTCAAATGGTGGAGATTTACTTCAAAGAATAGTATCTGTAAGAAGACAGTGTGCAATTGATATGGGTATTTTAGTTCAACCAATAAGAATTAGAGATAATTTACAATTAAACCCTAATCAGTACAGTATAAAAATAAAAGGTAATGTGGTAGCTATATATGACCTTATGCCTACTATGTTATTATGTATGAATCCTATGGGTATGAGTATAGACATAGAAGGTATACAAACTAAAGAGCCTACTTTTGGTCTTGATGCTTTATGGATAAATAAAGATAAAGCTGAAGAAGCTGAATTATATGGACTAACAGTAGTGGATCCTACAACTATTTTAGTAACACATTTATTAGAGATAATTAAATCGAAGTCTCATGAACTTATAGGAAGACAAGAGGTAAAAGCTATAATTGATGCGACTAAAGAAAGATATAGTGCAGTAGTAGAAGAATTAATACCAGACTTAATGACTTTAGGAGAAGTTCAAAAAGTATTCCAAAATCTTTTAAGAGAAAAAATCGCTATAAAAGATAGAGTTACAATACTTGAAACATTAGCTGATCATTCAAGGAATACTAAGGACATAGAACTTCTAACTGAGTATGTAAGAATGGCCATGAGTAGAAGTATTTGCTCTGAATTAGTTGATGAAAATAATTCAATAACAGTAGCTACTCTATCTATGGAAGTAGAAAATTTAATAGGTAATAATTTACAAAGATCTGTAAATGGAACATACCCTGCAGTAGATCCAGATACAACTAACCAAATATTTACAAATATACAAAGTATGACTGAAAATATAAACTTTAACAATAATAGGCCGATATTATTAGTATCTCCAAAAATAAGGGCACCATTTAGAAAGTTAGTTGAGATGGTATTCCCGCATGTAACGATACTGTCACTTAATGAAGTACCAAGTGATATCCAAATAAAAGCTCAAGGTGTAATTAATATATAACAAGGGGGTTGAAGATATTGACGGTATATGAACAAGAAGAACTTATAATGAGCAATATGCCTCTTGTTAAGCATATTGCATCTAAATACCACACCAACAAGATAGGTATGGAGTATGAAGATTTAGTAAGCTATGGAGTAATGGGACTTATAGATGCAAGTAATAAATTTGATGAAGGTAGAGGAGTTAAATTTTCTACATACGCATCTATAAGGATTTCATCTTATATAATAGATGAAATAAGAAAACACTCACCTGTTTCTAGAACTTATATAAGTAGAATAAAAGAATATAACAAATGTGTAGAAAGTCTACAAAATAAGTTTTTTAGAGAACCTAGCTTGGATGAAGTATCAAAATTTATGGGAATATCGAAAAAAGAAGTAAATGATATAAAATCGAAATTACTAAATTTAAACAATGCATCTTTAGATAATGTAATTTTTGAAGATGAAAATGAAGTTAAACTTATAGACACAATTAGAGAAAGTGAAGATCTTTCTCCAAGTACTATAATAGAAAATGAAGAACTTCAAGAAGTTATGGCCAAAGCAATAGATACATTAAAAGAAAAAGATAGGCTAGTATTATCACTTTATTATTATGAAGAACTTACATTAAAGGAGATAGGTGCAGTGCTTGGTGTTTCTGAATCAAGGGTATCTCAATTAAATAGCAGAGCAATTGCTAATTTAAGGTTAGCAATGAAAAAGTTAAAGTACATAGATTAAAGGAGGATAGGTTATGTTAAGAGGTTTATATTCGTCTGTATCGTCGATGTTAACATTACAAGCTAGACAGGGTGTTATAACAAATAACTTGGCAAATATAGTTACACCAGGTTATAAACAAGAAACATTAGCATCAAAAAGCTTTGATGAAGTTATGTTATACAATAAAGATAAATATATAAATGGAGTTGGACATCAACAATATTTAGGAGATTTAAGTTTTGGTGTGAGAATAGATGAAACTGTAACAAGCTATCAACAAGGAACTCATAAAGAAACAGGAAATAATACTGATTTTGCGTTGGAAGGGAAAGGTTTCTTCCAAGTTATGGATGGTAATAATAATCCATTCTATACTAGAGATGGATCATTCAAGATAAACACTCAAGGTTATTTAGTTACAAATGCAGGTCACTATGTAACTGGTGTAAATAGTGCTACAGGAGCTGTAGAACCTATATATGTTGGAAATGATAAAGTTTCGGTTACGCCAGATAATAAAATTAATATAAATGGTATAAATAAGTATACTTTTAATGTAGTTGATTTTGAAAATTATGATAAACTTATAAAAAGAGGCGATAATTTATACTCTGGAGAAAATGGAACTAAAGCTAATAATTATAGAGTAAGACAAGGATATCTAGAAACATCTAATGTTGATTACATAAATGAAACAGCATTATTAATGGAAACTGTTAAGGAGTTTGAAGCTAACCAAAAAGTTATACAAACTATAGATTCAACTCTTAGTAAAATAGCGAATGAAATAGGAACAGTAAGGTAAGGGGAGAAAAAATAATGTATAATATAATGCATACTAGTAAAACAGGTATGAGTGCAAATCAAAATAAAATAGATATAATATCTAATAATATAGTAAACTCTCAAACGACAGGTTATAAAAAATTAGATATGGAATTTTTAGATTTATATACAGAAACTCTAGATAGACAATCATATCCACATAACTCTAAAGATTCTGTAATGGGAACTGGAGTAAAAACATCTCAAGCTACTAGAAATTTTATGCAAGGCGCATTAAAAAATACAGGTATAGATACTAATTTAGCTATTGATGGAGAAGGATTTTTTAAAGTTATAACACCAGATAAAACTCAGAAATATACTAGAAATGGTGAATTTGTTTTAGATGGAAATGGACGTCTGGTGGATGATTATGGTAATATATTGGAGGTTAAATATGACAATGGAATGCCTCCTCAAAGTGCAGATTTATCTAATGGTGAATTAAGTATTAATAAAGCTGGGGAAGTATATTTAGATAAACAAAAAGTAGGTAAAATAGATTTATATATGCCACAAGGAGACAATGACTTAATTCCTGTAGGAGATAGCCTATTTGTTTTAAAAGAAGGAGCAGGAGCAGATATAATTGGAGATAAAAAGCTTTTACAAGGTCATGTAGAAATGTCAAATGTAAATATGCAAAGTGAAATGACGGATTTAATAATGGCACAAAGAGCCTTTCAATTTAACAGTAGAGGAATTAAAGCTGTAGATGAAATGTGGAGTATGATAAATAATCTTCAAGGTCGATAAAATTTAGAAAGGAGATAGTGCATTAAAATAAACCTAAGGTGAGTATTTTAAGTACAAAAAACTATGAATAAAGATGTAAAGATATATGACTTTAAAAAACCTCAAAGGTACTCTAGTGATAACATGAGATTCTTATCTGTAGTATCAGAAGAGTTTTGTAAAAATATAAATTTATTTTTAGCTTATGAGTTAAAAAAGCAACAGATATATTGTAAGGTAGAAAAAGTAGAGCAAACAAACTATGATGAGTTTATGAAAATGACAGACTCTGAGTCTGTCATAGTAGAACATGCTATACAGCCTCTTGTACAAGACCTTATATACCAAATAGATAAACCAATAGCACTTACTCTTGTAGATTTAATGTTAGGTGGAGATGGTATATTTGATAATTATAAGAGAGAACTTACAGAAATAGATAAACAATTAATATTCCAAACTAGTTCACAATTTTTAACAAGAATGTATGTTGTTGAAAGTTGTACTCACAGAGAAGTTTTAAGAGTACATACAAATGCAGGTGCTAGTAAAAAGTATCCAATAAGTGAGTCTGTAATGATTGCACATATGAAGATGATGTATGGAGATAAAGAAATTGGAAAAATGAGATTCTGCAAACCATATAGTTGTATGGAACCCATACTTGAATATTTAGAAACTAAAAAACTATTTAGAAGTAAAAATCTAGAGTATGACTTTGAGTTTACAAATGCTATATACAACAATGTATGTGGAGCTAAGACTGATTTACTTGCAAGACTTGGAAAAACGAGTATAAGTGTTGAGGAACTACTTAACTTAAAAACTGGAGATGTAATAAAGCTAGATAGTAAAGTTAATGGTGATATAGAGCTAGATGTAGCAGGGGCTAGAGTATTTACATGTAAGCCTGGTCTTATAAAGAAAAAAAATGGTGTTATAGTTACAGATAGCATAAAGAAAGGAGTGTAGACAATGAGTGAAAAATTTGATAGAGTATTAGATATTGAACTTAATGTAAGTGTTGTACTTGGTAGGACTCATATGACTTTAAAAGATATATTTGATTTAGGTAAAGGTTCATTAATAGAATTAGATACATTTGAAAATCAAGAAGTTGAGATATATGTAAATGGTAGAAAAATCGGTTATGGAGAAGTAGTTATAGTAGAACAAAATTTCGGAGTAAGAATAACAAGTATATTAGGTGGAGAAGAACTAGTTAAAACTATAAGCTAAGCCTATATAGCAAAGGATGGATAGTAAATGGCGAAAGTATTAAAGAGTAAATACAATAGTACGGGAGAACGATGTGTAGATGCTTGCTTAAATTACGGAGAGCTAAGATATATAAATGAAGATGGATCACCTATTAGTGTTGAAATACCTTGTGACAAATACGACGAAGCAATAAGTGACTTTGAGGATAGAATTAAAGAGGGTTTAACACAAACGGATATTGATCCAAAGGAAGTCTTAAAAAGAGGTAGTGTAACTTATAACCAAGCCAAAACTATAGCTTATGATGGAAGATTGAGAGGTCTAAATTTTTATGATATAGATGGCAGTATAGAGTGTGATCATATATTAGGGATATCAGGAAGTATAGAATATGCACTTGCTATGTGGAATGGTGACAATAGAGAAGATGCATTAATAAAATCTATAGTTAGAGCTATAAAAGTATATGGGGAAGAATTTATAAATGGATTATCTCTGGATAATACGGTGGATGAATCTTCTTATCTAAGATTTGCTAAACGTATAAAAGAAGTAGATAATATGATAAATGTAGCGCTATATGAAGTTAGAAATTATGAAATAGATAATGAGCTTTATGTAGAAGATTTAGATTCAAAGCAAAAATTAATAAGAAATATCGATTTACCATTAGGGTTTATAGGGGCATTTATAGGATTTATAGTAGTTCAAGCTGTTACTAATTTTGGAAAATTAATAGATGATACTAATATTTATTTAATTATAAATTTAGTTACAATGATTGTTTTTGCACTAATAGTTATGAAATTTACTAAGGTTATTAGTTCAAAATATATAAAAAATAGCAATTTTTCAATAATGGAAATGTTTAATGAAGAATTAGAAAAAGTAATATATGAAAATTTACTTACAGAAAAAGAAGTAAAAATAATTTTAAAAAATATAACTAAAGGTGAAGTATCTAAATTACTTATGGATATGAAGGGTAGTGTAAATAAGAAAGTATCTAGTAATACTATAGTTACGAAAGAAACCAAATTTATAATGGATGCTAGAAGAATAATTATATTACCTAGTGAGTATGAAGTTAAGCAAATGCTGGGAAAACTTGTAAGTACATATCAAGATAAATTATCAACTGATTATAATGTTAAACATATATAAAACAAAGGTGTAAAAAGATTATAGATTATATAATCTTTTTACACCTTTATTTTTTAAAAATATACGAAGTTATTGACACTATGAGTGCATATGATTTTTTATTACAGCCCTCATCATAAAGAAAACAGGAGGAGTTGAAATTAAAGGTGAAATTATTGGTGCTAAAACTTTACTTATATCAAATACATTAACAAGTAAAATTATAATCCCCATATTTAAAATATACTCTATTATATAAACTAATGCAGATAATGAAAATTTTTTAGGACAATATTTTTTTTCTTTAAATGTAAATTTAGAATTAAGAAAATATGATGCACATATACTAAAAATACTTACCAATGTATATGCTAAAATATAATTAATTTTTAAATGTAAAAATAAATATAAATAAATTAGTTGAGAAACAAAAAAGTTGCTTATACCTATTATATTGAATTTAATATATTCAAGTATTTTATTTTTAAAAGACTTAAACTTAAAAGCCATGTCGTTATCTCCTTTGATGATTTAGAAGTTTTATTAATAGTATTGTAACAAATTCAATATATTATGAAATAAAAAAATTGTATTTATTAGTAAAATATAATATAATTTAATTACATAAATAATATTTTTTCAGCTTTGCTGAGGGAGTAGTTTGCGCGGATAGTGTGATTAGATCAACATAATGACTTTATAGTCTGGTCTAATCTTAAAAAACGAGACTCATGCATGCTTATTTTAGCATGCATAAGTCTCGTTTTTTGTTTTAAACTATTTTAGAGTATTAAAAAATGTTTATGTAATTATATTATTAATATTTAGGAGGAAAGTATGAGTTTAATAGCAATTTTATTTACAGCATTAGCTCTCTCTATGGATGCATTCGCAGTATCAGTTACGAAAGGTATGACAATTAAAAATTTAAAGAAAAAATTAGGTGTAAAAATAGCCTTAGCTTTTGGAATATTTCAAGGTGGAATGCCACTTATAGGATGGATGCTAGGTATAAGTTTTGAAAAATATATAAAATCTGTAGATCATTGGATTGCTCTTATATTACTTAGTTTTTTAGGTTATAAGATGATTAGTGAGTATATAAAGACTAGTAAAGAAGAAAAAGAAATGAAAGATAATCGAGCACAATGTGAATTTAGTGCTGATATTTCTGATGAGGAATTATCAAATAAAGAACTTATTATGTTATCTGTTGCAACAAGTATAGATGCACTAGCTGTAGGTATAAGTTTTGCTTTTTTAAGTGTAGATATAGTTTCTGCATCTTTTAGCATAGCCTTAGTTACATTTTTAATGTGCCTAATAGGTGTTTTTGTAGGTAATAAGCTAGGTGATATATTTAAAGGAAAAGCGGAATTAATCGGTGGAAGCATTCTTATTCTTATAGGTATAAATATATTTAATGAACATACTCAATTTATAACTAATATATTTAAATAAAATAAAAAAATATCTTCTTTTAAAATTAAAAGAGGATATTTTTTATCTAATTTAAAATTCAATTTTAAATTAGAGTTTAAAAAAGCTTAATGTTAAATTTAAATTAAATTTTAATGACTAAAATAAAGTTTTGATGGAAAAATTTTGATATTAATTAAGATTTGAAATGAAAAATATGAAAAAAATAAAAAAATATAATAATAAAACTTAAAAAAATGAAGTTAAAAAAATATAAAGTATACTGAAATATATCCGTATATGGATATAAGAAGATGTTATTTAAATGATAAATAATAAAAAAAAACAAATAAAATGTAATATTATGATAAATAATGTCGTATATACTTATTGAAGTATATAAATTAATTATTACTAAGTTTAGAACATAGGGAGGTACATATATGAAAAACTTAAAAATAGGTAAGAAGTTAGGTATATCATTTGTCATCTTATTGATGCTTGCTGCATTTGGTAATCTATATTCTATATCTAAATTAAAACAAGCAAGTGGATTAAATCAGGAATTATTTGATGGACCATATGTGGTAACAACAGAATCAATGGGAGTACGTAGAGATTTAGTTTCTATAGGTAGAAATCTTTCAAATATGATACTTAGAGATAATTATCAAGAATTTTATAGCTCAGTTAAAAAAGATTTTGAAAGTGTAGATCAAAGAATTAATACTATTAGAAATAGTTTCACAGGAGATAAAACATTAATTAATGATCTTGATGATACAATGAAAGAACTAAATGCTCAAGCCGATATAATATATGGATTTGTAGCAAAAGGTGACCGCGAAGGTGCTAAAAGTATGACTGAAAAAGGTGGTGTATATTGGTCAATATATGATAAATGTGTTGAAGAGTCTATAAAATTATATGATACTTCATCAAATGCTGGAGTTGAATTTAATAATAATGTACATAAGACTGTTACAAGATCAGTGTTTGTAGCTATTGTAGTGAGTATATCTACTATAATTGCAGGTATAGCTATATGTGTATATGTTACAAAGAGCTTAAAAGACCCTATTCAAGAACTAGAAATAGCGGCAAATAAAATGGTACAAGGTGATTTTAATATAGAAATCAATTATGAATCAGAAGATGAGTTAGGTGTATTATCAAGCAGTATGCGTAATGTATGTAACAAAACAAAAGAAGTTATAGATGATACAGTTCGTGTATTAGAAGAAGTTGCATCAGGGAACTTTGATGTAGAAACAGAATCAGAATATATAGGTGTATTTAAAGATATTGAAGATTCTGTAGAAAAAATAACTGTTGATTTAAGTGAAACAATGTCACAAATAAATGTAGCATCAGAAGAAGTTGGAGCTGCATCAGATCAAGTGGCAAGTGGATCACAAATGTTATCTCAAGGAGCAACAGAACAAGCAAGCTCAATACAAGAATTATCAGCAACTATAATGGAAATATCAGAAAAAATTAAAGATACAGCAGGTAATGCTCAACAAGCTAATGTTTTAACATTAAGTGCAGGTAAAGATGTAGAAGATGGAAATGAGCAAATGAAGCAAATGGTAAAAGCTATGGAAGAAATATCATTTACATCAAATGAAATAGGACGAATAATAAAAACAATAGATGATATAGCGTTCCAAACAAATATATTAGCATTAAATGCAGCTGTAGAAGCAGCAAGAGCAGGTAATGCTGGTAAAGGATTTGCAGTAGTAGCAGATGAAGTAAGAAACTTAGCAGCTAAATCAGCAGAGGCCGCAAAAAATACATCTACTCTTATAGAAAATTCTATAAAGGCAGTAGATAATGGAACTACTATTGTAGATAATACAGCTCAGTCTTTACAAAAAATAATACATACAACAAGTCAAACAATTAAAATAGTTGATGATATAGCTAAAGCGTCGGAAGAACAAGCCAGTGCTATAGCTCAAGTAACATTAGGTGTAGAACAAATATCGGCAGTAGTACAAACAAACTCAGCAACATCAGAGGAAAGTGCAGCAGCAAGTGAAGAACTAAGTGGACAAGCTCAAATGTTAAAATCACTTATAGAAAACTTTAAATTAAAAGATGATAGAAATGGTTATAAATCTATAACTTTTGATTCTGATTTAAATGACTATTTGGCTAAAAATTAAATATAAAAAGGAAATATCATACTAAAAAATAGGATGACATTCTTTTTACATAAAAAATAAATCCCAAGCTCGAAAGAGCTTGGGAGTTTGCATAATAATTGCATAAAAAAACAAATATATTGTACAAATCGATTATACTTATCACTGTGATAAGTATCAACTTAAATAATGTATTGATTTAATTAAAATTTATATATTAAAAGTCAAAAAGTATAAAATATAAGATAATTTAACAATATGTGAAAATATATTACATAATATATAAAGTAATTACATGTTTATCCGTATAAAAAAAGTAATAAAATAATTATTAAACAACTAAATTATATAAAGTTAGAGTTCTAAATAACTTAAAAAACTGGAAAATATTTTAGGGTAAAACTGGTTTTAATATTTTTATTATAAAGTTTAATTGAAAATAAAAGTAATTCTAATAAATCTATAAACTTTAGCAATAATGAAGAGTATTATGATGCTACAAGTGAGTTGAATAAAATAATAAAAGTCATTGTAATGTATAGATTTAAAAAATGGAAGCTTTTATGCTTCCATTTTTAGAAATTAAACATAAATTAAAATATATTGTTATAAATCGTAAAGGAGATGAAACATGAGTGGAATGGACCCAATGGTTGAGTTTTATGTGCATGAAAATATGCAATTATTAGAACAACTAGAAGAAATTTTGCTTGGTGGTCAATCAGATGATGGTGGATTAGAAAGTGAACAGATAGAAGAGATTTTCCGTGTAATGCATACCATAAAAGGTGCATCAGCTATGATGGGGTACGATAGTTTAATGCATATTACTCATAGTATAGAAGATGTCTTCGATGAAATTCGTAAAGGTTTAGAACTTTCTTATGATAAATGGGAAGAAGTTATAGATGTTACTTTAGCAATTGTAGATTTCTTGAAAGAAGAAATAAATAATGTTCAAGACGGTTTATTCCCGGAAGCTAGTATAGACGAACTCCATGAAAGAGTTATACAGATACTGAAGGAAGAAGAGCCTGAAGAACAGATTTTAGAAATAAATTTCCCAGGAGAAACTAAAGAAGAGAATAGTATCCAAATAGAGAAAGTAGATGGACAAATCCAGTACCATGCAAAAGTTTTATTTGAAAGTGGATGTGGTATGGAATCAATTAGAGCTCTTGGACTAGTGGTATCTATAGAAGGATTATGTTCAAAATTAAGTACTATACCAGAAGATTTAAATACTGATTGTGATCAAGATATAGTGGACAATGGTTTTGAGCTATACATAAGTACAGAAAAAGAAAGATCAGAAATAGAAAAATGCATTGAAGAAACTATGTTCTTACAAAGCTATGATCTAGTAGAAATTAAAGACGAAGCACAACAAGAAATTATTATTCAACCAGACGAAAAAGTTGAAGAATTAGTTATGGAAGGTGCGATGGCAGAAGTTGCAATTACTAGAGAAGATGCACATGAACAGATTGTAGAGCCAGTGAAAGAAGTAAAAGAGAATAAAGAAGTTGTAAATAATGAAATAGATAAAATAAATGAGGCTTTAAATAAAGAAAAAGTAAATGAGATAGCAGAAGAAACTAAATCTAAAGAGTCTGCTAAAAAAGAAGTTAAATCTAAATCTCAAAATAATCAAGTGCACTCTAATAAAAACAGCTATTTAACTGTTAATATAAGTAAAGTTGATATGTTAATGAATTTAGTTGGAGAGATAGTTACAACAGAATCTATGGTAGAAAAACAATCTCAATTAGAAAACTTTGATAGAGATATGTTTGAAAAACAAGCTAGAAGATTACATCAATTAACAACAGAGCTACAAGATGTTGTAATGTCTATACGTATGGTACCGATTTCTTCAACATTTACTAAAATGCAAAGAGTTGTAAGAGATATGTGTAAAAAAACAGGTAAACATGTTGATTTAGTATTAGTTGGAGAACAGACAGAAGTAGATAAAACTATATTAGAAAATATATCAGATCCACTAATGCATATGATAAGAAACAGTATGGACCATGGTATAGAAATGCCAGATGAACGTATAGCAAAATCTAAGCCAGAAAAAGGAACAATTACATTAGAAGCTAAAAATACAGGTGGAGATGTAGTAATAGTCATAAAAGATGATGGTAAAGGTTTAAATAAAGAAGCTTTAGTTAAAAAAGCTATCGAAAAAGGAATAACAAATAAAAGTATAGATGAAATAAGTGATAAAGAAGCATATAACTTTATATTAGCTCCAGGTTTCTCAACAAAAGAGGCAGTAACAGAATTTTCTGGACGTGGGGTAGGTATGGACGTTGTTCATACAAATATACGTAAGTTAAGAGGATCTATAAATATAGATAGTGAAGAAGGCAAAGGTACTATGATAATAATACGTATACCTTTAACACTTGCTATAGTGGATGGTATGAAAGTTCAAATAGGTGATGAAATATACATAATACCATCACTTAATATAAAAGAAGTATTTAGACAAGGATCATATGAGATAGTTCAAAATCCAAATGGAGAAGAACATAGTATCATAAGAGGTAATTGTTATGAAATTAGAAGGTTATCAAATATATTAGGCATAGAAACTGAAAAATCTGACGAAGGTATTATGATTTTAGTTGAGTCTGAAATGGGCAATGTGTGTATAATAGTAGACCGTATAATAGGTCAGCAACATGTTGTAATAAAACCGATACCTACGCTGTTAACACAATTTGAAAATGTTCAATCTCATATGTCAGGTTGTTCGATACTAGAAGATGGTTCTATTAGTTTAATATTTGATGTAAATGCCATTATAAGTAGATAAACTATTAAAAATAAAACTAGAAAGAAAGAGGATGAATATGGATACTATAAGTGTATTTTGTGAACTTAGTAATATAGGATCGGGGAACGCATCGACTTCGTTAGCAAAGATGGTAAATGAGGTAATTGATATAGGGGTTCCAAAAAATGATGTGAATAAACTTTCAGATATTATTGCAAGTTATGGAGATTCAAATGAACCTGTTTTAGCAACAGTTTTACAGCTTTCAGAAGATATGGAAGGTCTTGTAATGATTGTTATGAAGGTTGATAATGCATACAAATTATTATCAAAGCTTTTAAGAAGAAATATAAAAAGAGAAGTAAATAATCTTTCAACTATAAATGAAGAATTAAGTTCTGTTAGAGACGTATGCAATACATTATGTGGAGCATACTTAACTGCAATATCAGAAATGACTAACTTAAATATAGTTACTTCACCACCATATTTTAGTGTAGATAATATAACAAATGCAATGAATTTACCAGCATCTTTATATGGTCCTGGTACAGATTCAATGTCATGTATAGAAACGGAATTCTTTACATTAGATAAAGAAGTTGAAGGGAAGTTTTACTTTATACCTAAAATTGATTCATGTCAAAAGCTATTAGCAGCATTAGGACTTGCTTAATAGGTGCATTGACAAGATAAGTTGGAGGGGAATATTATGAGTGAAATTACTGGAGTTTTAGAAGTTGATAATAATGAAGATAACAAAGTTGATGATTTGTATATGGTATTTATAATAGATGGTAAAAAATATGCATTATCATCTAAGTATGTTATAGAGATTATTGAAATGTTACCTATAACTAAGGTTCCATTTATACCTAATTATATAAAAGGAATAATAAATTTAAGAAGTACTATTATACCTGTAATGGATACTAGAATGAGATTTAAGATGGATGAAATTGAATACAATGAAAGAACTTGTATAGTTATTATAGAAAATAATGACAATAAAATAGGGCTTATTGTAGATGCAGTAAATGAAGTTATAAATATTTCAGATGATCAAATTATGAAAACTACATCTAACAGAAAAGAATACGATCAAAACTTTATAAAAGGTGTAAGTGAAATAAACAAAGAAGTTCAGTTTATACTTGATTGTGAGGAGTTAGTATCTATTGTAGATGGAATAAATAAAGAAATTATTATGTAAATTTTGAATTAATAATATATATTTAGAAATGGAGAACGTAAAATGAAAAAAGTGTTAATAGTTGATGATGCAGCATTTATGCGTATGTCAATAAAAAATATGCTTTCAAAATATGATTTTGAAGTAGTTGGAGAAGCTGAAAATGGAATTGCGGCTATAGAAAAATATAAAGAGCTAGGGCCTGATATAGTAACAATGGATATAACTATGCCAGAAATGGATGGATTAGAAGCATTAAGAGAAATCAAAAAAGTAGACCCTGCTGCAGCTGTTGTAATGGTATCTGCATTAGGCCAAGAAGCAAGAATGAAAGAAGCTATTATCTATGGAGCAAAAGGATTTATTGTAAAGCCATTTAAAGAAGAAATGTTAATATCGGCATTATCTAAGTTATAAAATACTAATGTTTTTTAGTTTGAAATTTTAATATTTAGCTGTGGAATTAAATTATATTTAATTTCACAGCTTTTTATTTTGCATAATCAATATAGAAAAAATATTATTTTTAGATATTGATTATGCAAAATAAAATACAATAATATCACAATTATTTAAATATAATAATTTTAAATGATTTTTCTAGTATAGAAAATATGCTTGTATATAACAAAAAAATTAAATACAAAAGATAAAAAAGCTAAAGATAAATTGAATATTTCCGTATATAAAATACATGATACATTTTGTTAAAATATGTAAAAAAACGATTACCTAGGAATTGGTGTTAAAGCGCACAGTTATTTTAAAAATACGTAAAAAATATTACAGATTTTATATGGAATAGTTAGCTAATATGCTATTTAGTAAAAATAATCAAAGTACGGGGAGGCATTATATGAAAAATTGTAAAATAGGTAAAAAGTTAGGAATATGTTTTGTTATTTTACTAATGATTACAGCTTTTGCAAATGGAAAAGCACTATATGATTTAAAAAAAGCAGGTAAAATGAGTCATGACTTATTTAGAGGTCCATATGTATCAACAACAGAGACTATAGGGATTCGTATGGATTTAGTAGCAGTAGGAAGGTATCTTGGTAATGCAATAATGGAAAAAAACCTTGCTGAATACAAGGCTATGACTATGAAAGAATTTGATAGAATATCAGGTAGATTAAATAACATAAGAACATCTTTTAACGGGGATGCGACAATGATTGATAGTCTTGGAAATTCAGTTAATAACTTAAGACAAGAATGTGAAAATGTATTTAATGTCATAGCACAAGGTAATTATGAATATGCAATACAAATTACTGAAAGAAACACTCCATATTTTAATGCATATAATAAGTGTGTAGAAGATGCAAATCATCTTTATGAAGATTCTCAAAAATATGGTGAACAATTTGATGCAGGAGTAGCTTCAACGGTATCAAAATCATGGGTTATATGTTTAACTCTTAATATACTTAGTATATTATCAGGTATTTTTATATGTATATATATTACAAAGAGATTGAAAGATCCAATAGAAGAAATTGAAATTGCAGCTAATAAAATGTCTGAAGGTGATTTTGATATTAACATTACTTATGAATCAGAAGATGAATTAGGTAATTTATCTAATAGTATGGGGGATATGAGTGGAAAAATTAATGCTATTATTAAGGATACTGTTAGAGTTTTAGATGAAGTTTCAAAAGGGAACTTTAATGTAGAAACTGAGGCTGAGTATATTGGTGTATTTAAATATATAGAAGAATCTATACAAAAGATAACAAATGATTTAAGTGAAACAATGTCGCAAATAAATGTAGCATCAGAAGAAGTAGGAGCTGCATCAGACCAAGTTGCAAGTGGATCACAAATGTTATCACAAGGAGCAACAGAACAAGCAAGTTCAATACAAGAATTATCAGCAACTATTATCTCAATATCAGATAAAATTAAAAATACTGCAAAAAATGCAGCAGAGGCAAATAGTTTAACATTAAGTGCAGGGCGCGAAGTAAAAGAAGGAAATACTCAAATGAAACAAATGGTAAATGCTATGGAAGAAATATCATTTACATCAAATGAAATAGGAAGAATAATAAAGACAATAGATGATATAGCGTTCCAAACAAATATACTAGCATTAAATGCAGCAGTAGAAGCAGCAAGAGCAGGAAGTGCAGGTAAAGGGTTTGCAGTAGTAGCAGATGAAGTAAGAAACTTAGCAGCAAAATCAGCAGAAGCAGCTAAAAACACTGCAACGCTTATAGAAAATTCAATAAAAGCAGTAGATAATGGAACTGAGATTGTAAATCATACAGCACAGTCTTTACAAAAAATAATAGAAACAACTAATAAAACAACAGATGTAGTTAATGAGATAGCTAGAGAATCAGAAGAACAAGCAAATGCAATAGCTGAGGTAACATTAGGAGTAGAACAAATATCAGCAGTAGTACAAACAAACTCAGCAACATCAGAAGAAAGTGCAGCAGCAAGTGAAGAATTAAGCGGACAAGCTCAAATGCTTAAGTCACTTATAGATAAGTTTGAAATAAAGGGGAATTATGATATTAAAAAATCTATAAGTTTTGAAGACAAAGAAATGAGTAGTTTTTTTAATTAAAAAGCCAAAATAGCTCATAAAAATGGAAGCTACAAGCTTCCATTTTTAAACATAAATTTTAATTAGATTTATTAATATAAAAAATGTAATTAAATTGATAGGAGGGAGCGTTATAACCTAAATAAACTAAAACTGTTTATAAAATAAAGGAATAAATTTAAGGGGAGAGTTTATATGAAAAATTTAAAAATAGGAAAAAAACTAAGTATATCTTTTGCTATTTTAATAATAATGGCAGCTTGTGCAAGTGTTTATGCAACTTTTAATTTAACTGATGTAAAAAAAGCAAATAAAAATTTATTTGAAGGACCTTTTTTATCTACAACTGAAGCCATGGGAGTTCGTAGGGATTTAGTATCTATAGTAAGACATGTAAATGATGGATTTCTTTCACAAGACCATGCAAAAGCAAGAACAGTAATAATTCAAGAGTTTGATAGCATAAACAAGAGAATGGAAGTACTTTATAAAGCTTTACCACCTGAAGATCAAAATATGATAGATGAACTTGCAAGTACAATGGATCAATTAAGAAAAGAATATGATAAAATGTATGCAATAACACAAAGCGCAGGATTTACAGGTAAAGAATCTGAAGTTGATGCAAAAACTTTTGTAGGATTAATAAATAAATGTACCCAAGAAGCAATAGATCTTAATGAACATGCAGAAAAAACTGCAAATGAGTATTATAATAAAGTACAAAAGACTATAGTAACGGTTATAATTACATTCTCAATTATAAGTGTAATGAGTATACTAATAGGAATATTCGTATCTATTTACATGACTAGAAGCTTAAAAAATCCAATTGAGGAATTAGAAATAGCCGCAGATAAAATGTCTGATGGAGATTTTGATATAGACATAGAATATGAATCAAAAGATGAGCTAGGATCACTATCAGATAGTATGAGAAAAATGAGCAACAAAACAAAAGAAATTATAGATGATACTGTACGTGTATTAGAAGAATTTGCAGTAGGTAATCTTAATGTTAAACCTAATGTTGAATATATTGGAGTATTTGAAAGAATAGAGAACTCAATAATTAGAATAAGCAAGGACATGAGTGAAACTATGGCACAAATAAATGTAGCAGCAGAAGAGGTAGGGGCTGCATCAGATCAAGTTGCAAGTGGATCACAAATGTTATCTCAAGGGGCAACAGAGCAAGCAAGTTCAATACAAGAATTATCAGCAACTATTATGGATATATCTGAAAAAATCAAAAATACTGCAAATAATGCAGGAGAAGCTAATAGATTAACATTAATGGCAGGACGTGAAGTAGAAGACGGGAATGCTCAAATGAAACAAATGGTAAATGCAATGGAAGAAATATCATTTACATCAAATGAAATAGGAAGAATAATAAAAACAATAGATGATATAGCATTCCAAACAAATATATTAGCACTTAATGCAGCAGTAGAAGCAGCAAGAGCAGGAAATGCAGGTAAAGGATTTGCAGTAGTAGCAGATGAAGTAAGAAATTTAGCCGCAAAATCGGCAGAAGCAGCGAAAAATACTGCAACACTTATAGAAAACTCTATAAAGGCAGTAGATAATGGAACTGAAATTGTTAATTATACAGCACAGTCTCTGCAAAAAATAATAGAAACAACGAATCAAACAAAAACACTAGTTGATGAAATAGCAGGTGAATCTGAAGCACAAGCAACAGCAATAGCTGAGGTAACATTAGGTGTAGAACAAATATCAGCAGTCGTGCAAACAAATTCAGCAACATCAGAAGAAAGTGCAGCAGCAAGTGAAGAATTAAGTGGACAAGCACAAATGTTAAAATCACTTATTGAAAAATTTAAATTAAATTCTGAGTATAAAGATTGTAGAAGTCTTGAATTTACAGATAAAAGTTATTTTTCAACAAATGAATAAGATTCAAATAATAAAAAAGTAGGAGCTTTAAGGCTTCTACTTTTTTTGTATTAGATAATAGCAAGATTTTCTAAGCAAAATATATTTTATAAATTAGAGTCTATAATAAAAATTAACAAAAAATAAATAAATAAAATCTAAAGTGAAAAAAAAATAATCCGTATATAATAGGCAAATAACAAATATTTTTATGGGATTTAAAATTTGGAGAATAATTTAGTAATATATTATGTAAAAATGACAGTATTATAAAAATACAAATAATTCAAAAAAATATTATTATATCGAACTTTATATCATAATATTGAAAATTTAATTAATTTTAATTTTAGTGATTTGGGGTTGGAAAATTTTATTTTTTAATACTTAAAAAATACAAAAATAGATATAGTAAAAAAGTTTTAATTACTTAAATTTAATCTTTGAATTTAAAAATTACATAATATAAAAAGAAGATTAATGAGGGGGACTCACAATATGAAAAACATGAAAATTGGAAAAAAATTAGGTGTATGCTTTTTTGTATTATTACTTATAACAGTAATTGCAAGTGGGAATGCACTGTATAATTTAAAAAAGGCAGGATCATTAAGTCATGATTTATTTAAAGGGCCTTATCAATTGACTAATCAATCTATGGGAATACGTAGAGATTTGGCATCAATGGATCAAAATCTTGCGTATGCGCTTCTTTCAGAAAATCCAACAGAAGCTAGTTATGAAAGTACAATAGTAGAAAATTTTAACAGTATAAATGAAAGAGTAAAAATAATTCGTGAAGATCCATCTGCAGATCAACAATTAGTTAATGAACTAGAAAGTTCTGTAGCACAATTAAGACAAGAGTATGAAAAAGCAAATACATTTATAAAGGCAGGTGACTTTAAATCAGCAAAAGATTTAGTAATAAATGAAGGCCTTGCGTACTATCAAACGTATGATAAATGTGTGAAAAATGCAATGAATTTATATGAAAATGCAGAAAACAAAGGAGTAGAATTTGATGGAGGAGTCAAATCTACAGTTACAAAATCATGGATTGCTTCTTTATCTATGAGTATATTTAGTATAGTTTTAGGCGTAGGTATATGTATATTTATAACAAGAGGTTTAAAGAAGCCTATTGAAGAAATAGAAATCGCTGCAAATAAAATGGCAGAAGGTGACTTTGATATAGAAATTGATTATGAGTCAAAAGATGAATTAGGAAACTTATCAAATAGTATGCGTCAAATGAGTGATAAAATCAATGAAGTTATACATGATACAGTGGATGTTTTAGGTGAAGTAGCATCTGGAAACTTTGATGTAGAAACTAAGGTAGAGTATATAGGCGTATTTAAAAATATTGAAAAGTCAGTAAATAGAATAACAAATGATTTAAGTGGAACAATGTCACAAATAAATACTGCTGCAGAAGAAGTAGGAGCTGCATCAGATCAAGTTGCAAGTGGATCACAAATGCTATCACAAGGAGCAACAGAACAAGCAAGTTCAATACAAGAATTATCAGCAACAATAATGGATATATCTGAGAAAATCAAAAATACTGCTAAAAATGCAGGAGAAGCTAATAGATTAACATTAAGTGCTGGACATGAAGTAGAAGAAGGAAATGCACAAATGAAACAAATGGTAAGTGCAATGGAAGAAATCTCATTTACATCAAATGAGATAGGAAGAATAATAAAGACAATAGATGACATAGCATTCCAAACAAATATATTAGCACTTAATGCAGCAGTAGAAGCGGCAAGAGCAGGAAGTGCAGGTAAAGGATTTGCAGTAGTAGCAGATGAAGTAAGGAACCTAGCAGCAAAATCAGCAGAAGCAGCTAAAAACACATCTACACTTATAGAAAACTCTATAAAGGCAGTAGATAATGGAACTGAAATTGTAAATCATACAGCTGATTCTTTACAAAAAATAATAGATACGACAAATCAAACAATTAGAATTGTTGATGAAATAGCTAAAGAGTCTGAAGAACAAGCAGATGCTATATCTCAAGTAACATTAGGTGTAGAGCAAATATCAGCAGTAGTACAAACAAATTCAGCAACATCAGAAGAAAGTGCAGCAGCAAGTGAAGAATTAAGTGGACAAGCTCAAATGTTAAAATCACTTATAGAGAACTTTAAATTAAAAGATGATAGAAATGGTTATAAATCTATAAATTTTGATTCAGATTCAAATGATTATTTCGCTAAAAATGAAATATAAAAGATTTTATGAGGATAACTGTTAATTAGGGAAGCTATTAAGCTTCCTTTTTTTGAGCAACGGACGAAGTCATTGGCGACATGAGCAAAGCAAATTTTTGTATAAATAAATCAAAGAAATCATGTATTTAATAAAACTGATGAAATTTGACAGCATAAGAAAATATATTACATAAAATATAAAGTAATTACATATTTATCCGTATAAAAAAAGTAATAAATTGTTTAGTAACAAAATAATTAGTAACTTTTAATATATATGCTTAAAACAATAATGGAGGGAGTTTTAGGATATATATTGGAATGAAGATAGAATAGCTTTATAAAATAGTAGTATTATTTTGTAATTAACAAAAACTTTAAGAAGTAAAATATGTAATAAAATTAAGGGAAAATATAAAGTTTGAGTTTTATACTAAAAAAAATTAAAAAATTTATTATGGTTAAAATGGTTTTAATATTTTTATTATAGTTTTTTAAAATTGGGTTATTTAAATTTATTTATTTAAATATAAGGTATTATATTATCTAATTTAAAGTGCATGGGAGGCATTTATATGAAAAATATTAAAATAGGTAAGAAAATTGGTATATGCTTTATTGTACTGCTTATGTTTACAGCTTTAGCAAATGGTAATGCAGTATATAACCTGAAAAAATCAGGATCATTAAGCCATGAATTATTTGAGGGGCCGTACCAATTAACTAATCAAGCTATGTCAATTCGTAATAATATAGTAGGGATATCAAGATATATTAATGGTTCATTTGCAGATAATGACCACGAGTCACATAGAGTGAAAATTTTAGGAGAGTTTGATAATATAGCGAAAAGTTTGGAGACGCTTCGCAGCAATCCTGAAAGTGATAATGTTACAGAGAACATAAATAATATTGAAAGTTTAACTAGTCAATTAAAGCAAGAATATGAAAAAATATATCAGCAAACTAAACAAGAAGGGTTTAGTGGTTTATTAATTGATATAGATATAAGTACATATGCTAATATATTTGGAAAAATTAGCAAAAACTCAGATGACTTATATGAAAAAGCACAAACTATTGGTGTTGAATTTGATAAACAAGTAGCATTAAGCGTTGCAAAATCAAGATTTATATCTACAACACTTAATACTTTAAGTATAATATTTGGTCTATTTGTATGTATATATCTTACAAAACATTTAAAAACACCAATAGAGCAAATAGAAGCTGCTGCAAATAAAATGGCAGAAGGTAATTTTGATATAGAAATTGATTATGAAGCAAAAGATGAATTAGGCAACTTATCAAATAGTATGCTTCAAATGAGTGAAAAAATAAAAGATATAATTAATGATACAGTACATGTTTTAGGAGATGTTGCTTCAGGAAACTTTGATGTAGATACTAAAGTAGAATATATAGGCGTATTCAAAGCAATAGAAAAATCAGTAGATAAGATAACAAATGATTTAAGTGAAACAATGTCACAAATAAATTTAGCATCAGAAGAAGTAGGAGCTGCATCAGACCAAGTTGCAAGTGGCTCACAAATGTTATCGCAAGGAGCAACAGAACAAGCAAGTTCAATAGAAGAATTATCAGCAACGATAATAGATATATCTGAAAAAATTAAAAATACTGCAAAAAATGCAATAGAGGCTAATAGTCTAACATTAAGTGCAGGACATGAAGTAGAAGAAGGAAATGCACAAATGAAACAAATGATAAGTGCAATGGAAGAAATATCATTTACATCAAATGAGATAGGAAGAATAATAAAGACAATAGATGATATAGCATTCCAAACAAATATATTAGCACTTAATGCAGCGGTAGAAGCAGCAAGAGCAGGAAGCGCAGGTAAAGGATTTGCTGTAGTAGCAGATGAGGTAAGAAACCTAGCAGCAAAATCCGCAGAAGCTGCTCAAAACACGTCTACTCTTATAGAAAATTCTATAAAAGCAGTTGAAAATGGAACTAATATAGTAGACAATACAGCCAAGTCACTTAATAGAATTATTGATACAACAAATAAAACTATTGAAATAGTTGATGAGATAGCTAAAGAATCAGAAGAACAAGCAACTGCAATAGCACAAGTAACATTAGGTGTAGAGCAAATATCAGCAGTAGTACAAACAAATTCAGCAACATCAGAGGAAAGTGCTGCAGCAAGTGAAGAATTAAGTGGACAAGCTCAAATGCTTAAATCACTTATAGAAAACTTTAAATTAAAAGGTCAAAGATCATCTAATAAGTCTGTAAATTTTAGAAATGATGAAAGTAGTTATTTTGCTATGAATGAGTTTGAGTAAAAAATGGAAGCTTTTAGGCTTCCATTTTTAAAAATTAAATATAAAAGAATGTTTAAATATATTTTTATAAATTATAAAGGAGAAAAAATATGAGCGGCGTAGATTCTATGGTTGAATTTTATGTATATGAAAATATGCAATTACTAGAACAATTAGAAGAAATTTTACTTGGCGGTCAATCAGATGATGGTGGATTAGAAAGTGAACAAATAGAAGAAATTTTCCGTGTAATGCATACCATAAAAGGTGCATCAGCTATGATGGGATATGAAAGTTTAATGCATATTACTCATAGTATAGAAGATGTTTTCGATGAAATACGTAAAGGTAGAGAACTTTCTTATGATAAATGGGAAGAGGTTATAGATGTTACTTTAGCAATTACAGATTTCTTGAAAGAAGAAATAAATAATGTTCAAGAAGGACTATTTCCTGAAGCTAGCATAGATGAACTTCATGAAAGAGTTATAAAGTTATTAAAAGAAGAAGAAACTGCAGAACAAAATTTAGAAATAAATTTCCCAGGAGAAGAAAGCGCGGAAAGTAATACTGTAAAATTAGAAAAAATAGATGGACAAACTCAGTACCATGCAAAGGTCCTATTTGAAAGTGGATGTGGTATGGAGTCAATTAGAGCACTTGGATTAATGGTATCTATAGAAGGATTATGCTCTAGTCTAAAAACTATTCCAGAAGACTTAAACAGTGATTGTGATAAAGAAATTGTTGAAAATGGTTTTGAGTTATATCTATCTACAGAAAAAGAAAGAGCAGAAATAGAAAAGTGCATTGAAGAAACTATGTTTTTACAAAGTTATGACCTTGTAGAAATTAAAGAAAAAGAGCAAGAGCCAGCTAGTAGCACTACAGAAAATGCTATTGCGGAAGTTGCAATTACTAGTGAAGATGTACATGAAGAAAATTTAGATAAAAATCAAGAAGTTGTAAATAATGAAGTAAATAAAATAAATGAAGCGCTAAATAAAGAAAAATCAAATGAATTACAAAAAGATAATAAAAAATCAGATTCACCTAAAAAAGAAGCTAAATCTCAAAATAATCAAGCGCACTCTAATAAAAACAGCTATTTAACTGTTAATATAAGTAAAGTTGATATGTTAATGAATTTAGTTGGAGAGATAGTTACAACAGAATCTATGGTAGAAAAACAATCTCAGTTAGAAAACTTTGATAGGGATATGTTTGAAAAACAAGCTAGAAGATTACATCAATTAACAACAGAACTACAAGATGTTGTAATGTCTATACGTATGGTACCTATTTCTTCAACATTTACAAAAATGCAAAGAGTTGTAAGAGATATGTGTAAAAAAACAGGTAAGCACGTTGATTTAGTATTAGTTGGAGAACAAACAGAAGTAGATAAAACTATACTAGAAAATATATCAGATCCACTAATGCATATGATAAGAAACAGTATGGATCACGGTATAGAAATGCCAGAAGATCGTATAGCAAAATCTAAGCCAGAAAAAGGAACAATTACATTAGAAGCTAAAAATACAGGTGGAGATGTAGTAATAGTTATAAAAGATGATGGTAAAGGATTAAATAAAGAAGCTTTAGTTAAAAAAGCTATTGAAAAAGGAATAACTAATAAAAGTTTAGATGAAATAAGTGATAAGGAAGCATATAACTTTATATTAGCTCCAGGTTTCTCAACAAAAGAAGCAGTAACAGAGTTCTCTGGACGTGGGGTGGGTATGGACGTTGTTCATACAAACATACGTAAGTTAAGAGGTTCTATAAATATAGACAGTGAAGAAGGCAAAGGTACTATGATAATAATTCGTATACCTTTAACGCTTGCTATAGTAGATGGTATGAAAGTTCAAATAGGTGATGAAATATACATAATACCATCACTTAATATAAAAGAAGTATTTAGACAAGGATCATATGAGATAGTTCAAAATCCAAATGGAGAAGAACATAGTATCATAAGAGGTAATTGTTATGAAATTAAAAGATTATCAAATCTATTAGGTATAGAAAGTGAAAAATCTGATGAAGGTATTATGATTTTAGTTGAGTCTGAAATGGGTAATGTGTGTATAATAGTAGACCGTATAATAGGTCAGCAACATGTTGTAATAAAACCGATACCTACACTGTTAACGCAATTTGACAAAGTTCAATCTCACATGTCAGGTTGTTCAATACTAGAAGATGGTTCTATTAGTTTAATATTTGATGTAAATGCCATCATTAGTAGGTAGAAGATATTAACAAATTTGACACAGTTACTATAGACCAAACTATTTAAATTTCTAAGAAAAAAATAGACATAAATGAATTAAGACATTAAGGGTATTTAAAAGGAGATATAGTCTATGGAAAAAAATAAAAAAATAAAAGTATTAGTAATTGATGATTCTAGCATATTTAGACGTGTTATATCAAAGTATCTTCAAGAGGATCCAGAACTAGAGGTTGTAGATACTGCTAAGGATTCATATGAAGCTAGAGATAAGATATTACAGTTAAGACCAGATGTATTAACATTAGATATAGAAATGCCAGGAATAAATGGAATAGAATTTTTAAAGATATTGATGGAACAATTTCCTATTCCTACAATAGTTATAAGTGGAGCAGATGGAAGATGCTTCGAAGCTATAAGTGCAGGTGCAGTTGGATTTGTTGATAAACCAACTGCAACTACAATGGATGAATTTTCAAAAGATCTTGCAACTAAAATAAAGGAAGCATCTGTTGCAAAATTAGAAAAAAAGAAAAATATTAAATATGCTCAATCTCAATCAGTTGACTCAGTTAAGCCAAGAGCTACAACAAGTAGTAGCGTTGCAAAAAGGGGATATAACAACAAAGAAGTAATAGCTATAGGTGCATCTATGGGAGGCGTAGAAGCTATAAGTAAATTATTAAAGCAATTACCATCAGGATTACCACCAATAGTTATTACACAACATATGCCACCTATATTTACAAAAAGATATGCAGAGAGACTAAATAAAGAGTGTGTGATTAACATATGTGAAGGTAGAAATGGACAAGAACTATTAAGTGGATATGCATATATTGCTCCAGGTGGACTTCAAATGGGAATTGCAAGAAAAAGCAATAAATATGTGTTAGAAATTAAGTCGGGAGAAAAGATTAGTGGCCATTGCCCATCAGTAGATTATTTATTTGATTCTGTAGCTCAAGCAGCTAAAGATAATGCAATAGGCGTAATTTTAACTGGAATGGGTCATGATGGTGCTAAAGGTCTTCTAGGAATAAAAAAAGCAGGCGGTTATACTCTTGGCCAAAACAAACACTCATGTGTAGTTTATGGAATGCCAATGGCGGCTATGAATATGGGTGCAGTTTGCAAAGAAACGTCTTTAGATATGATGCCAAATGCAATTTGGAATCAGTTAAAAAGAATGCAAACAAAAGTATAATCTAATGAATAGATAGAAAGAGGTTATATATGGAATTTGGATGCGATAAATTGAATGTATTTCGAGAAATAAGTAATATAGGATCTGGAAATGCATCTACTTCATTATCTATGATGGTAGATGAAATAGTAAATATTGGTTTACCAAATGGTGAAATGGTTAAATTTTCAGACATAACAAATAGTTATACTTCAGCAGAAGAATTAGTTGTAGGAGCGGTATTAGAGCTTTCAGAAGATATAGATGGATTTGTTATGTTTATTATGAAAGTTGATTCAGCTTTTAATTTATTATCAAAAATAACTAAACAAGAAATTAAATGTGATAGAAATGATTATGAAGGTGTTTGTAAAGAGTTAAGTTCAATAGGAGAAATATGTAATATACTTTGTGGAGCGTATTTAACATCAATATCAGAGATGACAAACTTAAGCATAATACCATCAGTACCGTATTTTGCTGTAGATATGGTTGGAGCAATAATGAATTTACCAGCTGCAATATATGGACAAGTTTCAGACTCGATACTATGTATAGAAACAGACTTCTTTACAAGAGATAAGCAAGTAGAAGGCAAATATTACTTTATTCCTAAAGTTGATTCATGTGAAAAGTTATTATCAGCATTAGGATTTGGTATTTAGGAGTGTAATTAATGGAAAATGTTATAGTAGGTATAGCAGATTTTAAAATTGTAAAAGCACCTAATCAAATAATGACAGTAGGGTTAGGTTCTTGCTGTGGTGTTGTACTTTATGATGAAATAAGTAAAGTAGCAGGACTAGTTCATGTTTTGCTTTCAGATTCGAAATTTGAAAAAAGTGTAGTAAATAAAGCAAAATATGCAGATTCAGGAATTAATTTATTATATCAAGAAATGATAAAGGCGGGTGCAAATGCTAGGTTTATAAGAGCTAAATTAGCAGGTGGTGCACATATGTTTAACTTTAAAAATACAGGAAATAGTATATTTACCATTGGAGAAAAAAATGTAAAAGCATGTAAAGAAACATTAGCTAAATTAAATATCGCTATTGTTTCTGAAGATGTTTTAGGAACTTGTGGGAGAACTATTGTATTTGACACTGCGACAAGTAAATTACGTATTAAAAGTGTTGGAAAAAGTGAAAAGTATATCTAAAAGGAGGATGTATTTTAGTGAACGAAAATGAAGAGATAGTAGAGGGTAAGATAGATAATTTATACATGGTATTTATTATAGATAACAAAAAATATGCATTATCATCAAAATACATTATAGAAATTATAGAAATGCTACCATTAACAAAAGTTCCATTCATTCCTAAATACATTAAGGGAATTATAAACTTAAGAAGTACAATAATTCCAGTAATGGATGCTAGAATGAGATTTGATTTGGAGCCTATTGAATATGATGAAAGAACTTGTGTAATTATAATTGAACATCAAGGAAATACAATAGGTTTAATAGTTGATGCAGTAAATGAAGTTATAAATATATCGGATAATCAAATAATGAAGACAACATCAAATAAAGATGGTATAGCTCAAAACTTTATAAGTGGTATTAGTGAAATAAACAATGAAGTTCAGTTAATATTAGACTGTAATTCATTAGTAGAAATTATAGGGGATATGAATTATGAAATTAACGAATAATGACTTTATGCGTTTAAAAAACTTTATGTATAATAACTATGGCATAAATTTAGAAAATAAAAGAACATTAATTGAAACTAGACTACTACTTGTTGTAAAGCGTTTAGGATTTACGGATTTTAAAAGCTATATAGATGCTTTAATACAAGATAGAACAGGAGAGCAAGCTTCAATTTTAGTAGAAAGACTTACTACTAACTTTACATATTTTATGCGTGAAGAAATGCATTATGAATTTTTAAAAGATGAAGTTTTTGCAAAAGCCCTAAAAAAACCAACAGTAGGAGGTTTGAAAATATGGTCAGCAGCTTCGTCTACAGGAGAAGAAGCATATTGTATAGCTATGTTGGCATCAAGTGTATTTGGTATAAATACAAGATCAAAAATAGCTATAACAGCATCTGATATATCTAACAATGTATTAAAACAAGCAAAACTAGGTGCTTATTCACCAGATAAAATAGCAAAATTACCACAACCATGGGTTAAGAATTACTTTAAAAAGATAAATGAAAAAAATTATGTAATTAATGATAGTATAAAAAGCTTAGTTGAATTTAAATATTTTAATTTAAATAAGGATATAGGATGGGAAAGACGTAAATATGATGTTATTTTCTGTAGAAATGTTATGATTTATTTTGATAATCCTACAAAAGAAAAATTATGTAAGAGACTTTATGAAGCTCTTAAACCGGGTGGATACTTAATAATTGGACTATCAGAAAATTTATCGAATTTACAAAATAATTTTGAACGTATAAAACCATCAGTATATGTAAAAAAATAGAGAAAATTTAAATAAAGATTTTGTAAGAATTTAAATTTTTAGGTATAATAATTAGTGGATAAATTTAAAAATAAAAATACTAATTTTGATATATCTAGTGCTAGTATAAAGCTATATAAGAGCATTATTTTAAACTAGGTAAAAGACTAAAATTAATAACATGGAGGAACAAAATGAAAAAAGTATTAATAGTTGACGATGCAGCATTTATGCGTATGTCTATTCGTAACATGATTTCAAAGCATGGGTTTGAAATAGTTGGAGAAGCTGAAAATGGATTAGTAGCAATAGAGAAGTACAAAGAGCTACAACCAGATATAGTAACAATGGATATAACAATGCCAGAAATGGATGGATTAGAAGCATTAAGAGAGATAAAGAAAGTAAATCCAGCGGCAGCAGTAGTAATGATATCAGCTTTAGGACAAGAAGCAAGAATGAAAGAAGCTATAATATATGGAGCAAAAGGATTTATAGTAAAACCTTTCAAAGAAGAAATGTTAATATCTGCTTTATCTAAGTTATAATACCAACTGCTAGGCTTGAGCAACGGACGAAGTCGTTGGCGACAGAAAGTTGTAGCGCCCACGCAGTGGCTTAAGCGAAGCGACTTTTTTATTAATATACATAAACATTAATTAAATTAGCAATTAACAAAAAAGGAAGCATATGCTTCCTTTTTATTGCGTATAAGGGCATATAGTAGATAAATACTTTAGCATAATTAGTATTTATAATTAACATAAATTGACTTGATTAGTAAACTGTTTATACAAATTCTAAAATTTGTAATAAAATCTTAAGAATTTAGTTAAGAAAATCTTAAGATTTATATTGTATTATAATAGTATAAATTAACAAAGGTTTTAACTGGTAAGATATATAATTAATATAGTAAATTAAAATTTTACCAATTGATAGATTTATCTAAAAATAAACGAATTATATTGTATAATAGTAATTGTGAGTAAAAGTACATAAATCTAACAAATGACATGATTATAATAAGTTAAATAAATTATAAAAGTACTAAAATATAAATGGTTAATGGTGGTGTTAAAGATTGGATACAAAGTTGAAAAATTTTAGTGGGAAGATAATAAAAGAAAAAAGTTTAATTTTTAATTTGATTTTAATTTTATCAATATTTATGGTATCACAGGTTATAGGGGTGATCATATGTTTTAAATTCTTTAGTCATAATTTACTTTTAACTTTAGTCAGTTTATTTGTTATAAATTTTATAATGTATAAAGTAATGAGAAAACTTTTAATTTTATAAAATTTAAATTATACACAAAAAGGTATTATAAATTAAATAATGATATTACTCAACAATAAAGTTCTTTTTATACAAAAATAAGAATTACTTGTCTAAATTTGATATAATTAAAATTAACATCACAATTTGGGGAGGTTACAAAATGATTAAATTTATAGCAACGGATATGGATGGAACTTTATTAAATAGAAATAATGAAATTCATGATGAGTTTTTTGATGTATTTGAAAAGTTAGAACAAAATAATATAATATTTGCAGCAGCAAGTGGAAGACAATATTATAATTTAGCTAAGCGTTTTGAATCTATAAAAGATAGAATGATGTTTATCGCAGAAAATGGAACTTTTGTAGTATATAAAGATGAGGAATTATTTATAAATGCACTAGATAAATGTGTAGCAAGAGAACTTATACAAATCGGAAGAACAATAGATAATTCATATGTAATCTTATGTGGCAAAAAAGCTGCATATGTAGAAAGTGATAATGAAGAGTTTATAAAAGAAGTATCGAAATATTATGAGAGATATGAAATTGTTGAAGATGTAAATCAAATAGATGACGATATATTAAAAGTAACTATTTGTGACTTCTCGGGATCTGAAAATAATAGTAATAAATACTTTAATGATTATAGAGAGAACCTTCAAGTGACGATATCAGGTGAAATTTGGTTAGATATCACTGCAAAAGGAGCCAATAAAGGCGTTGCCATTAAAGCACTTCAAGAAAAGTTAGGTATAAATTTTGAAGAAACAATGGTATTTGGAGATTATCTAAACGACTTAGAAATGATGGGTGCAGCTTATCATAGTTATGCTATGGAAAATGCACATGATGACTTAAAAAAGGTTGCTAGATTTAGAGCTAAAAGTAACGATGAAAATGGAGTAGTAGAAGCTATTAAAAACAACATAGCTATATAACAAATTTAGATTTAATTGATATAAATATAAAAAGATGTAGATTACTTACATCTTTTTTTTTATTATGGTAATATATAAATCAAAGAGTACTTAGGAGGGATTATGAGAAAATTATTAGCATCTGATGTAGATGGAACATTATATGTAAATGATGGTATACATGAAAAAAGTATAGAGTATATCAAGAAGTTTAGAGAAAATGGACATGCCTTTTTATTATGTACAGGAAGAAATTTTGGTGGAGTTAAGCATTTAGTAAAAGACTATAATATTGAAGCAGATGGATATATATTATGTAATGGTGCTGTAGTACTAGATAAAAATCTTGAAGTTATTTATAGTAAAGATATTTCAGATGACATTATAAAAAAAGTATTTGAAGACTCAAAAGACAAAGAAAGTTATAACTTTTATTTCGCAGACAGTGAAAATTTATATATAGTAGATGGATATTTTAATAATCCTGTATTAGAAATAGATGGTATGGAAGAACAATGGAATGTAACTAGAATAACAGAAGATGAGTTTTATTCTAATAAATATAGTGCAAATATTATAGGACTTGAAATAAGAAATAAAGATATAGAAAAAACACAAGAAAAAATAGCAGACATAGAAAGTAAACTGGGTGATAGTTTAAGTATATATAGAAATAAATATTTTATAGATATAGTTCCTAAGGATATATCTAAAGCAGAAGGTATCTCAAGAGTATTAGAAAACTATGGAGTTCATGAAGATGATGTATTTGTAATAGGAGACTCTTGGAATGATTTAAGTATGTTTGAAAGATTCAATAAAAATTCATATACTTTTAGTTATGCAGAAGAAGAATTAAAACAACATGCGAGTAATGTAATAGATGAGTTTCATAATTGCTTAGAAGTTATAATAAAATAGTGTTAAGATAAGTAAAGAGTATATTGAAATTAGTTTTTGTACTAAAGAAATAATTTTGATATATTCTTTTTTTGTCATTAATTAATGATAGGGCATATATCTATAAGCTAATTATTTAAGATAGTTATTTTTATAAAATCAGAAAATTAACAATATTATATATTTAAAAATGATAATCTTGGGGTAGTTTTATTATATAATATAAATTGACAGTAATAATAAAATATCAATATTATGGAGGATTAAATTTGAGTATACTTAGCCTTAAAAATGTAAAATATTCTTTTGAAAATACCAACATTTTAAATGGTATAGATTTAAACATATCAAAAGGAGATTGTGTATCAATTATAGGTACTTCGGGATCTGGTAAAAGTACTTTATTAAAACTTTGTTCAGATCTTATAAGTCCAACAAGTGGGAGCATTTCGTTTTATGAAAGAAATTATAATTCATATGAACCTATAAACTTAAGAAAACAAATAAGTTATTGTGTTCAAATACCTTATCTATTTGGAGATACAGTTTATCAAAATCTATCTTATCCCTTTAAAATTAGAAAACAAGAAGTTAATAAAGATAAGATAATTAAATTTATGGAAAAGTTAAATTTAGATGAAAGTTATTTAGAGAAAGGCATAAATTCTTTATCTGGTGGAGAAAAGCAAAGAGTAGCTCTGATAAGAAATTTATTGTATAAGCCAGAAATATTACTTTTGGATGAAGTTACATCAGGGTTAGATTCTCAAAATGCTAAAATAGTTCAGGATTTAATAAAAGATTTAAATGAAGATGGTGTAACTGTTATGTGGATAACTCATAGTTTAGAGCAAAGTGAGTCTATATTTAATAAAAGAATTCAAATAGAGCAAGGGAAGATAGTAAAAGAGGAGATTTTAAAATAATGGATACATTATCATTAATAATAGCGTCAGTTTTAATCATTATACCAATATTCATATCTTATAAAGAAAAGCTTGGGCTAGAAAAAGAAATTATTATAAGTATGATTAGAGCAATTATTCAATTAGTTATAGTAGGATATATATTAGAATTTATATTTGGTCAAAAAAGCCCTGTATTCACAATTTGTTTAGTGTTAATTATGATAATAAATGCAGCACTTAATACTAAAAAAAGAGGAGAAGGAATTAAAAACTGTGAGTTTATTTCTTTTATATCTATAATAGTAGGAACGACTATTACTCTTTCAGTTCTTGTAGTATCAAAAGCTATAGCATTTGTACCAAATGAAATAATACCAGTAGGGGGAATGATAATAAGTAACTCTATGGTAGCTATAGGATTAGCATATAGAAATTTAAATATGAGTTTTAAAAATAGAAGAAGTGAAGTAGAGGTAAAACTATCTCTAGGAAGTGATATAGGCGATGCATCTAAAACAATAATTAGAGATAGTATCAAAATGGCAATAATACCTACAATTGATTCAGCTAAAACTCTAGGAATAGTATCTCTTCCTGGAATGATGACAGGTCTTATATTAGGTGGAGCATCACCTCTTATAGCAATAAAGTTTCAGATTATGGTTACATTTATGATATTATCATCAGTTTCTATATCAGTAATATTAGCTACATATATGGCCTATAAAGACTTCTTTAATGAAAGAAAACAACTTAAAATATAATTTCATTATATTTAAAAAACGTAGAATTTAATTTATAAAATTCTACGTTTTTTTGTGTATTAAATAATCTAAGATAGATTTTATGCTAAAATTAAATTAAGCAATATTAACATAACATTAAGGGGGAAGGGTTATGGGGATTTATTTAGATAATGCAGCAACATCATATCCAAAGCCAGAAATAGTAGCAAAATCCATGTATGATTTTATGATAAATAATGGGACAAGCTCAGGAAGAGGCTCTTATCAAAAAGCTATGCAATCAGATTTTTTAGTATATGAAACTAGAAAGTTAATAGGAGATTTATTTAAGTTCAAGGATTATAAAAAAGTAATATTTACATCTAATGTAACCGAATCTTTAAATTTAGCATTAAGGGGAATTTTAGAAGAAAATGATCATGTAATAACAAGTAGCTTAGAACATAATGCTGTATGGCGATGTTTAAAAACTTTAGAAAAAGAAAGAAACATAACTATAACAAAAGTTAAGGCTAGTAAAGAAGGATACACAAATCCATTAGATGTAGAAAAGGAAATAAAAGATAATACAAAATTAATAGTATTTAATCATGCATCAAATGTATTAGGTACTATTCAGCCAATAGATGAAATAGGAAAAATAGTTAAGAATAATAATATATTATTTTTGGTAGATGCAGCTCAAACAGCAGGTGTAATAGACATAGATGTAAATAAAAGTAATATAGATTTGTTAGCTTTTACAGGTCATAAAAGTTTGTTAGGTCCAATGGGAACTGGTGGCCTTATAGTAAATTGTGATTATGACATAAAACCTTTAAAGGCAGGTGGAACTGGAGGAGATTCTGCATATGAATATCAACCAGATTATTATCCAAATAAATTAGAAACAGGTACTTTAAATGTAAGTGGGATAGCAGGACTAAAGGAAGCTATCAAATTTATAAATAAAGAAACTATACAAAAAATTCATAAAAAAGAATCAGAAATAGTGAATTATGCAATTGATAAGCTAAGTAATGTGAAAAATATTGAAATATATGGACCTAAAAAAAGTGGTGATATTGTAGGGGTAATATCATTTAATTTAAAAAATAAAAGAGCTGAAGATGTAGTTAATGAACTAGATTTAAAACATAATATAATGCTTAGAGCAGGACTTCATTGTGCACCAAATGCTCATGAATTAATAGGTACAAAGGAAATAGGAAGTATAAGAATAGGAATAGGATATTTTAATGAAAAACATGAAGTTGATACTTTAGTTTATGCATTAAATGAAATACAAGACTAAATGGGGGAATATAAAAATGTATTTAGAAAGTATTGATTTAAGTTTTATCCAACCATGCACAACAGATTCAAAAAGAATAAGAATAAAGGCCAATGTATCAAGAAATATAAGAGATATATTTCCTTACTTAAATACATATTTAAAAACAGGAATTTATAATAAAAAAGCCAATACATTTGTGTTTAACAAGGAACATAAAATTATAACTATGTTTGAAGATAATATAAATGTAGCAAAACTAATAAATGAAACAGAAGCATTTGAAGTATTAGATTATATAAAAGATATTATTAATGAAGTTGATGAAAAAAGAGATAAGATAACTCCATCTGATGAACTTAGAAAATTACCTAGTCCAATAGAAGCTTATGCATATTTACCTAAGTTGAATTGCAAAAAATGTGGTCAAGAAACTTGTTTAGCATTTGCAACCAAATTAATAAAAGGTGAGTGTAAATTAAAGCGATGCTTGCATTTGTATGAAAATGGAAATAAAAGTAACATAGAAAAATTAGAAGATATGGTTTTACTACTTGGGTATGAATTGTAAATATAAATAAATTTATTTAGTTAAAATTTAAAAAGAGTGACTTAATCAAATTAGATTTTAAAGTCACTCTTTTAATTTTGAAAATTTAATTATCCTAATTGCTCCTGTTGTGTATCTGAATAAGTAAATGGTAGGGTATCTAGAGTGCCATCTTTTGGTTTTAGTCTTCCTGGGATGTCCCAACTAAACCATACCCTTCTTGTTTGACCAGTATTTGCCAAGAACTTAAGTCCTTTTAGGTGAAGTTCTTTAGTTTCATTAGGTTCTAAGATAACAGTAGCAAGAACATCTTCTACTTGAGCTTTATCTGGATACTTATAATAGTTATAATCAACACTTAATTTTTGATTTGAATGATTAGTTATAGTTATTACTGGATATCCTAATTTTTCAGTAAGTGCAGTGTTGTTTTCTACTGAAATTTCCCTACTATAAGCAAATGAAATACTAGAAAATAAGAAAATAAAAGATAAAGTTAAAATTAATTTTTTCATAAGAACACCTCCTTATCATAGTTTAATACTTTTTATAAAAAATATTCTAAACATAAAGATAAATCCTAGGGTTGTACATTAATTAAAGATTTTTAACCAAAATTTAACTCAAAAGATTACACAATTTAATGTAAAATGTAATACAATTCAATGTAAATACAAATTAAGGAGTGAAAACATATGTACATCATAATAGCAGGATGTGGTAGAATTGGCTCAAACTTAGCTAAAGACTTATTAGATGATGGGCATGATCTAGTAATAGTTGACAGAGATAAACAAAAGTTGGATTTGTTAGGTACGGGACTAAATGCAACAAGAATACTTGGAATCGAGTACGACTTAGATATTTTAAGAGAGGCAGGGATAGAAAATGCAGATGTATTTTTAGCACTAACGCAAAATGACAGTATAAATATAACTGCATGTCAGGTAGCAAAGGATATATTTAAAGTAAATACTGTTATAGCAAAAGTAGCAGATGTAAGCAAAGAGCATATTTATAAATCATTAAATATACAATATATAAATCCTATAAAATTAGGTATTGATGATTTAAAAAGCAGAATTTAATAAATTGGCTAATATCTTAAAAATTTATAAAAATTATAAAAAGAGGTAGTAAAAATGAAAGTTATAGTAATTGGTGGAGGTAAAGTTGGATTTTATCTTATAAATACACTGAAAAATAAAAAGCATGATGTTACTTTAATAGAAAAAGATAAGGATTTATGCGAAAAAATATCTGATCAAGTTGATATAGATATAATAAATGGAGATGGAACAGATATAGATGTATTAAAAGACGCAGATATAGACGTAGCAGATGTTGTAGCGGCAGTTACAGGAAAAGATGAGGAGAACTTAGTTATTTGCCAGGTTGTTAAAAATAATTTTAATATACAACATACTATAGCTAGGGTTAATAACCCTAAAAATCAACAGTTATTTAAGACTTTAGGAGTAGACAGTACGGTTTGTAGTACTCAAGTAATAACTAACTTAATTGATTGGGAGTGTGAAAGTGAAAAAATAAGGATATTACAAATATTTGAAAGAGGAGAAACAATATTAGCTGAAGTAGATATAGACAAAAAGGCATCATGGTGCGATAAACTAGTTAAAAACTTAGATATACCAGTTAACTGTGTATTAGTATCTGTATTTAGGGACGGGGAGGTAATATATCCTAAGGGCGATACTCTGATAAAAGAAAATGATAAGATTGTTTTAGTAACAGATAGTAATAATATGACAAATGAAGATGGTAAGAATTATTCGAAGTTAGAAAAAGCATTATTTAGACATTAGATTATTGCCATTTAAAAAATGATAATTTAAACATAAATTACCTAGTATAAAAATTATATTTAATATTAGAGGTGTGTAATATGTTAAAAATTAAAGAGATAGTTATTGGTATGGTAAAAGAACTATCATATATGTCAATATTAGTAGCTGTTTTATTAATTATGACAAATTTAATATAAGAAGGTAAATTTTATGAAAGCGGCTAAAAGAAATATAAATGATGTTAAGGTTATAAGCTACTATACAGGATATATAGTTATAGGAACAGCTCTTCTTATGCTAATACCTATATTAACTTCAATAATTTTAAAAGAATATGAACCATTGCTTGATTTTATTATAAGTATAAATATATCGCTTATAATAGGGTTTGGCCTAATACTAATAGGAAATACAAATAAAGATAAAATATATATGGAATGGAAGCACGGATTAATAGCTGCTTCCCTTTCATGGATACTACTTATGATACTTTGTGCAATACCATATTATTTAAGTGGCCATATGAAATCTTTTCTAGATGCATGTTTTGATGTTATAAGTGGATTTACAACAACGGGAGTATTTTTACTTCAAGATATAGACCATTTAAGTGTAAGTTTAAATTTATGGAGACATATCTTAACTTTTGTTGGTGGCCAAGGTATGGTTGTACTTGCAATAATGTTTTTATCTTCAAAAACTCAAGGAGCTTACAAAATGTATGTTGGAGAAGGTAAGGATGTTGAATTAGCACCAAACACAAGAAATACAACAAGATTGATATGGATAATAAGTTTATTGTATTTTGCAATAGGGACTTTTGTACTATGGATAAATGGTATGTTTATAGGTCTTAAACCTATGAGATCTCTTTATCATGCAGCATGTATATTTGTATCTGCATGGAGTACTGGAGGGTTTTCACCAATGAGCCAGAATATGTTATATTACCACAGTTTCTCTTATGAAATAGTAACGGTAATATTCCTTGTACTTGGGGCATTAAACTTTGGACTTCACTATGCTATATGGAAGGGTAATAAAAAAGAAATTTATAAAAATATAGAAATTCAAACTTTTACAGCTACAATATTGCTTACTTCATTCTTTATAGTAAAAGGATTAGCTAGACTTAATGTATATCCTGATGCAACTGCTATATTTAGAAAAGGTGTATATGGATTATTATCAGCTCACACTACAACAGGATTTATGAATTTATACGCAAGACAGTTCGCTCTAGAATGGGGAGATTTTGCTATACTAGTAATGATAATTGCAATGTTATTTGGTGGATGTGCTTGCTCTACTGCAGGAGGATTTAAAGCTCTTAGAATAGGTATTGTATTTAAAGGATTTATAGCAGATATTAAAAGAAGCTTAATTTCAGACAGAAGAGTAAAAACTTTTAAATACCATCACCTAAAAGAACACACTTTAGACAGTGATGTAGTAAAATCTAGTGCTTTGATAATTATACTTTATATGATTTTATTCTTAGGAGGAACAATGCTTGGATGTTACTATGGATATCCAATGTTAGACTCAGCCTTTGAGTCAGCATCAGTAACGGGAAATGTTGGTTTATCAATAGGTATAACTTCAATTACAATGCCAAACCCTCTTAAAGTATATTATATTATAGCAATGTATTTAGGTAGACTAGAGTTTATGGCAGCCTTTGCATTAATAGGATTTGCTATTGGAGGAATAAAAAAATTATGTATAAGAAAATAAGTAAAGTATTATTAATAATATCTATTTGTACAATATTTATAATACCTTTAAAAATAAATGCTAATGAATATACTATAAATGACTTAATAGAAAATGGAAAAAGTTTTGATAAAAAAGAAATAACAATAAAAGGTGAAGCAATAGGAGAATCTCTAAAAAGAGATGACCATACTTGGATAAATATAAATGATACCACTAATGCTATGGGGGTTTACATGACTAATCAAGATGCTGATAAAGTAAGTAAATTTGGTGGATATAGTAAAGTTGGAGACACAATAGATGTTAAAGGAACTTTCAATAGAGCATGTAAACAGCATGGTGGAGATATGGATATACATGCAAAAGAAGTTGATGTAATAAAGGAAGGTAAAAAGACTACTGAGATAATAGAAAAAAATAAAATCTACACAGGCATAGTATCTACTGTAATAGTAATACTTATGGGATATATAGTATATAAAAAACAAAAATAAAATATGAAAATACTGGAATGCTATTTCCAGTATTTTTTTGACCGTTTTATAATAGTTCTTAGGCTAGTAAGAATTATGAATTCATAGAATTTAAAAATCCTACTCTATAATATGAATAAAAAGCATTCAAAGAAGGGTAGGACTTTAATATATAAATTAAATTTTATTTTTGGAAATTTTTATAAAATACTATGTAATCTTTAGTCTTTAAAGGTTTAGAAAAATAAAAACCTTGAGCAGAATCGAAGTTTAGAAGTTTAAAAATTTTAAGTTGAGTTTCATTTTCTATTCCTTCAACAACTGTTTTTATATTAAGCTCATTTGCTAAATTTGCAATGTATTTAACCACATTAAATTGAACTACATTATTAATTTCCTTTACAAAATCTATAGGAATTTTTATTTCATCAAATTTTATATTAAATAACTTACTCAAGGAAGAGTATTCAGTTCCAAAATCATCTATAGAAATTAAAAAACCAAAATCACTTAAAGTTTTTATTCTTTCTAATACATACAAATTGTTTTTAGACGTAATACTTTCTAGTATTTCCAGGGTAATATTTTGGGGATTTATGTTGTAATTTTGTGCTATTTCAATGATTTTTTCGCAAGTACTAGGGTTTTGAAGCGTTTTTAGCGAAATGTTTACGGAACACTGTTGGAAAAGTCCCTCAAAAGAAAGAAAATTTTGAAACTTACATGCTTCTTCAAATATATAAACATCTAAAATGTTCATATTACCCATACTTTCAATTACGGGCAAAAAATCACTAGGATTTAATTCACCCAATATATCGTTATTCCATCTACATAAAGTTTCATATCCTAAAATTTTATTTGAGTTAATAGAAATCTTAGGTTGATAAACTGCATATATTTTGTTATTATTTAAGTCATTTGTAAACTCTTTTTTTAGTAAATTAACTTTATCAAACTCATCTTTTAATTTATTTTCAAATTCGACAACAGCACCATTAGCATTCTTTTTACTAACATACATAGCGTAGTCTGCTTCTTGAACAACTCTTAAAACATCTTTAGATGTAGTATTTATGCTATATCCAACATCTAATTCTATACAAATTTCACAATCATTATTTGGAGAATTCATATATCTTTTTTTATTAAAATGTGAAGATAAATTATCTATATCATCTTTGTCTATTGAGTTTATAATAAATATAAATTCATCTCCACCGTATCTACAAAATAATGTTTCTTTATTTATATCCTTAGAAATAGACTTTAATAAATTAGCTACAAATATTAATGCATTATCCCCTGACTCATGACCATAAATATCATTTATATCTTTAAATTTTCTTATATCAAAGAAAAATAAAGTGTAGTTATTAGTAAAAGATTTAGAGGCTGAGTTAAACCCAATTCTATTATATATTTTACATAAATAGTCTAACTTAGATTGTTTTTTTATACCTTTTAATAACTTTATGTTCTTATCTAAGACTAAAGTATCTCTAAATATAAGTAAAAGTATGCTTATTATAGTTACATTAATATATTTATAAGGTAAAATGCTAGAATCTATGAACTTAGAAACATAAAGATATAATAATAAAAACAGTATAGGTATTATACCTAAAAATGTATTAGTAATTTTATTATTAATTTGAGTATGTTCATCGTCAATATACTCTTCATTTATATATTGGTCTTTGATAAGGTAATATAAAAATATTAGATGTAAGATTATATGAATAAAGTTGTTTAAACTTAAATGAAGAATATAGGCAGATTTAGGGTCTAATATTTTTAGCATATAGCTACTATAATATATAAAGTTTGAAACAAAGAAAGATGCTAATAAAACAGAGCTAGCTTTTCTGAATTTCTTTTTATATATTGAAAACATAAAAAGTAGCATAACAAAAAATCCATAAAATATCATAGATATTTGTTCTAAATTTGAAAAAATAATTTTGACATTTTCAGATTTAAGAAAATAAGATTTTAAAAATGTAATTAAAAACATATTGTCTAAACTATCAAAAAACAATATAGCAATAGGAATAAATGCAATTAAAGAATCTCTTAATACAATATAAAATATTTTATATTTGGATATGTATTTAATTAATTTAATTAAATAATATGAAGTACTTGCAAAAAATATTATTATAAGTAAATAGTCAATAAATACTGGAAATTCTTGTTTTATATGTATAGAAAGTAGTATTGATACTAAGTCTATAGTAGAAAGTAAGTACATGATAGATAAAATACTAAGTAAAATTTTATGAATTTCATTAGTATTTTTAATTTTCTTTGTAGTATATATAATAGATGTTAAAATTTGTAAATTCCATATTACGTTGGTTAAAACATAGATATCATTTCCACCTAAAAAAGAAATATGATTAAAATCTACCCTACTAGAAACTATAAAAACCACACATGTAATTAATACTTGAATCCAAAAAAATAAACGCATATATCCACATCCTTAAAAAATACTTACAAATACCTATTATACCCTTTTTACAACTAAATTAAAATCAAATCGACATAAATTTCATAATTAATTAAAAATTTAATGTATATTAAGTATTTTTAGAATATATATTAATTATTCTTTACACAAAAACTAATATGTGTTATATTGTGGACAATTGGATAACATAGCTAATAAATTAAAATTTTTATCAGAGGAGATGGAAAATGGAAATATTAATTACACAACAGGCAAAAGCTGAATTAGATAAATTACTAAAAAACAGCGAGCATAAATATATAAGAATAGTAACAAAAAGAGAATCTATATTTGAAAAAGGTAGATTAGATTTTACATTTGATAAGAAAGAAGACGATGACTTACTTTTTAAAGCAGAGGGATATGAGATAGTAATAAACGTAAAATTAGCTGCTCAATTACAAAACTTAACTATATCTTATGGTGGGCTACTTAGCAGAGATAAATTTACAGTAGAAACTGATTTTGGATTATTCAAATATTAAAAATATTTATAAATAGATAAAAAGTCGCTTCGCTTAAGCAACTGCGTTGGCGCTACACTTCATGTCGCCAACGACTTCATCCGTTGCTCAAAACAAAAAATTTAATTAATTATGAATTTAAAATAAAGAATTGGTTAATATATTATTACAAAGGTGATGTAGATTACCTTGTATCTAAACACACTAGATAAAAGCTAGGCAATAACCTAAATCTTTTACTAGTATCTATTGGGTGTCTAGATAGATGAGATGTCTTAGGATATCATATTAAATAACCTAACTGAGATTAAAATTACCTCTTTTTAAACTCATGACTGTTAGTAAATGAAGTCAATAGCCAATAGGTGACTAAATGCTAAGTAGTAGATGTTATTTAATAAAAGTCGAAAAGAGGGAAAAGCATAAGCTTTGGTAAAAGGCACTAGATTTGATGGATATAACTATTAAATCTATTGTCTTTTATTTTTTTGTAAATTAGAAAAAGTCATATAAAAGAGTTAGGCTAATATAGAATACAAAAAAGAATATACATAGGATATTATACATATATTCTTAATTAATTTATTTGAAATAATTTTAATAAATTTTTCTATTAGAATTAATCATATTAATAATTGATAATGATAGTATTAAGCAATTTTTCTATCATACAATAATGCGGCATTTAATACTACTAATACTGATCCTAAGTTATGAACAAGGGCTCCAGTTACAGGATTAAGCAATCCTAGTACTGATAAAATAATTGCAATAATATTAATTAGCATCGCTATAGTAATATTAAACTTAATTGTTTTTAATGTAGAGTTAGAAAGTCGTTTGATATATTCTATTTTACTAATATCATCTCCCATTATAGCAATATCAGCGGCTTCAATAGCAATATCACTTCCCATAGTTCCCATTGCGATTCCAACTGTAGCCGTTTTTAAGGCAGGCGCATCATTGACACCATCCCCAACCATGCATATTAGCTGTCCTTTGTTTTGTATATTAATTATAGCTGATACTTTATCTTCTGGAAGTAATGATGATTTTATTTCTTTTATTCCAACTTTATTACCTATATACTCAGCAGATTTTTTATTATCTCCAGTTAGTAGTACAGTTTGTGAAATTCCACTTTGTGAAAGTTTATTTATCATAGTATTTGCATTTTCTTTTATCGTATCTGAAAGAGCAATAATTCCTATAATACAATTTTGTTTTGCTGTAATAATAATAGCTTTTCCTTGTTCTCTTAATGATAATATTAAACTATTAATATCCTCAGGAATATTAATACCTTCCTCAATCATCAACTTTTCATTACCGCATAATATTTTATTATTTTGTACTTTAGAAACTACGCCTTTTCCAACAATCATAGAAAACTCTTCTGGTTCGCAAATATCAATTTTATTTGTTTTTGTAAAAGATACTATTGCTTTTCCTATAGGGTGCTCTGAACGGGTTTCAGCTGAACCTACACTTTTTAATAACTCATTTTCTGAGATATTAATAGGGATAATATCTGAAACAACTAAATTTCCATGAGTTAATGTACCTGTTTTATCAAAAGCGACCACATTAATTTGTCCCATACTTTCAAGTGCTTCACCAGATTTTATTAAAACTCCAAATTTCGTTGCTTGACCAATTGCAGCTACAATAGATGTTGGTGTAGAAAGAGCTAAGGCACATGGACAAAATACTACAAGTACTGTAACTGCACGTGTAATATCTTTTGTTATAAAATATGTAATAATAGCAATAGCACAAGCTGTTGGTACAAACCAAGCCGACCATTTATCTACAACTCTTTGCATCGGTGCTTTATTATCCTCTGCTTGTTTTACTAGTGATATCATTTTTTGCAATGATGAATCAGAAAAAGACTTTGTAACCTTAATATCTATTGAACCGAAACAATTAATTGTTCCTGTATATACCTTGTCACCCTTAATTTTATCAACAGGCAATGATTCTCCAGTCATAACAGATTGATCGATAGATGTTTGACCAAATTCAATTATTCCATCGGCAGGGATATTCTCTCCTGGTAAAACTCTAAGAATATCATCAATTTGAATATTTTCTGGGTCTATAAATTCTTCTTTTAAAGTTCCATCTGAGTGGTAAATAATTTTTCTACCTTTAGCAGGAACCAGCTTTAAAAGTTGTGTAATTCCTTTTTTAGTACGGTCAACTGTTTTATCTTCAAGCCATCCACCTATAGCCATAATAAATGCAACTTCACCTGCTGCAAAGACCTCTCCTATAAAAATACATGCTATCATAGCAATAGTAATAAGTAGTGCAGAGCTAATATAAAAACTTTTAACAACTCTTTCAATCGCTATCCAAGCAAGTGGAAATCCAGATATTAATATAGATATCCATGCTGGATCAATTAAAAATTAAAATTCCCAAGTAATTCCATGTGTTCTAATAAACTAATTCCTAAAAATATTCCAGATACAATAATCATTGGAAAGGAATTAAGAAAATCATTGATTTTTTTCATATTTCACCTCATTTTAAATTATTAATAAAAAAAATATACATATACCCCTATAGGTATGTATTAGAAGTGAATTATCTTAAAGTCAATAAAAAAGTCGCTTGGCTCCTGTCGCTAACGACTTCGTCCTTTGCTCAAAATGTTTTTTATACTCAAAACCAATTTATTAATATAACTTACTTTCATGAATTATCCACAGAAAATGAAGTATCATAATATCCTTAGGCATAAAAAAAGTAGTTTATATAAACTACTTTTTTTATCCCATTCTTGAAAAATGTTCAATGGCTTTTGCAAAGTCTTTAATTGTTTTTTCAGTATCTCCATGTTCAATACCATCTTTTACACAATGGTTTATATGACCTTCTAATACTAACTGTCCAACTTTATGCACTGCTTTTTTTACTGCATTGATTTGAATTAAAACATCTTCACAAGGTATATCTTTATCAACCATTTTATCTATGGCATTTAATTGTCCCATTATCTTTTTTATCCTTTTATGTAAATTATCTGAATCCATACATTGACGCATAGTCTATCCTCCACCTTTAAATTCTATCTATTATGTAGAAGAATATCATTGGTATTTAGTAATGTCAATAAAATATATACAACAGTTAAATTTTTAGATATATTTCTTACAATAAGAATAAATAGCTATTGATTGTTTATTTTTTGCTGTAAATTGGAAAAATTAGTTGACACATAAAAATAAAGTACTATACTTAAAGTGTAAATAAAATTTAAAAATTGCTAGGGGAGCCATATGGCTGAGAGGATTACCGACCCTTATACCTGATCTGGATAATGCCAGCGTAGGGAAGCTTTATAAGACTTGACACAACAAATATTATTTTAGATAGTTATAAATCTAAACATTAATTTTGATATTTATTGTACATAAAGCTATACCTAATCAGGTATAGCTTTTTTTACGTTTAAGAAAATTAAATGCTAAAACTTAAATTAGGGGGGCTTTAAGATGTTTAATTTAATTGAAAAGGTGAAAGACGTAAATCCATTAGTTTTACATTATACAAATAATGTAACTATAAATGATTGTGCTAATATAACGTTAGCATTAGGGGCAAGCCCTTTGATGAGTTTTTCATATGAGGAAGTAGAAGATATAGTAAAAGCAGCAAATTCAGTAGTTATAAACATAGGAACTATGAATTCAGAGTTATTAAACTTATATCTAATAGCAGGTAAAGTTGCTAATAAATATAAAAAGCCTGTTATATTAGATCCAGTAGGTGTATTTGCAACTGAAGCTAGAACAAATCTTACAAATAAACTTTTAAATGAAGTTAAGTTTGACGTAGTAAAAGGAAATGTGGCAGAAATTAAATTTATAGGTGGATTTGATGTAAAGGGAAAAGGTGTGGATTCATTTGATGATGAAACAGATTGTACAGAGATTATAAAAAAAGTAGCTAAGAAGTTAGAATGTGTAGTAGCAGCAACAGGAAAGACAGATATTATAACAGATGGAGATAAAGTTTATAAAATAAATAATGGAACTGAAAAACTTAAAGGAATAACTGGAACTGGTTGTATGAGTGCAAGTTTAATTGCAAGTTTCTTAGGGTGTGATGAAGACACATTAGAATGTGCCACTATGGGAGTTTTAACAATGTCTTTATGTGGTGAATTAGCTGATAGTCAAAATCCAGCTATAGGAAGCTTTAAAGTGAATTTAATGGATGAAGTATATAAATTAAATGTTGATAAATTAAATACATATGCAAAGATAGAAGAATTAGCATTAGCTTAATAAAACAAAAAGAATGGAGAGATAGATATGTTATTTACTGAGCGTTTATTTGAAGGAAGTAAAGATATTTGGGAAAGTTATTTAGAGCATCCTTTTTTAAAAGAAATAGGAGAAGGAACTTTAGATAAAGAGAAATTTAGAAAATACCTTATACAAGATTATTTATATTTAAAAGAATATACAAAAGTGTATTGTATGGGAGTTGTGAAAAGCAACACTATAAGAGAAATGAATATGTTTTATGAAGGTGCTGATGGGATCTTAAATGATGAAACAGCAAATCATATTTCATACTTAAAAGGTTTTGGAGAAAATATGGATGAAATAGAAAAATATGAGTATCACAAAAACAATGAAAGTTATACAAGCTATATGAAAAATGTATCATTAGCAGGTGGGGCTAAGGAAATAATATCTGTAATACTTCCTTGCACATGGAGTTATAACTATATAGGACTTAAATTAAAAGAAAACTATAAAGATTGTATAGAAGATAGTTTTTATAAAAGTTGGATAGAAACTTATAGTAGTGAAGGATATACTAAGTTTACAAATGATTGGATAGATTTTACTAATGAAATATGTAAAGACCTAAGTGAGGAAGAAGAAAGAAATCTTATAAGTATATTTAGAAAAGCTAGTATATATGAAATGGACTTTTGGCATATGGCATATGAAGGGAGTGAGCTAGCTTATGTTTAATAGTATATTACTTGTAGTTTGTGTAGTTCCATTAGTTTTATATGTTTTAAAAATAAGAAAGTATAAATTTAAAACAAAAGAAATGGTTGTAATAGCAATGTTTAGTGCAATGAGTTATATATTATCATTAATTCCATTTGTAAGATATCCTCAAGGTGGAGGAATTAACATGTTCTCAATGTTACCATTGTTATTGGTATCAGTTTTATATTCAAGAGAGGCAGGACTTACAGCCGGTCTTATAACAGGAACTATAAGCTTATTAATAGGCGGATACATAATGCACCCTGCTCAAGTTATCTTAGATTATGCTATTCCTGATATGGCACTAGGTCTTAGTGATATGTTTGGAAAAGATGATAAGAAAAAAATTATATTTGGTAGTTTAGTTGCAATATTATTAAATACAACGTCACACTTCTTATCTGGAGTATTTTTCTTTGGTCAATTTGCACCAGAAGGAATGAACCCCGTACTTTATTCATTCTTATACAACTTCTCAGGTCATGGAGTAGAAGGAGTACTTTGCGTAGTTATAATGGCATTACTTCCATTAGCTAATTTAAGAAAAGTTGCAAGTTTACAATAAATACTTTCATGACATAAATTATCAAATTGTAAATAAATTGTAAGAATATTGTTATTTTATTGTAAATACTTATTATGCAAAATTTGGTATCATTAGTTTAAGCTAAACGAATTTTAAGCAACGGACGAAGTCGTTGGCGATATGAAGTGTAGCGCCCACGCGGTGGCTTAAAGCGAAGCGAATTTTAATAATAAGGAGAATAAACTGATGAAACTAAAAGTGAGTTTACTGGCATTAATGATGAGTTTAACTTTAGTAGGATGTGCAAATCAATCAACTACTACTGAAACTAAAAAAGATAGTAATCAAGTACAAGAAAATATAGATTCACCAAAAGACAACGCAAAAGATGATAATGAACAAAGTGATGATATACAAAAAGAAGATATAGAGGCAAAACAAGAAGCAAAAAGTGATAAAGTTAAAAAAGAAGAATCTAAAAAGAATTTAAAGAAGCAAGAAGAGAAAAAAGAAGCAAAATCAGAAACAACAGATTTTAAAATATACACAGCAAAAGAAGAAGACACTCAAAGCATAGTTGAATTTGAAACTATAAAAATAAAAAATAGTGCTTCAAAAGAAGACAAAATAAATGAGCTAATATCAGCTTTAAAAAATGATTACTTCAAAGATGATGCACAAATGGTTTTACAATCAATAGACAAGAATGGTATTTTAACTATAAACTTAGTAGACCAACAAAAGTGGGCTAAACACTTTGCAGGATCAACTGGTGGAGCTATATCTCAAGCTGCTATAATAGAAACTTTATTACAAAGAGATTACCAAGGTGATTGGATAAAAGGTGTTAAAGTTTTAGTTGATGGTAGTGATGAGGAAGTATTTGATCATGCATCATTTGTAGATGTATTTTATAGATAATAATTATTAAAGAGCTATCTCTATATAGATAGCTCTTTTTCATTAAAAAATAACTATAAATGATTTTAGTTAATCAAAATATAAATTAAATAAAGTCTTTATTTATTTGCTTTAATATGTGTTTTAATTCTTCAAAACTATTATCATTTGTATTCTTAAAAGAAATATTGTAAAAATCAGTAAGTATTTTATTTGTAATATCTATATATTCTGTTCCTTTTTTAGTTAAAAAAACATTGAAAAATCTCTTGTTATTCTCATTTCTAACTCTTTTTATCAAATCTTTTTTTTCTAAAGACTGAGCCATCCTAGTTGCAGCAGCCTTATCGATAGATAAATTTCGAATTAACTCATCTTGAGGAATGCCATTAAAATTTATCACTTCTTTTAAGTAAGAAAACTCAGAATTAGTTATCTCTAAATCAATAAGATTTTTACCTATAAATGTTGTGTAATTTTTTCTAAACAAAGCTATGTTTCTTATTAAATCTAATATATCATTACTATCCAAATATATTACCACCTATCTCATTCTAATGTACATGTAACTAAAATAAAGTTAAAAAATTAAATCCATAACATATATACATATTTTAACATTATAAAATATTAAAGTAAAATCTAAATCATATTTTAATTGTTGACATATCAACTATAAAAATATATACTTTTAAAGTTGATATATCAACTTATTAAAATTATAAGGGTAGGTGATTAAATGGAAAATCAAAAAGTTAAAGCATCTTTATTTAAAGCTACGTTTATGATGATAAATTTTATTTTTTACTTAAAAGTATTTGGAAACGAAAATATAATGCTAGGCACAGTGCTAGGTATAGCAGCAATTATGTTTTTAAGAAGAGATTTTAGAGAAGAATTACTATACAGAGCCACTACATTTTTAATAATAAATCTTTATTTAGTGGTAGCTTCATATTTAGTAAATTTAAATATTTACATAGGCATTATTTTAAATTTTACTACTATATTTACAATAACTTATTTATACATGAATGATTTTAAAAATCCAACATCATATATGTTTTTAATGATGTATATATTTATGATATCGACTGAAATAACACAACAAGAATTGCCTACAAGATTGCTAGCAGTAGGTGCAGGCGTAATTATAATAATTATAGCTCAAGTAATGATTAATAGAACAACAGCAAAAGAAAAATCAGATATTGCTATAAACACTATAATAGATAAATTAAAAAAACAGATAGATAATTTAATATTAGAAAAATATGATGAAAAAGAATCAATAAAAATAAATCAACAAATAAGATATTTAATTGCATCTACAAGTATAAAAAGATATAAACACTTTAAACATAATAAAGTTGCAATAAAACAATTTAGTATAGGTATATGTTTATCAAGATTAAATACAATGATAAGTCATGTGGCAAGTTTTAAGGTTGATAAAGAGAAAAAAAATGAATATTTAAATGATTTAAAAATTCAAGTTGAAAATATTAATAACTTAAATAAAAATTTGCAAACTATTGAACAGGTAAATTTTAGAGTTGATGAATTTATAAATAAATATAAAAATTTAAATTTAAAACTAATAGATGAAAGTATTTATGTTTTCAAAATATTTAAAGAAATAATAGATTATAGTGAAGAAAATAAAGAAAATGTTGTAACAAAACTTTATGAAAATATAAATACTAAAAAGCCATTTAATTTGTTTAAATTAATGAGAGAAAATTTTAATATAAATTCATTAAAGTTTAGATATTCAATCAGACTAGCAATAGGGATATCAATAATGGTATTTTTAGCTCAGATTACTAATATTAATCATGAATCTTGGATAATACTTAGTTGCTATGTAGTGTTACAACCATATAAAGAGGATGGACTTATAAAAGCTCAAAAAAGATTTATAGGGGTTATTATAGGAGTAACTATATTTTTTATAGTATTTAGTATAATTAAAGATCGTATATCAATTCAAGTTGTACTATTTATAGGGTTTATAGGATATTTTTATTTCGCAGATTATAGTAAAAAAGTTGTAATGACTACAATATTATCTTTAACTGTAGCATCGATATCTGAAAATATACACACCATATCTATAAATAGATTTATACTTGTAACAACAGGCATAGTTATAGGACTTTTATTTAATAAATATTTTTTACCATATAACATAGAAGATTCTATAAAAGAACTTAAGTATAAATACAAAAAAAATACAAGGCAAATGTTAAATGAATTAGATGAAATAAAGCATGGTAGATTAAATATGTTGAATATTATAAATTTATCTATAGATAGAAATAAAATTGAACAAAATTTGATTTTAAATAGTAATAAGTTAAATAAAGGTAATATAAATACGTTTATTCATGATCAAAGTATAAAAATGGGTAGTGAAAAATATTTAATATTAAACTATCTATATTTAAATTACTATCAAAAAAGAAGCAATTTTAATTGAAAAATAAGTAGAAAAAAGATAGAGAGCTAATATTAGATCTCTATTTTTTTTTATATTTATAAATTTTTGCTAGGGTTAATTACACTTAAAGCATCCATAAATAATTTTATAGATGTCATTTATTAATATAATTTAATCTTTGTCTAATGTTGACTTTAACAATATTAATGATACAATTAATATTGTTAAAGTCAATATGGAAAAAAATGTTAATTAAGTTAAAGGGGAAGAATATGAATGAAAAAAAATTACCACAATGGATATTATCATTAGACGAAGAAGATTTAAATTTTATAAAAAACTTCATAATTACATCAGGATCATTAAAGGAAATATCTAAGTTATATGAAGTTTCTTATCCAACAGTTAGACTTCGTTTAGATAAACTAATTCAAAAAATAGATTTAAATGATAAGCAAGAACAGCAACCTTTTTGTACATTTATAAAAGGTCTAGCAATTGATTCTAAAATTGATTTAGAAACTGCAAAAATGATTATTGAAAAATATAAAGAAGAAAAGGAGGAAAAATAATATGTTTAAATTTTTTATGGCAATAATGGTAGCAATTGTTGTATTAGCAACACAACAATATTTAAGTACAAGAAAAAATTGGGTTATGGGAGGATTTTTACCTATTATATGGTTAGGATTTTCAATTTGGATAATTTATTTTAGTCACTTAAAAACTAACCATTCTTTAATACCAGCATGTGTAGTAATGTTTTTAACTTTAATGTGTGTTTGGGCAGAAGGAAGAGAGTCACTTAAAAAGAGAATAAATGAAGAACTAAATAAAATGAAAATACATGATATTAAGTAATAATATATGTTAAGCAAAGAGGGGATAGCATTGGAAAGATATTTTGATAAAATAAGTTTATTTAAAATAATATAATAAGATTAATTCTGAGATTGTAGACTCTATACTATCTGAACCTGTAGCAAAATCAAGCTTTATTTCAACTGTATTTTTATTCACTTTTACCGTTATACTAGCACCAATTGTTGAAGAAATTGTATTTAGGGGAATATTACTTCGTAGAATTTCTTTCAAATTTGGGATTCGTAAGGGAATAATCCTATCATCTATTGTATTTGCAATCCTTCATCCAGGTCTTGGACATATTTTTTCATTTATAGCAGGTGTAATTTTCTCATTGATATACTTAAAATACAACAATATTTTAATAAATACCATAACTCATATGTGTCACAACCTTGTATATTTTTTAGGTACGGTGTTCTCAATGTTTTTTACAAATCAAAATACATCTATATCTAATATAGAAAGTACTATATATATTTTTGTAGGGGTATTGGGACTTATATTTTCTTTTAGATATTTATTTAAGTATGTAAAAGTAAATTTTCCTGATAAAGATAGTGAAAAGAATGTATTGCTTTAAACTACTAAGTTTATTATCTTCATAACTTATATTAAGTAGTGTATAATAACTATACGACAAAATGAAAGGGGGACGAACTGTTTTGAATTGGATAACATTATTATTTTTTGCAATATGCTCAGTCATTACAGCGGTTATATCTTTTATTTCTGAATTATCTGTAAGTATGTCTAGATTTACTGCTAGTGAGTCATATCCGGGAGATATTACTTTTGATGAAAAAGTGTTTTTTTTCATATCCCATAATATCATTTTTTTTATTTTACTTGTATTAATTGTTTTTCCACTAAAACGATTACTAAAAAATAAAATTACTTCAAAGAAAACTAATTTTAATATTTATACTATTTTTATATTATCAATAGTTATATTCGCTATTTACAGATATGTATATATTTTTAGTTAGATTAGAGTAGTATAAAATTGTTAAAAATGAGACAATTATGCATATTATGAAAAACATGACACAATTATGGTATAAGATGGTTACAAATTTTAATTAGGAACTGTTAAAATATGACTATATAGGGGCTGATATTAGTTGGGATAGACCTATAGTAAAGATAAACTATGATAATAATGAGCTTATATTAAAAATAGGAAGCAAAGAAGCTATAAAAAATGGAAAAACTATAAGTTTAGAAAAAGAACCATACATATACAAAGGTAGAACTATGGTTCCATTAAGATTTGTATCAGAATCTTTAGGATTAACAGTAAATTATAGAGATAAGAAAGTAGATATAATAACACCTAAACTAAAAATAAACAATATAGAAATAGATTCAATAGATAACTATTGTCCTATGACTATGGGGGGAATACTTTCTAAAAATAAAAATAATCTCTATGCTACTCGTATCAATAATGTAATAGAAGCTTCTAAAACTAATGAAGTAGATATTGATAAATTTTCTGAAAGATTGTATGACTGGAAAGGAAAAGAGTATTTCCATGAAAATTATGAATATGCATTTTTAGATAAATCAAATAATAAAATAGCAGAGTATAAAACGTATACATGTCCTGATTGGAGTGATATAAATAATCCAAAAACTATTTGTTTAATGGAAGACGTTACAAATTCAAAGTGGTACGTTATTAAAACACAAGATTTAAAAAAATTTCAATCATTATATGGTATAGGTGAATGGACACTTATATCAAATACTGTTGCATAGAAAAAATTGGATTTAATTGTTATTTTAAATTCTATTTACCTTATGATATATTTTTACTTGGAATAAAATAAATTGGAGGAGTTTTATGAGGAATAACATTATTAAAGTACTTATCTTTACATTTATATCATTTATATTCTTTGATTATAATTCGTATGATATAAATGCTAATGAAAAATTATCAACTAGTACAAATATACAGAATGAGGAAGTAAATATACCTGATAAAATTTTAAAAGAAGTTGTATTAAGAACATTAGGTAAAAATCCTATGGATAGTATAACTATAACTATATCTGACATGGAATCTTTAACTAGTTTAAGTTTCTGGGCAGCATTTTCTTCTGATAAAATTTCGAATTTAGAGGGAATACAATACGCTAAAAATTTAAAATACTTAGATGTTAGCTATAATAAAATATCAGATATAGGGCCACTAACAAATTTAACAAATTTAAAGGACTTAGATGTTAGTTATAATAAAATATCAGATATAGGTCCATTAAGAAATTTAACAAAATTAGAACGCTTAAATTTAGATTCTAATCATATTTTAGATTTTAGTCCACTTAAAAACTTGCCGAATAAGGAAAAATTTAGGTATGGAACTATATTAGAACAAAATGTATATTATGATGAAGTTCGTTTAACAGGTGATAGTTTTAAGATTAAAAATCCATTTATAGGTATTGATGGAGAAATGCTAACTGAACTGTATGGTCAACGTTATGGGAATTATATGGGAAGGTCTGAAGGTGATTATCTAATATGGGACAATATAACGGAAAAAGATATTAGAGAGTCAAATTTTCAACTAATAGCGGCTTATTATTGGGATTATTACTATGATGGAATGCATGATTATAATCGTGTTAGTGAATTACATATACCAATAGCACCGTTTAATGATATATATAATCACTGGGCAGAGGATACTATAAGAGAATATGAACGTAAAAAAATAATTGCGAAAGATGTTAGGTTTAGACCTAATGAAGCTATGACTAGAGCAGAATTTGTAAAAATATTTAATAAAACATTTAAGCTAAGCAAGCATAGTGGGAAAACATTTAAAGATACTAAAAATCATTGGGCATATTATGAAATTGATATTGCAGTAACTAATGGAGTATGTAATGGAAAAACAGAAACAGAATTTAAACCTGATGATCCTATAACAAGGCAAGAAGCTGCGACTATGTTATCAAACTACTTGAATTTATCTGACAATAACATAGACAAAATAGTTAAATACAAAGATAGCAATGACATATCTAGCTGGGCTAAGCCTTCAGTAGAAGGTGTAATTGAAAAAGGCTATATGGGTGGATATAGTGACAATACATTTAGGCCTAAGAATAAAATAACAAGAGCAGAAGCATTATCTATGTTAAGTAGAATAAAATAAAAATATAACTTATATAAAAAACAGCGTGAGTTTAATACTTTATAAAACTCATGCTGTTTTAATTTAATATAATTTATATTTTAAATCGCTTTTTTGTCTAAATCACTATTAATAGAATTAATATGAGACATATAAAGCTTTGTCTCCTTAATAACAACAGGCATAAGTAGTATTAGAGCAATTAAATTTGGAATAGCCATAAGACCATTAACTATATCTGCAATTATCCATACCATTTCTAATTTCAAGAAAGAACCTAAAAGAACCATCAAAACAAATACTAATCTATATCCTTTTATACCTTTAGTACCAAATAAGAACTCAAAGCATCTTTCTCCATAATAACTCCAACCAAGTATAGTTGTAAAAGCAAATAAACTTAAACTAAGAGTTAAAAATAAAGGACCTACATTCGGTAGCACACTTTTAAAAGCGGCCTGTGTCATAAGAGCACCGTTTAAATCTCCAGTCCAAACCCCTGATAATATAATAGCAAAACCAGTAAGTGAACATATAATTAAACTGTCTATAAAAGTACCAGTCATAGATATAAGACCTTGTTCAGCTGGCCAATTAGTTTTAGCCGCAGCGGCAGCAATTGGAGCACTACCAAGTCCTGATTCATTTGAAAATACACCACGAGCGATACCATTTCTAATAGCCATAGCAACACTAGAACCTAAAAAACCACCTACAGCAGCAGTTGAGTTAAATGCCCCATCAAATATAAGTGTAAATGTAGTCGGAATTTTATTAAATGAAGTAAACACAATTAATAAACACATAAAGATATATATACCAGACATAAATGGAACTATAGCTGTTGCCACTTTAGATATATTTTGAATTCCACCAAATATAACTAAGGCTACGATTAAAGTTAATATAATACCAGTAATTCTTGGATCTATTCCAAAGCTACCATTTATAGAATCTGTTATAGAGTTAACTTGAGTAAATGTACCTATCCCAAGTAATGCTACTAAAATACCACTTACAGCAAAGAATATTGCAAGAGGCTTGAACTTTTGTCCTAGACCATTAACTATATAGTACATAGGACCTCCAGATGTTTGGCCATTTTCGTCCTTAGTTCTATATTTTATAGCAAGAACACCTTCAGCATACTTAGTTGCCATACCAAAGAATGCTGCAAGCCACATCCAAAATAGTGCTCCTGGTCCACCTACCTTTATAGCAGTAGCAACACCGACAATGTTACCAGTACCAACAGTAGCAGCAAGAGCTGTACATAGTGCTGAGAAACTAGAAATATCACCATTTCCATTGTTTTCAGCCTTAAAAATTAATCTTAATGCAGTTGGAAGTTTAGTGATTTGTAAAAATCCAAGTCTGAAAGTAAATAAGACACCAGTACCAACTAATAATACTAGTAATGGTGGTCCCCATATAAATGAGTCCACAGAGTTTAAAACATCAATTAAATTCATAAAGAACACCCCTCATATCATTGTTTAATAAATTAAACAATTTAAAATTTTAAGCTAAATAAATCTTTGGAGTAAAATGAATTAATTGACAGGAATGAAGAAAAAAGTTTATCCCTAAAAATAACATTTAAACAAAATCATATTTTAAAAACCTTAGAATAAGATTAAACTTTTCAATAAGATTAAATTTTGCAATAGAATTAATTTTGAAATAAGATTTTGTTATAAAATAATAAAAGCTAAATCTAATATTAGATTTAGCTCTGGATAAACGAACGTACTATAAATGAGTACCAAAAAAGTACTAAAAAATAGTTTATAATCCCTGTCCTTTTGCCTGAGAGATTGAGCAGTATTGCCTTGCCCCTTCGGCGCCTATAATAGGTCTCTCCAGAGTTCCCTAAACTTTACAGTCCTACTTTAGAAAAAGTACCTGAGAGTGCGACTCCGTCGGTGTGTTAAAATTAACAACTCTTCTATAAAGCTTCAAACGGGTATTTAATTATGTTAGCATTATTCACTATCTATAATATTAAATAAACTAAAAAATGTCAACAATTTAATTCGTTTCGTATACTAACAATTGAATGAAATATGGAAAAAATGTATATTTATTGCATATAAAATTATTTAAATTAGTAGATACTTCAAAATATATGTTAATATAATAATTATGTAAAACAATATGCTCATATGGGCAATCAAAGGAAGGTAATAGAATGAAGAAGATATTAGTACTAGCAGAAAAACCTTCAGTAGGTAGAGATATAGCTAGAGTATTAGGATGTAAAAATGAAAAAAATGGATATATAGAAGGACCAAAATATATAGTAACATGGGCACTAGGACATTTAGTAACATTAGCAGACACAGAAAGTTATGGTCAGCAATACAAATCTTGGAATATAGATGATTTACCAATACTTCCAAAGTATTTAAAAACTGTAGTAATTAAAAAAACTAGTAAACAATTTAACACAGTAAAAGCTCAAATGAATAGAGAAGATGTATCTGAAATAGTAATAGCAACAGATGCAGGACGTGAAGGAGAGCTTGTTGCTAGATGGATAATAGAAAAAGCACAAGTTAAAAAGCCACTAAAGCGTTTATGGATATCATCAAGTACAGATAAAGCAATAAAAGATGGATTTAATAAACTTAAAGATGCTAAAGAGTATGAAAATCTATATCATTCAGCAATAGCAAGAGCAGAAGCTGACTGGATAGTTGGGATAAATGCAACTCGTGCACTTACAACAAAGCACAACGCACAACTTTCATGTGGTAGAGTACAAACTCCAACACTAGCAATGATACTAAAAAGAGAAAATGAAATAATGGAATTTAAACCTAAAAACTACTATGGAATAAACGTAATAGGAACTAAAGGATCAAGTAGCCTTAAATTTACATGGGTAGATAACAAAAACTCAAGTAGTAGCTTTAACGAAGAAAAAGTAGATAATACAATAAAGAAAATAAATAACTCAAAAATAGAAGTAACAAAAGTAAATAAAAGTCATAAGAAAAAATATTCACCAGCACTATATGACTTAACAGAATTACAAAGAGATGCAAATAAAATATTTGGATATTCAGCAAAAGAAACACTATCAATAATGCAAAAACTATACGAACATCACAAAGTACTTACTTATCCAAGAACAGACTCTAGATACTTAACTACTGACATAGTAGAAACATTATCTGATAGAATAAAAGCAGTAAATGTAAGTGATTACTCAAGAGTATGTACAAAACTATTAAAAACAAAAATAAAAGGAAATAAATCATTTGTTGATGACTCAAAAGTAAGTGATCACCATGCGATAATACCAACAGAAGAAAGAGTATTCTTAGGGGATTTAAGTGACAAAGAAAGAAAAATATATGACTTAGTAGTTAAGAGATTCTTAGCAGTACTTTGTCCTCCATTTGAATATGAACAAACAAGTATAGAAGCTAAAATAAATGATGAGAAATTAACTGCTAAAGGTAATAAAATAATATCTTTAGGATGGAGAGAAACATACAAAGATAGCGATGATGAAGAAAGCTATGATAGTATACCAACAGTTAAAGAAGGAGATACGTTAGAGGTAGAAAAGATAAATAAAACTACTGGAAAAACTAACCCTCCATCATATCTAAATGAAGCTAGTTTACTTACACAAATGGAGAAAAATGGACTAGGAACAGTAGCTACAAGAGCAGATATAATAGAAAAATTATTCAATACTTTCCTACTAGAGAAAAAAGGAAAAGACATACACATAACATCAAAAGGTAAGCAATTATTAGAACTTGCACCAAAAGATTTAAAAACACCAGAATTAACATCTTCTTGGGAAAATCAATTAAATGATATATCAAAAGGGAAGTTAAGCAAAAACAAATTTATAGGAGAAATGAAAAATTACTCTACAGATATAGTAAGAGAAATAAAACAAAGTGACTCTAAATTTAAACATGATAACTTAACTAAAAATAGATGCCCAGAGTGTGGAAAGTTCATGCTTGAAGTAAACGGAAAAAGAGGTAAGATGCTAGTTTGTGAAGATAGAGAATGTAACACTAGAAAAACTGTATCACAAACAACAAATGCAAGATGTCCAGTTTGTCATAAAAGACTAGAACTTCGTGGAGAAGGAGAAGGAAAGACATTTGTTTGTAGTTGTGGACATAGAGAAAAATTAAGTACATTTAATAAAAGAAAATCAGAAGAAAAGAATAAAGCATCTAAAAAAGATGTAAATAAATATCTAAAAAATCAAAATAAAACTGAAGAAAACTTCAATAATCCTTTTGCAGCAGCTTTAGCGAAATTAAAGAAATAAAAGTAATATAGTGTCGTTTAAAGAAGTTGAAACAAAGGGAACGATAAAATAATATAAAAAAATATGTAGAAATATACCAAAATTACTCTTAAGAGTAATATGAAATTAAAAAAATGGGTGATACAATAAAAGTATCTTAAATATATTTATATTTAATAAAAATTCCCAAAATTATTGTAAAAAATCGCATTTCTTTTGAGTAATTTAATTCTGATTTTTTTGCAAAAAACTCAAAAAATAGCTTTCGATTATTTCGAAAGTTATTTTTTTTGTAAATAATTTAAGTCATGTAAATATAAAAGGGAGATTGATTAAGACTAAATATATATTTTTTAAAAAAAAGTAGCAAAAGGTAGTAGGAAAAATTATACAATAGTATTATTAAAAATTAATACATAGAGGAATTTAAATTAAAGCTTAGTACGTATATAATCAATAGTGATAAAAAACTTAAACTCAAATTATCAATACAAAAGTCTATTACAAAAAATCTTATTATGATATTGAAAAACTAATTGTGCTTAAAATTAGGAAAAATAACTTCTGAAACTACCAGAAGTTATTTTTTTTTGTAAAAATAACTATCATAATAAGATAAAATTTGTTGTATTTTTAATAAATATACTGAATCAATACTAAAAAGAATAAAAATTATACTTAAGAGTAATTTTCTGAAAATTCGCTGAAAGATACTATTATACTAACTAATACTTTTAAGGAAGGATAACTTTATTTTATGTCATTTAAATATAGGGTATATGGGTTAAATATAGAGTCAGAAATTAAACTGGAAGAACTTATAAAAATAAAAGAAAATCAATGTAATCATATAGATGTAAAAATAAAATATGGTCAAGTCTGTGAGAAAATAAAAAAACAAGTAAATGACAACTCGTGGATAGGTACAGATATAAATGATATTTGTATATATATTAAAGATATTGCAATATACCAAATAAAAAATGGCAATACAATAATAGTAGAACCATTAAAAGATAAGGATAATGAAAGAATAAAATCATTTTTATTAGGATGGTCATTTGGAATATTGTTAATCCAAAGAAAGACTATAGCATTACATGGATCAGCTATATCAAAAGGAGATAAAGCTATTATAATATCAGGAAAAAGTAAAGCTGGTAAATCAACATTAGCATCAGCCCTTAACAATAAAGGATATAAATTTTTATCAGATGATGTAGTAGCACTAGATATGTTAAACGACAATGTACTAGTACATCATGCATATCCAGAAAAGAAAGTGTGTAAAGATGTTATGAAAGTTTTAGGATATGATGAAAAAAACTACAAGATAAATAAACAAAATGCTGAAATAATAAGATACAAAGTACCCGTAACAGAAATATTTGAACCAAATCCTCGTAAAGTAAAAGCTATATTTGAAATAGTATCTAAAGATGAATATAAAAAAGTTAGTATAGAAAAATTAGAAGGAAATAAAAAAATTGACTATATGCTGAATAACATATACTTCTTTGGGGTAGAAAGTTCAATAGGAACGAGACCTGAGTATTTCAAAAAAGCAATTCAATTAATCAATAGTGTTCCTTTGTATAAAATAAAAAGGCCTAGTGGCAAAATAACAATAGAAGATCAGATGAACTTAATAGAAGAAGAATTGTCAGAATTATAAAATAATTTATATTTCTTATTTATAAAAAATAAGATTAATATAAAAATAAAACAAAAGGGGGAGGGAGATATTATGAAAGAGTGGAAAAAGCCTAAAATAACGTCTTTAGGAATAGGAAAAACTGAAAGTATAAGTAAAGATCCTTTAGGGATAAGGCCACTAGGAAAGGATGAGAGTAGTAGTAGTAATCATAAGCCACCAAAACCGCCAAAGCCACCAAAATCATAAAATATTAAAATAATTAACTAAAATTTAAATCTCACTTTATATATCAATTATATAAGGTGGGATTTTTTGTGTTACATGTATGTAGAAACAAATTAATCCTATTACTTATATGGTTAGCACAAAAAGGAATACAAAACTACACCAGTGGGTAGTATTCCAAACTTACCTAAAAAAATATAATAATAGAGAAGTTAAAACTTAAACAAAATTAATTGGAGGATAAAGTGGGGGAGAGCAAATGGAAGAAACAATTGATCTAAGGGAATATTTTGCAATAATAAAAAAGCGATTTTGGATAATTGCACTTATAGCAATAATAGCAACAACAGTTAGCGGAATAATAAGTTATATAAGATATGTTCCAGTATATCAAGCACAGACAACATTAATAGTAAGTGCTGAACCAGTAAATGGAAATACAGTACTGACAGGAGATCAGATGTCAGTAACACAAAAGCTAGCGGTATTATATGGGGAAGTAATCAAATCAAGAGCAGTGCTAGAGCCAGTTATAAAAGATTTAAATCTAGACATGTCATATAACCAATTAGCAGCATCAGTATCAGTAACACCTGTTAATGAAACACAAATAATGAACTTGATGGTACAAGATACAAATCCAGAAAGAGCTAGAGATATAGCAAATAAAATACCTAATGTATTTAGTAAAGAAGCAAAAAGAATAACTAATGCTAATAAGGTAGAAGTAATAGATAAAGCAATACTTTCAAAAGTACCTGTAAACTCAAACAAAACAATGAACATGGTTATAGCTGCGGTACTTGGTGTAATGATAGGACTGTTTGTAATATTCTTAATAGAATACTTAGACAATAAAATAAAGACACCACAAGATATACAAAAACACTTAGAACTACCAATATTAGGAGTAATACCTGATGAAGGATTAATAAAATAGGGGGAAGAAAAAATATGCCAAAATTAATAACTATAAAAAATCCTAAATCCCCTATATCAGAAGCATATAGAGGAATCAGGACAAGTATACAATTCTCAGATTTAGATAAAGAAATGAAAGTAATAACAGTAACAAGTAGTAAACAAAACGAAGGAAAAACAACAGTAATAACTAATCTAGCAACAACATTTGCTAACTTAGATAAAAAAGTACTTGTAATAGATGGAGACTTAAGAAACCCATCTGTACATAGAATGTTTGGGATAAGTAACTTACACGGACTTACAGATGTATTAGTAGATAATACAACTTTTGTTGAATGCGTACATTGCACAGATATTAAAAATCTTCATGTATTAACAGGCGGAGTAGTACCACCAAATCCTTCAGAAATGTTAGCATCTCAAAAAATGAAAGAGTTTATAGAAAATTTAAAAGAACATTATGACTATATATTTATAGATGCACCACCAATAGGAATAGTAACAGATGCTGGAATAATATCGAATTATTCAGATGGATGTATATTAGTAATCGGTGCAAATGAAACAGACATAGAAATGGTTAAATTAGCTAAAGAAAAACTAGATAGAGTAGGAGCAAAAATAATAGGAACAGTACTTAATAAATTTGCAGTAAAAACTAATGGTCATGCCTATTATACATATTACCATCAAGGTAGAAAATCAAAAAAAGCTAATAAAAAAGCAAACAAAAAAGAAAAAGCAATGGCATAAAGAAAAGCCATGTAGGAGGCTTCTATGGAGGCGAAACGTGAAATCATAAAAGAAAAAAATAAATATAAAATAGTGATGACATGGGTACTAGATGTATGCGGTATAGTATTAGCTGTGCTAATTAGTAGTCAATTATTGAAAATAGATAATCCACATATATTTAGAATGAAGAACTTAAATACACTGATTTTGTATATAGTTTTTAGCACATCTTTATTAGGGATTTTTAAATGTTATAAAATTTATTTTAGGTTTGACAAAGCAGGAATTATTGGAAATATTTTTACTGCATGCTTCATAGCGATGTTACCTATATATTTAATTGATAAAACTTTTAATTTGCCTAAATCACCATTATTTTATATTTTTAATACACTGATTATATCAGTTTTGGCGGTTGGAACTAGATATGTATATTTATTATTTGCAAATAAATATATAACTGTCGATAAGAGAGACAGTGATAAATAGTATAAATTGAATTTATATTATGGAGGGTAAAATGGGGGAAAGATTTAGATTTGAAAGTGAAATAGATGAATCAGCTGTAGCTATTGATATAGATAATATACAAACAAACAACTCTATATTTTATACAGCAACTAAAAGAATAATCGATATAGTATGTTCTTTAGCAGGTCTTATATTATTATCTCCATTGTTTTTAGCAGTAGCAATACTTATTAAATTAGAAGATCCAAAAGGAAAAGTGTTCTTTGCACAAGAGAGAAACGGTAGATACCCTTTAACTTTTAAAATGTACAAGTTTAGAAGTATGGTACACAACGCAGAAGAACTTTTACATGAACTTATGGATCAAAATGAACAAACAGGGCCAGTTTTTAAAATAGAAAACGACCCTAGAATAACTAATATAGGTAGATTTATAAGAAAAACTAGTATCGATGAATTGCCACAGTTGTTTAATGTCCTTAAGGGAGATATGAGCTTAGTTGGTCCTAGACCACCTATACCTCATGAAGTTGAACAGTACACAGCATATCAAATGCAAAGACTTGGAGTAAAGCCAGGGCTTACTTGTATATGGCAGGTGAGTGGCAGAAACAATATTGGATTTGATGAGTGGGTAGATATGGATATTGAATATATACAAAATAGATGCTTGTGGCTTGATATAAAGCTTATATTTAAAACGGTGTTTGTACTGTTTGGAGATGAAAATGCATCGTAAACATTAAATGATAAATAGTAGGTGAATAAATGAAAGTTGCAGTTATAGGACAAAAAGGAATTCCATCTAGAGCTGGAGGTGTAGAAATACATGTTGAAGAAATAGCTGCTAGATTATCCAATAATGAAAAAAATCAAATAACAGTGTACTGTAGAAAGAATTACTGTGAAAAAGAGTATGTAAATTATAGAGGAATAAATATAAAATATATAAAATCCATAAATTCTAAGCACCTAGATGCTATTACATATACATTTCTTTCAACTATAGATGCGATAAAGAGTGGACATAATTTAATACATTATCATGCACTAGGTCCGTCTTTATTAGCATTTATTCCTAGGATATTTAGAAAAAGAGTAGTATGTACATGTCATGGATTAGATTGGCAAAGAGAAAAGTGGGGGAAAACTGCTAAAGCAATGTTAAAGAGTGGTGAATTTATAGGAAGCAAATTTGCAAATGAATATATAGTTGTATCTAAATCCCTAGTAGATTACTATAAACAGAAATATAATAGAAATGTAATATATATACCTAATGGTATAGAAGAAAAGCATTGTTTACAAGCAAACAATATAAAGAAGAAATTTAATTTAGATAAAAATGAATACATATTATTTCTAGCAAGATTGGTTCCTGAAAAAGGAGCACATTATTTAATTGATGCTTTTAATAGTATAAATACAAATAAAAAGTTAGTAATAGCAGGTGGAAGTAGTCACAGTGATGAGTATGTTGATGAATTAAAGAATAAGGCATCGAATAATAAAAATATAATATTTACTGATTTTGTTAAAGGTGAAACATTAGATGAGTTGTATAGTAATGCGTATTGTTATGTATTACCTTCTGAGATAGAAGGATTACCTATTAGTTTATTAGAAGCTATGGCATATGGTCAGTGCTGTTTAGTTAGCGATATAGAACAAAATACAGATGTAATAGAGAGTTATGGCGAATCATTTATAAATAAGAATATTAAAAGTTTAAAAGAAAAATTAAAATATTTAATAGAAAATCCGAATGTTGTTGATATGCATAAGGAAAGGTCTAAAGATTTTATATTAAAAAAATATAATTGGGATGATGTAGCTATAACAACAGAAGAAACATTAAGACGAGCTATGACAAAGTAGGGGTGAGAATTACTTGAAAAAAAATGTAGCATTTATTATACCTAGCTTAAAAAATGGCGGGGCTGAAAGAGTACTATCAACTATATCCATGAACTTAGATGAAAATATAAAACAATATATTTTTACTTGGAATGGAAAAGATCCAGACTATGATTTTAATGGAAAAATTGTGGAAATAGACGTTCAGAACTCAACTAGTTTGATAAAAAATGTAGGCGTTCTTCTAAAGCGAGTAAGAGAAGTTAGAAAATATAAGAAAGAATATAAAATTGATACATGTATAAGTCATTTAGAAGGTCCTAATATAGTTAACTTACTATCAAAAGGGAGTGAAAAAACGGTAATAACTGTTCATAACTTTCAGAGTAAAGAAAGAACGGGATTATATGGATTTATATTTAAAATTCTTATGAAATTGTTATATAATAGAGCAGACCAAATCGTAGTTGTTTCTAAAGCTATAAAACAAGATTTAGTAAATAACTTTAATATAAAGAGAACGAAAATTGAGGTTATTTATAATCCTTTTGATTGTAAAAAAATAGAGAGATTAGCTGAAGAGGAATTAGATGATAAATATAAAGAAATATTTAATAATGATGTAATAATAAATGTTGGTAGATTAACTGAACAAAAGGGACAGTGGAACTTAATAAAATCTTTTTATCATTTAAAGAAAAAAAATTCTAAAGTAAAATTAGTTATTTTAGGTAGCGGGGAATTAGAAGATAGGTTAAAAGAACTTGTTTATAACTTAGGATTAGGCAAAGATGTAATATTTTTAGGATTTCAATCAAATCCATTTAAATTTGTTTCAAAAGCAAAGATATTTGCATTGACATCTTTATATGAAGGCTTTCCAATGTGCATACCAGAATCTATGGCATGCAGTACAGCAATAATATCTGTAGATTGTAAATCTGGACCAAGAGAGATATTAGCAAATAACAGTGAAGATTTAAAAGTAGAAGGTGCAGTATATTGTGATTATGGAGTTCTAACTCCCGAATTTTATAATTCGATTAATACTAATGAAGCTAATATAACTCTAGAAGAAGAAATATTTAGTGATGCATTAAATCAAATGTTAAAAATGGATTTATCTAATTATTGTAAGAATGGAAAGATTAGGGTACAAAAGTTTAATGTAGACAAAATAATATCCAGGTGGATTGAATTAATAAATTAGTATTACTTTAGATCGTTTTAAAGTTAAATATTAATTTTTGGATTATTTTGAATTTACGAGTTTAAGGAGAATATTAATGAATGAGACTTGCCATTTATATAAATACATGTGTTTTATAATATTTACTATTCCTATAACTAAAATAATAGATGGTTTTATTCCTATTATGAATACATGTGTAAGTATTAGTATGGTTTTACTGCTAACACTTTATTTTGTATTTTATAAATATAGCGGATATATAGAAAAATATAACATTACATTACTAGGTGCTGTATATATATTAAGTTTAATTTTAGCTGAGAATAAAGGCTTTGCTATTGTAGAGCAACTTAAGTGGACATTATTTATATTATTGATATTTTTAGCTAGTGATTTAAATTTTATTTCGTATATGAAGGATTTTTTTGTTAAAAATATTACGTGGATTTATAATCAATTGCTTATATGTATTGGAATATTAATAATATCGTTATTTTTTAATGGTTCATACACAATAATATGGGAGGGGAGATATTTAAAAAGTGTTTTTGAAGAACCACATTTATTTACTGCATATTTGTTTTATATTTTAGCATTACTAATATTTATCAACAAATATATACATTCAAAGTTTAAGTATATATTAATAGCAACTATAATGATTTTATCATTATTTACTGGAGCTAGAGTAATAGCTATATCTACAATATTATTATTTTTATTATGGTTAATAAATAATAAAGAATATAAGGTGATTTTTATTTTATTAATAATTTCTATTTTTATAATTATTAAATTTGGAGACCAAATTCCGTTAGTAGAAAAATTTATTAGTTCATCTCAAAATGAGTATGGTGGAATAATGAGTGGGAGAGATGTTTTTACTATAGAAGATTTAAAAGAATACTTTAGATTCTCTCCAATGCATTTATTAGTAGGAAAAGGAATTGATTATCCTAATTTATTTAATAAACAAACAATAGGAATGTATATTTATGCACATAATGACATAATTAATACTTTATTATCAAATGGATTAATAGGTTTGTATTTATATTTATATGGTTTTTTTAAATTATACAGAGTACATAGAAAGAATATAAAAAAAACTAGTCTTATATTTTTAATATCTATTTATTTTATTAATATACTATTAAATGGTCTATTTTCATATTCATCTATGGTATATGCTTTTATTTTATTACTCTTATTTTTGGCTTCTTACGATAAGGATAAGAGTAATATTTTAAATACATCTAAATGATATATATTAATTTAAGTTAAAAAAATAAGTTAATGTAGATACTGAAAATTATTAACGTAGATATAGATATCAATATGGTTATATCTTGTGAAAGAAAGATAACAACTAAAAAGGAGAAGCTACATGAATATCGCTATAAGTGTGATAATACCTTGTTATAATTGTGAAAATTATATTGAGAGAACTATTGAAAGTATAAAGAACCAAACATTTGAAAATTTTGAACTTATTATTATTGATGATGGTTCTACCGATAATAGTATAAGTGTATGTGACCGTTTATTGAATAATAGCAACTTGAATTATAAAATTGTTAGTCAGGAAAATGGTGGAGTAAGTAAAGCAAGAAATACTGGGATTAATCATAGTAGAGGAAAATATATATATATGCTAGATTCTGATGATTTTATAGAACCGGAATTATTAGAAAAGATGAATAAAAAATTAGAGGAAAATAAATTAGACATAGTATTTTGTGGATATGACATGGTGGATGAGTATAATAATCAGCTCTTTAGTTATAATGATAAATTTAATTATTTAGATAGCATTATAAGTGGAATAGATGCATTCAATTTAATAATTAACCAGAAGATAATATTATGTACAGGAAGTGCTATTTATAAATCAGAATTAATAAATAAATATAATATTAGACATTATGAGCATTGTAGTAATGGTGAAGATCAAGAATTTCAGATTAAATCTCTAATACATGCTAGTAGAGTAGGATGTGTTAATGAAATATTACTGCATTATTTTCAAAGAAGAGAATCTATGACACATAGTACATCCCTAAAAAGATTTGCTGTATTAGGCGCTATGAAAAGAATAGAAAAATATTTGAAGAATTTAGATTTTGATATAAAATATATTAATTATTTTAAGCACCAAAAATATGCAAGAGAATTTATTCTTAATTTTTCCGGAGTAGCTACTGAGTGTAACAGCATTGATATTCTAATACCATTGATTAAAAATAAAAATAATAAAAAAAGATTAAAAAAATATAAATTAGATTCTTTTAACTTTTTTGATATTAAAATATGGATAGGAATAAATCTATATAAAATCAATCCTTTAATATATGCAAAGTTTTTGAATGAAATATATAGACATAAGAAAAATTAGGTGAATTTTTAGTAGTAGGAACAAGATATTTTATATTAAAATATGCAAATTATTAAAAATTAAAGGCGTTGAAGTATTATTACATATAGAATATTTATGATTTTATTTTAATTTAAAGATGAGAAGGTGATTGGTATTGAGCTTGATAAGTATTATAGTACCTGTATATAATGTTGAAAAATATATCCATGAATGCATAGATAGTATAATTAATCAAACCTATAGTAATATAGAAATAATATTAGTAAATGATGGTTCCACAGATAATAGTGGTAATATATGTGAAAAATACGAGAAAAAAGATAATAGAATTAAAGTAGTACATAAAAAAAATGGAGGCCTAAGCGATGCTAGAAATGTAGGAATAGATATTTCTAATGGAGATTATATTTGCTTTATAGACAGCGATGATTGGATTAATTTAGACATGATTGAAAACTTATATAATCTTATAATTAGATATAATGCTGACATTGCTCAAAGTGATTATGTAGAAGTTTATAATAAGGATAGTATGTCAAAAAATGCAATAAAAGAAGATATAAAGTTCTATAATTCAAATGATATGTTGGAATGTCTATATGGAGAAGAGTATGTTAAAACTGTAGTTGTATGGAATAAAATGTATAAAAAAGAATTATTTAATCAAATTAGATTTCCAAAAGGAAAATTACATGAAGATGAATTTACTACATATAAAATAATACATAAAGCTAATATGATAATTGATAGCAACTTACCTTTATATTATTATAGACAAAGAGAAAATAGTATAATGAATAGCAACTTTAATATTAAAAGACTTGATGCTATAGATGCTTGCATAGAACAAAAAAAATATTTTAAAAAATGTGGTTTAAGAATGTTTGAAAATAAAGTAGATGCTAAAATGTGTGGACTTTTCAAATATTTATATCTCAAAGCAAGTCAAAGTAATTTACATAATAGAACTGAAGTTTTAAGTAAGCTTAATGATAATATGAAAAAAAATTATATTTCATTCATTTTAAATAAAGAAATTAAGTTGATGGGGAAAATGTCGCTTACATTAGCTATTTTAAATAGAAATATATTTTGTAATTTATATAGCAAGCATATAAATAATAAATTTAAAGGATAATAATAAAATGAAGAAAATGATATACAAGTTATTAAATAGACAAAAAATAAATAAACTAAAATATAAAATTGGAATTATATATAATTATAAATTCAGAAAATTTAAAAATAAAAAAAAGATATTAGTGTCTTTAATACCGACTCATGGAAATCTAGGGGATCATGCCATAGCATATGCATCTATTAAATATTTATCAGAAAAATTTCCTAATTATGAAATAATAGAGATTAACTTTTCAGAGACTTACAAATACGGAAAAGCATATGAAAAGATAATAAATAAAGATGATATAGTATGTATTATAGGTGGAGGAAATATGGGAAATCAGTATATGGATGATGAAAATATAAGAAGACATATGATATCTAAATTTAAAAATGTAAAAGTAGTTTCACTTCCACAGACTATTTATTTTACTAAAGATGAAAATGGTATAAAAGAATTTGAAATAAGTAAAAAAATATATAATGAAAATAAAAACTTAGTCGTAATAGGAAGAGAAGACAAATCATATGAGATTATGAAACAGTCATTTACAGAATGTAAAGTAATTAAAAATCCTGATATGGTATTTTATTTAAATAATAAAATTAATATACATCAATGTGAAAGAAAAAATATAATGACTTGTTTAAGAAAAGATAAGGAAAGCTATATATCGATACACAAGAAAGAAGAATTTTTAAAACAATTAAAACAAAAGTTTAAAGATATTATAGTGACAGATACAGTAGTAGATTATCAAGTAAGCCAAACTGAAAGAGAGAGAGAACTATTTAAATTATGGACTAAATTTTATAACTCGAGAGTAGTTATAACAGATAGACTTCATGGTATGATATTTTGTGCAATAACAAAAACACCTTGTATAGTAACTAGAAGTTTAGATCATAAAGTTATAGAAAGTTATAAATGGATAAAAGATTTAAATTATATAAGGATGGTTGATGGGTTAAACTTTAATGAAATAGAGCCTATAATTGAAGAACTAATGAACTTAAATACTATAGATAAATTTGATTTAAATAAAAATTATTTTGATATATTAATAGATTATATAAAATAAAAATATTTTAAATTAATATTTTTAAAACCCATAGCCAATATGCAAATATAATTTATATGGAGTAATACGGAGGGTGAGATGCAAACGTTAGAAATAAATAGAAATAGACAATTAGCTATTAACATATCAAGTAGTTTAGTTGCTTTTGCAGTGAACTTAATAATAAACTTTTTTTTATCACCATACATTGTAAATACAATCGGAGTAGAAGCAAATGGATTTATATCGCTTGCTAATACATTTATTACTTATGCTACTTTAGTAACAATTGCCCTAAATTCTATGTCAGGAAGATTTATAACAATAGCCATACATAAGAATGATTATAAATTAGCGAATAAATACTATAATGCTGTATTTGGAGGAAATTTAATTATAACTATAGTGTTAATTATACCATCAATTTTAACGATTGCTAAATTAGATAGCTTAATAAATATACCCTTAAACTTAATAACTGATGTCAAAATATTATTTTCGATTTTATTCATAAATTTTTTTATAGCAACTGCATTACCTAATTGGTCTACGGCTATGTTTGCAACTAATAAAATTCACATTAATTCTATAAGGGGAGTTGAATCTAATTTAATAAAAGTGATACTTATACTTATATCTTTTTTATTATTTAAACCTAAAGTCTATTATGTAGGACTAGCTACACTAATATCATCTCTGTATGTAACTATTTTTTCAAAATACTATCAAGTAAAGTTACTGCCAGATTTAAATATAAAATATAAGTACTTTGAATGGAAATATGTAAAAAAGTTAGTATCTTCAGGGATTTGGAATACTATAAATCAAGCAGGACAGATGCTACTAAGTGGATTAGACTTATTAATTGCTAATTTATTTATAGGTCCTATAGAAATGGGTTTATTAGCTCTGGCTAAAACGATACCTAATGTAATAGTAAATTTAGCAGGAACTTTAAATGGTGTTTTTGCACCAGCATTAACTATTGATTATGCAAATGATAATAAAAATGCATTGAAAAATAGTTTAAAGCAGGGCATGAAATTAACAGGAATTATACTTACCATACCTCTAACAATTCTTATTTTATATGGAAAGGAATTTTATCAACTGTGGGTACCTAGTGAAAATGCAAGTATATTACATATATTATCTGTATTAACTTGTTTTGGTCTAATTTTTACAAGTGGAACTCAATGTCTTTATAATATTTTCACTGTAACAAATAAAGTTAAAACAAATTCACTTTTATTGCTAAGCTCAGGGGCTATAAGTACTGTTATTGTTTTTATATTATTAAATACAACAGATTTAGGAGTTTTTGCAATAGCGGGAGTAAGTTCAACTATCAACTTAATTAGAAATATGATATATACAATTCCATTTACAGCTAAGTGTTTAGGATTGGAGTGGAATACGTTTTTTCCTGAAGTGTTTAGTTCAGTATTGAGTGTAATTACATTAACTATAATAGGTAGTACAATAAAGGGATTTATTATAGTAGATTCATGGAAAATATTAATAATATCATGCCTATTGATGAGTATGACTGGATTAATAATAAATATGATAATTGTATTAAGTAAGGATGAACGCAAATATTTAATTGATAAGATAATAAATAAAGTGAAACTATTTTAATTATAGAGAAGAGGTAAATTAAAATGAATAGCCTAGAAATAAATAGTATAAAAATTAATAACAATCAAATAATTTATGACTATAAAATAATAGGTGAATGGAATAAATATTTTAATGAAAATGAAAAATTATATATCGAATATAATGAAAATATAGAGGGTACACCATATGGAGTAGCGGTAATTCCATTTTTATGTAATATTTTACCTATAGCATGGATATTTGATGCTCAAATATCATTGGATGAAATTGATAGAGATTTCTATTTAAGTATACCCAAATTTAAAGAAGGTTATATAAATATGTATCCGAAAATACAATTTTTAGGTAAAATTAAGCCTAATATAGTTGTTGATTACAAAAAAGAATATTCAGATAAGAGTTTATGCTTATTTAGTGGAGGTGTAGATGCATTTAATACTTTTCTCTCACATATAAATGAAAGACCTAGTATTGCTACTGTATGGGGAGCAGATGTAAAGTTAAGTGATGAACAGGGGTGGAATAAGGTATTATCTCATGCCAAGAATACATCATGCTTATATAATGTTGAAAGTAAATTTATAAAATCAAATTTCAGAACATTTATAAATGAATATGAACTTACCATATCAATTTTTAAAAAAGCAAAAGATGGATGGTGGCATGGATTTCAACATGGGATTGGAATGATAGGTCTTATTGCACCAATAACGTATAAAGATAATATATCTAAAGTGTATATAGCTGCATCTTTTACAATAAATGAAAAGGGTAAAGTAACTTGTGCTTCAGATCCAACAATAGATAATAATGTTAAATTTTGTGGCTGTGGTGTAGAACATGATGGTTATGATGTGAGTAGACAGCAAAAAATTAAATTTATATGTGAATATGCGATAGAAAATAGTATTAATATTCCATTAAGAGTATGTTGGGAGTCAAAGGGAGGTTCTAATTGTTGTAGATGTGAAAAATGCTACAGAACATTATTTGGTATAATAGCTGAAAAACAAGATCCACGACAATTTGGATTTTATTACTCAGATGAAGAACTTAAAATTATGATTAAAGATTTAAAAAATAAAGTTTATATTGGAAATTTTAGATGGAAATATATACAAGATGTGTTTAGAAAAAATTATACTGTAGAACAAGTTGATAAAAATTTGCTATGGTTTTATAAGGTAGATATTAGTAGAGTGGATAAAAGAATGCAAAAAATAATGAGAAGGCTGCTATCTAAATTTATAAATAAGATAAAGTATAATAATATATAACTAATAATAAAATATTTTAAATAATTGATATAACCTACATGATATTGTAATTGTACTTAGTTAAGACGAGAAATTATTTAAAATATAAATAGAAAAATATTAAATATTTATATTTAATATTTTTAATTAGGTTAATATTAGAATTGAAGGTTAGAACAATACTATTATATTAAAGAGTTAAATTAATTTGGATATAATAGTAAGTTAGATTAGGTGGTATTAGTATAAGCATAATTGTTTCTATTAAATATAATATTTAAAAATTATAAAGCTAAAAATAGAATGAGTTAATTACATATGCCTTTTAGCTAATTTAGAATTATAGAAAAATTATATATCAAATTATATATCAAATAGAATTTTAATGGAGGAATAAGTGTATATCTTAAATTTTATAAGAGGATTTTGTATGGCACTAGCTGATAGTGTGCCAGGTGTATCAGGTGGTACAGTAGCATTTATACTAGGCTTTTATGATAATTTTGTGGATTCATTAAATAACATAATATCAGAGGATAAAATAAGTAGAATAAGTGCACTTAGATTTCTATCTAAAATAGGAATAGGATGGATAGTTGGATTTGTATTATCTGTATTATTTATAACATCTATATTTGAAAAAAATATATATGAGATAAGTTCTTTATTTTTAGGATTTATAATAGCATCTATTCCTTTGATAGTTAAATCAGAACAAAAGGCATTGTCTAAAAATAAGAAAAATATAGTATTTTTAATAATTGGAATAATCATAGTATGTACAATGACTTGTTTTAATCCAGTAAAAAATAGTAGTCAAAGTTTTTCTATAAATATTAATAATTTAAATATATGGTTTATAGGCTATATATTTATAGCTGGAATGATTGCAATATCAGCAATGGTGTTACCTGGTATTTCAGGATCAACTATACTTTTAATATTTGGTCTTTATGCTCCTATGCTTACTGCTATAAAGCAAGTACTTAAGCTAGATTTTAGATATTTACCAGGTATAATAATATTTAGTTTTGGAATTTTAGTTGGAGTGTTTGCAACTGTAAGATCTGTTAGATATTTACTTAGAACCTTTAGACCTCAAACTATATATTGTATTATAGGTCTTATGATTGGTTCTATATATTCTGTTATAATGGGACCGACATCTCTAGAAGTATCTAAGTCACCTATGAGCATGTCAACATTTAGTATAATATTTTTTGCTATAGGTTGTATTTTAGTTCCTGCATTAGAAAAACTTAAATCTGTGTTAAAGAACAAAAACACTGAATCTGAGAATGTAGAAGCAAACTATAATAGTTAAACTTATATATTATGTAACTAAAAAGTAGTACTATATATAACCTAGGTGTAGTATAGTGCGTTAAATAGGGTAAGTGTATAATTTATTATGAATAATTTGATTTTATTTTAAACAAGGGAGTATAAAATGAATAAATCACAAGAAGTAGTAATAAATCTATTGTCACATGCTATTAGAGGACAAAAGTACGAACTAGATATTAATGAAAATATAAACTGGAATGAAGTAATAGAAGAAGCTAATGAACATAGTGTAAAGGGGCTTATATATACAGCTATAAATAATACAAACTATACAAAAACTATGGATAAAGAAATCTTAGATGATTTGAAAAAAACTACATTTTTTAGTGGAATGTATCAAATAAATCATATAAAACAAGTTGCTAAAGTATTAGATGGATTTACTAGAGAGCAAATTCAAGTAGTAGCATTAAAAGGATTAATAGTGCGAGAATTTTATCCTAAACCAGAGCAAAGAACTATGGGAGATGCGGATATAATAGTGAAAGATAAAGATTTAAGTAAAGTCACATCAATATTAGAAAACCTAGGGTATACAGCTACTGACCATGATTATCACCATCATATAAGATTTAAACATAAAAACCATTTAGATATAGAAGTACATTGGGTACTAGGAAATGGTAGATTTTTTGATAGTGTACATTCAATAGAAGATAATATATGGGAGAATTGTATACCAGTAAATATTGGAGGAAGTCATGCGCTTTCACTATCTCTAGAAGATATGACACTGCATTTAATAACGCATATGGTAAATCATATCAAAGATGCTGGATTTGGAATTAGGCAGCTATGTGATTTAGTTGTATTAGTTGAAAAACAAGGACATTTAATTGATTGGAACTTATTCAATAAAAAGGTGAAAGAATGCAATATTATAAAATTTACATCTGTAATATTTAATATATGTAATAAACTATTTGATATGGAAATTCTAAGTGAAATACATATAGAAAGCATTGATGAAGAAAATATGAATATGTTTATAGATGAAATTTTTTCAAATGGAGTATTTGGAAAAAGGCATGCTCATAAGCAATATGCTAATTGGTCTGCATGTGATTTGGATGAAAATGAAAGTGAAAAAGGATATTTAAAAAAAGTATTTTACATAATGTTTGGTCCTATAGATACATGGGGAGACAAATATAATTATGCTAAAAAAAATAAAATATTAATACCAATAGCATATATTCATAAAATTTTATATGGACTATTCGGTAATAAATTCACCTTAAAAGAAAAATTCAATATTATATTCAAAACAACCAGAGAAACAAAAAATAAAGACGAACTATTAAAATGGCTAGAATTACAGTAATACGGCTAGAATTACAGTAATACTATGATAAAAATAACTGTATTAATAATATAGTTATTTTTTTATACTACAAATTAAGTACAAAGTATAGTATCACATTAAAGCACAAGAGTAATAAAAATCACCTAAATGCTCGATATAACTAACCCCAACATAAAAATATAATATTGATATATATCAATATTATATTTAGGGAGCATAGACATGGGGAATATATTAAAATTACATCCTTTTTATAGTGAAAAAATATGGGGCTATGAAAACTGGAATTTGTCTACACACAAAAACGGTCATAGTATAGTACACAATAGCAACAGCACTTTCTTAGATACAATCGGATCAGAACTACCTATACTTATCAAAATAATTCAAGCTAATGACACCTTATCAGTACAAGTACACCCAGACGATAATTATTCAAGACAACATGAAAATAATAATGGAAAAATATAGTGTTGGCATGTATTAGAAGTTAAGGAGGGTACATCTTTAGTATGTGATATAAAAGAAGGGGTTGATAAAAGCTCATTTGAAAATATTATAAAAGAAGAAGCTATATATAACGGAAGCAATTATTCAATAGAGGGAGACTTAAAGCTTGTAAAGTCTTATGTCTAAAAAATAACAACATAAAAAAACAAGCATTAAAAGAGATGTAAAAAAAGTTAAAGTATAGATATAAAGTTTTAGCCAATAGTAGTAGAAATCTAATTTCTAAACTATTGGCTTTATTATATCAATAAGATATTTTCTTAATTTAATTGGACACTGATTTTTTTACGTTATATAATGTCAATTCAAAGTTACTTTACTATATATTTAATTAGCTAAATATAGATTTTACTATTATTAGTTATAGGGTCCAATTATATTTTGAAAGAGTACTATTTTTTAAATGGAAATTTCCATAAGGCAGGTGTAAATATAGATACACCAATAGCTTCAGTATCATCTTTGTTTTCGATAAGATGAGGTACATTTCCTTTTATTATAGTAGTATCACCTTCATTTAATTCAATTATTTCATCCCCTAGATATACAGTAATATTTCCTTTTTCAACCATCATAATTTCTTCACTTTCATGTACTAAAGGTGTTTCTCCATCTTTACTATTTGGATTTAATTTAAATCTAATCATTAATGATTTTGGTATAAAATCCTCATCAGGTAAAGGTGTAAGGCAGTGATACTCTACTGTAGATTTAGGTTGTCTCATTATAACTACATCATCTTTTTTTATTGTAAGGTTATCATTATTTTTTTCTACATCCATTAATAAATAAGTTGGAATATCTAAAACATGTGAAAACTTTCTAAGTGAAGATAAAGATGGGTCGGCTAAGTTCCGTTCTATTTGAGAGATATATCCAATTGATAAACCTGTTTTATCTGACATTTCTTGTAAGGTTATATTTTTATTTTTTCTAAAATGTCTAATTTTTTCTCCAAGCATAATTACTCCTCTTTTTATATTAAAATAAGATTTTTATTTAAAGATAATACAAACAACTTTAATTTTATTTTAACACAAAAATTATTTAAATTAAACGATAATAATTGATATAGGTATAATTATATAAATATATTTTACTATAAGTAAAAAAATATTTAAAATTCTAATTATATTTATATAAAATGAGCAAAATACATGTTTTTATGAGCTGATAACGATACTAATTCCACGCTTTTTTAATATTTGTAAAAAAATATGAAATTATTTATTGAAAAGTAAAAAACAGTATAGTATTATTTAATTAAATATTAGTATAAATAAAAGGGGGATAACATGAGGATAGTTGATATTAAAATTGAAAAGTTACGCATTAATTTAAAAAAGCCTTTTAAGATTGCATTTGCAGTTCAAGATTATGCTGACAATGTAATAGTAAAAGTAGTTACAGATGAAGGATATTTTGGGTTAGGGGAAGCTGCACCATTTGCACCTGTGACAGGAGAAACTGCGGATGGAGTAGTAGAGACTCTTAAGTTATTTAAGTCATGTTTAATAGGCATGGACCCTTTAAACATTGAAGGAATACATACATTAATGAATAGATTGATAGTTGGAAATACAGCAGCTAAAGCAGCTATAGATATAGCTCTTTATGATATAAAAGGTAAGATATTATCTCAACCGCTTTATAAAGTTCTTGGTGGATATGATAATAAAATTCAAACTGATATGACAATAGGTATAGATACTCCAGAAAATATGGCTATGGAAGCAAAACAAAGAGTAAATGATGATGGATTTAGAATATTAAAAGTTAAAGCGGGTATAAATCCTAGTGAAGATATAAAAGCTCTTCAATTAATAAGAAAGGCTGTGGGAGATGATATACGTTTAAGAGTAGATGCAAATCAAGGATATTGTGTAAATGATGCAATAGCAGTACTTAAAGAATTTGAAAAAATAGGGGTAGAAGCTGTTGAGCAATGTTTACCATATTGGAATTTAGATGGATCAAAATTAATAAGAGAAAAAGTGAATCTAAAAGTTATGTTAGATGAAACAATTCACTCACCTATGGATGCTGCAAAAGCATGTAAAATTGATGCAGCTGATATTTTAAATATAAAACTTATGAAATGTGGTGGCCTTTATAATGCACTAAAGATAAATGCAATTGCAGAAGCTAATAATGTTAGATGTATGGTAGGTTGTATGCTTGAAAGCAAAATAGCTATAACTGCAGGAGCAAGTTTAGTTGCGGCTAAGAAAAATATTACAGAGGCTGACTGTGATAGCTTTATGTATTGTTCAGATCCTGAAAATGGAATGAAGGGTGGATTTGAAATAGATAAAGATATATTCACATTATTAGATAAACCAGGATTAGGTATAGAGTTTGACTTTTAGAGGGTAAATAATCTTTGATAGTTACATAAATTTTTAGGGGGGATAATATGGAAGCAATTTTTAATACACCTGATTTTTTACTACTTATAATGTTTCTAACTGTAGCATTAGGATTTTGGTTACAAAGATATAAGATGTTTAAATCTTTGGGACCTGCGCTTACAGTTATAGTAATTGGTATAGTTCTTTCTAACTTAAAAATAGTTCCAGTTAATCATGATGTATATGGCATAATATCTGGATATTGTGTTCCGTTATCAATTTGTATTTGTTTATTAAGCTTAGACTTAAAAGAAATGAGAAAGCTTTCTAAAGAACCGATAATAGCACTTTTTTCAGCTGTATTTTCAGTTTGTTTAATGGCATTTTTATTTGGTTTAGTATTTGCTACTAAGATAGATGAGGGATGGAAAGTTGCAGGTATGTTTGTTGGAACATATACAGGTGGTAGTTCAAATCTTACAGCTATAGCAGTAGGACTTGATGCAGCTCGTGAAACAATAGCAGCAGCTAATGCGGCAGATTATGTTATAGGTATACCAACATTAATATTTATGTTTGCTTCACCAGCAATTTTAAAACACTCTAAATTTTTCAATAAAATATGGCCATATCATCATACTGAAGAAGAGCTTTTAGGTGATGGAGACCATACAGAACTTATGGCAGCAAAAGAGTGGAGCATACAAGATATAGCATGGATGCTTGCTATAGGATTTACAATAGTGGCAATAGCTACAAAGCTTGCAGGGGTATTGTTTGGCGAAGGATTTAGAAGTGCAGGTAGGATAATATTAATTACTACGATGTCTATAATAGTAGCTCAATTACCTCAAATTAAGAAACTTAGAGGAAACTTTGATTTAGGTTTATATGTAGCATTATTATTTTTAACTACTATCGGATTTGCAGTTGATTTAAAACAATTCTTTGGCTCAACATTACATATAACGATATTCTGTTTCTGTGTTGTTATAGGATGTACAATATTACACTTAGTGATAACTCGTTTATTCAAAGTTAAGTATGAATATGTGATATTATCAATAGTAGGAGCTATATCAGATGGACCAACAGCAGCTTTAGTAGCATCAGGAGCACAATGGAAGGGTCTTATAAACATAGGTCTTTTAATGGGAGTATTAGCTGGAGCTTGTGGTAATTATGCAGGAATTTCAGTTGCTTATTTAATAAAAGGAGTGCTCGGATTGTAGTACATTAAAATAGTATATATAAAAGGCTGTCATATATTTAATATGATAGTCTTTTGCTATAAATAAACACTTAAAAGGGGGCTTAATAATGAGAGAATATAAGTTATACTCATCAGGAATACTATATGCTTATTTTTATTTTGAGGGAGAAAAAGTATTTTTTAAAGAGCTAGATGTATATAAAAATGAGTTTTTAGAAAAAAGAGAATTAACAAAAGAAAAAAATGAAGAATATATTAGCTTTTGCAAAATAGATTTTTTAGAGATAGCTAAAAAATTTGATTACTATGAGGAACTCTTTGAAACGAAAGAAGAGAATATAATAACAAAATTTGATGAAGTATATGAATTAGCTTCTAAAGGATACTACATACAAAGAAAAATTAAGTTTCCAAAAAATATTTTACTAGATGGCAATGAAATAGTTGGTGTGTTATGCCCAAATCGTGAATACGCATCTATACTTATAAAACAAGGATATGAAAATCATACTGTTTTATCTCAGTGGGAAGAAATAAAAGAGCCAATTCATCCTGTAAAGTATGAAGGGATGTTTGATGTATTAACTCGTGATGGGGTTAAGCTATCAACAGATGTTTTTTTACCAGCGGATATGAAGGAAAATATACCAACTATACTTGTTCGTACACCTTATGGGAAAGAGTTAAACAATCAAATGTACTTTAGATATGTTCAAAGAGGATACGCTGTTGTAATTCAAGATGTTAGAGGACGAAACTTGAGTGAAGGAGAATGGATTCCTAATTATTTTGAAGTAGAAGATGGAGATGACACGATAACTTGGATTGCAAATAGACCTTGGAGTAGCAAGAAGGTAGGTATGATAGGTGGTTCATATTTAGGATATGTGCAGTGGGCAGCTGCAGCAAGTAAAAATCCATATCTTAGTGCTCTTGTAAGTATAGTTTGTGCAGGTAGTGCATTTGTTGATTTACCAAGACGCGGAGGAGCATTCACTTCAGGAATGCTAGCTTGGGCATTTGCAGTATCTCAAAAGAAATTTAAACCCGAGTTAATGGAAAGAGATGATTGGGAAGAAGTATTAAATATAAGACCTTTAAATAAAATACCGGAAAAAGCGCTAGGATATAAAATCGACTTTTTAGAAAAATGGCTATCTGAAAAAGATTATAATGAATTTTGGCATAAGTCAAACTGGCATGCAAGAAGTCAAAATAAAGAAATACCTGCGTTAATTATGTCTGGTTGGTTTGATGATAATGGAATGGGAACGACAGAAGCATTAGATTTAGTTAAAGACTATCCTATAGGTAAGCGTAAAGTAATATTAGGTCCATGGCAACATAGTGGAAACTCAAGATATGATTTACATGGTGTTGATTTTGGAACTAATGCTCTTAGATTTGATTTAGACTTAAATTTCTTAAAGTGGTTTGATTTACATTTAAAAGGTATTGAAAATAAAATGGATGAAAGTGCACCAGTTGAGTACTACACAGTTGGTTCGAATGAATGGAAGACTGCTCAAAATTGGCCAGTACCGCAAACTGATCAAGTAGAGATTTACTTAACTAGTAACGGTTGTGCTAATACTTCAAGTGGAGATGGAAAGCTTGTATTTGAAAATGTTGAAAATGAAGGAATAGATAGTTACTACTATGACCCTGAAAATTTATCAACACATATAATAGATATGAGTGAAAATGAAATAGAAGTTCCAGAAGATTACACAGAAGAAGAGAAACGAGAGGATATATTATGTTATACAAGTGAAGTTATTAAGGAAGATTTCACTATAACTGGAGATATAAATGTAGAATTATTTATATCATCGGATGCAGTAGATACTGATTTTATGGTTAGAATTACAGATGTTGATGAAAATGGAAGATCTATAAAGTTAGCAGATGGAATAATTTCTGCTAAATATAGAGAAGGATTCTCTGAGCCTAAGTATTTAGAAAAGGATGAAGTTTATAAAATTAATATACTAACAACTAAGATATCTAATACTTTTAAGAAAGGTCATAAAATACGTTTCACTATAACATCAAGTGCTAAAAACTTTGTATTCCCTAATAGCAACACAAAAGATGGATATAATAGTGAAGTTGTTGTTATAGCTAATAATAAAGTTCATCATGGAGGCAAATATTTATCTAAAATAGTTGTAAGAAAAGAAAAATAATAAAGTAAAAAAGAGATAGTAAATTGATTTGGGCTTTTTAGTAGATTATCTAATAATTATATTCTATTATGAAAAAATATTGATAACTTGTTAGTATCCTAAGGTTTTATAGAAAATTATGAAATATTTAATTAATAAAAAGATGGCATTATATGCCATCTTTTTATTGATTAAATATTATTAAATTATTGGGTATTCTTTTTTATTTGTTGTATTCACATTTAATGACTTTAACTTTAGTTAATAATACTTTTAAAAAAAACTATTATTGTAGTTATACATAAACAAAAACCTAATAAAGCACCAATTGTTATAAGTAAAGAAGATAAACTAAGATCTAATAACAGCGGAGCTAAAAATACTACAAGAGAAATAATTGGAAGATTTTTGTTTAAGCCTGTAACAATATTTTTTTTACCTAAAAAATAGTAAATTATACTAAGTATTAAAAATATAGGTGTAGAAATCATTAAAATTGCTAAAAATTGAGTTCCACAGTTCTCATACCAACTAAATATACTGTAATATGACGAATATATATATTCAGAAAAGAATATAGTTAGAGTTAAAATTAAGTTTAATATTATTAAAATAACTGATCTTTTTTTATTTGACATAAAATATATCTCCTTAATTAAAATTTGGCTTATTATAGTATAAATTAAAAATGAATAGAAGTATAGGTTTAATTTATCTTATATATTATATTTTACAAAAAAATACAATTATTTACAAAAAAATACACTAATGATAAAATATAGTGTAAATTATAAATCTAACTATTTCAAGTGAAACTATAATTTTTATATTTTAAATTAATATTACATAGTAATTAGACAAAAAAACATATAAGGGGGAATAAAAAATGAAATTTAAAATATTAAGGAAGAATAAAGAAAAAAGTAAAAGTATAAAAACTCAGCTTATATTAATAATAGCTTGTTTTGTGGCTTTAGGTTGTGCATTATTAGGTTCGATTACAAGTTATTTAAATTATAAAACAGCAAATTCAATTTTATCAAAAACTGTAGTAGAAACGACAAAACAAGTTTCTCAAAACATTTCTCAAAAAATTGAAAGTCTTGAAAATGCAGTAATTCAAATTGGAATGATCAAAGAACTTTCAGATCCCAAAATAAGTATAGAAGAAAAACAAAATATTTTAATAAAACAAGAACAATTATATGGATTATCATCAGGGAAAATATTAGATGTAAATGGAAATGATATTGTAAACGGAAAGAACGTAACTGATAGAGAGTATTTTAAAATTGCTATGAGTGGAAAAGCATATATAAGTTCTCCAATTAAAAGTAAAACAACAGGTAAAATGGTATTTGTAGTTTCAGCGCCTATTTGGGAAAATGGAGAAAAGGGTAGCAATGTAGTTGGAGTTGTAACTTTTAATCCAGATAAAGAGTTTTTAAATAAGATTGTTTCTAATATAAAAGTAAGTGAAAATAGTTATGCTTACCTTGTAAATAAAGAGGGAACAGTGATAGGTCATAAAGATAGTTCTCATGTAGGTGTATCAAATTCAATAAAGGATTCACAAAGTGATAAAAGCTTAATACCTTTTGCTAATGCAGATAGAAAGCTTATTTCAGGACAAACAGGATATGAAGATGCAAAATTCAATGGAAAAGCTTGGATGGTAGGATATGCTCCGATTGAAAATAGTGATGGTTGGGGTATAGGAGTAATGACAAATAAGGATGACTTTTTAGGTGGTCTGCGTACTTCGATAATAACTACAGTTATATTAGCGTCATCATTTACAATATTAGGAATTATAGTAGCAGTACATGTTTCGAAAAAAATAGGAGATCCATTAAAACAATGTAGTGAAAGATTAGATAAATTAGCACAAGGTGATTTACACTCAGAAACTATAGTTTTAGATGAAGATAATGAAATAGGTCAAGTATCTTATGCTACAAGCAAAATAGTTGATGACATTAGTCAAATGATAAATGAATTAATACATATATTAACACAAATGGCTGAAGGTAACTTAAATATTGATGTAGATGAAGAAAGATTAACTAATTTATTTGTAAATGATTTTGAGCCGATATTAATTGCTTTAAATAAAATAATAGGAAATTTAAATAATACTTTATCACAAATAAATATATCAAGTGAACAAATAGCATCAGGTTCTGAGCAAGTAGCAGAGGGAGCACAATTACTTTCTCAAGGTGCAACAGAACAAGCAAGTGCAGTTGAAGAACTTTCATCAACTATAAATGAAGTATCTGATCAAATAAATCAAACGGCACAAAATACAATAAAAGCACAACAAATAGCTTTACAATCTTCTGTTGCAACAGATAAAGGAAAGTCACAAATGAATGATATGATACATGCAATGGATGAAATCAGTAAAACATCAAATGAAATAGGAAATATAATAAAAAATATAGATGATATAGCATTCCAGACGAATATACTAGCACTTAATGCAGCAGTTGAAGCAGCTCGCGCAGGAAATGCAGGTAAGGGATTTGCAGTTGTTGCTGATGAAGTTAGAAATTTAGCACAAAAATCAGCACAAAGCGCAAAAGATACAGAAACTTTAATACACAAATCAATTTTAGCAATAGAAAATGGTACACAAATTGTTTCGGAAACTGCAAAAGCTTTAGATGAAATAATAAATGGTGCAAAAGATACAGCACAAATTATACAAGAAATTTCAGATGCAACTAATGAACAAGCTAATCACATTAATCAAGTAAATGTTGGAGTGGAACAAATATCATCAGTTGTTCAAAATAATTCAGCAACATCAGAAGAAAGTGCAGCAGCAAGTGAAGAATTATCAAGTCAATCTCAAATGTTAAAAGAACTTGTTGAACAATTTAATTTAAAAAAATAAAAGAGTAATTTTTTGATAGTAAAATTAATATTTGATACTGAAGAAGTTTAATTTTATACTACAAATTAAGTACAAGGTATATTATCCTATTAAAACACTAGAGTAATAAAAATAACCTGAATGCTCGATATAACCAATCCAAATATACAAATATAATATTCATGTATGTAATTTAGAGAGTTTAAGATATAAAAAACGGAAGTAATTATTAAATAAAATGGACTTAAAGTTTAATAAATACAAAATAATATCTCAAAATAAGTTATAATAATGAAATAAACTATATAAAAAATGTGAGGAATAAAAAATATGAGTATATTAATAATAGGTGGAGCAGGATATATAGGAAGTCACACTGTCAAATATTTCTTAGACCAAAATGAAGAAGTAATTATAGTAGACAACCTATTAACTGGACACAAAGAAGCGATATCTACAAATAAGTTTTACAACGTAGATATCAGAGATAAAGAAAATTTAGATAAAGTATTCAAAGAACATAACATAGAAGCAGTAATACACTTTGCAGCAAATTCATTAGTTGGAGAAAGTATGGTAAAACCATATGAATACTATCATAACAACGTATATGGAATGATGTGTCTACTTGATGTTATGAAACAAAATAATGTAGACAAAATAGTATTTTCATCAACAGCAGCTACATATGGAGAGCCTAAGAGCATACCTATAGTTGAGAGTGATGATACTAATCCAACTAATACATATGGTGAAACTAAACTTGCTATGGAAAAAATGATGAAGTGGTTTGATAATGCTTATGGTACTAAGTATGTATCACTTAGATATTTCAATGCGGCAGGTGCATATTTTGATGGTAGTATTGGGGAGGATCATAAAACTGAAACTCATTTAATACCTTTAATACTTCAAGTGCCACTAGGAAAAAGAGAGCATATAAGTATATTTGGTGATGATTATGACACTAATGATGGTACATGTATTAGGGACTATATACATGTAATGGATTTGGCATCTGCTCATTATAAGGCACTTCAGTACTTAAGAAATGGAAATGACAGTGATATATTTAATTTAGGAAATGGAAATGGATACTCTGTCAAAGAAGTGATAGATGTGGCAAGAAGTGTAACTAAACATGATATAAAGTCAGTAGTAGAACCAAGAAGAAGTGGAGATCCTGCTATACTTATAGCAAGTAGTGCAAGAGCAAAGACTATCCTTGGATGGAAGCCTAAGTTTGATTCATTAGAAAAGATAGTACAAGATGCTTGGAATTGGCATAGTAATAATCCAAAAGGGTATTCAAAATAGATAAAAGCTAAAGACCTATAAATGAGTAGGCAAGGGGAAAAATGGGAGGAATCAATGAAACGCACAGTACGTAAAGCAATAATACCAGCAGCTGGACTAGGGACTAGATTTTTACCAGCTACAAAATCACAACCAAAAGAAATGCTACCAATAGTAGACAAACCAACACTACAATACATAATAGAAGAAGCGATAAACTCAGGGATAGAAGAAATATTAATAGTAACAGGTCGTAGCAAAAAAAGTATAGAAGATCACTTCGATAGATCAGTAGAACTAGAACTAGAACTGGAGCAAAAAGGCAAAAAAGAAATGCTTAAGATGGTGCAAGACATATCAAACATGGTAAACATTCACTACATCAGACAAAAGGAGCCCAAAGGACTAGGACATGCTATTCATTGTGCTAAAAGCTTTATAGGGAATGAGCCATTTGCAGTACTTTTAGGAGATGATATAGTAGATAGTGACAAGCCTTGTTTAAAGCAATTAATAGATTGCTACAATGAATACAAAACTACAGTATTAGGTGTTCAAGAAGTTGCAAAAGAAGATACTTGCAAGTATGGAATACTAGATGTTAAGTATATAGAAAACAGAGTATACAAGGTAAAAGACATGGTTGAAAAGCCAGATGTTGATAAAGCTCCATCAAACATAGCTATACTTGGTAGATATATAATAACTCCAGCTATATTTGATATACTTGAAAATCAAGAGCCTGGAAAAGGTGGAGAGATACAATTAACAGATGCACTTCAAACTTTAGCAGATCAAGAAGCTATATATGCATACAACTTTGAAGGTAGAAGGTATGATGTAGGGGATAAGCTAGGTTTCTTAGAAGCTACTGTTGACTTTGCATTAAAAAGACCAGAGCTTAGAGATGAATTTATAGAGTTTCTAAGACGTAAGGGGAAAGACAATAAAGATAAAGAAGTAGAAGTTAATGTAATAGATGAAGTGGCAATAGATAAAGCATAATATATATTATTTGAAGGGTGAGTAGCGATGCTAATCACCCTATTTATGTGCTAAAAAAGGTAATTAATATATATAAGTATTAGAAATACTATACTTATGGGTAATATATTAAAGTTTTTTATAGACCTATAATAGGTATTGATTAAAGTTAAAAATCTAACAAAATACTGGTTTATAATCAATTTAGAAATCCTAGTATTTAATAGATATTACTTAAACTAAATTTAGTATTGGAGGTTTTGAAACAATGAGTAAAAAATATTGGGACAATCCAGAATTAAATGTATTAGGATTAAAAGATACAGCTAATGATGAACTAAAATATCCTTGTGATTATTGTTCAACTAAACACTACACACAAGGACAAAAAGACTTACATAATTCTATATATCATAAAGACCAAATGCATACATCATAAAATTAATTATAGAAAATGAAAAAACTTCTTTTTAGAATATAATTTCTAAAAAGAAGTTTTTTCATTTAGGCATATTTTAAAAAGGAAAATGTACTAGGGATTATTTTATTATAAACAAATATTATTAAAATACAGTATTATAAATAACGATAGATGTTTATATACTATTTGTTAAAGTTGCTCTCCTTAAGTATAAATAAGACTATACTAATATCTAATTAATTTTAATTGCATATATTGGTAAATTTATATTATAGCTATTGGTAAAATTTTACATTTTATAGTTATGTAAAAATTAAATTTAGGAGAATTAAAAATGATAAAAAACAAAATGGTAAAATTAGTAGGAACTGCTATGGCAGCAGCATTAGTATTTGGTACTTGTGTTCCAACAATAACAGCTAATGCAAATGCATCAGAGCAAGGACAAGCAAATATAGAGAATATGGACAGAGAGCAATATGAATACGCTCGTCAAGAAATAGAAACAGCATTAGATTTATTAGACAATGCTGACTTAACAAATGTAGAGAACTACGATAGAATGATGGCATTTACAAATGCAGCAAAACAAAGATTAGAAGGAATGGAATCAAATCAGTGGGTAGATGACTTATATAGTAGAATAGAAAATGAAATATTCCCAAGTGCAAATGTAGCATTAAGACTTATGAATGATATGAGAGAATTACAACGTGTAGATAAAAATGACAAAGAAAATAAAGAAGCATGGATAAATGCACTTAATGAAGCTGTAACATATGCAAGAGTAAACTATTTAGCAAATGACAATACATTAAGAAGTGCTATAAAAGTATTACATACAGAAGCTGGATTAATAACAGAAGATAAAGAAGATCAACAAACAGAAGAAGTAAATATGGATAGAGAGCAATATGATTACGCTCGTCAAGAAATAGAAACAGCACTAGATTTATTAGACAATGCAGATTTAACAAATGTAGAGAACTACGATAGAATGATGGCATTTACAAATGCAGCAAAACAAAGATTAGAAGGAATGGAATCAAATCAGTGGGTAGATGATTTATATAGTAGAATAGAAAATGAAATATTCCCAAGTGCAAATGTAGCATTAAGATTAATGAACGATATGAGAGAATTACAACGTGTAGATAAAAATGACAAAGAAAATAAAGAAGCATGGATAGATGCACTTAATGAAGCTATAACATATGCAAGAGTAAATTACTTAGCAAATGATAATACATTAAGAAGTGCAATAGATGTACTACATACAGAAGCAGGATTAAAATAATTAAATTATAAAAAATGTATATTGGACTAAAAGTAAAAAACTATATAGAATAAATATTATTAAATGAAGCTAACAGTAATTGATTATATATTAAAACTGTTAGCTTTATTTTTATTAGAAAATTAACATTTATTGAACTAAGTTAATATAATAAATTAGGGTGTCAAAAAACAACTAAATTTCTCACAAGGAGTATGAATATGTCTAGAAATAATTGTAACATAAATGGAATAGATGTTAGTAACTGGTCTGGAAGTATAGATTTCAGTCAAGTTGCTCAAACAGATGCGAAAATTGTATATATACAAGCAACAGAAGGAGTTTATTATACAGACCCATATTTACACGAGTTTTATAATGGAGCAAAAGAAAATGGATTAAAGGTAGGTTTTTATCATTATTTTAATCCAGGTAGCTCACCAACTCCAAGAGAGCAAGCCAGATATTTTGTAGATGCATTAAAAGGATTTAAAATAGATTGTAGATTAGCATTAGATTTAGAAGAAACAGGAGGTCTAAATAACGAAGAGTTAACTAATCAAGCAATAGAGTTTTTAGAAGCTGTAAAAGAATTTAGTGGATTAGATGTAGTAGTTTACACATATACAAACTTTGCTCAAACTAGCTTAAATACAAATTCAGATATAGGAAAATATAAGGTATGGATAGCAGAGTATAGTTCAAATTATCCTCAACAAAATCCTGTATGGGGAGAGGCATATATTGGATGGCAATACTCTGATTCTGGATATGTTAGAGGAGTAGGAGCTAATACAGATTTAGATTATTTTTCAAGGGAGATATTACTAGAACACAAAGAAGATAGTGAGCATAAGCCAAAAGATCCAGAGAAAAAAACAGAGCACAAGCCTGAAAGTAAACCAGAAAAAAATCCAACAGAAAAGTCTCATAATAAACCATCAAAAGATACACACCACAAAATAGATAATACCAAAATAATTGATTATATAGTAAAGCCAGGAGATACATTAAGTCAGATAGCGCAAAACTATAACACAACAGTAAATGCATTAGTACAAGCCAACAATATTCAAGATCCAAATCTGATATACCCAGGTCAAGTAATAAAGATATACGCAAATTCTAAGCCATTTAGCCATGCTAATAGTTCAGTAATAGATTATGTAGTAAAGCCAGGGGATACACTAAGCCAGATAGCTCAAAACTACAATACAACAGTAAATGTATTAGTGCAAGCTAATGATATACAAAATCCAAATCTAATATATCCAGGACAAGTAATAAAAATATATAAATCTAGTAATCAACACCATTCAAATACTGTATATATAGTTAGACCGGGAGATACCCTAAGTCAAATAGCACTAAATTACAACACAACAGTAAATGAATTAGTTCAACTTAACAATATAAAAAATCCTAATTTAATATATCCAGGACAAAGAATAATACTACCTTAAATTAAGTTAAAACTATAAAAGAAAAAAGGGCTAATATTTCCTAAAATATCAGCCCTTTTTAAATAAAAAAACAGTTAAATATAAAATTATATTAAGTCAAAATTTGAAATTGGCACATTATAGATTTTTAGAATATCTTGTAATCCTTCAAAAATTTCTTCTCTAGAAAAATTACATTCTTCTAATTGATTTTCAGAAAACTTACTAATAGTTTGGTAAAAATCCACAGCTACTTTTAAATAATCTAGATTATTTTTATCTAACGTTTTAAATAGTAAATTTTCAGCTTCACAAATTTTATGTTGGCTAATAAGACTATGAATTTCTTCATATAACTTATCAGCTTGTGAGTAGTTATCTTTATCATGTATCTCATATTCTATTGAACTTGTTTTAAATATTAATTTAGCTACACAACGCCCAATTCCCTCGATTTGTCTAATCAACCAGTCTTGTGTGTATCCCATAGTTATTTCTCCAATCTATTTTAATTAGTAATCTTATTAATTTACTATTTTTTTTAATTCTACTTTTTTTAATTCTACAAAAATGAAAAAATCCCTTTATTTTTTACATGAAATTAAAGCATAATTCTTTGATAATAACAACAAAATTAATAAATTTATATTTCATCGTATATACATTTAATCTTCATGTGTAACTCTTCTTTTTCTTCAGCAGTGAAGCAGTCACTAGTAAAAACCATAGTAGCTAAAGCTATAATTCTATTATAGTTTGCTGAATGGTTAACTTCTTTTTCTTCTTCTGCTTCATTTTCTTCTACTTCTATATCCATATCCTCTAATACTTTATCTAAAAACATAAAATCCCCCTAATTGATTTGTCTATTTGTAAATATTTGAATAAAATTGTTAAATATTCCCTAAAACAACTATAACACTATATAAATCAAATTTCAACTTTTTATAAAATAAAGAAATATATGTTCGCAAAAAACACCTAAATTTAGCCACGAAATACGTGGCTCATATTATTTAATCTCGATAATCTTTAGATAAAAAATCGAACAAATCATCTTTTATATCTTTAGAAGTATTATCACTATTTAAATAACCATTAATGAAAGTTAACAAATCTTTTGCTAACTCAACTTTATCATTAGCTGTAAATTTATTTCTATCATTACTTTTCCCTAATAAGTAATCAACAGATACATTAAAGTACAAACCAAAGTCTTTTAATGCTCCTATTTCAGGCATTCTTTTATCGTGTTCATATTGAGATATAGATGATTTTGTAAATGTATATCCATACAATTTATTAAATTCATCTACCATCTCTTGTTGATTAAGGTTTTTTTCTAACCTTAAATTTTTAAATTTTTCTCCGAAAGTCATAATTTATCACCCCACCATAATTTAAGTATAGTGCAAGGTTTTATTTATGTAAACAAATTACAAAAAACTTTGCTAAATTTAATTTTATATATTGAAAGTTAACTTAAAATAAACTAAAATTTTCTTGTTGTTAACTATAAAAAAATTGGAAATAGCAATTAATTAAGTATGGGGGATAATATGGGATATTGTTTTAATAAAATGAATAGCAAAGTTTTAAAATTTGATGTGTTAAAAGATGTTGATAAGATTAGGTTTAATCATTACATTATGAGAAAAGAAAATCTAAATAGGTTGATTAAAGATTTGCCTGATGGTCAATTTAGTTTAACTATAAGTGAGGTGCAAAGGGAGCTTAATTTATCTAAAAGAAAAGCTTATAATCTCATAAAAGAATTTGAAAACATAGGCATAATAAAAAATATTATTAAGGGGAATTTATCTAGAAATAATTCTGTATATGAGTATGTGGTGAAAGACTTTGAAACTGATTTAAGTAAAGATAAAGATATAGTAAAATCTAGTGATATCAATACATACACTAAGAATAATGAAAAAGAAATGGATAGTGATATGAGTAATGATTTGATGAACTTAAAAAAAGAGAATTTAAAAAGAGATTTAAATAAACATAATATATACACGTCTATAATCAATCACCTAAATGAAAAAAGCAGTAAGAATTTTAAGAGCACTACTAAAAAAACTAAAAGTATGATTGATGCTAGAATTAACGAAGGTTTTGCTTTAGATGATTTTTATAAAGTTATAGATATAAAATGCAGCCAATGGTTGTATAGTGATATGGCAAAATATCTAAGACCTGAAACTTTATTTAGCAATAAATTTGAAGGATATCTAAATGAAATTAACACTAAGAAAGTGGATGATAACAATGATTGTGAGATTTGGGATATTAAGTTTGATTACTAATAGTTAGAAAAAAATATAAAAATATATTGCAAAATAAACTCAAATAAAACTATAATTAAATTATAGATAACCTTAGCGAAATTTATAATTTACACCTTACCACCAAATTATAAATTGAGGTGTATTGGTATGAAAAATTTTGATGCTGTTAATATAGAACAATCTATATTGGGAGCTTTTATAGTAGATGAATCTTTAGGATATAAGCTTGAAGATTTAAGTAGGGATTTGTTTACTTTTGATTATAACAAAGCGATTTTTAGTATTATGCTTGATTTATATAAATCAAATATGAGTTTGGATATTCAAACTATTTGTACCAAGTTAAGTGAAAATAATTTAGAAGTAAATATAAGTTATTTGAGCAACTTAGCGGCAATGAGCCAAAGTTTTGCTATTGATACTCATATTGAAATTTTAAAAGATAAATGTTTAAGAAGAGAAATTATAAAAAATTGTACAAGCCTATTTCAAAGTTTAGGTGATGGAGATGAGATAAATTCTGTTATTTATAATTTTGAAAATAGAATGCAAAAAATATTAAACAAAGAAAAAGTAAAATACAACGATAGTATTTCAGATATATGTGAAGGTTTACTGAATTTCTTAGAAAGTGATGAAGAAATCGGTATGAGATTTGGGGTTAAATTTTTAGATGATATTATTGGGGGACTTTTCAACGGGGAATTAACTACTATTGCAGCTCGTAGTGGTGTGGGTAAAACAGCTCTAGCTCTTCAAATCATGTTAAATTGTATGGAACAAAAAAAGAAAGTTTTGTTTGTAAGTAGGGAAATGACAAGTCAGCAAGTCTTTATGAGAAATCTCACAAAAAGAACAGGTATTAGCACAAAAAATATGAAAAATAAAGATTTAGATGAAGATAGTTGGAAAAGTATTATAAAAGTCATGGGTGATTTTAGTCAAAGAAACTTGATATACATAAATGACAAAATAAGTACTATTAGTGAACTGAGAAAAAGGATAAGAGTATTAAATCCTGACTTAGTGATAGTTGATTATGTTCAGCTTATGAGTGTTGAAAGTAGTTTGCAAAACAGGGAAAGAGAAGTAGCTACTTTATCTAGGGAACTTAAAAATATTACTTTAGACTTTGATATACCTGTTATTCAGCTAAGTCAATTAAATGATGAAATGAAAGATTTTAGACCTTGGGGAGAAAGACCTATGAGAGATAGTAAGGCTATATTTCATGATAGCAATAACGTTATTTATATACACGAACCAGTTTTATCTGAATTTGATGAAGCGTGTGAGGATATTAAAAGAGATAAAAAAAGTGTGCTAAATGCGAAGAAAAAGGGAATTAAGTTAGTTGATTTAATAGTGGCAAAATGTAGAGATGGAGAAATTGGATTTAGACATTACTGTTATAAAGGATCTAGACTACACTTTCAATATATTGAATATTAGGGGGATATCATTAAAAAAGGAGAATATCTCAATACTGAGAATTCTCCTTTATATTAACTTATGTGACTTATAAGTTATAAAGCGTGTTGTTGGCCCCATGAAAGGTAGCACTAACAAGATGGCTTAAGCAAAGTCGCTGATTATTTGATATTTAAAATGTTTTTGGATAATTCATTTATACTATCAGTTAAGCTAGATAGTTTTCCTTCTATTCTAACTAGTAAATACATAGATAGAGCAATTGGAAAACCTATATTAGCTATTAGAGTTTGAAAATTACTATCCATAATTTAACCTTAAGCTAAATCGTAGTTTTCAGTTCCAGTTTCAACTATCTTAGCATCAACACAAGCAGCAAAATCATCACCGTTTGATGTAAATATATTTTTAGATAGTATATTATCCATAGCAGCTTTTATTTCACCTTCAGTTAAACCTTCTTTAGGATTATCCAAAGATATAGATACCTTTTTACCTAAAACAGTTTTAAAAGTCATTACTAATTTCTTTTTAATTTCCATAATTAAACCTCCATAAATTATAAATTTAAATTTTTAAATAAGCGGACGAAGTCATTGGCGTTATGAGCGAAGCAAATTTTAAGCAACGGACAAAGTCGTTGGCGCCATGAAATTTTATGCAGATAATGTTGTATTATCTATTTTTGCTACTTCTAGCAAAGTATGATCTTGAAGTGATGCTAATAGTTCGCCTACTTCATGAACAGCATCATTAGATGTGCTTGGTTTTAAGTTTGATAAAGTCTTAGTTTTAGTCTTTATCTTTCCTGTTAGTTCATCTTGACCAATTTGAAATTTTAATTTTAATCCTGATGGATTTTTTGTAGCTATTGCCATAATTTATTCCTCCCTTTGTTTTGTTTTTTAAGCTTGTTTAGCTTATATCTATATAGTACTTAGTGTGGAGGGAATGTAGTTATAAACTATATTTGCAATGTTTTTTAGTATAAAAAATTATAAAAATAGTTTTTAACAGTATTTTTATATAAAGTTATATTATATTAGTGAGAATAATAAATAGGAGGGGTTTTATATGAAGGTTAAATTAGATGATTTAAGTATTAATGTAAGTAATTTATTTAATATTGTTGGTGAGGAAAAGTTTTTAGAGATTACTAAGCTTTATGGGGGGAACAATTTATATATTCCTACATATAAAAGTGCTATTAGGGAAAGTAGAAATAGGGAGATTATTAATAAGTTTAATGGATGTAATGCTGATGTCCTAGCTAGAGAATATGGTATTAGTGTTAATTATGTAAACAAAATTGTTAAGGGATAATTTTTGGTCAAAAGATAATAAATAATTAAGCAATTGGATTAAAAGTAAATGAATGTATTTTTAAAGCTTTAATACATAAATCCGTATAAATTTAAATGCTAAGAGAATTGAGATATGATATTATATGTAACGCTAGTTACTGAATTTTAATGCTATAGAATATATTATATAACTATTGATAAACCATAAATAGTTATATTTATCAATATAAAATAATTGATATCACAAAGGAGAAAAAATGATCCATCAAAATTTAACAAGGCAACATAAAGACCTTTATAAGCTATTATCTGATATGAAATCTCTTGGATATAATGTCGAATCTAATGTTGATAAAATTGCATTAAATATTAATTTACTAGCAGGAAAAATAAATATCCATTTACAGTCAGAAGATAAGTATTTATACTCACTACTATTAAATGCTTCTAATCCAGAAATAAGAAAAATTGCAAAAAATTTTATTATAGAAATGGGACACATATCTAAATCATTTAATGATTTTAAATTAAAATTTAATACTAAAAATAAAATTTTAAAAAATATAAATGAATTTAAAATAGAGTATGCTAAAATCATTGATTCTATATTTAATAGACTTAATAAAGAAGATAAAAATTTATACATATTAATAAAATGAGAAGATACGCATCTGTAACTAGGTGTGTATCTTCTTATTTTATTAATTAATATTAAATACGATAATGAAACAGAGTTTTATTATTTACAAAGTAGACACTACAGCCCTAAATGGAGTTAAAGTAACGTTATGAAATGTATTAATATATTAAGTAATTCTTGATTAACCCATCTTAGGTAAATTTAGTATATGAATTAAAACTATATCTATTTATTGAAAAGTGTTATATAATAATATTTGTAGCAATACAAAAGTAAATCAAGATTAAATCTTGATAGGTTAATTAGGAGTATATAAATGAATAACGGAATAGTAAAATGGTTCAACAATGAAAAAGGATTTGGTTTTATAACAGTAGATGGTGGAGAAGATGTATTTGCACATTTCTCAGCAATACAAACTGATGGATTCAAATCATTAGAAGAAGGTCAAAAAGTAAGCTTTAATATAGTTAAAGGTGCTAGAGGTCCTCAAGCAGAAAACATAACTATATTATAATATAGATGGATTCGTAAAAAGACACTTTTTAGTGTCTTTTTTTTATTACAAGGAAATTATGATACTTGAAAATATATGTAAAACTTGTGTATGTAAGTAATATCAATGTATTTTACAAAGTAACATAAATTAAATTTGACATAACATCAAATAACTGATATAGTAATAAATGTAGCAAATAATATCGCGGAGTGGAGCAGTTGGCAGCTCGTTGGGCTCATAACCCAAAGGTCGTAGGTTCGAGTCCTGCCTCCGCAACCAATTATTTATATAAAAAAAGTTCTTATATCTTTAGGTATAAGAACTTTTTTTATATAAATAGTAAAATTTAATGATATATTAAGAAAGAAATCACTTAGATTGGTTTCTTTTTTTATGTGTTTTAGAAATTTAAAGAAATTCAAACAATATAGAAAAATTGACTTTTGGAGGAAGACATGAAAAGAAGAGTAGTAGGATATCTTATATGTCTTATAGGATTTTTTATTAAGTTCGACCATGAAATATATATGTATATAATAATAGATGATTTTGAATCATGGCATGAAGATGAAGAATTTCCAATTCAAGATGAATATAAGTTAGAATTTGAGATTGCCAAAGAAGGTATTACTATTCAAGATTATAATTTTGATAAACTATTCAATAATGAATGCAATAAATCATTTATAGATACTATAGATGAAGAAGTTATGGATGAAATATATGATGATGACGAGGAACAAAAAGATGGCTGTACTCAACATAAGATAGGTGGATATCCATTCTTTGCTCAGCAGGATCCAAGAGAAGGCGAAAAGTCTTTAAGGAGATTTGATACACTGTTACTTCAAATAGATACTGAAGAAGATGAAGGTATTGTATGGGGAGACTGTGGTGTTTGTAACTTCTTTATAAACAGTGAAGATTTGAAAAATAAAGATTTTAGTGTAGTAAATTTTGATTACACAAAAAATAAGGATCAGTCCATTTGAATATTCACTATATAAAGGAGAAATTAAAAGTGATAAAAAGAAGAAAAAGACCTAAAGATGGAGATGTTTTTACAATAGATATAAAAGAAGGATTGTACTCATATGGACAGGTAATAGATAAAGAATATAACCTATATTTAATATATGATATATTAGGTGATGAAAATAAATCTATAGAGGAAGTAATAAAAAGTCCAAAAATGCTTTTAACAAGAAGTTTTAATTATTCATTTAGAGATGGGGATTGGAAGATAGTAGGTAATGCTCAAATTCCAGAAGACTTAAATATACCTATGTTTAAAATGGGGGTAGATAGTAAATATCATGTAGTAAACTACAAATGTCAGAGGCTGATAAATATCATTATTTTAATACAATAGTAGCCTATCATGAAGAGCTATGGGGTCTTTATGACGATGGATGGGCTACAATAGAAGGTGACAGGAGTATGAATGAGTATAATTCGATTTTAATTCAAAAAACAATATATGATTCAATAGCCATTATGTTTTTTATAGCAATTGCAATTGGATTATTTTATGGAGAAGACACTATTAAATCTATCAATTTTTTAGTAGATCAAAATATATAATTCTTGGCGACCATGTTTTTTCACTGAATGTAAAACATTAGAATCAAATTGTTAGAAATATTAGACATAAATAGGGCGGTGAATTAATGTTATTTGGAGTGAAATAATTGCATCTGAAACAACCGAAGGTTGTAATTATATTAAAAAAGACGTAAGTATGATTAATATATTTTATTAATATTTAAGAAATTAATTAAAGTAGAATAAGTAGAGGATTAGTTATAATGAATGATAAGATACAAAAAATAAGTTGGAAAAGAGAGGACCTATGGAAAGGGTGCATGTTACCGACAATTAAAAATTAAGAATTTAAGGTGAATAAATGTACAGAGAATTAATAGAAAAAAACTATATTTATATTTGTAAGTATTTTGAATGGGAAGAGAAAATAAAAGCAGAAATAATAAATAAGTATAATGACGCATTAGTAGTTGAAATAGAGTGTGAAAATTGTAAAGATAAACAAAGTTTAATGGTAGAAATAGCTAATAAGTTAAATTTTCCTAGTCACTTTTCGTACAACTGGGATTCTCTTGATGAATGTTTAAATGATTTAGAATGGATTGAATTTAGCAGTTTAATTATTGTACTAAGAGATACTGAATACTTATTAGCAAATGAAATTTATAATTTAGGATACTTCTATGATATTATTTCAGATTCATTAATTGAATGGAATGAAGGTAGAAATCACTATGACTATAAAACTCTTTCAAAGATAGATTGCGTACTTTCTACTGTAGAAAATCTAAATTTATTAGAAAAAGAGCTTAAAAAATGTGATATACAAAAATACATATAAATAAATTAAAACATATCTATTATAATTAGGAGACTAACAAATATGTTAAGTAAAAAAATGAAACAGTTCACTATAGTTGATATTATAGAGAGACAAATGCAATTTATAAAATCAAATACTGTATTTGATAAAATAGACTTTAAGCATAACGATGAAGGTGAGTTATTAGCTTATAATGAGATGCTTCAAGATATTAAAATAATGAATGAGGACGATTTTAAAAATAAGTACATTAAAATAATTGATGATATAGAGGCACATTGTGAGAAGATAAATGAACAGGTTAACAGTATTGAAATTTTAAACAAAAATAAAAATGAAGTAGATAAAATATGTGGATATAACAACGCTATAGTATTAATTTTAAGATGTATAAATCCAAGTGTTTATTATACAGAATATAGAAATTGGATGCCAACAAATACGATAAATAAAAAAATGAAAGATATTACTATGATTGATATTATAGAAAGACAAATACAATTTGTAAAAGATAATATTATATTTGATAAGCTCTATAATACAGGTGAGCAATTAGGTTACAAAGAGATTCTTAAAGATATTAAAATAATGAATGAGGATGATTTTGTAAATAAGTATTTTAATATAGTTAAGAATTTAAGGATAAAGTTTAACAATGAAGATATTTTAAATCAAGATTATGCAGAGAAAATGTGTGGATATGATGAAAGTATAGAATTAATTTTAAAATATATAGACCCTATGTACGGACACGATTTGCCAATGTGCCTATATGAGATAACATCTAATACATAAAGCGAAAATAAGTTGGCAGATATTATATTTAATATCACATTAGGACTTGATGATGGAGATTTAGTTAATGGATATAGCCTAATAAGTCAAAGTACTTGTTAGGCTTATTTTTTAGATAAACTATAAGTTTAATTGTTAAGTTTTTATTTTTTATTACTTTTGCATTTGTAGTTTTTGATCCGAGTTTTGTAAAACTAATAATGTCACACCGAGATAGTCCTAATCCAAATCCAATTAGCGCTAAAAAAGATAAATTTTTACCAATCAAAACTCCTATAAAAATGATGCTTATTAGGCATATCAAACTATTAATTGCCAATTTATTTTTTCAATATTTTATTAAAAATAACAACTGTAGCAAGCAAGAATAATATATATGATATAAGTGATAGGGGAGAAAGGGGAAATTTTATATGGATAATATTAGATTAGAAATACCAAGCATAAAATATGAAAAGAGTTTTTTAGAGTATATTAATGACTACAAGACATTAGGAGATAAAGAGTACATGTATGTTTACAGAGATGCTTATAAAGATTTTAAACAGTATGTAAGTAAACTTAACAATAATGCTAAAGGCATTGATCTTCCGGAAGGTTATGTACCTTGTTCTAGTTTTTGGTTAGTAAATGATAAAGAACAAGTTCTAGGATCTATTAGAATTAGACATGGTAATATCCCTTTTGATGGTAATATAGGATATGATATTGCTCCAAAATATAGAGGTAATGGGTATGGAAATAAAATATTAGAATTAGCACTACCTTATGCAAAGGAAATTGGGCTTGATAAAGTTGTGTTAAATTGTGCTAAAACTAATATACGCTCTGAAAAAGTTATTTTAAATAATAATGGAATATTCTTTAAAAGTCATGAAAAAGACGGTAATTTGTATAATCAATTTGAAATTAAATTTTAGATATATTTATTTATAAAAATCTAGAACTAAATAAAATTCTAATTTTGTATATTAAACAAAATCAAGCTAAGAATGTCAATGTTTTTAAAAAGCTAAGTAAGATTCAATATTTAAATTAATAGAGCAATAGAATAAAAAATATTGCTCTATTATGATGATCAGAAAAATATTACTTTTAGTAGAATATTAGTTATACTACAATATAGATAAAAATATAGTGTGATATAAACAGGTTTCAAGGGGGAATTGGAAAATGGAAATTAAATTAATAAAACCAACTTTAGAATATGCTTATGATATTATGAAATATAAACAAGAGTTTTTACAAAGTGGCGAAACTATGTCAGGTTGTGGAAATTTAAGAAAATGTTCTACAGCAAAAGAATGGATTGATGAACTTGATTTACTTGAAAGTGATAAAACTTGTCCACCAGACATGGTAACTTCTAACACTTATATAGCAGTAAGAATAAGTGACAATAAAATCGTAGGAGTGATTGACTTTAGACATCATATTAAAAATCCAATATTAAGTATATGGGGAGGCCATATAGGATATTCTGTTAGTCCGAGTGAAAGAAAAAAAGGTTATGCTACAGAGATGCTTAGGCAAATCATATTGAATTGTAAATCATATGGATTAGATAAGGTGCTTGTAACTTGCGATTGTAACAATATAGGAAGTAAAAAGACTATAATTGCTAATGGAGGATTATTCGAAAAAAATGTAGGCGTAGAGGGAGATACTATAGAGCGTTATTGGATACACTTTTAATATATTAAATTTAAGTTTGAGATTTTTGTTCCTGATGAAACATTATTTACAAAAGGAGAATATCAATGAAAATCAGTAAAGTTTTAAAAATTTCCATTATATCATTAATATGTATATCAATTATAATTTTTTATATATGGAGATTTTCGCCTTTTTTACCTCATATAGATAGAAATGAGGACTCATCTTTTACTTACAATAATGCTACATACACTATGTATCAAGGCGTAGATTTTTTAGAAAGATTTAGAAATATAAAAAGAGGTAAGAAAGTAGCTATAATAAATAAAAAAGGTGAACTACCTAGATGCACGGTTTATGAAGCACAAGGTGATAATTCTGAAAACATACTTATTGTATATGAAGAAATAATTATGTCAATAGATACATATTATATCCAAAACAATATTAATACATTTAACTAAAAATATACTTGAGACACAATCTTATTATATAACTTTTAGTCTACCTTTATGGATAGGAAGGATTATCTTAATTACTCACTTTTAGTTCCAAATAAATAATAAAGATATAGAGGATATAATGACATTTAGTTACAATTTATTATCAATATAGATTATAGTTTGACTAGAGAAAATTAAGAAGCTATTATAATTATTAAAGTATCATCAATTAGAACATTGGGGGATATAAGATGGAAGAGTATATAATAAACAATAAATTAAATTTATTTATAAAAAATAGTGAGATGATAAAAGAAGTCAAAGGTTCATGGCAAATGGGTATGATGCAATATAGCTGTGTATTATCATCTACAATAAAAAATCAAAGTATAAATAAACTAGCAGTAGAAGAGAGTATAAATGTAATTAAAGAAAATACAAATATGTTCTCAAACTTTAGAGGTCACAGTATGTTTTATCTAGCAAACATATTATCAACAAAGTCAAATAGAGAAGAAGAATTTAAATCAATAAAAAACATATATGGTAAATTAAAAGAAGAGAAATTTATTAATGACTCATATTTACCATTTACAGCAATAATAATAAATGAAAATAAAGATAAAATGAACATAAATACATCTATAGAAAAAACAAAATATGTATATAACTTTATGAAAAAACATCACCCTTGGTTAACATCAAGTGATGATTATTGTAGAGCGGCACTTATAGCTATAAATTCAAATGATTTAGATAATGATTTAAAATACATAGAGAAGGCTTATGAAATATTTAATTCAAGAGGGTTTTATAAATCAAATAATCTTCAGTCACTATCTCATATAATGGCACTTGATAAAGATAAAAGTGCAAAAACTATAAATAAAGTAATAAGAATTAAAGAGTTATTAGAACAGGAAAAATGTAAGATAGATGGCTATGGTTATCCATTAATAGGAGCATTAGCACTTATAGACTATGATGAAAATAAAATAGTAGAACAAATAGTAAGAGTATCTAATAAACTAAGTGAAGTAAAAGGATTTGGAAACTGGGCATTAGGAAAAAATAATAGAAATATGCTTAGTGCATCAATAGTAGCAGCGTCATATGCACAATATTTAAATGAAGACAGTAATGTAGATTCAATAAGTAGTAATATATTTTTAGAAATAATAATAGCTATAGAAATCGCAATGATGGTAGCTATTATAGCATCAACAACTGCTGCTGCCTCAAATTAGAATTAGTATATATCCTGAGATAGTATTTGTCTTAGGATTTTTTACGTTTAAGGGCGAAGTCGTTGGTGCTACGAGTGAACCGAATTTTTAATTGACTACTAAGATAAATCTACGGGTAAAAACTTTAATATAGCAGAATACATTAAACTAAAGGTAAGAAGGTGATTTTAGATGGGAATGACTTTTATAATAGCAGAAAGTATAGATGATGGTATAAAAGGAAATGCATATGAAATAGACGGAATAGGTGAATATATTAACCTCTATGATGATATGTGTGATTTAATTTATAAAAATAGACATATTTTTGGTGATGATGTAGATGTTTTTAATAGATTAGACCCTTATGGTCATGTGGTGATTAAACTTGATGAGATTGAATCATTTATAATTGCATCAAAAGCATTAATTAAAGAAGATATTTTGGAGTATTTAGATTCTATAGATGAGTTTAAAAATTGTGATGTTGAAAAAGAAGAGTTTATAAGATTTGCTAATTTCATGATAAAAATGTGCATATTTGCATTAGCTAACAATAAAAAAATTTTTAGTATAGGAGATTAAATAAAACTACACATTTAACTTAGTGTATATTTTCTATATTAATTATATATTTATTAATTTAGAATTATACTTTTGATATTACATAAATTTATAGGGGGGCTGATATGATGTATTTATTATTAAGTGCTGATGGAGATATTGGATTATATAAAGTTGATAAAATAATATTAGATAAATTTGATACTATTCTTGCTGATTTCTTTAAATGGAAAAAGACCAATTGCTATGATGAAACTTTATTCGTGAAGTTTATTAAAAGTATATATGGTGATGAATCTATTTCTTTAAAAAAAATAGTTGGATGCTATCCAGATGTAGAAGAAGAGTATAAAAATATAAAATGGTTTAATTTTTAAGTTTTGTATATGGATATATTGAAGGCAATCAAGTAGAGGAAATAATTGTACTTGATATTACTAATACAAATAAGGTTGTTATATTAAACATAGCGGTTAATAAGTGTATGCAATTTAAAGGTATTGGTAGTAAGCTTATAGACTATTCTATTGAAAGTTTAAATCCTAAAATGCTAATTGCTGAAACTGATGATGATGCAGTTGATTTTTATAAAAAATATGGCTTTAAAATAAAAAGCCTAGGTGAAAAATATGGAAATTGTAATAGGTATGAGTGTAAATATATTTGTTAAAAAATCATACGTTTTAATGGATACTTTGAAAATATGCTTCTGCTACAATTAAAGTAAGATTATATAATAATTTCAATTATATAAAGAGAGGGATATATTATGATAAAAGCTATAAAAGGTAATGAGTATTTAATTAAGCCTATAACTTCTTCTAACCGCTATGAAGTCAAATATTTATATGATTTATGTTCTGATTATCATATTATGTGCAGTGGAAAATATGCAACTTATGAGGATGTAGACAGTATTTTTAAATATAGTGATAGAAAAACATTAGAGGACTCATTAACACTAGGAGTATATGATAAGTGCAATTTATTAATTGGGATGGTAGATATATTTAAAAATTATCCTCAGAAGGGAACTTGGATGATAGGTTTACTTTTACTTTCACCAAATGAAAGAAATAAAAAATTAGGGAAAATAATTCATGAAGAAATAAAGAAATATGCTTTAACTCAAGGAGCTGATACATTCCGAATAGGAGTATTAGAGCAAAATATTAAAGGTCTAAAATTTTGGAAATCACTAGGATATCAGCACGTAAAATCAACGACTATTAATATGGGAGATAAAAAGAGTAATTTAAATATATTGAAATTAATTCTTAAATAATTTTTATTTTTCCAAAATATAAATTTCCATATAGAGACACTGAAATACGTGTAAAAATCGGTCACTTAAATTTGAATCCATTGATATGACCGCTTTACACGTATATTTTATTAAAAATACTTGATGGCTTTAGTTAATCAAATATTTTATTGATAAATCATCTAACTCAATTTTTAATTTTATAAGATTTAATTTAGCCGCTATAGGTGAAAAAATTTCTATTGTTTCTTTTGCCTTTTCATTATAAACATTTGGACTCATATGCTTTATAGTTCTCATATTGTGGAGTCTAGATGCAAGTTCAATAACAAATACTCTACCATCTATGTCACAGTATTCTTCAATTACTTTTCTTAAGTCGGCTGATTTAAAATTAGTTACATCATTTAGTAATATAGAAATTTCCCTTGAGAATTTAGACTCAACAATTTCTATTGGAATAGGAGTATTTTTTGTTATAACATCATAAAGTAATCCAACTATCACAGATTCTTTATCAACATCTATTTGAGATAATATTAAAGCTATATTTAGAGGATGTATTACGTAAGGTTCACCTGATCTACGATATTGGTCTTTATGTGCTTCACAAGACAATAAATAAGCCCTTTCTATTTCCTCTAAATCTGAACAGTTATATTTACATTTCAGATTTAAAATTAATTGATTGTATAATTCTTCTACACTTGCAAACTCAACAGATGGTTCTATAAATATACCTTGATTATTTTCATTTTTCATAATTAAAACCTCTCTATTCTCATTTTTTATATTTTCTAATATTTTTATTGCATAGATTAAGTGTTGAGTTGGAGTAAAGCCAAATTTCTTTTTAAATGCTTTTGAAAAACCGCTATGAGTTTCATATTGATAATCATATGATACATCTACTATTTTTCGCCCATAAAATATTTCCTTTGAAGCAACTAATAGCCTTCTTTCTTGAACATAATCCATAACAGATATGTTCATTTTAGATTTGAAAATTCTTGAAAAATGATACTCAGAATATCCTACATGATTAGATATAATCTTTAATGATAAATTATTTTTCAAATTCTTTTCTATAAATTCAATACTTTTTAAGATAGCTACCTTATACTTCATAGACTTCTACTCCCTTAACATTTTTATTAATATAATTATATTTCATCTAAGTTAAAATTGGATGTTCCACGATTGCTATGTTTAAATTATTCTTATGTGGCTGTTTTTGCATCTATCTCGGTGTGTAACCAAATAGTGCTTGAAAAAAAGTAGATTAACTTTAAGGAGAGGAGCATATGTTCTTTGAAGGGTTATATACTTTTATAGAAGTTGATCAAATCTATGGAATGGATGATTCTTCTTTAAGAAAATAAGTAGCAAGAAATAAATTTTCTAATGGATTATGTAACAGTATTTCAAACATCTTTAATATAAGAAATAGAGGCATTAAGTTTAGTAAGGATCTTTCTGTTCTTAGAAATACTAAGATGACTGCATATATAATTTGAAAATCTAGTCTTATATAGATTATGACTAACAAAAATATTTTTTATTCTTGAACACAAAACAGGGTAATAATTTTAGATTATTACCCTGCTAGTTTACAATATATTAATATAGCTCATTATTTTCTAGATTATTTTCTATAATATTATTTCTAAAGCATGTATCTACGATAGAACCCAAAAAACCTAAAATTAAACCAGATCCAGCACCACTAATATTTAAACTAATTCTTAAAAAAATAGTTATAAAAATTGCTAATAGGAAACCTGCAAAGCTTAAAATACGTCTAGTTAAATTACTTAAACTACTTAAATCCCTTTGTATTGGTTTAAATATGCCCCATATCCTAGTATTTAAAATATACAATAAAAGGCTAGATATTACCGATGATAAAAGTGTAGTTATCACCATTGTTCCCATTTATTTACCCCTTTCTACGTGAAGTTAATGCTTGATAATAATTATTAATCAAATTATAGCATAACCTATAGTTTATAGGGGTATTCAAATCTAAAAAATTAAAGAACTATATTATCTGTTTAGAACCGTACATTCAAAGCTTTAGAGAAAGCAATTTGGTGCGTTACTACCTCATTTGACTTTTTAGATTATCAGTTATCCATTTAATAAAATTAAATGTGGCGAATCTTTTTAATTATCAGCATGTCGCACAAATCCTAAATTAACTACTAGTTGTATTAAATCTAGTTCCATTGATATTTTTCTCCTTCTAACTACTTTTGCTTCAACAGCAGTTTTTAAATCATCTCAACGTGAAGCAAATATATTTTTATAATTATCTAAATAAAAGGAGGATACTTAATGCCAATTACAGTTTCAATGTACGAAATATTCTAGTGATAAATCTCTTGGAAGGAGTTAATAGTTAATTAAAATTTATTAAATAAAAAAGATAAATCTACCTAATTAATTTGAAAAAATACAGGTTTACATTTTTATCTAAAACATCTATTTTATATGTGCAACAACAAAAAAATATTAAATAGATAAGAAAAAATAAAAGGAATGATAATATGCAAAGATTAAATGCAATGGTATTAAGAACACAAGAGTATTTAAATAATACGTATACAGGTAATCCATACTGGATTAGACTAGATGAAAATGGTAAAACCGGTTGGTCTACGATAAGAGGTCTCATAAGAGCATTACAAATAGAGGTAGGAATACCAACACCTAATGGAACTTTCAGACCAGCAACTGAAGAAAAATGTCCAACATTAAAGAAAGACTTTAACCCTACTGAAAAGATTAAGAGATTAGTTTATATACTCCAAGGTGCAATGTGGTGTAAAGGCTTTTCTCCAGGAGGGCTAACAGGAACATTTGGAGATGGAACGGAGGCTGGTGTAAAGAGATTTCAAACTTCACCAGGCTTAGCGGGAACCGAAGTTAATGGCATCACAAGTCCTATGATATTTAAGGCTTTACTAAGCAGGGATTGCAAAAGGCTTACAAATATTATCTGGGTTATCAATTCCGATGTCTGTTTCATCTACATCTGAGGATACAGAAATAGATAAAAAAGAAAAGAATAATAAACAAAATAATACATCAGAATGCATATGCATCCGGATGTATTATTCTATTTATTTTGAATTTAATAGATTAATGACCCTATTTTTCTCTGAAGAATCTACAAAAATAGAACAAGGTATAACAGCATATTGCTCGATATTTGGACCTAGTGCCATTATAACATCTTTTTCTACTACAACCCTTGAAATGTCTGTATAGTGTGTTTTGACAGTAACATTAGTATATGAATATATAACATGATCTTCCTCAAATTTAACAATTTGCTCCTCTAGTAAACCGGGTTTATTTTTTAACATTTTAGAAACAATCTTAGATCTTGTTTTGTCAAGAAACGACGGACTTAAGCCAATAAAAAAAATTATTAAAATAATACCTGCTGCTATGCCAAAGGCAATAAAGCTTTTAAATCCTTGAAATATCAAAAAAGCTAATGACAAGCCGACATATGTAAATACCATAACACGTTTCATTAACTTAACCATCCAAGCACGTCCACCGCCAAGTGTTTCTAGAACTTTAAATACTGTTGTATACTCATCAATAGTAAGTTTAAACTTATATTCCATATAACCACCTCCTGTATTTATAATAAATTATATCTCATTAGCTTGATTATATTCATTTGAATGCTCAGTCTTAGTATCTTTATTTTATTTTTTTGAAACTTTTTAGATGAATTCGAGGTCTATGTATTGTAAGATATAAATCTCTACTTTTTTCGTGTACGAAATATAACTGATGTGTCATTGTAAATTTAATAGAAAGGAGTTGTTTTATGAAGGGGTATGATGATTTAGTTTTTTTATCTGAAGATGAACTGGTAAAAAGAAGTATAAAGGGGAATGCTGAATGCTATGAAATACTATTGAAGAAATACAAAAACTACATGTATAAAATCTCTTACAGTTATACAGGTAATGAATCTGACGCTCTAGATATAGTCCAAGAGTGCGTGTGTAAAGCGTGGTTAAATATAAAAAAACTAAAAAAATATTCCTCGTTTAAAGCATGGATCGCAAAAATACTGATAAATTGCGCATGTGATTATTGCAAGAACAAAGGATTGTCAAATATTGAATTTACAGATTCACTCACAATCGAAGATAACTTTGCCTGTGATCTAAGCGAGAAGATAGATATTAATAATGCTATTTATTCATTGAAATATGAATATAAAACAGTACTTATATTGAAATACTTTGATAATTTGACTATAGACGAAATAGCTACAATAATGGGGGTACCATCTAATACTGTAAAAACTTACTTGAGACGGGCTAAGATTGCTATGAAAGATATTTTAAAGGAGGATTATTTGTATGAAAGATGATTTCTTTGACAACATAGAGGTGTCTGCTGAGTTAGATAGTATTATAGAAACAAGTGTGAGAACTGCTGTATTAAAGAAGAAGAGAAAAAGGATGAAAAAATTTTCTTTATCCATTGCAGTATTTATTTTGGGAAATATGATTTTTTTAAATACCAATTCTTTTGCCAATGCCAAAGACTTTTTTATTAGTATAGCGAGTTATTTCAGCTCATCTAATGATTTAGATGAATATAAAGCTTCAATTGGTTCTTCTATTAGCGATGGAGGGTATACTATAACAATAAACGAAGCATTAGTAGATGAAAATGAACTAATCGTATCATCTACTATAAAATCTGATAGTGGAACTTTTTTAGACGAACAAAAACTTCAAGCTACGATACTAGTTAATAACAAAAAACTTTCATATGATTCAGATGAAATGTTAGAGCGTAAAGATAGTTCTACAATTAACAGCATTAGCACATATAGGTTTAAAGAAGCTTTGACAAAGAATTCAAATATTGAGATTCAGTACCAACCTTTAATTACAAATGAGAAAGCTGATGTTAATAAAATAGAAGGTTCTTGGAATTTCAATTTCAATGTTAATCCAGATGTATTAAAGGAAACATCCGTTACTGTTGAGCTAGATAAAGTTGTAAATTTAACTCATAATATTTCAATGAAACTCACAGAGTATAAAGGTAACATGTTCCGTTCTAAAATCAAAACTTCAGTTACTGGTGATATTTCTAGTTTAGATGTCAAATTAATCGGATCAGATAATCTTGGCAATAAATGTGAATTCATTGTAGACCGTTTATATTTAGATGAGAATTTAAGTGGTTTCGTTACCTTTGCTCTTGATAATCAAAATAGTAATATAAACACAAATGCAACATCCCTTACACTATATCCATATTCAAAATCATTTGACAGTAATGAAGAATTTGATAAATTAAACGATAAAATAATCATTAATTTAAAATAAAAAACAGAGATTTTTCTCTGTTTTTTTATTAACTTTGATTGAATTGGTATTAGTACAATATCATAGATACATTTAATCGAACGAACTATAATTAATTCTTTTTCATTAATCTAAATTCTTTTTTTATACAAATTAAATACATTAGCGTTATTGCAAAACATACGATTGTAGATATATATTTTTGCACGCTAAGGTTATGTATACTAATATTAGTTTCATTCGCTAAGCTCACTATCGGAACGCCAAACATTGTAACATTTAGAAAAAGTACTACTATAAAATAGTCTTTATTTCTTTTTAGTTTATCTAAATTAAAAATCAAAAATTTTTTATCCATCAAAAAATATCTACTTTATATAAAATGGTATTAAAACTTTATAAAATTACATACTAATTAGTCTATTTATCAAAAGCATATCACGATTTATTTGACTATTATTTTTTATATTATATTAATAAAAGTTGTAACACAACAGTTATATGGAATTTTATGTAAATGATTAGATTGAATCATTGCCTTGACATATGAAATCTCTAATGATACTATTTTATTACAAACCGACGGTCGGTATTAGGGAGGGTACAATGTTAAATAATAATTCGCCAAACCAGACATACGAAGATATTTTATCTACTGCATATAGTTTTTTCATTGAAAAGGGTTATGAAAAAACAAGTATACAAGATATTATTAATGAGTTAGGTATTTCTAAAGGAGCTATATATCATTATTTCAAATCAAAAGAAGAAATATTACAATCAGTGCTACTTTTAGAAAAAGAAAAGGCTAATATCTACTTAGATAAGTTAATTGAAGAAGCCGATGGATGTAATGCTAAAGAAAAGATTAAGTATGTATTAAATAGAATAATAAGTGATGAAAACATAAATACAACAAATAGATTTTTACTTAATCAAATAAATAATAGTAAAGCCATTATTCAAAGTATTATTCAAACAGTGAATATAGATTCAATTAAATTCTTTGAGATAATTAAAGATGGGGTTAAGGATGGTTCATTAAATACAGATTTTCCAAAAGAATGTTCAGAACTGCTACTTTTACTGTGTAATATATGGTTAAATCCTATTTTATTTAATAGGACATATGAGGAAACCGTAAATAGATTTATATTTATTCAATTTACTATGAAGCAATTAGGAGTAGATGTTATAGGTGATGAATTATTAGATAAGGTTAAAAATAATCTTAAAGGGGTTGGAATAAATGAAAACACTAAATAATAAAGCTTTAGATAATAGAAAAAAAGCAATGGAATCATCAAAGAAAATAGTTGAAGATTATAAAATATTTACAGCACCTTTAGAGGTTAAGCAAAAACGTGCTATGCTAGGGGCTACTTGTGGAACTGTTGGAGTTTTGGCTGGTGGAGTATTTTATGTAGTTAAGTTATATAACATAGCAACAGGATTAATAATTGGAGGAGTAGTAACACTAGGGGTTAATTTAGCAACGTCTAAAGTATTAAGTAAAAAATAGACTTAAACAAAATTGATAGATTAGATTTTTGACCTCAAAATATAAATAAAGAGCGTTGAAGTAGGAGCAAAGACTACCGCTAAATCAACTCCTTTCACATCTTGGAGTACGAACTTTATTTGCAGGTGATGATGTCTAAAAAATGTTGAAATTTTTAAAGAAAATAGCTTTATCTAAAATATCTAGAATATTTAAGACCAAAAGAGCTGAATTATTAGCTGATATTTTTTCAAAATCTATTATAGAGTTAGCAGCATTATCATCTGCATTATCAGAGATACTTCTGAATGGTATGCTATTTATATATGCAACGTGACCAATCGCAGAACCTTCCATTTCAACGCAATGAGGAGAATGCTCTTTAATTATTAAATTTCTTAAATTACAATCGGAAATAAACGACTCTCCACTAACTATTTTACCAATATGGTAATTAAACTTAATAGATTCTTTATTTATAATACTTTTACAATCTTCAAATGTATCTCCAGATTTAACTTTAACCTCTTTTTTTAATGGAACTTCTATAAATTTATATTTATAAATAGTAAATCGTCCTTCTTTAATGTGATATATATATATATATATATTATATATATATCACATCAACTTTTGGAAATCACTAGGATATCAACAAATAAAATCAACATAGATACACCGAAATACGTGTAAAAATCGGATACTCAAATTTGAATTTATTGGGATGAGCGACTTACACGTGTTTTTTATTGAAAAAAGTTAAATGATTTAGATTCCTCTATAATTTTGTTATTTAAATCTATCCAATTATTCAATTCAGATTCGGTTAACTTATTGCATTTTAAAAGGTTAATAATAAAGATAATGTTACCATACCTAAAACTGGATTATCAAATTTAAGTCCCACTTCCTACTATGATTAATATAAACTTATATTTATAGTATCATTTTTGGATACACTTTGGATAAAATCTAGATTGTTTGAATTTAAATCAAATATTCTTATTTCAAATCCATTATGCTCACATATAAAATAAGGATATTCCATATTTTCGTTTAAATAGAAATAAATATTGAACCATTTTAATTTATTTTCATTTAAAAAATTGTTAGTTAAAATACTTTCTATTTTTTCATCTACTCTTAATTCAAATAATATTTGCTTTTGTGATAAGTTTACTTCAGTTTCTTTTACAATATTTAAATTTGATCTTATTTCATTGATTAGTTCTATTTCATTAGACCAACAAGATATATGAGCAAATTTAGATTCTTTTATAAATTTTTTTATTATTAGTGGGAAAAATGACCAGTCTACGGGAACTATATCTACATCATATTTAGGAGTTATAGATACATCATAAATATCTTTTTTTATTTTATTAGTATATATATTATTGTATGGATCTGGTACATTTTCATCTATACATTGCATTACTACTTCATATGAATCAGATTTTAGATTTTTAAAATTAATATTTTCTTCATGTTCATTAATATCTAATATAACAAATTTAATAGTATTATCGTCTAATGAACTTAAAGACCCAGGCTGTATTACTTTAAACGTTTCATGATTTTCCAAGCATTCAATATGATTTTCTGCAATCAATAAGTAATCATGATTATTTATATTTAACATTGCTTCTTTAGTAGAAAATTTTTCAAGAGAGCTTTCTATTATTACATTAGTTAAACTAGTGTCCCCAAAAGTATTTTGATATTCATAATCTGAATGGATCATAAAAAACTTCTTACCATATAATTCGATAGATTTATATAGTGGTAATTGTTTAATTTTATTTATTCTATCTACGCCTAGTTTTTTCAATGTCCATAGCTCATGAGATTCTCCTTCGTCAAAAAAAACACATTCATCAAAATTATTATTAATCAATTCATATTCTTTATTTCCAATAATAGTTATAAATCTTTTATCATTTATAACTTTATCAAAAACTTCACATGGTTTAGGTCCATCTTGAATAAAATCACCAAGATTTAAAATATAATCTATAGTATTATATTTTTTTTCTATATGTTCTAAGAATATATTTAGTGCATGGATATTAGAATGAATGTCTGAGATAATGCATATTTTACCCATATTATATAGTTCCTTTCTTATTTATTAAAAACTACCTCACAATTATATAATAAAAAATATAATAGTGTTAGATGTATTATTCCTAAAAATTTATCTTCATAATCACAAATTGTAAGTTATGATTATATTTTACTTTAAATTAATATATATAAAAGGATGAACTAATAATTATTATTTGAGGTCTGTTACTATATATAAAGGTAGATATTAGAATGATAGAATAGGGGAAATATAAAAATGAATGAAAAAGAAAAAATTATAAATGGATTAAATTCTGAAAAAGTTGCTTCAGACGAATTGATTGAGTTAATGTTGAAAAATATTGGTTCACTATGTCCTGAATTAAGAGATAATACAATTTATATAGGTTGGGTTAATTTAGAAGAGTCTAATAAAATTTCAACAAAGCAAAAACTTTGGTTAATAGATGGTATTCTATCTAGAAATTTATTATTTTATGGTATTAAAGAGCAATACTCTGATGAAGTATTTACTAGAAGTTTTGTCTCTTTGTTATTAGTTGTTTTACTTGAAAGTCACTTTAAAAATAGATACATAGATGCTGAAACTGAAAAAGAAATAATTAAACTATCTATTGAATATATGGAAACTGAGAAAGATAATAGAGGTTTTGTAGATGAAAAAGGATGGGCCCATGCATTTGCTCATGGAGCTGATTTATTAGAAACTATTTCGAAATCCATATACTTAACACCTGATAGTGCGACAAGAGTATTAAATTGTATTTCAAGGGCTTTAATAAATATTGAAAATTTTCTATTCGGTGAGGAAAGTAGAATTGATAAAGTAATTATATCTTTAATAAAATACAATAAACTAACTCAATCTAAACTAAATAGTTGGATAGAATCAAATAATGTAAGCTTAATGGAGTCTAAGTCTTTTAATTTATGTTGGGTTAAATTTTTAATGTCTCTTTCATATATGCTTAAATTTGAAGATATAGAGTTTGAAGAAACTCAAATGTTAATAACTGAATACTTAAAGTTTTTCTATAGTACTTTTGAAATTATTTAAAAATTTCTAATTAAAATTAAAAAATACGTGTACATCAGTCATAACAATGGATTTAAAACTAAATAGATGATTTTTACATAACTAAGTAACAAAGAAGCTGAGTATGTAGCAGAATTTGCAACAGCGGCATCAGTTATAAAGCATAGTATATATGGGGATGCAAACTTAGCTAAAGTAGAAGATGTAGAGAATTTAATGAAAAATGGATCAGGAAAAATAGCTCGATAATTATTACAAGTCGCAGATGAAATATACTGCGACTGTTTTATTTCAATACTACTCTTAAGCGTAATATCAATTACTTTAAATTTAAAATATAATAAAAGTTGTTTATATTTTAAGCAACGGAGGAAGTCGTTGGTGACAGGGGCAAAGCGACTTTTTATAAAAGAAAACTATGAAATAAGTAGATAGGGGACAGAGATGAGTTATTTTAAAAAAATAGTAATTGGACTAGTAATTACATTAAGTTTAATTATTTTAGCTGGATTTGGATTTGTATATAGTAAGTTAAATTCCATATATGTAAAAGATGAAGCTGTAAAAAGTGAACAAGACACTAATGAAAAAATGGTAGAAGGAATAACTAACATATTATTAGTAGGAATCGATGGAAGATATATAGACAAAGGAAATAGATCTGACTCTGTAATGTTAGTTACAATTGATAGCAAAAACAAAGATATAAAAATAACATCAATAGCAAGAGATACATATGTTGAAATTCCAGGATATTCAACTGAAAAGTTAACTCATGCATATGCATATGAAGGAATTGATTTATTAAAAGAAGTATTTAAGGTTAACTTTGATATTAAAATTGATAAATATATAGCTGTTAACTTTGTTTCATTTATGGATATTATGGACGAGTTAGGTGGAGTAGAAGTAAATATAGAAGAAAAAGATATTGATGAAGTTAATAAGTATATAGATGACTGTTATGAGTATTATTACAATAAAAAAGACGAAGTTAAAAAAGAATATATAACTAAATCAGGAACTCAAAGATTAAATGGATATCAAGCACTTGCATTTAGCAGGATAAGATATACTGACAGTGCATTTGCTAGAGATAATAGACATAGAGAAGTAGCTCAAAGTGTTTATAAAGAGTTTTTGAAAAAAGGACCGCAAGAATATAAAAAATGTGCAGATATCCTTTTAGAAAACACTAAAACAAATATAAGTCCTATTCAAATGCTGAATTTAGGATATACGGTGTTTAATATTAATGACAAGGATATAGAACAATTACAGTTTCCCCTAGAAGAACATAGAAATGGCCATATTATAGATGATAAAAAAGGCTGGGTATTAGAGTGGGATAAAGAGCCTAATATAAAAGCTTGGCATGAGTTTATTTATGGAAATGAGGATAAATAGTTAGTATATTGTAAGCTGAATATGCTTATAAAGTCTAATACATAACATAGAAAATATTTCAAATATCATATATTTATGGTAAGATTATATCAGTAAAAGAGTGTAGGCAGGTATTTGTTAACACTCTTTTTATTTTAAGATACAAAAACAATCATTTAAAATCAAACATAAGACTACAAAGGGGATATAATATAGAATGAAAAATAAGACGCTAAAAATAATATTTATTTTATTAATGATAAGTGTGTTATTTTATAAAATGTACTATATATATAATGTAAATCACGAAATACATAATATAAAGAGGCACCATCAATTAAGAAGTTACGAAAAAAAAGATTTTAAATTAAATAACAAAACTTTAATTTATTCACTAAGTAAAAATAATAAAAATATAGAAGCGAATTTTATATTGGGTTATTATAGTATCGTAAATGGAGATATAGACAGTGCAAATAAGTACTTTGATTTGGCTACAAAGCAAATAAATAATACTGATAATAAATTTATAAAATATTACATATATAATAAATTATCGTATAAATTTATAGATAGCGATTATGATAAGGCTAAACAATATACTAAATTAGCTTTAGAAAATATAGATCTAAAAAATGATAATAAGGGCTATATTTTAGTATGGAATAGTTTGTTTAAGTATGTAAATAAGACTGATGGAGTTTATTTTATTATTGAAAATATGGAAAAATACTTGTTGAGAAGTGATAAAAATAATATATTTGGACTTACAAAAAATATAGCTCCGATGTATTATATAGCTGGAAATAGAGAGAAAACTATAAAAAGCTTTTTATATATTTTACATTCTGCTAATGAAAGACAAGACATGTATTTAAAATCAAAAACCTTAATAGATTTAAGTTCGACTTTTAGTGATGTGGGAGCATTTGATTTAGCACAATCACTTGTATATAAGTCATTTAAGTCAATAAATAAAATAGATGATAATAGAAAATATAATATGGATCTATATGCATACACAGCTTTATGTGGAATAAATTTGAATAAAAAAGATACTAAAAATTTAAAAAAATATATAAATAAGATTTATGAATTAGAAGGAAAAATACCACAAGAAGAGTATAATGATTATTTAATTAATGCAAAAGTATTTGAAAGTATGACGAATGATAAAAGTAATGGATATAAAAAGTCTAAACAGCTTATAGATGAAGCAATAAAAATATTAGAAAATGAAAAAGAAGTTTTATTAGTAGATACTGATATATTAGTTATATCTGGATATGCACACTGCAAATATTTAATTGGTAAATATCAGGAATCTATAAAGTACTATGAAATAGCTTATAAAAAAATGAACGAGCGAAAAAGTAGATGTTATGAAGTGTTAATTTTAACAAATTTAAAAGAACTTTATCATACAGTAGGAAATACAGAAAAGTTTAACCAGACTAAAGAATCGTTAGAAAATATTTACTCTAAATATCAAAATGAGATTGCGGCTTCTTATTTGAAAAATAGTATTAGTGAATACAAAGAACTAATAAAAGTAGAAGAAGATTTTAAACATAAAATAGGAAAATTAGGAGTGATAATTTTTGTTCTTATAGCTTTTATTATTACAGTAGTATCATATAATATAAAAAATAAAAAATTAGAAGCAGCATTAAAAATAGACCCATTGACTAAAATTTATAATAGAGGATATTTTAATTTGATGTATGATACCTTGTTAAAAGGCGATGGTAATAAGGGCTTTTATATTGCAATGCTTGATATTGATGATTTTAAGCACATAAATGATACTTATGGACATCAATTTGGAGATGAGGTATTAGTTGGAATATGTAAGTTTTTTAGAAAAAATCTAAATAATAATTGCTCTGTATATAGATATGGTGGAGAAGAATTTGTTATAATAATCAAAAATAAAACTAAAAAAGAAGTTTTAGATAAATGTGAAAGATATAGAAAAAGCATAGAAAGTATGACTTGGGGTGAAAATATTACAGTTACTGTAAGTATAGGTGTAGCTGGTTTTAAAGAAAATGAATATAATACGTTAGGAAAAGCGGATGAAAATTTATACATATCTAAGCTTAATGGTAAAAATAAAGTATCTATATAAAATAATAAATAAAGTTATGCAAAATGACTATAGAGTTTTCTATAGTCATTTTTTGACTTGAATTATATAAAATTGATTTGACTTAGTATAAATATCCAAAATAGGTCTATAATTTTAACTAGAATTTATATATTTAAATTAATAGGATTTAAGAATTAAAAGGAGTGATTGTTTGAGTAAAAAGAAGATAGTGATTGCAAGTATTGCTGTATGGATGATGGTTATATTTTTTATGTCTAATCAACCTGGAAATGTATCCTTTGATATATCAGGTAGTTTTATAGATATGCTTAAAAATGTTCCTATAGTAGGAAGTCTATTAAATAATATTTTGGTATCAAATAGTGCTCAGTTTATTATTAGAAAAGGTGCTCATATGTTTTCATATGCAACACTAGCTGTACTATGTTTTATGGTTATTTATGAAGTTAAAAAGTCTAGTAAAAAAGCTACTTATATATCATTTTTAATATCATTTTTATATGCATGTAGTGATGAATTTCATCAATTATTTATACCTGGAAGAGGTGCTCAATTTAAAGATGTAATGATAGATTGTGTAGGTGCTTTTATAGGATTAATGATTGTTAATGCTATAGTTAAAATTAGTGAAAATAAAAAGTCAAAAGCAAGTGCTGACGATTTATAAAATTAAATTTTAATTAATAAACAAAATGGTTAGCGCCATGAAATAAGCATATTTATTATGTTTTTGCAAAAAATTAGAATATAATTATTTTACATAAAGGAGTCTAATATGAAAAAAGAATTAATAGCAACACTTATTATAAGCACAAGTATATTTTGTGTAGCATGTAATAATTCAACACCAGTAAAAGATGAACCACCTAAAGAACAAGCTACACAAACTAAAATAACAATAGAAGAAGCTAAAGATATAGCTTTAAAGCATGCAAAATTAACAAATGATAAAGTTACATTTGTGAAAACTGAAGAGAACATGGACGATGGGGTAAAAACATATGATGTTGAATTTTATGTAGATAAGACTGAATATGATTATGAAATCAATGCAGATACAGGAGAAATCATAGAATTTGACCAAGATATAGAAAACCATGAAATTAAGCAAGATGAAAAGCTTAATAATAATGCAAAGATAACTGAAGAACAAGCAAAAGAAATAGCATTAAAACATGCAAATCTAACAAGTGACAAAGTAAACTTTTCAAAAGTTGAATATGAAATTGATAAGACTACAGGCGTAGAAAATTATGATATAGATTTTTATTATAACAATCAAGAATATAGCTATGATATAGATTCACAAAGTGGAAAAGTTATATCATATGAAATCGATAAAAAGTAAATATACAACTTTAATTATAAGAACACTAACTTAAAGAAGTTAGTGTTTTTTATATACTAAGGTATTATAAATTATATGGTTTGTGGATAAGTTATAATACCAACTGCTAGGCTTGAGCAACGGACCTGTTTTTTAGGTCGTTGGCGACAGGAGCGAAGCGACTTTTTTATTATGGATAGAATTATATTTACTGAATAGTGTGAATTTATTTACTAAAGTTGAATTTTATTGCAAAAAAACTACAATATGGAGAAAAAATATTTAAAAATGATTAAAATTTTGTCTCAACTTTTCATGTCTAAAATGATTTAAAATGGATATAGAGCAAAGATAACGTTTTCGATAAAGGGGTTTGTAAAAATATGTTATCGTAAATTTTATCAATGACATTTTAAAATTACAGGAGGGAATTATGAACACTTTAGTAACAAAATGGAATAATATTAGTTTGGTAAAAAGAATAATAATGGGGCTTATATTAGGGACTGTATTAGCCTTAGTAGTGCCAAGTGCTACACCAATAGCTTTACTTGGATCTTTATTTGTTGGAGCATTAAAAGCAGTAGCTCCAGTATTGGTTTTCTTCTTAGTAATGGCAGCACTTTGCCAACATAAAGAAGGTAAAAAAACAAATATGAAATCAATTGTATTTTTATATCTTTTAGGAACATTGATAGCAGGAATGGTTGCAGTTATAGGAAGTTTTATGTTCCCTATTAAACTGACATTAGTTGCTGGAGCTGAAGGTGTTACACCTCCTGGTGGAGTAGGAGAAGTATTACAGACTTTATTAATGAACGTTGTATCTAATCCAGTAAGTTCATTAGCAAATGCAAATTATATAGGTATATTAACTTGGGCTTTAGTATTTGGTTTAGCTCTTAAGAATTCATCAGATTCAACTAAACAAGTTATAATAAATATATCTGATGCAGTATCTCAAGCAGTTAGATGGATAATAAACTTAGCACCATTTGGGATAATGGGATTAGTATTTGATACAATTGCTACAGCTGGTATAGAATCATTATTTAGTTATGGTCAATTAATAGTATTATTAGTAGGATGTATGGCATTTGTTGCTTTAGTAGTTAACCCAATATTAACTTTTATAGCAACACGTAAAAATCCATATCCATTAGTATTTAAATGTCTTAAGGAAAGCGGCATTACAGCATTCTTCACTCGTAGTTCAGCTGCAAATATACCAGTAAACATGGGATTATGCAAAGACTTAGGTTTAGATGAAGATACTTACTCAGTTTCAATACCACTTGGAGCTACTATAAATATGGGAGGAGCAGCTATAACAATATCTGTACTAGCACTTGCTGCGGCTCATACGATGGGAGTAAAAGTAGATATAGGAACTGCAGTAATATTAAGTGTACTTTCAGCAGTTAGTGCATGTGGAGCTTCTGGAGTTGCAGGAGGATCATTACTTTTAGTACCACTTGCTTGTAGTTTATTTGGTATACCAAATGATATAGCTATGCAAGTTGTTGGTGTTGGATTTATAGTAGGGGTTATACAAGATTCTTGTGAAACAGCTCTAAATTCATCAACAGATGTTTTATACACTGCAATAGCTGAATTTGCGAAAAATAGAAAAGAAGGAAAAGCTAGTAAAGTAGCTTAATATAATAAAAAGCTAATTTAAAATGATTGAAATCATCTTAAATTAGCTTTTTTCATACTAAAGTATTTTAAATCCACTTTTTATAGCATCATGAGGACAAGATTTTTTACACTTACCGCATCTTATACAATCAATACTCTTAGGTTCTTCATAAATTTTTATCTCCATATGACAAGATTTACTGCAAAGTTTACAGCTTGTACATTTATCTTTGTCTATAGTATATTGATAAAAACTAAATCTATTAAATAAAGAATAAAAAGCTCCTAATGGACAGATATATCTACAAAATGGTCTGTATATAAATACAGATGATATTATCATAACCAGCAGTAAAAATATCTTCCAGTTAAATAAAAATCCTATAGTTTGTCTTAGAGATTCATTTAATAATACTAAAGGTATACCACCTTCTAGTATACCCGCGGGACATATAAATTCACAAAAGTATGGTTTTGATATGCCAAATTCATTAGTTAAAAACATAGGCATAAGTATTACAAAAGTAATAAGTATAACGTATTTTAAATATTTTAATACGTTATCTATTTTTTTATTTACTTTTACTTTTCTAATTTTTATTTTATAAAGTAGATCTTGGAAAAATCCAAATGGGCAAATCCACCCACATATAAATCTGCCAAAGATTATCCCAAACAAAGACATAATACCTATTACATAAAATGAGAATTTATATTTGATGCCACCTAATACAGCTTGTAGAGAACCTATTGGGCATGAACCCATTGCTCCTGGGCATGAATAACAGTTTAATCCTGGAACACATATTTTTTTAGAGTTACCTTTATATATATTTCTTTCTAAAAAGCCTTTGACATTAGCATTGGTAATTATTGTTGCAAATATTTGAGTTAAAGTTCTTTTATCCAATTCCTATACACTCCAAACATATATTAATTGCTTTATTAAAAACTACCTTAACTTCACTTCTATTAACTCCAAATGCTATAAAACCAATGCTTAAAAAAAGTATGATGTACTTTATAAATCTATCTTTCATATTATTATTTTTCACTTTCTAATAGCTTTTTTATGTTATCCATATATGAATCTCTACTTTGAGCACCCAATATTTCTTCACCTACAATATTTCCATCTTTATCTACAAATATTGTTGTAGGTACTCCCATAAGATTTTTTAATAGTCCTTTTTCTAATTTTTCATCACAAGATAAATTATCAAATTTAACTCCTTTTTCAGTTAATATTTTTTTAGCTAACTCAATAGTTTCTTCATTGTTAGCATCATTTACTATTCCTAATATATTTACATCTAATTTTTTCGCTTCTTCAGATAGCTTTTGTAAATCTGGCATTTCCTTGATACAAGGATCACAATAAGTTCCCCATATATTTATCATAGTCAGTTTATAATCTTTGAATATAGAACTGTCGATATTTTTTCCATCTATTGTTTTACCAGTAAATTCTACTTTAGTTTCTTGTATTTGTTGTTCTTGATTATCAGAAGAAGTGCTTATATCATTTTTTTCAGTTGATTTTGAACAAGCAACCAAACTTAATGCTGCTATTAAAAATCCTGTTATTAAAATTCTTTTTTTCATATTTATTACCCCCATAAACTTTAAATTAAAGTTATATAAACTGCATTTAAAAATTATCATTCTTTATGTGAATTTTCAACTGTTTTGACATGAATAGTAAATTTAGAGCCCCAATTAGCATGTTTTAAGAGTAAATATAACTCTAGAAGTATTACAAAAATTATACTTATGGGTAGTGTTTTAAAAGTTTTTATAAAAATATAATATATGTATAAATGTTGAGAGAACAGTCAATCAAAAGGCGATTTTAAAAAGGAGGAACTAATTTATGATAACTTTAGAAACGATAGTGTCTCATAGAGGAGATTTAGATGCTACTGATTTAGACGGTGAAATAGTAATGATGGACTTAGACAAAGGCCAATACTTTGCTTTAAATGGTGTAGGTAGTAGAATATGGCAAGAACTAGAACAGCCTATTAAAGTAGGTGAAATAGTTGATACACTTATTGGCGAATATGATGTAGATAGAGAAACTTGTGAAAAAAGTGTATTAGAATTTGTAATGGGATTAGACAATGCAGAGCTTTTATCAATGGGTTAAAAGAATAAATAAGTTTTTATTTAAGATAAGCATAAAAGAAAAGCTTTTGTTCATAGAAGCTTTTTTTTTAACAGGTTTAATGAGAGCTAAAATACTAAAGGTTCCTTTCAATAAATTAAAAGAAGAATTAGGTACATACAACACTGAATCGGCAGATGATGTAGTACTAGATGATTATAAAAAAGCAAAAATAGTAAGAGATGTTGTGGTAACAATAAGTAAGTTTACTCCTTGGGAAAGCTTGTGTTTAGTCCAAGCTATGACTGTTCAGAGGATGCTTAAAAAACGTGGAATTTCAACTACTATATACTTAGGTGTCAACAAAGAAAATCAAAATATGATAGCACACGCATGGATTAGATGCGGACAGATGTTTGTAACAGGCGGAGATGGTAGTGGGTATGCTACAGTTGCTAAATTTTCCAATTAATACAATTTAGATTAAGTTTAAATAAGGTTTATATTTAATTTCATCACAACTAAATTAATAAAAACTTTTTTAGGTACAGAAATCAAACCTTTAAGACTTATATTATTAAATTATTCTAATGTATCATATATAGTGAAAATAAATAATAGCTTTGAATAAATTTACTATTCATACTTAAAAAAAGGCTATTCAAACAGTATTTATTGAAATATATGAAAAAAAGTGTATTATTAATATGAGCTAGTATATCTGTGCCTATTTTAGGAACTATACAGGATTATGAATAATAATTATGCTTGGTGGGTAACCAAATCAATAACAGTATTTTTATAAAAGAAAGGTTTAGAATATGATATTATCTATAATTTTAATAATCTTTTCTTTAATTCAACTTTGTAGACCATATAAAAATAAAAATATTTTATTTTACATAATGCATTTATTAATTATTATAGTCAATGTTATATTTTTATTAGTTGATTTAACAGGAATTAAAAGCAAAGCTGTAGATATTGTATTAATAATAGCAACATTTATAATGGTGTGCATTTATTTATATAATAAAATAACTAAACATAAAAACTATAACTTATAGTTTTTATGTTTAGTTATTTTTGAAAATATTAAAATGATGAAATATATTACTAGTAAAGCATATAGGTGCATTTACAGAAAAATAATTCAAACAAATGATAAATGATATAAAGTAAAAGAAAGTTACTATATATAGACTTTTACATGAAAGGATAATTTTATGAAGTATATAAGCAAAATACCAGAAGGGGATATTAATTTGAAAAATGAAATGATTAATAAGGGTTGGAAAATGCTAAAAGAACCAAAAAATTTACTAATAGCAACCCTTATATCATTACCTATATCAATATTAAACATCTATTTATGTATATTATTTATGAAATGGATAAATAAAGACCTAGTAACAGTTACTAACTCTATTATTCATGGTGGTAGTATAAGCTTTACAATAAAGTTTAGATACATAATATACATATATTTATACATATTACTTCATGAAATTGTCCATTTGATTTTTATTCCTAATTTTACTAAATCCAAATCAACATTTATTTCAGTTAAATTATGGGGAGGGTTTGTTTATACAGAAGAAACAATAAAGAAAAGTAGGTATTTAGTTATAACAATATTGCCTTTTATAATGTTATCTTTTGTACTTCCTTTCATAATGACTTTAATGGGACTTGACCCAATAATTATTTTAACTTTATCAATTATAAACTCAGCTGGATCATCAGTTGATGTATTATCATTTATATTATTATTGCTTCAAATTCCTAAAAATGGGGTTATAAAAAATAATGGAATGAGCACATTTTACCTTAGTAATCAATAAATAAAAAGCAGATAGATTTATGTAAAAATAAATCTATCTGCTTTTATTAATTTTTTAAAGAAATTGACGCTTTTCTATATTATTTGATTTAAATACTTCATCTACTAAATTCATTTGATAAGAACTTACTTTTATAATTCTTTGAGTATATGAACGCCCAGATTTAAACTTTAGTTCAATAGAGTTAATAACTTTATTTTTAGAATGTTCCTTAGTCCATCTGTATGCTGAAATGTTATCCCAAGGAATAAAGTTTTCAAATGTAAGTATACCTTCATCATATACAATGTTATTTTGTTTTTTAGGTGATAAACAAGAAAACATAACAATAGAAATAACATATAAGTTTAAAACATGCATCATATCTAAAGTTTCTTTTAAAAGCTCATTTTTAGGAATATCTTTAAAATCAACTAAAAATCCTAACACAAGAAATATAATTGAAAGTATAAAGAACCATTTAGTAGGTTTAAGTACTGATTCATACCAATTTGGCTCTTTGTAGCTTTGTATATGAAAAATAGGTTCTTTTTTAGATAGAGTTTTACTTTTTTTGTATGCTTTTATAGTTCCAAAAATAAGTGGTAGATATAACACAAAAATAGCCATGTTTACTAAAAGATCTATAATTGAATAAGTATTATTTATATAAGCATAAATTGTCATTGATGAAAGTGAGGTAATAAAAAATAAGAATAAACTTATTGTAAATATTCTATTTTTGTTAGACACCTTATCTTTAAAGTCAGTGCTTAAAGTATCAGGATTCCCCATTTGCATTAAAGCTTTTGATGTTGCTTCCTCAATAGAAAATCCATCATTTGTATATTCACAAATATAACTTTCAATATGATCTTTTAGCTCATCCTTTATATCCTGTGCACGTTCCTCAGTTGAGACAAATCTACATACAGATTGTAAAAATTTATCTACAGTACTTTCTTTAGTAGTCATTAAAATCACCCTCCCAGTACAAAATCCATTGTTTTGCTAAATATTTTCCATTCATTTTCCCTACTTTTTAATTCTTTTAACCCCTTAGTTGTAATCTTGTAGTATTTTCTACGTCTACCATTTTCAACATCCCAAAACGATTCTATAAACTTATTTTTTTCAAGGTCATGTAAAATAGGGTATAGAGTACCTTCTTTAAATAAAAACACTCCACCAGATTTGTTTTCAATTTCCTTAATCATACCGTATCCATAAAGTGGCTGCTTTTTTAATGCATTTAGGATAATGGTAACTGTACTTCCTTTTATAAGTTCTTTATTTATAACCAACACCTCGGATTCCTATGTATTATATTTATTATAATAATTACAAATTTTGGAAAAGTCAAGTGCTACTATGATGAAGTATTTTTTTACGCAACGGACGAAGTCGTTGGCGATAGGAGCTAAGCGACTTTTTTATATTTTTTAAATACAACGAAACGAGATAGTATAATATTTATTGGGCAGTTGAGCACAAAACTATGAAAGTGATTCATATTTATGCTTTTAATAGTTAAATGACAATAAAAGGTTGCAGTATCATAATTATAGATATAAAAATTATAGAAATATGTCAAAAGTGTTATATTTGAGACACTAGTTTGTTATATTTGGATGATATATTTATAGCATACACAAAAGATAATTTTTAGGAGGGGAATATGAGTATAGTAAAAATTAATGATTTAAAAAAATACTATGGGAAAGATGAAAGTTTAGTTAAGGCTTTAGATGGAGTAACATTTGAAGTAAATAAAGGAGAATTTGTTTGTATTGTAGGAACATCAGGAAGTGGAAAAAGTACGTTACTTCATATGATAGGTGGACTTGATAGACCAACAAAAGGAAATATAGCTATAAATAATAATGATATATTTAAATTAAATGATGAGGAGCTTACAATATTTAGAAGAAGAGAAATAGGGTTTGTATTTCAACAGTTTAATTTAATTCCTATTTTAAATGTTTATGAAAATATAGTATTACCAATAGAACTTGATGGTAACAAAATAGATGAAGAGTATGTAAATACTGTTATAACATCATTAGGATTGGAAAGCAAGGTTAACAATTTAACTAATAACCTATCAGGAGGACAACAACAAAGAGTAGCAATAGCAAGAGCTTTAGCTACTAAGCCATCAATAATACTAGCTGATGAGCCTACTGGTAACTTAGATAGCAAGACTAGTCAAGATGTTATGGGTCTATTAAAAACTATGAGTCAAAAATTCAATCAGACTATTATAATGATAACTCACAATCAAGAAATTTCACAAATGGCAGATAGAGTTATAAGGATAGAAGACGGGAAGATTTTATCTAAGGTGGTGAGTGAATAATGATTCGAACTAATAATAAGGAAGTTATTAATAGGCTATCAAAAAATAGCTTTAAATATAATAAAGGAAGAAACAAGTTTGCAATAGTATCTATAATACTTACAACATTACTTTTTACAGCATTTTTTACTATACAAATGAGTATGATAAAATCAACACAGTATGAAAGTATGCGTATGGTAGGAGGTACGTTCCATGGTGGTTTTAAGAATTTAAATACAAAAGAGTATGAAAAAATCAAAGATAACAAGTTAATTAAGGAAAAAGGAATATCTATATTTGTAAATTTAGCGCAAAATAAAGAACTTGCAAAAAGACAAACAGAAATAAAATATGGTGATAAAAATTATATAGAAAATTGTTTCGCCAAACCATTTAAAGGAGATATTCCTAAAAATAAAAATGAAATATTAGTAGATACATTAACATTAGATGCTTTAGGAATACCTAAAGGAATAAATCAAAAAATAAATCTAAAATATTTTATCGAAGGGAAAGAATACAATACAGAATTTAAAATAAGTGGCATATATAAAGGCGACAAAGTTTCAATGGCAAGCATACTTTATGTATCAAAAGACTTTGTAGAAGAAGAGCTCAAAGGAGTTGACCAAGAAAAATCTAAAAAAAGCGGCGAAGGTACAGGTCTTATATCTTTAGAAGTTAATTTTTCAAATTCTTTCTTTATAGAAGAAAAGCTAGAGAAGGTATTGATAGAAAGTGGATTAAACACAAAAAAAATAAACAATGGTGTAAACTGGGCATATACAAGTGTAAATCTTGAAGAAAATAGAGGAGCAGTTTTTGGGGCTATAGGATTTTTAGCTATTATAATGTTTGCTGGTTATTTAATTATATATAATGTTTTTTATATATCTATAGTAAAAGATATAAAGTTTTATGGACTCTTAAAAACTATTGGAACGACTAAAAAACAAATAAATAAAATTATTATAAAACAAGCTTTAAAAATGTGTACAATTGGTATACCTATAGGAGTCGCTCTAGGTTATTTTATAGGGGCAATATTAACTCCACTTGTAATAGGGCAGACAACTATAGTAAATGCTGAAATTTCTGCAAGTCCAATTATATTTATAGGATCTATATTATTTTCATTAATAACCGTATTGATTAGTATACATAAGCCAAGTAAAATAGCATCTAAAGTATCACCGATAGAAGCATTAAGATATAGTGGAGTACGTGAAAAAACTAGAAAAAAATTTAAAAAAACAAACAGTGGAGCAAAAATTAAAAACATGGCTTTATCTAATGTATTTAAGAATAAAAGAAAGTCATTTATAGTTATAGCATCATTATCATTAAGTATTATACTTTTAAATGTGGTATACACCATAATATATGGGCTTGATATGGATAAGTATTTAGTTAATTTAATAGGTACAGACTTTACAGTAGGAGATACAAGCTTTTATAGATGGGAGTACGGTTTCGGTAATTATTCTGATGCATTAACTGAAGATATTTGTAAAGAAATTGAAAATTTAGATGGCGTTGATAGCGTAGATAAAATATATAACAAAGGTATTGATTTACCATTAATTGATGAAATGAAAAAAAATATTGAACTTAAAAAATCCTCTGTGGAGCAAGAAGATCAAAATTATATTAATAAAGTATTAAAAGATAAAAAAATTCCAACAGAGTGCTATGGAATTGATGAAGGTATATTACCATTTATAGAAAAATATTTAACTAAGGGAAAAATAGATATAGAAAAGTTTAAAAGTGGTAACTATATTATTTTAGATGAAAATTGGTATATGGGGAGATTATTAGATGTTGGAAGTAAAGTTACTATACCTTTTGAAAATGGGCAAAGCAAAGAATATGAGGTTATGGCAACTGTTCAAGTTATTCCTTTATATTTACGTACAGGGTGCGTAAATGCAGTAGGAAATGATATGTATTTACCAATAAATGAATTTAAAAATATTGCAAATAATAAATCTGTAATGACTGCTATGTTTAATGTTGATGATAGTCAAATAAATAATGTGAAAAATTATTTAGATAATAAAATAAAAACAAATCCGACATTAGATAATAAAATGAAATTAACATATATAAATGCGTTTGAAGATATGGCAAATACATATAAAATAGTAGGATATGGGCTTAGTTTTGTATTAGGGTTGATAGGGATTTTAAACTTTAATAATGTAATGATGACAAATATTATAAGTAGAAAAAGAGAGTTTGCAATACTAAAAGGTGTTGGTATGACTGAAAATCAGCTTAAGAAATTAGTGAAATTAGAAGGATTGTATTATGCTTTATTGACAATTTTTATAGTTGTTGTAATTGGGCTACCTCTTACTAAGAAATTAGTGACTTTAGTAGCTGGAGGTATGATGATTTTTAGTTATAAATTTACAATGTTACCTATAATAATATCATCTCCTATATTAATTATTATATCTATAATTGTACCTGCAATTTGTATTAAATATACAGAGAAAAATAGTATAGTAGAAGCATTAAGGGAAAATGAATAAACAAAAATGAAGTTATCAAACTAAAAACTAGGATGATACTTTTACATAAAGTAACCCAAAGGGAAGAAGTAGGTAGATTTGAACAATAATAAATCTATCTACTTTTTTTAAGCAACGGACAAAGTCGTTGGCGTCAGGAGTAAAGCGACTTTTAAGCAACGGACGAAGTCGTTGGCGTCAGGAGTAAAGCGACTTTTAAGCAACTTACGAAGTCGTTGGTGACATGAAGTATAGCGCCCACACAGTGGCTTAATCAAAGCGAATTTTTTATTCTTTAAAGGATAAATATAGAGTTTGTCAAATAATACAGAAAGATAATTAATATATAAAGGTGGGATAGCATGAACCATAAAGGAACAGTGATACTAGAAACTGAAAATTTAATTTTAAGAAAGTTTGTGCCAGCAGATGCAAAGGCTATGTATGAAAATTGGGCAAATGATTCAGATGTTACGGAATTTTTAACTTGGAAACCACATGAAAGTATAGATGTTACTAAAGATATTTTAAATAGCTGGATAGATAAGTACAAAAATGATGATTTTTATCAATGGGCTATTACATTAAAATCAAATGGATACGAACCTATTGGAAGTATCAGTATAGTACATAAAGATGAAGCTATAAATCTGGTTCATGTTGGGTATTGTATAGGTAAAAAATGGTGGAAACAAGGTGTTACATCAGAAGCATTAGGTGCTTTAATTAAATTTTTTATTGAGGAAGTTGGCGTAAATCGTATTGAAGCAAGACATGACCCACTTAATCCTAATTCAGGTAAGGTAATGCTAAAATGTGGAATGAAATATGAAGGAACTATGAGACAAGCAGATATAAATAACAAAGGTATTTGTGATTATTCTATGTATGGAATACTTACAAGCGATTATAAAAATTAGATATATAAGATAGTTTATAACTTAGGAGCTTAGGCTCCTTTTTTTAAGCAACGGACAAAGTCGTTGGCGCCATGAAGCAAAGCGAAATTTTAAGCAACGGACAAAGTCGTTGGCGCCATGAAGCAAAGCGAAATTTTAAGCAATGAATAGTTATTGGGGGACTTAAAGTGACCATTCATGCACTATTTATTGAAAATTAATTTCCTAAAACCTATATTAGTGTATATAGAATGATAAAATTCAAATGGAGGCGATTTTGTGAAAGATTCTAAATCTATAAATTTAATAACATTTATTTTAACTTATATATTAGCTCGATTTATAGGTAAAGTAACAGGTTTTAATTATAATTTATTCAGTGGTATAAATGTTAATTTATTGTATGACCTATTGATATGGGGTGCATTGTATTTTTCATTTGATTGGATTTTAAATAAATACTTTGCTAAAAAAAGTAATAGTTCTAACGAGGATTAGGCTTTTAAATATACTATATAAGTAGTATAGGAAGGATGAATTAATATGAGTATTAATATTAAAAGATGCTTATTTTCAATAGCATTAATTTGTGCAAGTATGGTTAGTTTTATAACTAAATCTAAAGTAGGATTTCAACTTTCAATTGCTATAATTGGAGTTCCTCTCGCGTTTTTGTTTTTAGTTAGATTAGTTTTGCCTGAGATTAAATTATTAGATGAAAAGTCTAATGAGTATAGCGCATTATCAGAAATAGAGAAGTTTGGATCAGTAGTGAACTTAGTGTTAATAGGCATTTGGGTAATTACTGAAGTTTATTGTTTAATGATAATTTAACATAGCAATTAATAAACTTCAAATTAAAGATTTATATTGCTAATTAAGATAGAGCATAAAGACATTAAGAGAAAAATGTTAACAATGAATATATTAAGGAGTAGAATGTATGCTAACAATTAGTAGGGAGAATGTATATAGAGACAATTTAAGAAGTTATAAAATTATTATAGATGGAAATTACTGTGATGAGATTAAGTGTGGAGAGATAAAAAATATAAATCTTGCTCCAGGGAATCATACAATATATTTAAAAATAGATTGGTGTAGGAGTAATAAAATAGACTTTACTGTTTTAGAGAATGAGACGGTAGAATTTGAATGTGGTAATTCTATGGATAAGTGGAGAATTCTACTTGCAATTATTTATATAACATTTCTTAAAAATAAGTATTTATGGATAAGAAAAAAATAAACTAATAATATATCATAGATTAGTAGTCATAAATATCTAATATTTATTAAAATAGTGGAGTAAACTTCAATATGACAGAACTTATAGTTATTATATTTAATTAAATTAAATTATTTAGGAGGATAGATAAATTCATGTGTATTTATCTATCCTTTTTTCTATACTCAGATGGAGTACATCCTATATTTTTACTAAATATCTCAGTAAAATAACTAGAACTATTAAAACCACATTTAAGTGCTATTTCAGTAATTGAATAACTCGGATTATTAAGTAACTCAATACTTTTCTCTAAACGATACTCTGTTAGATAAGAAATTGGAGACTTATTCAAAAGTGATTGAAAAATCTTACAGCAATTACTTCTACATATATTTCCGGCTAAAGCAATATCACTAAGCGTAATTTTATTTTGATAATTTTGTTGAATATATCCAGTCATATTGTGCATAGTCTCAAGATTTTTATCAATATTATCTTTTTTATATACTTGGTCATTTATTACATTATGATAGAGAACATGACATATAGAATACAAAGCACTCATAACTTGTAATTCAAATCCATCTTTTTCCTCATTACAAAGGTTATATATATCAACTAACATATCTATAAAATTTTTCTGCCAGATAACAGATGAATCAAATATAAAAAATGGATGAGACTTATCATTATATACTGGCATAAGATATGATTTTTTTATTAGATCTATGCCAGAAAGTAGGGACGGTGGTAATAAGATACAAATAAAAGTACAGTCAGATCCATCCGCAGAATAACCATAGTGCATTTGTTTAGAATTTATAAACATAGCTTGATTTTCTTTTAATTCATAACTATTACCATTTACTGAAAAATTCATTTTACCCTTTTTTACTACTATAAACTCAAAATCTTCGTGCCAATGATTCACAGCCGACATATTTGGATAGCTTGAGAGTAAATTTTCTTTTGCTACTATAGTAAAATTACTGAAAGTATAAGTAATATTTTCTAAATTATTATCTAATAATTCCATTTCTATCATTAAATCACCTCGATACATAATATACGATTGTTATAAAAAAACATTCAATTCTTATATTATACAGCATTACAATGGAATATTATTATAGAATGTTAAGAAAGTTAATGGAAAATTTTTAGACGTATTTAAATTAAAAGAGCAAAGGGGAGAGACGTAATGTTGAAATTTTTATTAATTATTATTTATATAGCATTTATTAGTTTAGGACTACCAGATGCTATATTAGGTTCTGCTTGGCCTATGATTCATCAAGATTTAGATGTTTCTATATCATCAGCAGGAATAGCTACTATGATTATAGCTGGTGGAACTATAATTTCAAGCTTTTTTAGTTCTAAATTAATAAGTAAATTTGGAACAGGTAAAGTTACAGCTTTTAGTGTTTTATTAACAGCTGCTGGCTTATTAGGTATATATTTTTCGCCAAGTTTTGTATGGATTTGTTTACTAGGAATACCATTAGGATTAGGAGCAGGAGCAGTAGATTCTGCGCTTAACAACTTTGTAGCAATTCATTATGAGGCAAAACATATGAACTGGCTTCATTGCTTTTGGGGAATTGGTGCAACATCAGGTCCATTTATCATGTCTTTATATTTACTTAAAGAAAATGGATGGAGAATGGGATATGCAACTATAGGGATTGTTCAAGCTATATTAGCTGTAAGTTTATTTATTTCATTACCGCTTTGGAAAAAAGTCGAGGTTAAAGATAGTGAAGATGAAAATAATTGTAGTGAGGTAAAACTTTCGGTGTTATTAAAATTACCAGGAGCTAAACCTGCGCTAATATCATTTTTCTGTTATTGTTCAGTAGAGTTGACAGCTGGACTATGGATTAGTTCTTATTTAGTTGTAAAAAATGGGTTATCAGCAGAATTAGCAGCCAAATGGGTATCTTTATATTATTTAGGTATTACAGTGGGCAGATTTTTAGCTGGATTTTTAGCTATGAAACTAAATAACAAACAAATGATTAGAATAGGGCAAATCATAGCTATCATTGGAGTAATATTATTAGCTATTCCTTTACCAAATAACATGCAGTTAATAGGGATAATATTAATAGGGCTAGGTTGCGCACCAATATATCCTGCAATGCTTCATGAAACTCCAAATAGATTTGGAAAAGAATTATCTCAAGGTATCATGGGAATTCAAATGGCTACAGCTTACGTAGGTAGTACTTTCGTGCCACCATTATTTGGTATATTATCTAAGTTTAGCGGGTTTGGTATCTTGCCTATTTTTTTATTAATGCTATTAATATTAATGGTAGTTACATCTGAACGAGTAAGTAAAGTATGTAATAAAAATATAAAAATAGAGTGTTAATTTAAATTTGTATTTATCTATTCGGGGCTTAAAAATAACTATTCAAGTCAAATATATTGAAAAATATATCTAGAATATATACCATAAAGATGAAATACATTAGAGTAGATAATGCATTGATTATTTAACTTAATAATTTATGGGGGGGGGAGTTTTATGTCTACAGATATTAAGGATATAAAACGAGAGATAAAATATTTCTTGTTAGTAAATTTCGGACTTATTGCTTTTATATCGATTTTTTTATTTATATCAACATTAAAGCCAGATAGTAGTAAGTTTATAAGTAATTTTGCTGGATTATTTATGTATATTCCTGCATTTTCAGTAATTGTTGTTTTGAAAAAAGTTTCTAATTACGAGTTTAATCAAAAGGTAGAGAAGTTCTTTAAGTTTTTTGCTATAGCTACTATAGTAAGGTTAGTTGTAGCAATATTAGATGTACTTGTATTTAAAAATATTATTACTTCATCAGTGGTAGATGCCTGTGTATCTTTATACCTTTTAGGAGTTGTTTTATTTAATGGATCTGAATTTGAGTCAATTAATTTATCATTAAATAAAAATCTAAAAAAAGTTTTAATTGTAGTAGCGATATTTTTAGCAATACTTATTGCTAAAATAGTTATTACTGCTATATCAGACGAATCAATTACAATAAATATAAAAGGTGTTATTTTAACAGTAATAATGGGACTTATTATGAATTTCCTTTTAGGATTTAATTTATTTTTTGGAGAAGAATTTGGATGGAGATATTTCCTTCAGCCAAGACTTCAAAAGCTTTATGGCAAAAAATCTGGAGTATTAATTTTAGGATTTATATGGGGGATTTGGCACTTACCACTTTGTTTTACTTTGTATAGTCCTAAAACACCTATTTTTTGCGTGATCCTTCATGTAACATATTGCATGTTATTAGGAGTATTTTTAGGATATGCATATATGAAAACTGAGAATATTTGGTGTCCAATATTAATACATTTAGCAAATAATAGTATTATTGTAATACTTGCAGGTGGATATGAATCTGTACTTACACCAGTAGATCTTTTAATGAACATTGTGCTTAATGGTATATTCTTTTTACCATTTTTATTTGCAAAAGAATACAAGTCTAAGACTATTGAAGAACAATCAAATTTAGATTTGTAGTATAGATATAAATATATAAGTTTATAAAATTATAGGTGAAGTCAGTAAATCTATTGTTAGAGTATAATTAGCTTTATTTAAATGTGAAGTTTGATGAGTTAAAGTTGTATAAATAAAAGGAGTGATACATATTAATGTATCACTCCTTTTATTTAGTTTATGAAAAATTATAGATTATTATTGTGAATAACACTAATTATTTCAAATTAAAACGTTAAGTAGTATAAAAATTATTCTAAAGAGTAATATTATTAAGATAATTTTGAAAATATAATATATATGATCTTTACTGAGTTATTAAAATTTAAAAGGGGTGAAATTATGAAAATATGGGAGCAACCTAAAATTATTAGTTTAGGGATAAAAGAAACTTATGGAAAAGGTAATGGAAATGGAAATGGTGAGCACACAGATCCTAATAATAAACCATCTCAGCATCCTGATTGGACATGGTGTAATAAGCATAATCAATGGCATCCGCAAAATCATATAAGTTAACAATATAAACAAAAAAGATTAAGTAAAAAATTTACTTAATCTTTTTTTTATTTATATTCAAATTTATCAATAACAGTTAAATTAAATAAGAGCCAGCAACATATCCGTAACTATTATTAAACTTAATTCTAACCCAACCAGAATTTAAGTTATATAAAACCTCTACTTTTTCACCTTTTCTTAACTTTCCTATAATCTTTTCAGAACTAGATGGACCACTTCTAACATTTAGTACATCTGTATTACATTTCATAAATGATGAGTTTGAAGGAGTATTAGTTTCAGACTTAGAAAGGTACTGTGTACTTACATACGCATATCCTCCATTGAAGCTGATCTTAGACCATCCATTACTTAAATTGGCTACAACGTTTACCTTATCTTTATACTTTAAACTACCTACAATAGAATCGCTTGGAGTAGGACCTTTTCTTATATTTAAAGAAGTTACATTACATTGCATTGTAGCATTAACATTATTACTTCCACTACTATTATTGTTGTTGTTATTTCCGCTGTTGTTATTACCGTTACTATTTTCTTTTATATCCTTTAAGTAGTGAGAGCTAACATATCCATATCCACTGCCATACTTTATTCTACTCCATCCATTAGATGTAGTGTATGCTACATAAACTCTATCCGTTTTATAAACTTTTCCAATTATTGAATCAGAAGTAGAAGGACCTTTTCTTACATTCAAACTAGCAGTAGTACATTCCATAAGTTTTAAAGAACTATTAGTATCGTTATCGTTTTGAGGTGGCTTATTAGTAGCAGTTATATTTTTTAGATAATTAGAAGATACATATCCAACTGTGTTATTATGTTTTACTAATGTCCAGATTCCAGATTTTTCAACTACATTTACAGTTGTACCTTTTTTTAATGTTGATATTATTGGATAACTTGTACTAGGACCCGTTCTAAAATTAAGATTCTGTAAAGTCTCTGCTTGAGCCGGTTGAGCACTTATAGTAGCGATACTAGTCAAAGTAAGTGCAAGTGCCCCTAAAGACCCCATTGATAATTTTTTTTTCATCTTCATTATAAATCCCCCACATTAAATTTTAGTCATATACATTTATTTAGTTACTATAAATTTCATTGTAGTAATTGTTATTATCTTGATTTTTATTTAATGAATTTTACACATATATATAAGAAATAAAATCCATTTGATGGAAATAAATAGTTATATGATAGATTTTAAGTTTTTTTGACGAATTATAAAATTACTCTCGGGAGTAGTATTACTGGGCACTTGTGATAAGTAGTTATGCTAGACTAATTTCTAATTGAGGGCTATCATTACAATCTTCTTCTATTAGATATCCGTTATCTAATTTTAATATCCTATCACATATAGATAAAGCCTTAGGTCTATGCGTAATGATAATACAAGTAGGTTTGTGCTCTAAACTTTTAATTGATTCTAATACACTAACTTCTGTTTTTTCATCTAAAGCAGATGTTGATTCATCTAATATAAGTATAGGCTTAGTTCTTAAAAATGCTCTAGCAATAGCAATTCTTTGAGCTTGACCTTCTGATAATCCAAGCCCTTTTTCTCCGATTTTAGTATCAAATCCATCATCTAACTTATTTATAAAATCAAGTGAACAAGATAATTCACATGCTTTTACAATATCCTCATAAGATGCATCTTTATTTCCATATAATAAGTTCTCCGTTATTGTTCCAGAGAATAACGTATTTCCTTGAGGTATATAAGATATTAAATTACGATGATCCTTTGATAATAATTCTTTGAAGTTATTGTTTTTTAAATAGATATCACCATTTTCAGGATGTATTAATGATAACAATAGTCTAATTAAAGTAGTTTTTCCTTGTCCAGAAGGTCCGACTATAGCTATTGTTTCACCAGGATTTATAGTACATGAAATATTTTTTAATATATTAACATCTTCTTTATATCCAAATGATACATTATCAAGTTCTATAACTGGGTTATTGCTTATTAATACATTTGTAGCATCAGTTCCTTTTTCTAAAGTCATTGACTCAATTTCCATAAGCCTTTCAGTTGCAGCTAATGAGGAAATTATAGGAGAATAGCATCCCATTAAGCTAGATAAAGGATATTCTATTTTATTAAATAATTGAAGTAGGGCAGTCATAGTACCAAATGTTATAGCTCCTTTAACTAAGCTTAAAGCGCCCCAACAAAATACTACAAAGTAAGCAGCAGAAGAGCCTATAGAGAAAAGCATTCCTGTTAAAGAAGTAAATAAGCTTTGTTTTAGTGATAAATTTAGTTTTTGATTTTGTATTCTATCTAAATTATTAATTGTTTTTTTCTCATTACAAAATGTTTTTACAATCATAAGGTTTTGAAGTGATTCTTGAACAAATGAAGTATATTCAATATTTTTATCTTGTATATCTTTATAGAACTTTTTTAACCTTCTTGAACATAGCTTATTTATTAAACCTATAACAGGCAAAATTACAATTGTAAATATTGCTAGAGTAGGTTCTATTTTTAATAAAGTGAAAAAAGAAATACTAAGCATAATTATAGATGTAATTATAGATGGAATAGTACCACATATAAAGTTATTAATAGTAGAAGTATCACTAGTAATTCTAGTCATTAATCCAGCACTATGAAATTTTGAAAGCTCCATCCATTCACTATAAGTAAGGTGACTAAAGTATTCTTTTTGAAGTCCATTTAGTATTTTATTAGATGAATAAGTAGATAAAAATGATCTAAGTGTACCTAATAATATAGATGAAAGCATAATAGTACCCATTACAATAAGCCACTTAGTCACACCGTCTAGATTTTTATTTATAGCAGAATCTATTAATGATTTTGAAATCATAGCATTATATACACTTATAGCAGATAATATAGATCCTATAATAGTTGCCGCTGTAAGTGTTATAATACCAGGCTTACTTTTTTTATAAATCCATTTCAGTTTATTTATTGTTTCTTTCATTTTAAAATATCCCCCAATTAATATTAAAAGCTTAATTAACAAATAGATTATAAGTGTTTGTAAATTACAAATCTATAAAATGAATTAAGAATAACTACTTTGGGTCTAAAGATAGTTCTTAAGTATTAATTGAGTATAATGCTGTAATTAACACTTAAGTATAGTAACAATATAACTGATAAGTATTATATATAATTGCAAAAATAAGGAATATAATAATAAGAAAACATATTAATTAGGGGGAGAAAAAAGTGAATAGAAAAAAATGGATAAAACCAAATATTTTAGTATTAAAATTACAAGATACAAAAAATCAGAAAAATACACGTTCAAGTTGGATATGTAGTTGCGATGAAAATAATAAATTTGGATCAATAGGGGATGTAATTTCACACCTAAATGATTTTTGGGCTAACAAGCCAAATGGAACAGAACATTGGACTAAACAAATATCGTAAAATAGTGGAAATTATGATTACTTAATATAAAAATTATACCTAAGTATAATTAAAACTTGATTATATAAATGATATCATTAAAAATATTAATTTATATAGTCAGGAGAAAAATTATGAATGTAGAAAACAAGAAGTATCTTTATAATGTTTATGGGTTAAATATAGAATCAGAACTAATGGTACCAGAATTAACGATATTGGACACAATTTATAAAGATAATATAGATGTTAAAATTATTTTTGATTTTATGAATGAAGATATAAAACAAAAAATATGTAAAAAAGAAATAGCAGGTTATAATGGTAATGAAGTATGGTTTCACATAGAAAAGGTAGGTACATATTTAATTCAAAATGGAGATACTGTAACAATTGAACTTTGTGAAAATCCAGATTTAAATATACTAAAAGTATATATATTAGGAAGTGTTTTAGGAATTATTCTACTACAAAGAAATACTGTTGCAATACATGGTGGATCTATAGTAATAAATAATAAGGGATGTATATTTACAGGGGACAAAGGAGCGGGAAAATCTACTTTAACTACAGCTTTAAGACAAAGAGGGTATGATTTTGTATCTGATGATGTTGGAGCTATAGAATTAAGTGATATACCTATGATAAATCCTGGATTTGGGTATCAAAAACTATGTGAAGATGCAATGACAAAGCTAGGATATGATTCATCTAAGTATACTCCATTTAGAAGTGATATGAATATAAAGTATATAGTTCCTGCACTTGATAATTTTGTAAGCGAAAAAGTACCTTTTAATGCTCTATTTGAAATAGAGCAGGGGGATATACAAAAAGTAGAAGTAGTAGAAGTAATAGGTAATGAAAAATTACGAAAGATAATAAAAAATGTATTTAGAATAGAAGTGCTTATGTACTCGGGGGGAGTTCCAGGAGATTATTTTAAAAAGTGCATAGAGATTGCAAAACATATAAAGTTTTATAAAATAACAAGACCTAAAAATAAATTTACAGTAAATGAACAAATTGATATTATAGAAAATATTATTTATCAAAGAAATGATAAAATATTAAAAAAATTAGGATAAAAAATGAGTTAGCTCAACATAGAGCTAACTCATTTTTTACTATCTACATACAGTAGTATTTCCATCAACACTTTGAATAGCACTCAAATTAGATGCGTTTCCAAGCACATATATAGTATATATTCTATTTGGTTTCAAAGTAATCTTTAAAGGTAATACTACTGTACCATCACTGTTTAACACAATTTTAATACTATATTGTCCAGGTGATACACCTTGATACATACTACCTTTTCTAAACTCAATATCCTCAAAAGCTTTTTTATCATTAACTAAAACATCTACAGCAGGAGCATCTGGAGATAGATGAACTACTCTGAAAAAGCTATACATGTCAAATGGTTGTTGAGATATAGAATCCTCAATAACTATTAGAGATAAATCATCTAAGTTTCCTGTAGCAGCTACAGTATATATATCACTATCATCAATTTCCAACACTTGACTTATAACAGGATTTTCTTTTGTGCCAGCTACATATACATCTATGTTATAGTCACCTTCTTTTAAAGGTATATATTGAGAGAAATCCATGAACTTAAGATTCTCAACTGAAAGATCACCATTAACATATACATCTACAGCCGGTGCTTGAGGTGAAGCATGAAAAACTCTAACTAAAGAGCTATCTTTAGGCATTTTCATACAATCCATATTTATTATCCCCCTTTAAATCCATACTTTTACCATATAATAGTATGCAAGTATAATTTTAAAGGTTACATTAAAAAATTTACTTTGTATAAGTCACTTCATAGGGGTTACACTTTATGTTGCCAACGACTTCGCCAGTTATAAAAAGTACCTAAATTACTTTAGGTACTTTACTGCTATATTTATAAGATCAGTTTTACTTATATCATTATCATACTTGCTAAGCATATCATTAACCAAATTATACTTATCCATTAAACTTCCATCTTTAAAGCTATTTAAAATCTCATCTTTATGTTCCTCAAGATACTTTAAATCCTTGTCACTAAGATTTATATAATTATCAGAAACAACCTTATCTAAATCCTTACCAACTTCCTTAACATCAAGCTTTTTAGTATCACCATCTAAAGAAACAACAGCATTATAATCATTAGAAGAAACTAAGATACTGTAATCATTATCAGACTTTTTAGCTTTGTCACCAACAGCATTATTAGTAGTCTTATTTTTCTTAGTACCATCTAATTTAACACTATTATTAGTCTTTGATTTGTTAGCTTTAGTTGTTTCTTTTATTTCAGTGTTATTAGAAATTAAGCCTTTAGAAGAAAATTTCATATCATTAAATACACTTATTCCTAGAAATAATACACCTACAATAGCTATAAATTTAATAAATCTAAACATATTAATACTCCTTTAAAATAATAATATTTAATTTATAGCCAAGTATTTGGAAAGTATACATATAAATATATTAGAAATGTCATTTACTACTTTAGTATACCTAATGAGTATTACACGTAAGGCGTATAAGGGTAGTACCAAAACTATCGGAATAGTCAATATTAAATTCTACATAGAACAAATAAAATAGTATACATAATTGATAAGTTAATTAGTATTATCATTTCTGATTTTACTATTAAGTTAAAAACATCTTTAACAGTTAGCACAGATCGTTTGTAAGATCGACAGTGTTTACATAATTGATTAAAGCAAAAGACAATTATACAGATAAAGAAAGCTACAGCGATTAATATTGTTATTAATCCTGTCAAATATACAAATGTATTTAATATTAAGCGGATTAGTTTTATACAAAATGAAAATAACATCATTATTACACATAACATTAATATCACAAAGGCTATAGGTGGTATTAAGTCATCTTTTTTATTCATAACATCCTCCTTAAAGTATTTTAAAGGTTTTATATTATACATATGGATGAATTTGTATGAATAGAAGTAATTATGAAAGAAATTCTATTAGGGGGAATTTTATAAATGATAGATATACATTGCCATATATTACCTGGTATAGACGATGGAGCAAAAGATATGAAAGAAGCTTTAAAAATGGCAAGGATTGCTCAAAGCGAAGGAATAAAAACTATAATAAATACGTCTCATTATCATCCAGATTTTGATAAGGAATCAATAGAAAAGGTTTCTAAAGAAGCAGAAAACTTTAATAAAGCATTAAAAGAAAATAATATAGACTTAGAAGTATTAACTGGCAATGAACTTTATTATAGTGATGAATTATTAGATCAGATAGCAAAGAGTAAAATATATACTTTAAATGGAAGTAAGTATGTTTTAATTGAGTTTTCTCATGTAAAATTTCCTGAAAAACTTTGTGAGATAATATATGAATTTAAGTTAAAGGGATATAAGCCAATACTTGCTCATGTAGAAAGGTATGCAGAAGTTCAAAAAAATCCAGGTATAATATATGATGCTATACAAGAAGGAGCTCTTGTACAAGTTAATGCTTCTAGTGTAGTGAATAAGTCATTAGGTTCTTTAAATAGTACTTGCGAGACACTTATGAGACAAAATATGGTTCATTTTGTGGGTACAGATGCACACGGATCAGAAAATAGAAGACCTTTAATGAAAGATGCATATCAGCATGTATGCAATAAATATAAACCAGGCACAGCCAATAAATTATTTATAGAAAATCCGAAAAGTGTCATAAAAGATGAAGATATAGATACAAGTAAAGCAATAGATCCATCTGAAAAGAAAGGCTTCTTATCTAAAATATTTAAAAATTTTTAAATGAAAGTTCCTAATTAGTTATTTATACTAGTCTAGGAACTTTTTTATATAATAATTTACTATAAATTTTAAAAGTAGTAAAAATATTTGATATTTCAATTGTTTTAGCTATCTATTGATTTAAATATAGAAAAACTATAAAATATTTTAAAGGAAAATATTGACATTATAGTTGCTGTAAGGTGTTAAATAAAGATATATTATAGCTAAAATGCAAGGGAGAGTAAATTATGAAAATTAAAGATGCAGAGTTGCTTACGGGTTTGTCAGCAAATACAATTCGTTTTTATGAAAATGAAGGATTAATATCTGTAAAAAGAAATTCTAATTCATATAGAGTTTATGATGAGAATAATATTGAAGAATTAAAGTACATTAAGAATCTGAGGAAATTAGGAGTTTCAATTTCTAAAATAAAAGAACTTAATAATAAAAAAATTTCACTAAAAAAAGTACTTGAAGACAGAATAAGGGAAATAGAAGAAGAAGAAATCACTTTTGAAAGCAAAAAAGATATTATCCGGGAAATATTAAAAGATATAAATAAAAATGTAGATATTGATCTAAATAAATATTCAGATGAGTTAGAGTATATTGAGACAGAAGAATACACAGAACTTATAACAGAGATAAATAAGCTTGGTCAGTCTTCATTATTATTTCAATTACTAATTACTTTAATATGGTCAAGTCCATTTATAACATTTTATACTAGTATCAATGAAAAGAACTATGAGTCAATCGGATTAAAAAGTATGTTATGCATAATAGCAACAGTAGTACTTACTTTAAGTTGGAGGAAATATCTAAGTCAAAATGATAAAAAGTTCGGTGGAACAATTAGCTTTATAGTAGGTATAATATTAGTTCTAATTTTAACTTTATTTATATATGTATTTATAGGTAAGTTACAAGCACTTATATTTGTACCGGATGATTATATAATGTATATGTATAAAGCTCCTTATAGTTATATATCTTTATTTTTTGAGGTAGAGATATTTATATTACTTATAACATTTTTATATACACGTATAAAAAATGTAGAGTGGCAGTGGGCAACATGTATATTTGATTTTATGAAAAACAATTTTATCAAGGTAATAATATTAAATTTAGTGTTATTATATATGGGCATTACGGGCATTACTGTGGTAACTAAAACTCAAATTGTTGATTATAGTTTTTACAATCCTTTTGGTACTGAATATACATATGATGATATTAGTGAAGTTAGTGCAGGATTTATAGGAAAACAACGAAAGTTGTTCGGTGGTCAACCAGGGGATTTTTATTACATAGTAACATTAAATGATAATAAAAAAATAAACTTCTATCAAGCAAGTAGCGCTTATGAAGATACATACTTAGAACTTGAGGTATTTGATAAATTAATTGTTGATAATACTAAAGCTAAAAAAGTATCGTCAAAAGAAAATTATAAGTTATGTTATTTTGATAAAAAATATGTAGATAGATTTTTAAGAATAATTGAATATTAATATTAATAAAAACACTAGAAAATTTAAATCTAGTGTTTTATTTTTGTTTAGGCGAAGCAAATTTTTTATGTCATATAGATACTAATTTCTAAGTATTATTGCTTTATTTTAAGACACACAACTAAAAGATAAAACAACAATCATCACTATAATCATAGATATTTTTTTTTAATAGCCTAAAATGTAAATTTACAATGAATGACAGGGAAATATTTATAAAGGTTTAGATATTTATTTACGAGAATATAATGAATATAAATTTTATATTAAAAATATTAAAAAGGAGAAACTATTATGATTAAGCAGGAAAAAAAGATTATTATAGGTGGTGTTATTACGGCTGCTTTAGTATCTTCAGGACTTACGATGAGTCAGATGGAAGAGGTTGTAGCGGATAACGGAAACTACAAAAGCCAATCAGAAATAACAATAGAAAAAGAAGTACAAACAGCTGAAGTTGTTAAAGCTGTAAGTGATACAAAACTTGATGAAGAAGTAAAAATACAAGATGAAAAACAAGAGAATCCAAACACAGATACAAATGATGAAAATAATAAAGTAGAACATGATTATAAGCCAATAATCAAGCCACAAAATAAGCCAAGCTATACAAAGCCTGATAATGGATCAAATAATAATTCAAATAATAATGCTAAACCAGAACCTCCAACTCAACCACCAGCTGAAGAAGAAATACAGGACAAGCCAAGTGTTGAACCTCCAACAGATGATTCACAAAACCCAGAAACACCAGATGTACAACCACCATCACAAGAGGAAGATACAACTGAAAATGATCAGGCTACAACGGAAAATAGATCACCTGTATTACCGGAAATAAATTTGAATTCGTATGAAAAGTAAAAAAATGACAGGAATAAAAAAAATACCAAAAAAATCAACTATATTCCTAAAAGAAAAAGTATAAAAAAACTTTATATTTTATTATAAAAAATGTTTTTATACTTAAAATTAAGTCGTTAAATTAAAAAAAGAAGCTATTTTTAGTAAATGGTTTCTTTTTTTAAGTGCAAAAGTGAAAAAATAATAAAAAAATGTAGAAAAAAGGAGAACGAAAAAAACGTTTTAATGTTAAATGTTATGATAAAATACGAAATGGATAATATAGATTAAATATAGTTATTCAAAACTACTTTTCTAAATAAATAAAAACTTAATCTTTTGGAAAAGGAGGAAATTTATGAGGATATTAGTAGTGTCAGAATCATTTATGACTAGGGAATCTTTAGGAAATTTATTTGGACAATATTCAACAACCAGGGAAGTAATATCGATTAAATCTCTTAGTAAAATAGATAAACATGAATTATTAAATTTTAGCTTTATATTTATTGAAATTGTGTATAAAAATAAGGATGAATTAGACACTATAAGCTTATTAAAGAGAGTCTCACCAAATGTAAAAGTTATGGTGCTAGATCGAACTAAAAGTAATCAGATACTTGAAATGGCTATAAAATCTAAAATAGAGGGTTATTTGCTTTATGTGATAGACAAAGATGAATTTAAATATCATTTTGAAAAGATAAAAAATGGTAAAAGGGTCTATGAATCAGAGGCTATAGAAAAAATAATCTATAATGATATAAAAGGTTTAGATATTTTAAGTAAAAGAGAAAGGCAAGTTTTAGATGAACTTGCTAAGGGGTTAAATAATAAAGAAATTGGAGAAAAACTGTACATAGCTGAGTGTACAGTAAAAAAGCATGTAAGTAACATTCTTCAAAAATTAGAATTAAAAAATAGGCAAGAAGTTATAATATACAACCAGAAACTTAGTTAAATTATACTAAATGGTAGCAATAAATATAAATTGAATAACTCTATAGGATAATATATATAGTCAAATTAGTTAATATATTTTTATTTGCAATTTAGTTAGAATATAAAGAAATGAGTAATTTGATAGATGATGATATAAATTAGGGGGTAAAATATGAAAGTATTTATTATATCAGAGTCCTTTATAGTTAGAGATTCTTTAAACAATTTATTTCAAGAAATGTTTGATCAAGTTTATATAGAATCAGCTTCGAATAAAAATGAATTTGAAACTAAGGACTTAAGTAATTTTAACTTTATATTTATAGATGCTACTATAAGAGATACAGAAATCGTGCATATAGTAGATAAAATAAAAAATGTATCTCAAGATATAAAAATAATGGTCATGGATGTTAGAAAAAATAAGACTTTATTTTTAGAATTAGTTAAGCTTGGAGTAGATGGATATATATTAAATATTTTAGATAAAGAAGAGTATATATATATTGTCAAAAGAATCATGATGGGTAAAAAGTTTTATGATTCAGAGTTATTACAAGAAAGTATAGAAAATCAAATTGGTGCTACTAATGTAAAGTTAACTCAAAGAGAGTTTAATGTATTAACTTATGTCTGTAAGGGGTTTAGCAATAAAGAAATAGCAAAAGCTCTAACAGTAACAGATTATACAATAAAAAAACATGTAAGTAGTATCTTGCATAAACTACATTTGAAAAATAGACAAGATATAATAATTTATGCAAGAGATAATAATTTAGTACAAAGTAATTAAATGATATAAGAAGAACTTTCGATTAATAATTGAAGGTTCTTTTTTATATTAGAGAATCTTTATTTTATAGTGAATGTAAAAATACTAGATGCTACCGATATTAATTGAACTAAAAAATATAAAAAAGGAAACTATGTATAGTAAAGTATAAAATTTTTATTAAAATTAAAAATAAAAAAAAATGATAATAATAATTATAAAAAATAAAAATGATAGAATAAAATCGAATTATCGAGTATGAAAAAGAAAAGTGTAGATATAAAGTGGTTGAATTATACTTTAGTATACCTAAAATTACTTACAATTTATGATTACTAATAATTAATAAAAATGTATACTATATAGTGTAAATAGTTAGTAATTGGAATAATATTAATAAAAATAATAAGAATTATAATTTATAAACAAAAGAATAAAGAAGTATTTAGAAGTGAAGAAGTATACCTTGTATCTGGGCACTTAGAGGTATACGGAGCTAGTAGTGCAACCGGCTAAATAACTTGATATATTTAAGTAGGGGGTAATATGCAAGTTATTGTAATTTCAGAATCATTAATAATAAGAAGAGGAATCGTACAAATTTTATCAGAAGAAAAATATATAAGTAGTATAAAAGAAAGTCATTTATATACAGATATATATAAGGAAGATTATGACTTAATACTTATAGATCTAAATAAGAATAATAAGCAGTACTTATATGACCTGGAGCATTTAAAGAAAACTACAAATACAAAGGTTATGGTGCTAGATTTTTATGAAGATAGAACGCTATTTTCAAAATGTATGAAATCAGGTATAGATGGGTATATATTAGCAAATATAGACTCAGAAGATATAGGATATGCAGTGAAACAATTATATAGAGGCAAAAAATACTATGATGCAGAACTTATAGAAAATTATATATTCAAAGGTGAAAATGAAGATATAGAAGAATTAACTAAAAGAGAGCAAGAAGTATTAATATATATAGCAAAAGGAAAAACAAATATAGAAATATCAAAGGAATTATATATAACAGAGCATACTGTTAAAAAGCATACTAGTAACATATTTGCTAAACTTAACTTAAAAGATAGAATGCAGGCAGCGTTATATGCATATAATAAAGGACTTGTACAATTTTAAATAATAAACATCAAAGCTAGTTTAAATATATATTTAAGTTAGCTTTTTTATGTCTAAGATAGTTATAATATTTTAAATTTATATATAATCTATATATTTGAATTAACCGAAATTTTATTGAAAAGATCATTTTGCTCATAGTGCCAATGATTTTATACGTTGCTTAAGGTGTTTACACCATTAAATGACGTTTTATAGAATTTAAAGTTTTTTTTTGTGAAAAATATATATATTTAATATATAGAGATAATAACATAATTTAAGCTTTATTTTTTAATTGTGTGCAAGACTTTTTATTAATTAATAAAAAGAAATATATAAAATCAAATCAAATCAAATAAGTATAAAAACATTCCTAGTTATATAAAAGATATGTTTTTTGTCAACTAAAGATAAAGTAGCTAATAGTACAAACACTAAAAAACTAGAAAAATGTATATACAAACTTATTAAAAATTATACATTTTCAAATTATATTTAATGAAAAAAAGGTCGGTATATATACAGAAAAGTAGAACGGATTATACTTTGGTAGTAGGCATAATACCGCTGTGTACTGATTATGAATAGTAATATTAGGATATATAATAAGTGCATAAGTTATTTTGTAGGAGTAGTTAAATATAGGAAAAGAGTAAGTATTTAGAAGCTATGAAGTATATCTTGTATTTGGGCACTTAGAGGTATACAGAGCCAGTAGTGCAACCGGCTAAATAACTTTAATATTTGTTGGGGGGAAAAATATGAAAGCTATTATAATATCTGAATCTTTAATTATAAGAAGAGGTATAGTCGAAATTATATCAGCTGAATCGTGCGTAGCTAGCATAAAAGAAAGTCATTTGTATACAGATATATATAAAGAACATTATGACTTAATAATAGTGGACTTAAATAAAAATAATAAAAAGTATTTATATGAGCTAGAGAAAGTTAAAAATGAGTGTAATTCAAAGGTTATGGTGCTAGATTTTTATGAAGATAGGACATTATTTGCGCACTGCATGAAAATAGGTATAGATGGGTATATACTAGCAAATATAGACTCAGAAGATATAGGATATGCAGTTAAGCAATTAGACAAGGGTAAAAAATATTATGATGCGGATTTAATAGAAAATTATATATCTCATGGAGATACAGAAACTATATCTGAACTAACAAAGAGGGAGCAAGAAATATTAATTTGTATAGCAAAAGGAAAAACAAATATAGAAATATCAAAAGAGCTATATATAACCGAGCATACAGTAAAAAAACATACAAGTAATATATTTGCTAAATTAAACTTAAAGGATAGAATGCAAGCAGCTTTATATGCCTACGATAAAGGTATTGTAGGCTTTTAATAATAACTATAAAAATTAAGCATAAAAAAATGTAGGCACTATTACCATAGTAATTTATAGTGTCTACAAGTCTATACGCCATTAAAAAATATATTTAACTTCTAGTTACTTTGAATAGATAATCAATATATTCTTGCTTAAATACAAGCTTTTTATCTTGGCTAATAGGAATTTTTGTGCCATTTTTTAATAAAAAATCATTTTCTAAAATCTGTTCTATATGTTTCATATTAATCATATAGCTTTTATGACATCTTAAAAATACATTACTCTCAATCAATGTTTCAAGTTTAGATAAAGACATATACGTTTTTATCACACCATCAGTTGTATGTATTAAACAATACTTATTAAATACTTCAATAAATATAATGTTTTTCTGAGGAATTTTTATCATAAGTCTATTTGACAAAACTTGAATAAACTTAAATGAATCTGGAAAGAAATTAACACATCTATTAAGTGTTTTTTCAAATATGTCAAAATCAATTGGCTTTAGCAAATAGTCAATAGCATGGACAGAGTAAGCATCTAAAGCATAATTGGGACTAATTGTAGTAAAAATAATTAAACAGTTATTATCTATTTCTCTTATTTTTTTTGCTACATCGATTCCAAGTGATTTATCTATATAAATATCTAGAAAAATAATTTCAAAATAATCTTTTTCTAAATCATTAAATAAACTTTCTTCACATTCATATTGCATAATTTCCACATTTAAAGTATTTAGCAAGCTGTATTTATTAATAAGATTAGTCAAATGTTTTAAGTCATCTTTACAATCATCACATATTGCAATACGCAAATTAAACACTCCTCGCTAGATTTATATATAAAATTATAGCATAAAACAATATTTATTTAGAATCTCAAGAGAGGTAAAATTACGATATTAAAGGGGGTTTTACGTAATAAGTGGTAACATAATAAAAAAGAACTATTTACTAAATATTAAATCCTTCCTTTTTATTATACTAATGATTTTGGATTATTATATTTTATTTTCATGTAGCATTATAGATGCTTCAAATTTATTGTTATCAGAATTAAATCTTATAATTCCATCGTACTTTTTTATAATTTGTAAAACCGAAGAAATACCAATACCTTCATATTTGAAATCTCGTTTAGATGATAAGAATATATCATCTTTTTTCTTTAACTTTCCGTTATAGCTATTATCAATAGTTATAATAATCATATCAAAATAAATCTTAGTATTTATATTGATAAATTTATTTTTACTTAAGTTGAGGCAAGCTTCTATAGCATTTTCTATACAATTTCCAAATATAATGCATAAATCAGAATCGAGTACATTAATAGTATTAGGCAAATCTACACAAATATTCATATCTATGTTGTTTATATTACATAGATTAATATAATGATTTAAAAGGCAATTAATAGCAAAGTTTTTACAAAGATCAGAATTAAATTTATAAGATAAATTACTTTCATATTGACAAATATATTTTTTTAACTGATCATATTTTTTATTTTCTATACAACTTTTCATAATTGCGATATGGTGTTTTAAATCATGCCTAAGAGCTTTTGTTTCACAAATATAATTACTTAATTTTTCATATTGGTTCTTTTGTAAATCAAGTTGATTTTTTATATATAAAGAATTTCTTTCTAGTGTTAAATTAGAATTAACATTTTTGATAAACTGAAACTGAATATAATATAAAATAAAAAACTCTATAAATAAAAATATTTGTATTGGCAAATAAAATAATGAAAATCTAGATTCTATATCTATATAAGTTATTGCTAAAAACTTAATAACAAAAAATCCAAGTTGAGATAAAACAACAAACTTCCATATTTTAATATTACTTATCTCTAAAGCTGGAATAACTACTTTATCTAAAAAATTCCTTATAGGTATAATGGTTATTAAAAATAATAATAACTCAAATAAAGTAACATATATATAATATTTTACAGAGAAAAACTTTTCATATTTTGACACAGCTAAAGATGATATCCAGTATAAAATTCCTGTATATTGTAATTGAAATATATATACAAGACAACATTTATAGAGGCTATCATTAACTAAAAAATAAAATAAATAAAAATATACTATGTTAAATCCTAGATTTAAAAATTCACCAACAGATAAACTAATTAAATCTAAATGCCACCAATGTGAAAGTAAACTTTTAAAGCCAATAAATACTAGATACATTAAAATATATACTCTAGTAGGTGGTATTTTAAGTTTGTGTTTAAACGTATGATGTGTAATAAAAGTAAATACCAAAACAGTAACACTCATACAAGCTAAAGATGATATAAAAAGTTCCATATTACTACTCCTAAAATTGCTATAAATATTTAAACATAAATAAATAATATCACAAAATAAAAAAATAAGGTGAAAATATAGCCTATAATAAAAGCATAACCTAAAAAAATATATATATTAAAAATTTTTTATTGTATATTTAGATAAATAGAAAATAGGTATAATATATTATTATAAATAAGAGAATAAATGATTTGGAATAAATGGGATATGGTGATGAGAATAATGATAAACACAACTTCAAGGCAATTAAACATAATCAAAACACTATTAAGTAGTAATGAACCAATGAGCAGTATTGCACTAAGTCAAGCTATAGGATGTTCAACTAAAACAATACAAAGCGAGATAAAAGAAATAAATAAAGTAATTAAAAAAGGAAAAATAGTATCAATAAGAGGTGTAGGATATAAGATAGAGGGTAGCTTAGAAGAGTTAGATTTAAATAAAGATATATACAATGATATAGATAGAGTAGGATATATTATAAAAGAGTTATTAAATTTAAGAAATGAAGAAGCCATAAAACTTGAAGACTTAGCAGATTCAATGTATGTAAGTGTATCGACAGTAAAAAATGATTTAAAAGAAGTTAAAGAAATTTTAAAAGAGTATAATATAAAAGTAGCGACAAAGCATAAGCAAGGAATACTAGTTTTAGGGAGAGAAAAAGATATCGTAGCTTGTATATCGGACTTATGCAATAAAAAAGAAAATGAATTAAGTATAAGTGATTTTTTAAAGCCTAGTATAAAAAATAATATATTTTCAATAAAAAATATGATTTTGGATATATTAAATGATGAAAAAATGATACTAACAGATATAGAGTTTAAAAATATATTAAACTTTATACTAATATCATTAAGTAGAAATATAGATGAAATATATGAAAATGAGTTAAAATCAAATATTATATATGAAAAAATCAAAACAATATCATCAAAAGAGCAAATATTAAAATCAGAAAAAGAATATATAAAAAAATATATAATAGATTACAAAAACAAAAGAAATGATATATTAAACAATAATAAAAACAAAGAACTTATTTTAAACTCTATAAAAGAATTTACTCAAAACTTAAAAACAGCAACATCAATAGATATAATAGATGATAAAATATTTGAAGAATGTTTATATAATCATATAAACAATTTATATAAAAGGACTAAGTTAGGAATAAATCAAAATCTAATTGGTCTAAATGATATAAAAATAAAATATCCATTTGCATTTGAATTAGCAAAAATAGCTAAAAAAACTATAGAAAAAAATCTGGATATAAATATAAGTGAAGAAGAAATTTCAAGTATAGCGCTTCATGTAGGAGGAGCAATAGAAAGATCATCTCAGGGTAATGAAAAAAGAGTTTTAAAAACTATAATAGTATGTACTTCTGGTATAGGTACATCCATGCTTATAAAATCTAAATTAGAAAATATATTCAAAGATAGATTAGAGATACTTAAAATAATACCATCCTATTTAGTAGATTATATAAATGCTATAGATGTAGATTTTGTAATATCAACAGTACCACTTCAATTAGAAAATATACCTGTAATAAATGTATCTGCAATGCTTACTGATAAAGAGATAAAAATGATTGAAAAATACATAGAAACAGGTAATGTATATATGGATTTAGAGGTAGAGAGCTTAATAGAGACTAAATTATTTTTTATAGACATAGATTTAGAAACTAAAGAAGAAGTAATAAATTACATGGCAGATAAGTTAATTGAGTATAAATATATAGATAAGGATATGAAGCAATCTTATTTAGAAAGAGAGCAAATAGCAACAACTGAGATAGGGAATATGGTAGCTATACCTCATGGAGCTAACGGAATAATATATGAAAGTAAAGTTGCTATTGGAATACTTAAAAACCCGATAAATTGGGAGATAGGTAAAGTTAGACTTGTTATAATGTTAGCAGTTGATAAAGATAAGATACTTGACTATGAAGAATTATTTTTAAATATCTACAAAAGGGTAGATTCTATAGCAAAAGTAATAAGTATATGCGAAAATAAGAACTTTGAAAAGTTCTCAAATATGTTTAAACGATAAATTTCTCTTTTAATTAAGAGAAATTTTTTGACTTTCAAGGAAAAAGATTTCCGGTTATTATAAATACAAGAGATACACAACATAAAAATAAATCGAAGAAAAAATTAGCTTTGCTTAAGTTACTGTGTGAGAACTACACTTTATGGAGACAGTGACTTCGTCAGTTACTTTAAGCAAACGTTATACAGAAAAATAAAGTAGAGGTGAAATCTATGATATATACAGTAACATTAAACCCTTCTATAGATTATGTGGTTAAATTGAAAAATTTATCTACAGGAGATATAAATCGAGTAAGCGAGGAGTATGTTTATCCAGGCGGTAAGGGTATAAATGTATCATTAATATTAAAAGAGCTAGGATATAAAAGTAATGCTCTAGGATTTATAAGTGGATTTACAGGACAATATATAGAAAGTATTTTAAATGAAAGAGGATTAAACTCAGATTTTATAAAACTAGAAAATGGATTCACAAGAATAAATGTAAAAATAAAATCAAATGAAGAAACTGAAATCAATGGCCAAGGTCCTCATATATCAAGTGAAAAGTTAGATGAGTTATATGAAAAAATAGAAAGCCTAAATGAAGATGACATATTAGTTTTAGCTGGAAGCATACCTTCAACACTTGATGAAAAGCTTTATGAAAATATAATGGCAAGGATTGAAAATAAAGGAATAAAGGTTGTAGTTGATGCAACTAAAAATTTACTTTTAAATGTTTTAAAATATAAGCCATTTTTAATAAAGCCAAACAATATTGAATTAGAAGAAATGTTTAACGTAAAACTTGAAACTACAGAAGATATAGTTTTATATGCGAATAAATTAAAAGAAATGGGAGCTAAAAATGTTTTAGTATCTATGGGAAAAGATGGAGCACTTTTAGTAACAGAAGACAATAAAGTTTTAAAAAGTTCTGTTGCAAAAGGAGAAGTTAAAAACTCAGTAGGTGCAGGAGATTCTATGGTTGGTGGATTTATAGCAGGATATCTAAAAAATAATAGCTATGAAGAAGCCTTAAAACTAGGAGCAGCAAGTGGAAGTGCAACAGCATTTTCATATGATTTAGCAACTAGCGATTTTATAAATGAATTATTAGAACAAATAAATATAGAGTATATAAACTAATAAATATTTTACAAAATGAAGACACGATAACGTGAAATATCAAGAAAGGAAATTGATAACATGAGAATAACAGACTTAATAAATAAAAAATCTGTAAGCTTAGACTTATATGCAGATAACAAAATGAAAGCTATTGATAAACTTGTAGATTTAGTTAATAATAGTGGAAACTTAAACAATAAAGAAGAATATAAAAGTGCAATAATAGCTCGTGAAAATATGAGTACAACAGGAATAGGAGAAGGTGTAGCTATTCCTCATGCTAAAACAAAAGCTGTTGATAATGCATGTCTAGCGGCTGCAATTTGTAAAGAAGGTATAGATTATGAATCATTTGATGGAAGCTTATCTCACTTATTCTTTATGATAGCTGCACCAGATGGAGCAAATGATACACATCTAGAGGTATTATCTAGATTATCTACTATACTTATGGATGAAGAATTTAGAAATGATTTAATAAATGCTATATCAGTAGAAGAATTTATAGACTTAATAGATAAAAAGGAAAGTGAAAAGTTCCCAGAATCTAAACCAGAACCTAAAGTACAAGCTAAAAAATCTAAAGAAAAGAAATATCCTAAAGTATTAGCAGTAACAGCTTGTCCAACAGGAATAGCTCATACTTTTATGGCAGCAGAAAGTTTAAACAAAACAGGTGAGAAAAAAGGAGTTTCGATAAAAGTTGAAACAAATGGTTCATCAGGAGCTAAAAACATATTAACTAAGGAAGAAATAGAACATGCTGAGTGTATAATAGTTGCAGCTGATAAAAATGTTGAGATGGCTAGATTTAACGGAAAAAAAGTTATAATAACTAAAGTTTCAAATGGAATACACAAAGCAGATGAATTAATAGAAAGAGCTTCAAAAGGAGATGCTCCAATATACAATCACTCAGGAGCAAGTGCTACTCAAGAAAGTGCTGAAGACGAAACAGCTTTTAGAAAAGTATACAAACACTTAATGAATGGGGTTTCAAATATGTTACCATTCGTTGTAAGTGGTGGTATATTAATAGCATTAGCATTCTTATTTGATAATTATGCAATAGACCCTAAACATTTTGGTTCAAATACACCTTTAGCGGCATTCTTTAAAGGAATAGGAGATTATGCATTTGGATTTATGTTACCAGTTCTTGCAGGATACATTGCATACTCAATTGCTGATAGACCAGCTATGGTAGTAGGTTTTGTAGGAGGTATACTTGCTAAAGAAGGTGGAGCAGGATTCTTAGGAGCTTTACTAGCAGGTTTTATAGCAGGATATTTAGTATTAGGACTTAAAAAATTCTTTAGTTTCTTACCACAATCACTTGATGGTATAAAGCCAGTATTATTATTCCCTCTGTTTGGTACTTTACTAATAGGTGTAATAATGACATTTGTAGTTATACCTCCAGTAAAAGGTATAAATGATGGTATGGTAGCATTCTTAAATGGTCTTGGCGGAAGTTCAAAGGTAGTTTTAGGACTAGTATTAGGTGCCATGATGGCAATAGATATGGGCGGTCCTATCAACAAAGCAGCATATGTATTTGGTGTGGCATCACTTGATGCAGGTCAATTTGAAATAATGGCTGCAGTAATGGCAGGAGGTATGGTTCCTCCACTTGCAATAGCTTTAGCTACAACATTCTTTAAAAATAGATTTACAAAAGAACAACAAGAATCAGGTAAAGTTAACTATGTAATGGGAGCATCATTTATAACAGAAGGTGCAATACCATTTGCAGCAGCTGACCCTCTTAAAGTAATACCAGCATGTGTAGTAGGTTCTGCTACAGCAGGTGCATTAAGTATGGTATTTGGATCAGCACTTCGTGCTCCACACGGTGGAATATTTGTTATACCAGTTGTATCAAATCCTTTAGGATATATAGCTGCAATAGCTATAGGTTCTGTAGTTGGTATGGTCATATTATCAATATTAAAGAAACCTTTAGATAAACAAGCATAATAAAAAGCTGTCTCATAATTGAGGCAGCTTTTTTAATTCTTTATAAGCATTTAAGTAATCCAAAAATAAGTTCTTTGATAAACTTTTTTATATCTTTTTCTGGACCACTAAAAACCATATTATTTTTCATATTTTATTTTCCTTTCTACGTGTATAAAATTTAGTTATAATATCAAGTGATTTTGCGAGATTTAAGAAAAAGTAAAGATACTATATACTCTACTATAAATGCTAAGATTTATCATTAATGTTTGCATGAAAGGGCATTTTAATTACCCCAATAACAAGTTTTATACATTCATTTATATTGATTAATCTAAATTTAGTTTAATCAATAATTTCAGAAGAAGTATTATTTAAATCAAAGTGTCTTGAATAAATACAAAGTCACTATCATATTTAAAATGTTTATTAAACTTTAAATCATGTACATAAGTTTCTATTTTTCCATCTTCATAATACTCTTTTTTATATATTACATATTTCGAATCATGTATTCCAACAATAGATACTTTTTTATCTTCACTTGAGTTATTAACACTAAATATCTGTTTTTGATTTTCATCTAAAATTCCAAGTTGTTCTTTGTTTATATATATATAATATAATTTTTGTTCTTTAAGGATATCGATTATATTATTATTAATATTAATAGTTTTAAAGTTATTATTTATATCGAATAGTAAAACTTCAGGAGTATTTTTATTATATAATACAATAATATTATTTTTATACACTCCTAAAAGTTGAACAGATTCTTTAGGACAATTTGATTCTATTAGAATATTTTTTGAAATTACTTTATTATTTTTTATTGATTCTATAAAATCGGATAGATTATATAAAGTTATCCTATTAAATAGGTCTATATTATTTATATTATATTCCGTTATTTCTGAAAGCTCATTAGATTGAAAATTAGATTCATCAATAACTAAAAATATATTCCCTTTATAATTAATATAGTATGGTCTATATATTGAATTACAAAAATACTTATTGTCTATTTTATATTTATTACTTTCTAAGATTAAGTAACTTTGATATACGTTAGTACTATCATCTTGTAATTTTATAAATATATTATCATCAATAAAATAAATATCTGCTAAATGATTATTTTTAAATAAATTTTCTTTATATATACAGTTAAATTTTTTATCGTTAATTTTATATATAAGTAATTCTTTATCTGATTGTTTACATTTGTAAATAGTTTGTGATAGATTATCACAGAAGAAAAATGTTTCTAAATCGACTGAGTATATTTTTTTTAATGTATTTGTCTTAGTATTATAAGTATATAATATATTTTCGTCAGTATCATAATTACAAGCAGAAATATAAAAATCATCAAAATGCCTCAATAGTATTTCTGGATTTATACAATTATTAATTTTTATGCCTAAAATATTTTTATTCATTTCAATTATCTCCTGATATATTTATTTGTATTGCATAGTATTAAATAAAATTAATTAGAAATTATACATCTTTATGTATAAAGATATTATAATTTAAATAACATTCCAATTGTTAAAAGATAAATGACAATAATAACTATTTTGAGAAATATAGATAAATATTAGAATATATATTATATGATATAAAACTCTGAAATAGTGAAAACTTAACTTGTAAAAGGAGAAGTACATTATGATAAGCAATAAAAAGATGATAAAGTTAACTATATCAGATATCATTGAGCGTAAAATACAATTTACAAGCAAATGAAATATATTCTCCAAAATGAAAATTTGATAATTGCTGAACGGCAGAAAAATTATTCAGATGATGAAGTATAAATTTGATAAACAAAATAATAGAAAAAATATTAATTATATTGAAATTGAATATATAGTTTAAAAGAATAAAGACATCTAAATTAGATGTCTTCTTTAAGTCTATTTTTCTATCTAGAGTAGTATCTTAAGAATATGGAAATAGAGTGCTATAATTGTGATGATACGAATAATTTTTAATAACTTTAATAAAACTCATTTATATTTTTAAAATTAAATCCTTTTTTTATTAATTCCGGGATAACAGTTTCTAATGCCGTTATTGTCATAAGAGGAGCACCTGCTGAACCTCTTCCATCGTGTAAACATATAACTGATCTATTCCCTACTCTTAACAAGAGACGATTTATTATCTTGTCTATATTTGTATATCGAGACCAATCGCCCAACATTACATTCCATAACACTAAATTTAAATTATATTTTTTTACATAGTAAAGTGTAAATAAATTTACTTCTCCCCATGGGGGTCTATAGTATTTTATATTATAACCTAGTTTTTTTATTATTTTTATAGATTCATCAAAATCATATTTAGTATATAAATAGCCTTTAACTAAAGCACTTTTATGTTCTAAGGAATGTAAACCTAAAGTATGTCCTTCCAGTACTATTCTTTTTATAATATCTTGATTCTTATCAGCCTCTTTTGCTACAATAAAAAATGTTGCTTGAATATTATATTTCTTTAATAAATCTAGAAACATGTTTGTATAATCTTTGCTAGGGCCATCATCGAAACTTAATAAAATACTATTTTTATTATTTGGATGCTTAGGTGCATGTATTTTGAAAATTCTATAATACAAAGTGGGTAATATACTGTATATAAGTAATATGACAATAATTATTGTAATTATCCATATAAATAATTTTATCATAATGCTCTCGGTATATTAAATTTATCTAGTATTGAACTAATTTGGATTTTATTTAACTCTGTTTGAATATTTTTCATTTTATCTCTTACCTCATAAAGATAGCCTTCATTGTTAAGTAAATCATTTATTTCAGAAGATAAGTTACTGTCCTTATTCCATATTACTTTACCTATATCGTGCTTCTCTATAAAATAGGCATTCTCTATTTCTTGTTCTAAGAAAGGACAAATTACAAACATAGGAAGTTTAGAGTGTATAGCCTCAAACAATGTAATTCCTCCTGGCTTAGATATAATAATGTCAGATGCCTGCATATATTCATGTACATTTTCACAATAATCTATAACATTAATATTTGAATACTTTCCATTTAATTTATTAAATACTTTTTTATTTTTACCTGTAATAATTGTGACTTCAACATTTTTCATACCATTTAATTCTTTGTATAAATTATTATCAAAAGGTATTATACCCAATCCACCACCCATAACTAATATTTTTTTGATATTTGGATCTATAGGCCTATCATTAAATTTTATAAAATCTTCTTTTACAGGTATTCCAGTAATAAAAATTTTTTCTTCTAAAATACCTTTTTTCAAAAGCTTTTCTTTACTCGTTTGAGATGATACAAAGTATATATTAGTTTTTGGGTTAATCCATGAACTATGAACACTAACATCTGTTATGCAAGTAATAAGAGGTAAATCACAATTTGAATACATCTTATATTCAGATATAAGTTTAGAACTCATAGGCAGTGTAGATATAACTATATTTGGATTGTACTCATCTAATAAGTCATGTACTTTTTTCATGAAAATGCCTTTTAATGGCATCCTGGTTTGCTTTTGAGATATTTTATATAATGAATTATAAATATTATGACATTTATGAACTGCCACATTAAATCCTTTATAAATAACCTCATGTAAAACGGGGAACATATATTTATTTATATCAACAATAAAACATTTTGAGTCACTATATTTTTTACTTAGCTCCTGTTTGATAGCAACAGCAGATGAGTTATGTCCCATACCAAAACTAGCAGTTAAAATTAATATGTTCATCGTGTCGCTCCTTACTAATATAATTTTTTATATAGCTAATTATTATTTAGTATTTCCTGTTAATAATATTAATATTTTAGGTTTAATAATGCTTTAATGATAAAATATGCCACACGTACCAAAAACTAAAAACTTTAAAATGAAATTTTTATTCTTTAGAATTTATAATAAAATATCCATATCATTGGCATGATGAGGTAAACAAACTAGAGAATAAAAATTTTTAGAACTAACATTATACTTAAAAACTATGAATCTTAATATATAGTTTCTCTGATAACTTTTCTTGCGATAAATCATGTAGCTTTAAATTAATAAAAGTGTATTAAAATTAAGAATCAAACCAGTAAATTCCATGTAAAAAATTAACTCACAAAAATAGATTTACTCTTATAACTTAATATATTATACTTATAAATCAAGTCGATATATGCCGAATTATGTTTAAAATAATTAAGAAAGGACTTCGTATGGAAAAGGTTGATTATGAGTATGATGACAGTATAAAAAAAGATAAATCAAATATTTATATAACAACTAAACAAAAGTTTATTCTTAGCTTAATTCTTAGCTGTCTGTGGATGGTATTTTCTTATAACATATCTAAACCTTGGATTCATGATTTATCAGAAGTTGTTGGACCTATATGGTCTTTTATAATAATTAGCGGTGTTGCATATGTGCCAGGACTTATGAATGCATTTTTAGTAGTTAGTTTGCTACTAGACAAGCAACCCACTAGAAAAATCAGTCATCCATCTGAAAGTGTTACTTTATTAATCGCTGCTTACAATGAAGAAGCTGGTATTTATAATACACTACGATATGTAAATGAACAGCAGTATAATGGAAATATAAACATTATCGTAATTGATAATAACTCTTCTGATAAAACAGCATCAGAAGTTCAAAGGGCTAAAAAAGATTTTGATACAGATATTACTTTAATAAAAGAAACCAAACCTGGAAAATTTAATGCACTTAATAAAGGTCTTAAAGATGTAAAAACTAAATATGTAATAACTCTTGATGCAGATACAATAATTCATAAGGATGCAATAAATAATTTGGTATCTAGAATGGTATCATCACCTAATGATGTATGTGCAGTAGCTGGATCTATGTTAGTGAGAAATAGTAGAGATAATATTTTAGCTAAAATGCAAGAGTGGGATTATTTCCTTAGTATAGCATCTATAAAAAGAATGCAAGGCTTATACCAAGGTACTTTAGTGGCCCAAGGAGCATTTTCAATCTATAAGACTGACATAGTTAGAAATCTTGGAGGATGGGCAGATGCAATCGGAGAAGATATTATATTAACATGGAAGATATTATCTCAAAATAAAAGAGTATATTTCGAACCAAAAGCTATTGCTTTTACTGATGTACCGACAAAGCTATCTCATTTTGCAAAACAAAGATCAAGATGGGCTAGAGGCATGATTGAAGGTATTAGAGAAGTTAAGCCATGGCAACAACCTAAGGTATTCTTTAAATTTTTAACAGGCATAGATTTACTAATCCCTTATATGGATTTTAGTTATACTTTTTTCTGGATTCCAGGATTAATAATAGCTGTATTTTTTCACAAGTATTATATAGTTGGGCCGATGATGATTTTTGTATTACCTTTGACACTAGTAAGTTTTTATATTTTATATAGATATCAGGCGTATAATGTTTTTAAAGATATGAACTTAAAAGTAAGAAAAAATCTTTTAGGATTAATTTTATTTTTATTAACATATCAAATGATAATGTCTCCAGTATCTCTTTATGGTTATATGCAAGAGATTTTAGGGCTAAAGAGAGTATGGAAGTAAAAACTTTATAAAAAAACAAACTTAACCCAATTAAGTAGACTATATAAATAGACTACTTAATTGGGTTAAATTTATTTAAAATATGTGAAAAGAATTGATATTTAATATGATATAAAAATGATAATTAATATCAACTTACTCCCGGAAATCTATATTTTGGTGCATTTCTATTGACTTATAAAATAAATGGTTTAATTTAGTTATTATAATAGAAATAAATAGGTCATTAGGGAGAAAGACATGAAAAAAATTTTGAAATCATTAGAGTTTTGTATAGGTATACATATAATAGATTTGATTAGTGTTATATTTATTGGGTTTGTATGTTCTATTTTTATAAAAGACGATGGAGACTATTTTTGCATTTTAAATACTATAGGAAATTTTGTTTCATTAATTATATTGAATTCAATTTTTTCTAATTATAACAATAAAGTGTTAAGCAAAGATATATTAAAAAAAGTAGAGAGCAAAAAAATATTGTATATTATATTATTTGGATTTGGAGTTAGTGTTTTTACTTCTATATATGTAACAATACTTCATACATTAGTTCCAAGTTATACAGACGTATCAAATCAATTAGAATCTATAAGTAGCAATGTTATAGGAGCGCTTGCAATAGTAGTCTTTGGACCTATATATGAAGAAATACTTTATAGACGTATCATATTTGAATATTTTAAAAAAAATTATAGTTTAGTAACGGCAATTGTATTTCAAGCATTAGTTTTTGGAGTAGCTCATGGCAACATAGTACAAAGTATAGATGCTTTTATAGGAGGAATACTTTTAGCTTTAATATATATATATTCTAATTCATTATTAGGAAGCATTATTTTACATATGGTATTTAATTTAATAGGAATGTGGCTACCTGAATTCGTTAATATTACAAATACTTCAGAATATATAATAATATTATTAGCAATAATAAGTTTAATTTTTTCAATTTACAAAATGACCAGAAAAGATAAATAAAATATTAGAAGGGGGATATATGAATAAAATTTTAAAATCATTAGGTTTATTGATAGGGGTAGGTATAACTCACATCATAGGTGGATTAATAATTATGGTTATATTATCTATTTTGGGTAAAGATTTGAGTTGTATTGATAGCTATAAATATACACTAAATCTTATAGCTAGTTTAATTTCATTAATTATATTGAATTTAATGTTTTTTGACGATAATGATAAATTATTGAGTAAGAATCTTTTAAACAAAATGGATTTTAAAAATATAATATACGTTGCTTTATTTGGAATTGGATATAGTATTATTATGGCAAATTTCATAGGATTATTAATGGAGTTAATTCCTGATTATATGAATCAATATTGTACAGGGATAAAAAATGAAACAAATATTATAAGTAGCTCACTTGTACAGGTAATGGCAGTTACAGTATTTGGACCTATATATGAAGAAATAATTTTTAGACGTATTATATTTGATCATTTAAAAAAGAATTATAATATAATAAGTGCAGTTATTGTACAAGCATTAATCTTTGGATTATTACATAGTAATCTTATTCAAGACCTATCAGCTTTTATATCAGGAATAGTATTAGTTTTATTGTATATACGTTATAATTCTTTACTAGCAAGTATTACTTTACATATAGTTTTTAATTCAATGGTGATGCTAATAAATAATAATTTAATAGGTGGTAGTGTTATCCTAGATTCTATATTAATAATAGTAGCCATATTATGTTTGATTTTTTCAATTTACAAAATGACTAGAAAAGATGAAAAAATATATATAAATAATTACTAGAGAAAGTATTAGAAAATAATATTTTAATCCGTATTTTACTTATTTTAGTCTATTTTTATTGAAATTTTATAAATAAATAGTATGATAAATTAGAAACATTATAAATTTAGGAGAATACGTATGAAAAAGGAAAATATAATAATTATTTTAATACTTATAGTATTTGGAATGTTCTTAATGAAAGATACTTATAAGCAGAAAAAAATTAATTCAGAGTGGAATGAATATGAACTTAGCGCAGATTGGAACAAAGATGCTAAAGAGGTTATGAAAGTTTATATAAATGCAATAAATGCAAAAGATATAGATACTATGAAAGAATGTATTTTTACTTGTAAAAATTATGACCATGTATATCTTGGTTTTTCTATTCCTTCAAAAGGTATATTAAATAATATTAAATATATAAAATACATAGACTCAGAGGAAGCTACTTTTAGACCAGTTGAAGGTAAATTAAAAAACGGAAAAAGTATAATGTTTAAAGAAGGAAAGACTCTCGACGTTACATATGATGTTAAATATAAAATAGATAATCAACCTGAAGAATCTGGTATAAATGATTTTCGATATACTTTAGCTAAGGATGATGAAGGCAGATATAAGATAATAGAAGCTGGTTATTAATGGATGTTATATAAAACATTAACTTCAATTAAGTTTCTGAATAGTTACGATATTTCATGGAAGTAACTTATTAAAAATGCTCCTAAATTACTTTTATTGTACTTAGGAGCATTTTTAATCTTATAAGTTTACTATAATTAGAAATGATAAAAATATAATAATTAATATAGTTATAATTAACGCAATTATGTTAAGTATTTTATTCATTTTTTGATTTGATTTAAATAATTTGCTAATTAAAAAATAAATTGCAATACCTATGATGCCACCGAACGTATTACCTATAAAGTCTGTTATATCAGATGCACCTATAGCAAATACAAATTGCAATACTTCATATATAAAACTAACTGAAGCTATAGGTAATATTTTATTTAAAAGGCTCCATTTATTATTTATCATACATATGTAAATTCCAAAAGGAATAAATACTATCACATTATAAATTATTTCTTTTATATCAATTTTACCATTAACAATCATAGATCTATGAAATGGTATTAAGTTAAAGTTCCTTACACCTACTAAACTATGAAATGAAAATTGCATTTTAAATAAAATAATCCATGTTAGTACTAAAAAATACAATGAAAATAATCCAATAGTAAATTTTTTTGACTATTATTTTTTTCTTTTATCATGTTAAAACCTCTCCCCTACAAAGCATTTCCCTAAATGATTATAAACCTAATTAATTTATTTTACAAATTAAAAAATATCCAATAAAACTTATGAAAATTGAAAATTTTAATAAAATAATAACTCTAATATGTAATTTTTATATTCGATATATAAAGTACTATTTAAAGTATTTATCTTAAAAAAAAACAAATACTATTAATATAAAATTTATAGGAGGTCTTTATGTATAAAAAAATACTATGTGTAACTGCAGCTTTTATGCTTTGCACTAATATAGCCTTTGCTAATCCTAAAAAAAGTTTAAGTGATGTTGATACAATTTCTAATTCATTAAATACAGTTTTTTTATCTGTATTACAAGGTAAAGATATTAATAGTATAAAAAAAGATATAGATTTTGTTCAATCTGAATTGAATAGAGAACGAAATGAAATATTACATGAAATTCAGCAAGCTGAAGATAAAGATAAGTCATTTTATTATTCGTTACTTTCAGTTTTAAATTATTATCAAATTTCACTACTGGAACTACAATATTATTATCAATCAAATAGTCATCAATTATTAATTAGTGCTATATCAGCACTTAATCAAGGAGATTTAATGCTAAATGTAATTAAATCTAAAATTTAAAATAAACACTTACTTTATTAGTAAGTGTTTATTTTTTTATTTTAAGATAGGTTTGTTATAATGATAAACGAATTAATATATATAAGGTAATTTTATAAAGGGGAGTATATATGAAAATAAATGAAGAAAATTTTATACAGCATCTAAAGCTAAAAAATGAAAAAGCTTTGGTATATGTTATAGATAACTATGGATGGATTATAAATGGATCTATAAAAAAATACCTATACAATTTAAAAGATTATCAAGAAGAATGCTTTAATGATATATTGCTTGGTATATGGAATAATATTGATAATTTTGATGAAAGTAAAAATTCATTTAAAAACTGGGTAGGGGCTATATCTAAATATAAAACGATAGATTACAAAAGAAAGTATTATAAGTATATTGAAAAAGAAAACATAGACGAACTAAGTATACCTTCTAAAGAAAATATATTTGAAGAAGTAACTAAAAATGAGTTAAGTGAAGAACTAGATAAATTATTAAATAATCTAAGTTGTGAGGATAAAGCTTTATTTTTGAAATTGTTCGTAGAAGGAAAGGCAGTAGAATCCGTAAGTAAAGAAATGAACATACATAAAAATAACATCTATAATCGTGTAAGCAGAGGAAAATCAAAACTAAGAAAATTATTTATAAAATAGTGGAGGAGAATATGAGTAAAAATATATATAAAATGTTAAATGAAGTTAATATAGATTTGCAAGAATTAAAAAATGAAGAATTTACTGATTTTGATAAAAATAAAGCTAAAAAAAATTTAAAAAAGAGTTTAAATAAAAATACTAAAAACCAAAAACATAAAAAATATATATTAACAACATCTATTTTACTTATGAGTATGTGCCTAATGAATGATAACTTTGTATCTTACGCTAAAGAAATAATATATGATATTAGCTACAATATATCAAAAGCACTAGGGACATCTTCAAATTTAGAAGATTATAAGAATGTAATAAACAAAAGTGTTTCAAAAAATGGATTAAGAGTAACTTTAAATGAGGTTGTTTTAAATAATGATGAAATAGTATTTAGTTATACTGTTAAGAGTAAGAAAAACCTACGTGATGCTAAAAATTTTGATGTAATAGTATCAGGATTATATATAAATAATAAACAGCTAAGTAGCATTGGAGGAAGTGGATCAGAGTATATAGATAATTATACAGTAGAAAGTGTTGAACAATGTAGATTGTTTGGAATAGAAGAAGATGAATTAAGAGGAGACGTAGATGTAAAAGTTGAATTTTCTTTAATGACTGAGGGGGAATTTAAGGGAAAACCTTGGATATTTGAATTTAAAGCGAATGGTAAACAACTAGCGTTAGATACAGAAGAAATAAAGATAAATAAATCTATTGAACTTGAAAGTGGTGCAAAACTTATATTAGATAAATATACTAAAAATGATATTGGAGAAAAGATTTATGCTAAAATTGAGAATTATGATGAGAATAAATACTATGATATATATATTGAAGGAATAGATGACTCAAAAACTAATATTAAGTTTTTAATGGGAAACTGCAATAATAATGAGCCTATGCTAGAAAGGTTCGATGAAAGTTCTTCTCTGGATATTAAAAATATAAATCTTAGTATTTATATAGCTGAAGTTGAATCTGGCTTTATGCCAAATAAAAGTGATTATAAAAAAGTAGATGAAGAATTTATTATAAAATAAGCTATTAGCTTATTTTATAATAAATTTTAATTATTTATAATTAATTTAAAATTAAAATCTACTTTTATGTTTAAGGTATTATTTAAAATAAAGAACAGATACTATTGTTATAAAGTTAATAGGAGGTATTTCATGTATAAAAAAATACTATGCATCATTACTATAAATCTTATACAATCTGAGCTAAATAGAGAAAGAAATGAGATACTTCGTTTTATAGAATCACATGAAAATCCAGAAAAGATAGGATATTATTCGTTGCTTTCAGTTTTAAACTCTTATCAAATTGCGTTACTAGAGATACAAGAGTTTTATAAAGATAATAATAACAATAAAGCATTTATTAATGCCATATCAGCACTTAACGAAGGCAATTCAATGTTTGATGTTACTAAAGCTAGACTATAAAAGTAAAGCACTTACTAATAAAGTAAGTGTTTTACTTTTATATGTATTTGTATTATAAGATTATATTTAAAAGTCGATGTAGCTATAAGGGGATTTGATACAATAAAATTTCATTAAAATACTTATGACTAAATTTGAATTATTACAGAAGAGAATTATTTACTTAAAGAGATACTAGAAGTTCTGATATAATAAAATTAATCTTATTTTACTATATAGATTATTTTGTTAAAATAAGATATAAATTTGAAAGGAAAAAGATTACTATGGATTATGGTTTATTAAATATAGGAAGTATTGTACTTGGATTAATTGCATTTGTACTTCCGGTTATTAATCTTATACGATACAATAATTCTAATAACCAATATTGGTTTGTTTTTGCCTTAATGAGTATAGTTTCATGTATGCTTTCACTAGGTATGCAAATTTTTTATATTAATCATCTTATAAGTTTAAAAGATTGGACAGCTATTATGGATACTATAAATATAGTAGTATTTTCAGCGGCACTTCTTCTCGTAGCTACAACTGTACTTAATGGTGTTACATTATTTGCTTACATAGGAAACAGAAAAAAGAAATAAATTTATAATGTGAAGATAAAAAGTAGTAATTTTAAAATTACTACTTTTTTATTGTTTAACTATTCGGGTACAAAATTTAGCTATTGATGCACAATATATTGATAAATTTTTACAGCTATCTTAAATTAATATATATATATATTAATTGAATACGAGAAATCTATACAATAAGTACTCTATAATATATATGGTAGTTATTTTATCTACTGAAAGAATAAAGGGGGGGAAGATAAGTTGAAAGATAAATTCAAATATATTATTCCTTTATTTATAGTTGGAGTAATAGTATTTTACACGTTTTTTACACCAATAGGAGCCTTAAAATTTGCTGTACTAAGAGAGGGATATCCTAATAGTGCTATAAATCTTAAAGTGGATTATTCATCATGTAGAGATCCTATTGAAAAGGTAGGAAATCAAATAGTTTATACTATCTTCAATTACCCAATTGAAGAAAAAACTCAAACACCATTAGATAGCTGGATTATATCAAGATACGGAATATTTTATTGGGGTGAATACTATACAGTTTAGAAGTTTAGTATATGAAATTTAATACTTAGGAGGAATAAGAATATGTTTGATATTTATAATATAGTAGCTCTAATATTAACATTAAGTATTTTATATTCAAGTGCAAATAAATATCATAGACTACTTAAACTAGAACGTCTTGAAAATGCAGGTGTATCACCTGAAGAATATAATGCATATGATAAACGATTAAGATTAGAATGTATATTACTTATAGTTATAATGGGAATAGCTACTATTGTAAGTCAATTTTTCAAGATTTTAATAGTTGCAGCAGTTATGCTTATACTAGGTATTATATTTAAAATAATTATTGATAAATGCTGCCCGATACCGAAATAATTATTAATTATATTGGTAATTGCTTTTATATGTTTAATCAATACTAGTCTAATATTAAGAGAAATATAAAAATCATGCTATTAAACAGCATGATTTTTTATGATGATTTAACTGATATACACTTATTAGGTAAATATAAGTATATAAATAAAATAAAAAAATAGATTTTCATAATAAAACAATATATTTTAAAATGTTGAAACAAAGCCAATGCTACAAATTGTATCGTTATATATTGGAGTATGATACGATAATTAGCTAGCCAATAAAAGAATTTTTTATCATACTAAATTTGAAAGGAGATGTTATATGAAGATAGGATCAAAATTAAAACAAGCTAGATTAAAAAAAGAATTAACTCAAGAAAATATAGCAAATATATTAAACATTTCTAGATCAACTATATCTAGTTGGGAGGTTGGAAGGAGTTACCCTGACTTAGAAAATATAGTGTTACTTAGTGATTTGTATAATATTTCTCTTGATAGTTTACTAAGAGAGGACTCGGATATGATAAAAAAACTTTCCTTTGATTCAAGAATAATAAATAAAATTAATAAATTGATTAATTATTTACCTATAATAAGTTTTATTATTCTTTTAAGTTCCATTTTTTATATAAACATATGCAATAGTACTTATAATAAATTGTGTGCACAGATGTATGAAGAAATGAAAGTTCTATCATTAAAATATGATATGACAAAAGTAAGCAACTACAAAAACGAGTTAGAGAGCATACTTAATAAAAATGAATTCAAATCAATCAAGGCAATAGAAATTTATGTGGCGGATATGGAAACGGGCAATAAAAATTTAGAGACAGATAAAAATAAATTCAGATTGTTATACGAAACAGTCGATCCTAAAAGTAAAAAAGGAATAGCGGTGTTGAAAAATTCTCTCGGCATCCTTTCGACTGATATTTTGGATAAGGACGGCAATATAGTTCATTACCAGCCTTATTTAAAAAATTATAATATATACAGAGTAGAGGCATTAGCTTTAATTTCTGCAATTTTAGGCTTTCTATCTCTGTTAATCAGTATTATTATTAAGTTAAAAACATTAAAAAATAAATAGTTTTATTTGTTTTTTATTTTTAATTCATATAAAAAGTCCTAATATTTATAATCAGGGCTTTTTATTTATATATTTTATTATTTTAACCTGTTTTTATCATGTATTTATGAAAATTAGTGACTTAATTTAGTTTGCCCTTCAAATAATTAGAATACGTTTTTATTTTTGTTAGTATTAAGATTAAATTAATTATAGAAGTTATCTTAAAAATGTAACAAAGTTATAAAAAAGTGCAACAAAACAATAAAAGCTAGATAATAACAACTTGAAATAGTATATTAAACATATGAAAGGGGGGAAAGGGGATGAAAATTAATATTTTACTAGATAAACTTATAAATAAAGAAGACTTAATAATTCAAACAAATCCTGTAAACAGTGAAGTTGCTGAAAGTTTAAAAAAGCATTTAGAAAATGGATTAAAAATAACTGTTATTAATGCAACTAATGATAGAAAAATACAAGTAAATATAAATTCTATTTTAGCTTTTCAATCAGAGGGCCATATGTGCTGCGTAAAAATGAAATCTGGAGAATTATACTTAATTAATAAACGCCTAAAGGAATTAGAGAATTTAGATGAAAAATATTTTGTAAAAATAAATAACGCAACTATTATTAATATAAACGAAATTAAAGAATTTTCATCGGTATCAAATGCTCGATTAGAAGTTTTTTTAAGTGATAAATCATCCTACTTTGTAAATAGACACTATGTAAAAATAATAAAGGAGAGATTAGCATGTTAAAACAATTTAGATTATCTTTTTTTCAAACTTTTTCAATAACTTTTATATGGATTTTAACTTTAATATCAATTTTCTTTAAAAATGATACATTAACAGTTTTATATATTTGGAATTTAGTAGCTATAAGCTTAATTTTTTCTATAATTTTTGGAGTTATGTATCCAGCATTATGGAATTTTTCATCAATGAAAGCTAGCAATAAAATATTTATCTCGTCAGCAATAAATTTAGTTGCAGGGATTAGCTCAGTTTGGCTATTTTCACCTTATATGTTTGAAATTATTAGACCTTGGATTATATTAATGGCTATAGCTACAGTATTAGGTCATATAATAGGATTTTATTTTTATTCGAACTGGGATAATAAAAAAAATTCTGATGATTTGAATAAACTTCTAAGAAAGTAAGCTATATAGTAATTATATTAAAAGTTTCAGATTTATATAGTGACTTAAATTTATAATGATAAGCTTAAGGATTTAAGGATAAAATATAAATATTATTTCATTCAAAGTAATTGACACTATCAATTACTTTAGAATATAATTGATAGTATCAATTATTAAAGGAGTGGATTATAACGAACTTATAGCTTCTTCTAAGTTTACACCTATGGTATATAAAGAAGAAAATGGAGTATATGAAGGTGAAAGCGTAAGTCATTTTAATGAAGTAACATAGTTTACTTTAAAAGAGAAGATAGAAGATGGTAAAATGTATGTAAGTGAAGTCTTTAGAAAAAATGGTAAAATAACTTTTGGGTTTATTGATCCTATGGTTTATCAAAAAATAAGTTAAGCAAGAAAAGAGGAGTAGGATTGGCATATAAAATATTAGGTAAATATTTATCGGATTTAAATAGGGATTTTATAAAACACGTTGATTTAAAATTGCAAGAATATCAATTAACCCTTAACATGTGGCGCTGTTTGATGGCTATACAAAAAAATAAAGAGTGTAATTTAAAAGATATAGCTGAGCTACTAGATGTAGATAGGGCTATCATAACTAGAAACATAAAAAAGCTTGAAAGTTTAAATTATATTATTAAAGAAAAAGGAAGTAATGACAATAGATTTTTTGATTTATATGTTACAGAAGAGGGAGTATCTATTCTTAATTCAATAAATGAATATCAAGATAAATGGTATGAAAAAGTGATGAAAGACTTTAATAAACAAGAATCAGAAGATTTAATTAACTTACTTAAAAAGCTTTGTAAAAATATTTAGGAGAAAAAAATGTAATAAAATGGCGTACGAAAAAAAGGTAAAAATGATTAAAAATGATTGATAGAAATGAATTCTGATGATAAACTAAGAAATGTAAATGTAAATGTAAATGTAAATGTAAATGTAAATGTATATATTATATGACAACTAAGTCATAAATGTGTAAGATTATGGGATATCTCATAATCTATTTTTCTATGAACTTTTATAAATAGAAGTGAACAATATTAAAAATAACATATATTACAAGTGAGGAGTTATTAGTGAACGTAAAAATTCTAAATATTAATTATATAGTTAACGGATTGCTAACAGAAATACATACAAAAATGTTTTATAAACATAATGAAAATAAAATTCAAGATATTTATTTTGAATTTACTTTAGGAAAAAATAATATAAAGTCACAAAAAAATAATAGTATGGAGTATGCAATAAAAAGCTTACAAAAATCACTTCCATCAAATATAAATATGGCATGTTGCCAATCTTGTAATTATGGCAACTTTTGCCCATATGGAGATAATGAAAATGAAATATTTTGCCTAAAGGATATAATTCTTAAAGATGAACAAGATGTATGTGAATTTTTTGTAAATAACATAGATTGTATTCAAGATAAAAGGAAAAGTCTGCTAGGATCTTGTAAAGATTACAAACCAATTTCACAGGGAAATTACTATACCTATAATGATTGGGAATAAGAATTATAAAATAAAAATATAAAAACTGTATCTTAGTTTTTATATTTTATGCTAAGATACAGTCATTTACTAAAATATATAGTTTTATTTATAAATATAACAATAGATTATTTTTATTAACGTTAATTAATTGCTTCCTTTTTGAAAAACAGTTATAAAAGCATCATTAAAGCCTAGTTTTTTAAGCTCTTCTAATCGTTCCTCAGAATAAACTTTGCTGTTAAAAGAACCACAAACTACTCTGTAAAAAGTATCACTATTAACAACAGGAGGTTTAGTTTCAGGAAGTCCAGGATTAGGTTTATATTCAACTCCTAGATACTCGCATATACCTTTAGCAATACCAAGTGCTAAATCATCTTGTCTTTGAGTAAGGATTTTGGAATCCTCAGCATGATCAATAAAGGCCATTTCAATTAAACAAGCTCTCATATTACTATTTCTTAAAACATAAAAACTAGCAGTTTTAATACCTCTATTTAAAGTATAAGCTTTAGTATTTAAAGTTTGAGAATGAACTTTAGTAGCTAAATTAGAAGAGCTTGATTGATAAGAATAAGTTTCTATCCCTTTAGCCGAACCATCAAAAGCATTACAGTGTATGGAAACAAAACAGTCAGATTTCCAATTATTTGCCATTGTAGTTCTATCACTAAGAGATAAAAATACATCATTATCTCTGCTTAATTTGACTTCAATACCTTGTTTTTTTAGTAAAGACTCTACTTTTTTAGCAACTTGCAAATTTATATTTTTTTCAAGTAAATTATTAACTCCAACAGCGCCGCTATCACTACCACCATGTCCTGGGTCTATAAATACTTTTTTACTCATATTAACACCTCATTTTAAATTTTAAATCATTATATTTTAACTAATAACTAGAATATTAAAAAAATAATCTATTTTAATATATTGTGGAATTAATAAGTTTGTTACAAAAAGTTTAAAAATGTAACAATTTGTAGATAAAATTCATAATATAACTTGAAACTCTTCAAAGAAAGGATGATAATATGCAAAGTAGAAGTAGTGGTAATATGAAAGGCATAGATGTAAGTCATTGGGATGGTGAAATAAATTATCAGACTGTAAAAGATCAAGGAATAAAAGTAGTTTATATAAAAGCAACCCAAGGTGAAACTTCAGTTGATACTTATTTCAAATCAAATGCAGTAAAAGCTAAGGAAGCTGGATTATTAGTTGGTTTTTATCATTTTTTAAATCCTAGTACAGAAGAGTCAGTTAGAAAACAAGCAGCTCACTTTGTGGAAACTATAAAGCCATATCACTGTGACTGTAGACTAGCATTAGATATGGAAGTTAATAAAGGACTTAGTGCATCTACAATAACTAATCTTAGTAAAATCTTCTTAGAAGAAGTAAAAAGACTTAGTGGGCTAGATGTTGTTATATATTCATATACAAGTTTTATAAAGGAAAATCTACAAAAAAGTTTAAATGTTTATCCTTTATGGGTAGCACATTATGGAGTAAATACTCCTGGTAGCAATGGAGTGTGGGATAGTTGGGTAGGATTCCAGTATTCAGAAAAAGGTCATGTTAGAGGTATAGGTACTGAATGTGATTTAAATGAATTTACACAAGGTATATTATTACCAACAAAAAAAGAACCAGTTAAACAACCTACAGTTACTCCAGTACCAGCTCATAATCCACAATCAGACCAACAAAATTTTGTAACATATACAGTTAAAAAAGGAGATACACTTGATAAAATAGCTAGTAAATACAATACAACAATAGGAAATATAGTAAAACTTAATAATATAAAAAATCCAAATTTAATCTTTGTAGGCCAAGTTATAAAAATAAAATAAATTAAAATAGTGAGTGAAAAAGTTAAATTAAACATTTTCACTCACTTGTTATAATTGTTTTAAATAAAATTATTTTATTATATAAAATCTAAAATTTGGAATGTACTTTTATATATATAATAAATTATAAAAAATATCAATGAATTGTTAAAAATATGTAAAATAAATAAAATATAGTTGCAAAATATAACTCACGTGCGTATAATTGAAATATAAATAAATAAGAATCCCTTGAAGGGGAGTAGCTTTCACTTACATATTAGTGATAATCAATCGTCATTCTCGGACTTTAAAATCCCGGTTGATTAGCAAGCAATAAACTTGTTAGCAAGACCTTCGAAGCAAACTATTAAAATTTGCTTTGGAGGTCTTTTTTATTTTATAAATTCACATAGGGAAATAGTAGTTTTACAACGGCCGTTTAAACACCACGACTCCCATTAAATTTAAAATGGAGGTATATTATGTTTTACAAAAAAAGCATAGAAGAAGCAATAAGTAATCTAGGTAGTAATTTATCTGGAATATCTAAACAAGAAGCTAATGAAAGATTAGAAAAGTACGGATATAATGAATTACAAGAAAAGGAAAAAACACCAACTTGGAAATTGTTCGTAGATAGTTTTAAAGATCCATTAGTAATAATTTTATTAATCGCTGCATTAGTTCAAGTATTTTTAGGTGAAGTTGTTGAATCATCAATAATATTTGCAGTATTAATATTAAACTCTATACTTGGAGTAGTTCAAACAAAGAAAGCAGAAGGTTCACTTGCTAGTTTAAAGCAATTATCTGTACCAAATGCAAAGGTAATTAGGAATAATACAAAACTTACAATACCATCAAGAGAATTAGTTCCAGGGGATATCGTAATTTTAGAAGCCGGGGATTATGTACCAGCAGATGGTAGAATAATAGAAGCTCAGACTTTAAAAGTTGTAGAAGGTATGCTTACAGGAGAATCAGAGCCAGTATTAAAACATGAAAATGTTATAGATGAAGAGTGTGCTTTAGGTGATCAAAAGAATATGGTATTCAGTGGTTCTATGGTAGTTTATGGTAGAGCGACTTATCTAGTAACTGGATGTGGTATGAATACTGAAGTTGGTAAAATAGCTAACTTATTAGATAACGCAGAAAACAAAGAAACACCACTTCAACAAAAACTTGATGTATTTGGTAAAAAGTTAGGTGTAGGAATAGTAGCACTAGCTGCAGTAATATTTGCAGTTCAAGTAGTTAGAGGTGCTGATGTAGTTGATTCATTTATGTTTGCAATAGCAATAGCAGTTGCAGCTATACCAGAAGCACTATCATCAATAGTTACAATAGTTTTAGCAGTTGGAACAAACACTATGGCTAAAAAACAAGCTATAATAAGAAAATTACCAGCAGTTGAAACATTAGGTTCTACAAGTGTTATATGTACAGATAAAACAGGTACACTTACACAAAATAAAATGACAGTAGTCAAGACTTATATGTATGGAGTTAAAGACGCTAGCCTAGTGGATAATACAAGCGGTAGTGAAGCAGCAATAACTAGACATAGTTCTTATCAAGAAGAAATGTTAACTTTAGCATCTGTACTTTGTAATGATTCAGATATAACTAAAGAAGGTGTAGAAATAGGTGACCCTACAGAAGTAGCACTTATAAACTACGCAACTAAAAATGATTTAAGTTACAAAGAAATAAGATTAAATAATGATAGATTAGCAGAATTACCATTTGATAGTGATAGAAAACTTATGTCAACTGTAAACAAAGTAGATAATGATGTATTTATGTTTACAAAAGGTGCTCCAGATGTAATATTTAGCAGATGTAAATATGCACTTGAAGATGGAGAATTAGTTGAAATAAATAACGATATAATAAGTGAATACAGAAAAATAAATGAAGAGTTTTCAAATAAAGCACTAAGAGTTTTAGCATTTGCAAGTAAAAATGTTAGAAGTGAAAAATTTGCGCCAACATTAGATGATGAAGATGATTTAACATTAGTAGGTCTTATGGCAATGATAGACCCACCAAGAGATGAAGTTTATGAAGCTGTTAAAAATGCTAAAAAATCAGGTATAAAAACAGTTATGATAACAGGAGATCACAAAACAACAGCAGCAGCTATAGCTAAAGACATTGGAATAATGGTAGATGGTGACTTAGCTTTAACTGGTCAAGAATTAGATGCATTAACTGATGATCAGTTAGATAAAGATTTAGATCATATATCAGTTTATGCAAGAGTTTCACCTGAAAACAAAATAAGAATAGTAAAAGCATGGCAAAGAAAAGGTAAAGTATGTGCTATGACAGGAGATGGAGTAAATGATGCTCCAGCATTAAAACAAGCAGATATAGGTATAGGTATGGGAAGTGGTACAGAAGTTGCTAAAGATGCATCAGCTATGGTACTTCTTGATGATAACTTTGCTACAATAGTAAAAGCAGTAGAAGTTGGTAGAACAGTTTATGATAACATTAAAAAATCTATAACTTATTTATTCTCAGGCAACTTAGGTGGAATAATTGCTATACTATTTGCAGTATTTGCAGATTGGGCAAATCCATTTACAACATTACAATTACTATTTATAAACTTAGTTACAGATTCACTTCCTGCAATAGCATTAGGACTTGAAAAACCTGAAAAAACTGTAATGAAAAATCCTCCAAGAGATCCTAAAGAAGGTATACTTGCAGGTGGTACTTTAAGAAGTGTATTAATAAGGGGTAGTATAATAGGTATAGTTACTATAGTTGCTCAATATGTAGGTAACAGATACTCACCACAATTAGGAACAGCAATGGCATTCTCTACACTTACTTTATCTAGAATAATACAAACATTTGCAGCTAGATCTAACAGTGAAACAGTATTCAAGCTTGGATTTACAAGCAATAAATATGCTTTAGGTGCAGTAGTTGTATGTTTAGGTATGTTTAGTTTAACATTATTACCATTTATGAGAGAAGTATTTGCTATACCAGAGTACTTTAGTTTACAAAACTTAGGAACATGTTTTGCATTAGCAGTAGTTGCTAGTTTAACAATGGAAGGTAGCAAACTTATAAAGAAAAATTAATAATAAATTATAATACATTAGTATATAAAAAGAGTATGTAGATTTGTTTAAATTCAAATTTACACACTCTTTTTTAGTTTAAAGAAATTGTATTATATCAATAACTATTGATAAATTATAAAATACAGTTATATAAACCTAATAACCTAGATTGTACGTTGGAGATTCTAAAACTGTTCTATGCTCGTTGAATAGATTTAAGGACTTACCACAATCAAATAGAGTTCCAGATAGCCACCAACAATCACCAGCTAATACATTGACCATCGGACCATTTAATGGTCTTCCATATATATTACCATCAGTTACAATAGATGCATTTAACCCTAACATATCCGCAACAAGTAACTTAACTTGGCAATTACTTTCTGAGCTCCTTACCCCTCTGAATATAGTATCATATGCAGAAAAAGCTTTTGAATCGTACTTAGAATTAGGGATATTTCTAAAGATATGAGATATAGTACTATTATACATTTCTAATAGTTCTGCCTCTTCTGTGCTTAATATAGCTGCCTCTTCTTTATTTTTTGACTCTAAGAAATTTAAAAACATAAAAGCATGACTGCTACTCCAGTCACCAAATGTTTCTTTTTTATTATTAGCTTCTGGTCTAGTATATATATAGTTATCAACATAGTCTGCACTTTGTCGACCTTTTGTTAAATAAGTTTGTAAGTAAACCCAATTAGGTTCTGATCTAAAATTAATAGTTTTTAAATTATCCTTTACAAATTTAACTACCATATCATATTCTTCTTGTGTAACACACCCATATGTATGCATGCCTCTAGTTGGATCACCATATTTTGCATATATTGTCCCTTGAATTTTGTTGTCCGGTGAACAAACAGCATTACGGTATCCTTTAGCGCCACCTCTACCTGTTACTGCTACATTTTGTTCTTTAGCATAAGTAATTGTAGGTAATTTCATATCATCTACTGGCATAGGTTGGGGCTTTGGAGTTGTTGTATTTGGATTAACAACGTTATTTAAAGTTACTACTGCTTCTGCTCTTGTTATAGATTTTTTAGGTTTGAAAGTTTTATCTGGATATCCACCCATATATCCATTTTCTATAACTCCTTCTACTGAAGCTTTTGCCCAGTTTGATATGTTATTTTTATCATTAAAAGTGTTTATTTTATCTAAAGCATAATCACTTATTTTTTTATAATTTGCTAACATAGCAGCAGTTTCTTCTCTTGTTATTTGACCATTTGGATTGAATTTAGTTTTAGATATTCCTTCACAAACCCCATTAGTAACGGCTATATCTATAGATTCTTTAGCCCAATGTTCTTTTGTATCATTAAATACTTTGTTGCTCTTATTTGTTAGTCCAAATACGTTATTAAGTATTGTTACAAATTCAGCTCTAGTCATATTTTGATTAGGTTTAAATGTTTCGTCTTTGTATCCACTTATGTACCCTTGATTAACAAATTTTTCTATAGTTGATTGAGCCCAATGATTATCTATATCTGATAATGATTGAGCATTTGCAGTTATTAAATTTGATGATATAAGTATCAATGTAAGTGTTGATACTGTATATTTTTTTAATTTCATAGTATAGATTTCCCCCTAGTTATATATTTCTTAATTTCTTTAGGAATAATTCTATGCATAATTATTGTATAGAATTTACCTTTTATATTTAAATATATCTAGTAACCTAGATTATATGTTGGCGACTCTAAAATAGATTCATTTTGTTGGAATAGATTATCTTCTTTCCCATAAATAAAGTAACCAAATGTTGTAGACCAGTGATTTCCAAACAATAGGCTAAGATGTGGTCCTTGTAATGATCTTCCTTCAACATAAACACCGTTTATTATACATCCGTTCAATCCTAAAATGTCAGCAATAAGTAAATTAATTTGGCAAATACTCTCTTGGCTGCTTAATCCCCTAAAGATAGTATCATATGCAGAAAAAGCTTTAGAATCCTCTTTAGCATGAGGTATTTTTTTTAATATATAAGAACTAGCGCTATTATAAGTTTGTAATAGTTCAGCATCTTCAGGACTCAATCTTTTATTTTCTAATGCTGATATCATAAAAGAATGAGATGCAAGTGATGATCCATCATATAGACAATCACCATATGTTATTTTTATATTATTTGACTCTAGTATACTATCTATATAATTGTCATGTTGTGGTCCTTTTGTTAAATGAGTCTGTAAGTAAACCCAATGAGGTTCTAATCTAAAATTAATAGTTTTTAGATTATCTTTTATAAATTTAACTACCATGTCATATTCTTTTTGGGTAGTACATCCATATGTATGCATACCCCTAGTTGGATCACCATATTTTGCATATATCTTTCCTTTGATTTTGTTTTTAGGTGAATAATAAACATTACTGTATCCTTTAGCACCACCTCTTCCTGTTACTGCTACATTTTGCTCTTTAGCATAATTAATTGTAGGTAATTTCATATCATCCGATGGAATAGGATTTTGATTTGTTGTATTTGAATTAATAACATTATCTAAAGTTACAACTGCTTCAGCTCTTGTGATAGAGTTTTTAGGTCTAAAAGTTGTGTCAGGATATCCACCCATGTATCCTTTTTCTAGAACACCCTCTACTGAAGCTTTTGACCAGTTTGATATGTTATTTTTATCATTAAAAGTGTTTGTTTTATCTAAAGCATAATCACTTATTTTTTTATAATTTGCTAACATAGCAGCAGTTTCTTCTCTTGTTATTTTACCATTTGGATTGAATTTAGTTTTAGATATTCCCTCGCAAACCCCATTAGTAACGGCTATATCTATAGATTCTTTAGCCCAATGTCCTTTTGTATCATTAAATACTTTGTTGCTTTTATTTGTTAGTCCAAATACGTTATTAAGTATTGTTACAAATTCAGCTCTAGTCATATTTTGATTAGGTTTAAATGTTTCGTCTTTGTATCCACTTATGTACCCTTGGTTAACAAATTTTTCTATAGTTGATTGAGCCCAATGATTATCTATATCTGATAATGGTTGAGCATTTGCGGTTATTAAATTTGCTGATATAAGTATCAATGTAAGTGTTGATACTGTATATTTTTTTAATTTCATAGTATAGATTTCCCCCTAGCTATATATTTCTTAATTTCTTTAGGAATAATTCTATGCATAATTATTGTATAGAATTTACCTTTTATATTTAAATATATCTAGTACCCTAGATTATATGTTGGTGATTCTAAAACACCTCTATCTTGTTTGAATATATTAGATGACTTCATATAAATACCGCGGCCAAATGTTGTGAACCATTCATCTTTAAACAATAGATAAATGGATGTGTTTTCTTCACCATAATAATCATTTAATATGCATCCATTTAATCCTAAAATATCAGCAATAAGCAAATTAAGCTGGCAAATACTCTGTTTGCTACTTAATCCTCTAAATATAGTATCGTATGCAGAAAAAGCTTTTGAATCATCTTTAGAGTGAGGGATGTTTTTTAATATGTAAGAACTAGCACTATTATAAACTTGCAATAGCTCGGCATCTTCCTGACTTAATCTTTTACCTTCTAAGTCTAATATTATGAAAGAATGAGATGTAGGTGAACCATCATATAGACAATCAGAATATGTTGTTTTTATATTATTTGATTCTAGTATACTATCTATATAATTGTCATGTTGCTGTCCTTTTGTTAAATAAGTCTGTAAGTAAACCCAATGAGGTTCTAATCTAAAATTAATAGTTTTTAGATTATCTTTTACAAATTTAACTACCATGTCATATTCTTTTTGTGTAGTACATCCATATGTATGCATACCCCTAGTTGGATCACCATATTTTGCATATATCGTTCCTTTGATTTTGTTTTTCGGTGAATAATAAACATTACTGTATCCTTTAGCGCCACCTCTGCCTGTTACTGCTACATTTTGCTCTTTAGCATAATTAATTGTAGGTAACTTCATATCATCCGATGGAATAGGATTTTGATTTGTTGTATTTGAATTAATAACATTATCTAAAGTTACAACTGCTTCAGCTCTTGTGATAGAGTTTTTAGGTCTAAAAGTTTTGTCAGGATATCCACCCATATATCCATTTTCTATAGCTCCTTCTACTGAAGTTTTAGCCCAGTTTGATATGTTATTTTTATCATTAAAAGTGTTTATTTTATCTAAAGCATAATCACTGATATTTTTATAATTTGATAACATAGCAGCAGTTTCTTCTCTTGTTATTTTACCATTTGGATTGAATTTAGTTTTAGATATTCCCTCACAAACCCCATTAGTAACGGCTATATCTATAGATTCTTTGGCCCAATGTCCTTTTGTATCATTAAATACTTTGTTGCTTTTATTTGTTAGTCCAAATACGTTATTAAGTATTGTTACAAATTCAGCTCTAGTCATATTTTGATTAGGTTTAAATGTTTCGTCTTTGTATCCACTTATGTACCCTTGATTTATAAATTTTTCTATAGTTGACTGAGCCCAATGACTGTCTATATCTGATAATGGCTGAGCATTAGCAACTAGTAAATTTGACAATACAAGCATCAATGTAAATACTGATACTGAATATTTTTTTAAGTTCATAGCATATCCCCCCTATACATTTATTAATTTCTACAATAATTATTCTTATTATAGTTAATCAATAAAATAATTACATATTTTTCCATATTAATTATAGCTCTAATTTATTTATATATCTAGTGAGTTTAAGATCTTTAAAAATTTCTTATTTTTAAAGATGAAGTAAATTATGATTAACTCATAATTGTAGATAATTAGTTTAATATTAGTTATATCAATGTACTTATCATATATACAGAACATATCTGATATAGTGGATTAACATAAATTAATCAGTTATAATAAGCTATGATATAAAAAGAATAGTACAGATTTAAACTAAGATTAAATTATTAACAATTTTTTATGCTTAAGGATATTATAATATTTCATTTTCTATGGATAACTCATAAAAGTAAGTTATATCAACAAATTTGTTTTGAGCATAAAAAACATTTTGAGCAACGGACGAAGTCGTTGGCGACAGGAGTGAAGCGACTTTTTTATATTGAAAGGATTGATTAAAATTGATTAAAAAAAATAAGTTAAAGATAGCCTTTCTTGTGATATCTGTAATCTTTATTTTTATTGGTTATCTGGCTTTTAGTATTTGGAGTTTTGGCAACAAATCACAATTAGTTAAAACTGATGCAGCTATAGTACTTGGTGCTGCTGTTTGGGATAATAAGCCCTCTCCTGTTTTACGTGAAAGGATAAATCATGCTATTTGGCTTTATGATAATAATTATTTAGATAAAATCATTTTCACTGGTGGGAAGGGTGAAGGTAATAAGTATTCTGAGTCTGAGGTTTCAAGAGATTATGCTATTAAAAATGATGTTAGTTTGGATGATATCCTTATTGAAACTAAATCAAAAATAACAGAAGAAAATATAAAATATGCTTATGAAGTTGCTAATGAAAAAAATTTAAAAACCTTTACTATTGTAAGTGATCCTTTACATATGAAAAGAGCAATTTTAATGGCAAAAAACACTGGTATAAAAGCATATTCATCACCTACTCCAAGTTCTGTATATAAAACATTAAATAGCCAAGTACCGTTTTTATTACGAGAGTTATTTTTTTATACCGGTTATATTTTAAGTTTGCCATTTAGATAACCAATGATAGGAGTTACTAAAAATTTATTTTATACAGGAGAGTATTATGAAAATAGGATATTATGCAATATTTAACTATGAAGAATATGATAGAAATGAAGAACAATATGGAATAGGTATAGAATTTCCAGATATACCAGAGTGTATAAGTTGTGCTAGAACAGAGCAAGAAGCACTTTTTATGGCAAAAGAAGTATTAGAATTCATAACAGCTAATATGAAAGTTAATGAATTGCCTAAAATGAGTGAACTTAATGAGATTGAATTAAAATACAATGAGAAAGCTTTTTATATATCGTATAATACAGAAGATATAGATTTATCAACTTTTACATGCTATTAAATTTAAAATAGATAAGCTTATAAAAGATTCACTTTAGGCTGCCAACGACTTCATACGTTACTTAAAATATTTTTTTAGATTAAAATTAGTATGTTGATATAACTGTATTTGGTAGTTTATACATAGATTTTGATACAGATATAATATCTGCAAGTGTAAAAAATCAATGGGAATATAGACATATCTATACTCCCATTGATTTGAGAACAAGTAAATTATACTAAGTAATAACTTATTATTTTATTATTTTTTATATTAAATACATATTTATAAGGTTTAGAATCTATATCTCTTTTAACAAGGGCAGAAACTGTATATATACTATCTTTTTTTTCAATCAAGTCGATATAAGTAAATTTTTCTCCGAAGTTATAGATGGAATTTAGTTTATCTAGAACAACATTAACATAATTATTTATTGCTGCATCAGTTTCTTGGAATAAATCTCCATTTGAATACCAGCTATAAGCTTTAAATGTATCTTTATCAACTAAGATTATACGATCACTGCCTTCTGTATCATAAAAAGAATAATAATTTTTTCCTGTTAACCATAAATTATCTAAATTATCTATATCAAAATAAGTAGATATTTCATAGTATGAATAACCATATGTATTCATTACACTTTCTTTTGCTCTTTCAATTCTATCACTTTCTTTTATGTCAGTATTTTCTACTGGAGGAACATTTCCTTTATGAACTCTACTTAACGTAGATACAGCTTCGGCTCTCGTTATTTTATCTTGAGGTCTAAATGAATTATCGAAACCTTTCATATATCCTCTTTCTAAAACACCTTCAACAGAGTCTTTAGCCCAGTAAGAAATATCTGAAAAATCATTTAAGTAAAATATTTCCTCATGGTTATTATCATTTAGATTCTTATAATTAGAAATCATAACGGATGCTTCTTGTCTAGTTATAGGATTGTTTGGTTTGAATTCTGTATTAGTTATACCTTTACATACTCCATTCGTAACAGCTATATCTATAGCTTCTTTAGCCCAATGACTTTTAGTATCCTCAAATACTTTATTGCTTTTATTTGTTAACCCAAAAAAACTGTTAAATATTTTAACAAATTCAGCTCTAGTCATATTTTGATTTGGTTTAAACTCATTATCTGAATACCCATTTATGTATCCTTGATTAACAAAGTCCTCTATTGTTGATTTAGCCCAATGACCATTTATATCAGTAAATGATGTTGATTGTGCAAATACACTATTTTTACTAGATATAAAAATTAACCCTAATGTAATAAAACTAATGGCTTTTTTGTGCATATATTTACCTCCCAAGTTATAATCACAAATATTATAACATAATGTAAAAAATTAACAAATTAATTGGAGGGAATTTCTTAGGGGTATATTATATAGAATAAACATTATTATTAAGAAATTACAGTTTATATTCCATAGCTGTAGAGTATTAAGTTATATACTTAACTTAATAGGAGCAATACAACCAGCCTCAGGAAGAAGATATACAAATATTGTTAATACAATTTCTATGATGCTTATTAATAATAATAAAATTTTATAGTTACAGTTATTTTTTAGCAACGGACGAAGTCGTTGGCGATAGGAGCGAAGCGACTTTTTTATATTCACTAAAATTAATGATAAGCTTAATATATTAACTATTGAACATATAGCAAAAGATAAACATACATTTAACCTATTAGAGAATATAAAAAATGTAAACAGATAAAAAACTTGTAGTAATAAAATCATATTTTTATTAAGAAACTATGCTTTTACTTACCATAGATATCTCTTCCATATCCAAAGAGTGAAGATATGAAAATGATAAAAATAAATAAGAAGCTGATAGTAATATAAGCGCTAAGGATACTCCAAATGCTATTTTATCTATCTTTGTTGGGTTGTGGAATAAAGCCCAAGTACTCAAAATAAATGAAGCAATAAGTGAGATTGAAATTAATAAGAATCCAACTGGTATAAGACCAAATGGTTCTACTAATGTACCGTCAGGAGCTACCTCAGATCCAATAATGTTAAATGCAACAAAGCATATAACTCCTAATATAAATGGTGTAATTGTAAAAAGATATTTTTTCATAGTTTTATCATCCTTTTTTATTTTTTAGATTTAATTCTTAACTAGTTATCGAATTTATATTAAGATTATAGTAAGTTATTTATTGTTTATCAATATATTTTTGTTGAAAAAAATATAAAAAATTATTTAAAACAATAAAAACATATTGTTATTCAATTGAAAAAATGTTTTCTATATATATAAAATGCATAATAAAAACAAACATTTTATTTCTAATATGTTTGTTTTTTATTATGTATGTTAGTTTTTTATGGATTTAAATAAAACATTATTTCTATACTCTAAAGGAGTATTTCCATTTAATTTTTTAAAAGTAGTTGTATAATAATTATGGTTGTTATAACCAACAGATAAAGCAACATCTAAAATAGAATTATTTTTATCCATGAGAAGTCTTTTACTTCTTTCAACTCTCATCATATTTAAAAAGTTAGTAAAAGTATATCCAGTTTCCTTTTTAAAAACAGAGCAAAAATAACTTTTATTAACATTTAAATGCTCACATATATCATCTATCTTAATATCTAAAGAGTAGTTTCTATGAACATAATCAATACAGCCCTTAGTATAAGAACTAAGTGAATTATAAGAACTTAATTTTTCATTTATAATATGTTTTAAAATTTGCGACATATTATCTATCAAGTAAGCTGGTTTATAAACCATGTCAGGCACAGTACAGCTAGAATCTGATTTAAAAGGACCAACAATAAAATAGCCTCTATATAAATCATAATCTAATATAGGAACTACAAGAAAACTAATATTATTAGAATATGTAAGATTAAGCGTAGATAAAGCATTTTCTTTTATATCTTTATAAATAGTAGTGTTTTTAATCATATCATAATAATCATCACACATACCTTTTTCACCTAATACATTAAATTTTTTATTAACAAAATGAATAGGAGTACTTAAACAACAATAAAAATCATTTAAAATTTCATCTAATTTACTCAAATTAATACCTCCATTTTTATATGTAACTTATTTTATATAATCTATCTAAATATACTTAAAAAATAACTAAATATAGTTAAAGACTTTAATAAATAAAAAGTATAAAATTAAAAATGTAAATGATAATCAATATCATAAATATTATGAAAGAAATTAAGGAGAAAGTCAATGAGAAAAATAGCCATTTACGGTAAGGGAGGTATAGGTAAATCTACCACAACATCAAATTTATCAGCTGCCTTATCTAATTTAGGATATAAAGTCATGCAAATTGGATGTGATCCTAAAGCAGACTCAACTAAAAATTTAATGAACGGAAAATTTATACCAACGGTTTTAGATGTTATGAATGAAAAAGGAGATGATGTAAATCTTTCAGACATTGTATTTGAAGGATACAATGGAGTGTTATGTGTAGAAGCAGGAGGACCTACACCAGGTGTTGGATGTGCAGGTAGAGGTATAATAGCTGCATTTGAAAAGCTAGAAGAATTAGAAGCATTTGAAACATTTAAGCCAGATATAGTTATATACGATGTTTTGGGAGATGTTGTTTGTGGAGGATTTTCAATGCCTATAAGAAATGGATATGCAAAAGATGTTTATATAGTAACATCAGGTGAAATGATGTCTATGTATGCAGCAAGTAATATATCTACAGCTGTAAATCAATTTAAAAATAGAGGATATGCATCTTTAAAAGGTTTAATATTAAATGCTAAAAACGTAGAAGATGAACAAAATCTAGTTAATAAACTAGCTAATGAAATAGAATCAGAAGTATTTCACTATATACCAAGAGATAAGTTAGTTCAAATATCAGAAAATGATGGAAAGACAGTAATAGAAAAAGATGAAAATAGCTATATGGCAAATGTATATCTTGAATTAGCTAAAAAAATAGTAAATGAATAAACAATACGGAGGGAAATTATGAAGTTAAGAAAGTTAGGATCAATATTTTTAATATCGGCATTAGTATTAACAGGATGCCAGTCATCAAATTCAGGCAAAGGAGAAGCAGCGAAAGAATCAGAAAAAGAATTAAATGTAGTATCAGCCACAGTATCGGCAACACAAGTTCTAGATAAGTTAGATGCAAATTTATTAGGTATACCAACAACTAAACAGGAATTACCTGAAAAGTATAAAGGACTTCCTGAAGTCGGTCAAGCTATGAATCCAGATTTAGAAATAGTGGCATCACTAGAACCAGATGTGTTTGTAATGGACAATATGTTTAAAGAAAACGTAGAAGAAAGTATGAAAGAGTATGATATAAATACATTCTACTTTGATACAAGTACATATTCAGCATTTTTAAATAGTATCAAAGAACTAGGAAAAGAAACAAATAAAGAAGAACAAGCAGTAAAAGTAATAGACGAATTAAAAGATGTGGAAAAAGAAGCTGTAGCAAAAAAAGGAGATAAAGAACCAACAGTTGCTATTATATTTGGTGGTGGAGAAAACTTTATGCTAGCAACAGAAACATCATACTTAGGAGATTTAGCTAAAACAGTAGGAGCTAAAAACATAGCAACAGACTTAGATACTAAGGTTGAATCACCATATATTCAATTTAGTTTAGAACAAATATTAAAGCAAAATCCAGATTATATATTAAGATTTGCTCATGGAAATATAGAAGAAACTAAAAAGTCATTTGATGATGCATTTGATAAAAATCCAGCATATAAGGAATTAGATGCAGTAAAAAATAATAAGGTTGTAGATTTAGACCCAAGTATATTTAATGTATCTGCAAACTTACAAGTTAAAGATGCTATAACTACTCTTGGAGAAATATTCTACGGTAAATAAAAATGAAAATAAATAAAAACTATTTAATAATAGCTTTATCACTACTAACTTTAGCTGTTTTACTAATACTGTTATCAACTGTAGGAAGTGTAAACTTAGAATTTAATGAAATTATAAGTGCATTAATACATGATGATAATAAGCTAGTAACAACTATAGTTTATAAAATGAGATTACCTAGAAATATATTAGCAGCATTAGTAGGAGCTAACCTAGCAGTATCTGGGATACTTTTACAGTCAGTTATGAAAAACCCACTAGCAGACCCGGGGATAACAGGTGTATCCTCTGGGGCAAGTGTGGCAGCTATAATAATTTTATTATTAGCACCAAGCTATACGAAAGTTCTTCCAATTGTAGCTTTTATAGGAGGTGCTATAGCATGTTTATTAGTATTTGTAATGGCTTGGAAAAATGGATTAAAACCAGGAAGAATAGTTCTTGCAGGGGTTGCTATAAATACTATTTTAGGTGGAGTGATATCATTTTTATCAACTATGTATAGTGATAGAATCCAAAGTGCGATGCTTTGGTTAAATGGAAGTTTAGCAACTAAAACTTGGGCAGATGTAAATATGTTATTTGCATATTCAATAATAGGGCTTATAGTTTCACTACTACTTATAAGAAGTGCAAATGTGTTGCAATTAGGAGATGAAGCTGCAACAAATTTAGGATTTAATGTTAATTTAACAAGATTATTAATATCAGGTGTTGCTGTATTTTTAGCTGCAACATCAACATCAGTAGTTGGAGTTATAAGTTTTGTCGGACTTATAGTTCCACATATATCTAGAATGCTTATGGGAAGCGATCATAAGTATACAATACCTTTTAGTATGATACTAGGAAGTATAGTTTTATTAGTAGCAGACACATTAGGTAGAACAATAGGAGGAGCTATAGAAATTCCAGTAGGGGTTATTATGTCTATAGTAGGAGGACCATTTTTCTTATATTTACTAAGAAAGAGAGGTAATTATTAATGATTAGCGCTAAAAATTTAAAAATAGGGTATGAAAGCAAGGTTGTAATAGATGATTTAAGTTTAACTATAAACAGAGGAGAAGTTTTATCAATAATAGGCCCTAATGGATGCGGTAAAAGTACTTTACTAAAAACATTATCTAGGATGATAAAACCAATTGAAGGCGAAATTTTTATTGAAAATAACAGCTTATCAAGTTTAAATAATAAAACAATTTCTCAAAAGATATGTTTACTTTCACAGCATAATAATGCTCCTTCAGATTTAACAGTAGAAGAGCTGGTTTACTTTGGAAGGATACCGCACAAAAAATGGTATGAAACGAAAAATAAAGAAGATAAACACCTTGTAGATTGGGCAATTAAAAATACAGGGCTAGAAAAATATAAAAATACTCCAATAGGTTCACTATCAGGGGGAGAAAGACAAAGAGCTTATATCGCACAAGCATTATGTCAAAAACCAGAAGTACTATTATTAGATGAACCTACAACGTATTTGGATATATCCCATCAATTAGAGCTTATGGAGCTAATTAGAGAAATAAATGAAAAGTTTAATATAACTATTGTTATGGTACTTCATGAATTAAATCAAGCAAGTAAATATAGCGATAGACTAGTAATTATGAAGTGTGGAGAAATAGTTTGTGATGGATGCCCAAATAAGATTATAAACAAAGAAGTTATAAAAGATGTTTATTGCATTGATTGTGATATAGACAATGATCCAATATTCAATAAGCCAAGGATACATCCAATACAAACTATAAAAATAGCATAAAAATATAAGGAGAGATAATGTATAGTTTAGATATTTTAAATAAATTAGATGATATAAATGAGGATAAAGATATTAAGAGTTTGTCTCATGCTATATTTCCAGGGACTCATTGTCCATTATTTGGAGTAGCGCTTACAGCAAGTTATATAAAAAATATGCCCCTAGTTGTAGTAGGTACAAGTGAATGTACTTACTACACTAAAAATTTTGCATATCATAGGCAAAAAGGTAAAGATAGTGTTTATTCAATAGCATTAAAAGAAAAAGAAGTTGTATTTGGAGCTCAAAAGATAGTTGAAAATGCTATAAAACAAATCATAGAAATAGAAAATCCAGATGCAGTGATGATAGTAACAACATGTGTACCAGAGCTAATAGGAGAAGATTATTCTTCTATAAAATACAGCTTAGAAGATATTGTAGATATACCTATATTTGTAGTTAATACAGAACACTTTAAATGCAACTCACATATACCAGGAATGTCTAGGGCCCTTAAATCATTAAGTAGTGCTATGAAAAAATGTGAAAATCAAAGTGGTGTAAACATACTTGGACATAGACAAGATGATGTTGAAAATACTGAACTTGTAAAACTACTAAAAAATCATAATGTAAATATAAATACAGTAATACCATCAAAGTGTGATATAAAAAGCATTAACAATGCTCCTAAGTCGAAGCTAAATATAGTAACGGACATGATAGCTTTAGACTTAGCAAAAGAGATGCAAAAAAAATTTGATATAGACTATGTTTATTTTGATAAGCATATGAACAAAGAAACGATACTTAAAAACTATGAAAAGTTAGGTAAAGTTCTAGAAATAGATTTAATATCTGATTTACAAGAAGAGATAAAAATTTATGATGAGTTATTTGAAAAGTGCTCAAATTTATTAAATAATAAAAAATTAATTTATGGAAATACACCAATGATGGCATTTGAAACAGTAGATTTTTTAAGTGACTTAGGTCTAGAACCTTTATTTGTTCAAGTTAGAGAATTATATGATCAAGATATAAAATACAAAGAAAATATATCTAAAAAAGGTTTCAATCCATACATAAGTAGGATAGCAAATATAGCTCCACTTAGACATCTATATGATGAAATAGGAGCCAATATATACATAGGTCATGAAAATCCAATGCTTCTAAAGCAAAAAGGTCTTACTCAAATTACTTTAGATTCTCATGCTCAAAAGATAGGATACGAGCTTCCTATAGGAATAATGAAAGACTTAATAAAGTTATTTGAAACTGATAAAGAAAAAATAGGAGGTATGATGCATGCAAGTTTATAAATATTATCCTGTTGCTAACGACAGAATGGGAATTATATGGGCATTATCTAGTATAAAAGGTGCATGTGTGATAGAATTTGGACCAGCAGGTACGACTCATTATGCAGTAGAGGGAATCGGAAGTTTAAATGGAGAAGATAATGCAAAAATATATTCAACTCATATGGATCAAAGTGACGTTACATTTGGTAAATATGACAGACTTGAAAATGCTATATTAGAAATTGATGAAAATATATCACCTAGTTATATATTTGTTATGGCATCGTCAATATCTTCTATAATAGGTGCAGATATAAAAAGTGTCTGTAACATGCTTAAAAATAAAGTAAATGCAAAACTTATTCCAATACCTACAGGTGGTCTAAAAGAAGATTACAATGTAGGTATTGAATATATACTAGAATTATTAGTAAAAGAAGTTGTAAAAGAAAATAAACAAGATAACAATAGATACAATATTATAGGATACAACATAGACAAATATAATTTTGGATCAGATGTAAAAGAGTTAGAGAGAATAATGAAAGAGTTGTTTGATAAAGATTTAAACACAGTATTTACATGCAACACGTCTATTGAGGAAATAGAAAAAGCATCAAGTGCAAGTTTAAATATAGTTGTTAGAAAAGAAAGTCTTAAAGCAGCTAAGTTAATGAAAGAAAAGTACAACATACCCTATGTATATAAAAGCTTGTATGGTCTAAAAAATACAATGAAATTTATTGAAGATTTATCAACGCTAGCAGATTTTAAATTAAATGAAGATAAATATAAAAAAGAAATCGAAGAAGTAAAAAGCCATATATTTAGTATAAAAAGGAAGTTTTATTTTTATGAAGGAAGTAAAAAATGTTCTTTATTTGGAGATTACGATACAGTATTAGGAATGAAGGATTTATTAGAAGAACTAAACTTAGAAGTAGATAGAAGTGAAGTTTTATATAAAGAAGAAGATGATTTAGTATTATCAGGGCGTAGTGAGCTTGAAAGAATGAAGTATTTAAAAGATGCTGAACTGCTTATATTACTTGGGGATGGTCCTAGTATAGATATGAATCATAGGTCTAAGCTTGATATACAAATAAGTAATCCTAATTTAGATAAAATAAATATATATAACTATACTCCGTATATAGGATTTAGAGGATGCTTAAATATAATAGAAAAAATACTAAATATTAAAATATAACAGTAGACTTAAACAACTAAGTTTGGAGAGTTTACTGAGAGGGTATATATTAAAATACAGTTGATAAACAACAATAAATAGACACTTAAGGAGATTAACTATGGAAAATTTATTAAAAAATCAAAAAAGTATAATGATAAGTTCTTTAAATAAACACAATGAACCAGCAATAAGCTATGCACCTTTTGTTATAGATAATAATGAAATATATATATACATCAGTAAAGCAGCAGATCATTATTATAATTTATTAGAAAATAAAAAATGTGCAGTAATGGCAATTGAAGATGAAAAAGAATGCAAAACAATATTCGCAAGAGAAAGGGTATCTTTCAACTGTGAAGCTGAAAAAACTAATGAGAATTTAGAAGAAGTATTTAAATTATTCGATGAAGTACATGGTAGTCAAATGATGATGGTACTTAGGACTATGGACTTTGATTTATTTAAACTTACTATAAAAGACGGAAGATTAGTTAAAGGATTTGGTAAAGCTTATGATATTGAAATAGAAAATAATGAATTTAAGTTAAACCAAGTTCAAGGAACAGGACATTCAAATAATTAAAATAGCATAGTAAAATTTTGCAAAATAACCTTGTTTGGCTTGATTTATAGTAAATCATATTTGCCCAAAGGAGGTTATTTTTTATGATTAAAAATTTAGTTTTTTATTTGGATACATAATGAATTTAATGATAATCAATATCAACAAAAATAAAAAAGTAGTTGAAAATAAGTATCGATAGTATTACTATAATATATGTATTGATAATTAATATCAATTACTGATTGATATTAAATAAACTAAGATAAACAAAATCAGTATGTTATTTAACACGTATTAAAAATCTATTATAAAAGCAATTAACTACAATTAAAAATCAGGCTACATCATTTCTAAAAATAATAGATTATACAACAATTATAACTAGGCCTAGACTTACAACTTAGTTATATATTAAGTATTATTATTTCAATAATAAATATGGATATTATCCTTAAATTATCATAAGTTATAGCTTTCAGATTTAGTTTCAAAATTTTAAATATTAAGATGAAGTACAAAAAAATACAATAATGATTAGTTTAAAATTTAAAAATTAATAAATATATTTAGATAATAATGTAGGCTATCACCTTGTTGAGTATAAAATGTGACACATTTAAAGGTTAGATATAAAGCCTAATTTATATACATTGTTATAAAAGGGGGATAAAGTATGAAACAGTTTAGGAAAAGAATGCTATCAAATAGTTTAGTGATGGCATTAGTATTAAGCAGTTTAACTTCGACAATAAGCATTAATGCTCTTGAAAATGATAAGGAGATGTTTAATGATACTAAAGGACATTGGGGAGAAAGTATCATAGGAGAATTTGCTAAGCATGGATATATTAAAGGCTATGGTGATAATTTATTCAAACCTAATAGCACAATAACAAGGGCTGAGTTTATAAAAATAATTAATAGTGTTTTTGAATTTATAGATAAGGAAGATGAAAAATTTTCAGATGTAAATAAAAGCGACTGGTTTTATCATGAGGTACAAAAAGCTGTTAAAGCTGGATATATAGATGGGTACAAAGAAAATTCTACATATAAATTTAAGCCTAATGATAAGATAAGTAGAGAAGAGGCATGTAAAATAGTGTCTGTAGTATTAAAGCACAACGATAATGGTAGAACTAAGTTTAAAGACGATAAACAAATCCAAGAGTGGGCAATTAAATATGTAAAAGGTTTAACAGATATTGGTATTATAAATGGATTTGAAGATAATACATTTAGACCAAAAGAATATATAACAAGAGCTGAAAGTGTTAAAATAATTCATGAAGCTAAGATAAAATACACAAAAAAATTAAATATACCGTCAGGAAATAAACATAATAACTCAAATAGTAGCAATACTGAAAAACCACCAATAACACAGGGAAATTCGATTATAAATGAAGAAAGAAGTAAATTAGTAGATGTAGAAGGAACTGGATATGCAGTAGTATATCTAGAAAAAGGAGATATAAATAGTAGTGAATTTAATTTAAATGGAAATAAAATAAATCCTAAATCTGTTAACACAGAAGGTACTATAGTAAAGTTTGAAGTCAATCCAAAAGAAGTAATAAATATAAAAATTATTCAGAAAAAAGAATCTAAAAATATTACAGATAATATTACACTAAATAAAAATGGAGAGAAATTTACAAAACTAATAAATAATGAATCACCATCTAAAGTATTAGTATCAGGTCCAATCAGCGTATTTGATTACCATAAAACAAATTATGATGAAAATGGTAATGTTAGAATTAATCCACAAAAAACAACTTTTAATTTAAAATCAAAAGACTACACAAATAATAATGTACCAAAATTAACTTCACAAAAATCTAAATTGGGTGAAGATATAGTAATAAATTATGATGTAAATCATAAAAATTCAAAGGACTGGAAAGAAAGTATTTATAGTGTGGAAAAGGTTTATCTAGATAATAAGAAAACGGAAAAATTAAGATACTCTTTAGAAGATGGCAAAATAGTTATAAAGTCAGAATCAACAGCCATTAATGGAAGAAATGGAGAACATATTATAAAAGTAAAGTCTAAAGGATACGATGATATAAAAACAAAAATTGAGATAGTTAAAGATGCTGGCCAAATTAACTTATCACCAAACTATAATTATATAGCTCATAGTGACTTATTATTTGAACTAGAAAATTTTGATTATGCAGTACAAAACCCAATATATGAAGTTCTACTAGATGGACAAAAGTTAATGGGTGATTGCAAAGAATATCATATAGTATCAAATTTAATAACATTAGAAAATGATTGCAAATCAAAACTAACACCAGGTCAACACACAATAACAGTAAAGGCTCATGGATATGAAGACTTTACAAGAACATTCTATTTAGAAGATACAAATAATAAAAAACAGATATTAAAATTAAATAAGAACGTCAAAAAACTAGACGCAGTTGCTACAGCTAGTATGGGTGGAGGAAGTTCTGAAGGAGGATCAGCTGGTGGTAAAGTTATGAGAGCTAATTTAGTATATGATTTTGATTTATTGTCTAATGCTATGATACTTGAAAAAATAGGTGAAGAAACTAAAGAATCAAAAGCTGTACTATCGTGGTGGTCACAAATGACAAAGGATGCAATACTTACGCCTGAATCTAATAAAGTAATTGATTATAAGAATTACAAAAATTCGCTTAACGAAGCTAAGATAAATGGAAAATATATAACATTTAAAGAATACTATGATAGCAAAAAAGAAAGTGACTATAAAAATGCACCATATAATATAAAATACGTATTGGAAGATGGATTATTAGGAGAAATTCAACCATATAGCCAGGAAAATTTAAAACTTACATCTAAATCATATGTAGAAAAAGTAGATAATAATATTATTATAACTTTTGACGGAGAAAGCAAAGAATATATATCAAATATATCAAAGATATCTATAGGAGATTACAACTTAATATCAAAGGATAAGTATGATATAGTAGATAATAAAATTATTATAAAAGATACGACAAATTTTGAATCGGGAATAAATAAAATTAAAATAACAGCAAATGGATACAAAGATAATACATTAGAACTTGAGATGTTTAAAGAAAACAGCCAAATTCAATTAAAAAGAGATATTAATGAAAATATAATAATTAGTTTAGATAAGGATTTTAAACAAAAAGTAAAAGGAATAAGTTTAAATGGTAAAAACTTACTTAGTGATACTCAATCAGGAGCTAATAGTGGAGACTATTACTACAATGAAGATGAAATAGTACTCAAATCAAAGCTATTTGAAAATATTGATTCACAATATACCGCTATAATAACATCACAAGGATACAAAGATGTAATTGAAACATTTATACCAAGTAAGTTAGAAAAAGGAGAAGCCAAGTTAAAAAAAGTACCTTCATATGTAATTTTAAATAAGGACAATACTTATAAAGTTAGTTCAAAAATTATAATTGATGTAGAAGACGTATTTAATGGAGATTATAGAAAAAATATTAAAGAAGTTAATGTAAATGGCAAAAAAGTAGATTTTAAAAATTGTAAAGATAAGCTGTATTCAATAGAAATAGATGGCGAAAATTTCAATCAAGTAGGAAGTTATGATATAGTATTAAAATCTAATAGTTATGAAGCGTTTAATACGAATATACAAGTACAAAATGATGAAAGTAGTTCTAATGAAGAGACACCTTTATTAGAGAATAAAGTAAATATTGATTATAATAGTTTTTCTAAAAAATACTCATTTAATTCAATTGACTATAGCTGGAGAGATAATATAATATCTGTAACTATAAACAATGTAGAAGTAAAAAAGGCTACACAATATTTTGCAAATGATGGATATAGAAATAATTATTCAAATGGAATAGAAATATTAAGTGAACTTAAGAATTCAGATGAAGTAGTTATTAAATCAAATGGATATACAGATTATAAAACAACAATAAATTAATATGAATTTAGATAATAAAAAGAGATGTTAATATAAAACATCTCTTTTTATTATATTAAATATTTAATAATATACATATAACCTAAAACTTAATTAATATCATCATACCGTACATAAAAATTATTTATACTGCAATATTTAGAAATAAAATTCATCTGAGATATATTAATAAAAATAAGTTATTACTTAATAATATTAGCGTTTTAATGAAAATAAATATCAATAAAAATAAAAAAGTAGTTGAAAATGATTATTGATAGTGTTACTATATATTTATAGTGATAATTAATATCAATTAATAATAACTGTTAATATAAATGGGGGAAATGAAATGACTGTACATGATTTAAAGATTGGTCAGAAAGCTATTATAAAAGTAATTAATTCTGATGAAAAAATTAAAAAAAGATTATTAGCACTAGGGTGCGTAGAAGGAACAGAAATACAAGTAAAAAAAGTAGCACCACTAAGCGATCCGATAGTAGTAACATTTAGAGGATTTGATATGGCAATAAGAAAAAATACGGCACAAAAAATACAGGTAAAAACATTAATTTAAGGGGGAGAAAAATGATAAATGTAGCATTACTAGGAAATCCAAACGTAGGAAAAACTACAATATTTAACGCTATCACTGGTTTAAATCAATATGTTGGTAACTGGCCAGGTGTAACTATAGAAAAAAGAGAAGGGCACTTTGGAAAAGATATAAAAATAACTGATTTACCAGGTATATATGCAATGGATACTTTCTCAAATGAAGAAAAAATATCTAAAAACTTTATAGAAACAGAAAAAGTAGATGTAATCGTAAATGTTGTTGATGCATCCAATATATCAAGAAACTTATATTTAACAACTCAGCTAATGAAATATAAAAAACCTATGGTTGTATTATTGAATATGATTGATAGTGCAGAATCTAAAGGGATAAAAATAAACATAGATAAAATACAAAATGAATTAGGCTGTATAGTAATTCCTATGGTAGCTAAAAGGGAAGTAGATTTAGAAAATTTAAAACATGCTATAAAAACAGCTTATAAAAAGCCAACTACATATAAAGTATATTCTGAAGTAGAAAAAGAAACTTATTCTCAAATAGATGATATTTTAAAAAGAAGTACAAATATAGTTGATAATAAAAAGAAGACAATAAGTGAAAAAATAGATGATATTGTTTTAAATCCAATCTTAGCATACCCAATATTTATAGGACTTTTATACACTTTATTTAAATTTACATTTGAATGGGTAGGTGGACCACTACAAGAACTTAGTGGTGGATGGATAGAAACTTATATTCAAAGTCCAGTAAGTAATATGTTAGCAAACTCAAGTGAATGGTTCCATTCATTAATAGTAGATGGAGTAATTGGTAGTATGGGCGGAACTTTACCATTCTTCCCATTAATATTTACTTTATTCTTAGGAATAACTTTATTTGAAGATAGTGGATATATGGCAAGAATAGCATTTTTAATGGATAAAATAATGAGTAAAGTTGGATTGTCAGGTAAAGCATTCATACCAATGATTTTAGGAGTAGGATGTTCTTCACCAGCAATAATGGCTACTAGAACATTAGAAAATGAGCAAGATAGAAAGATAACTGCACTAATTGCACCTCTTATGACGTGTGGAGCTAAATTACCTATATATGCAATGTTTGTATCTATATTCTTCCCTAACAATCAACCGATAGTTATAATGTCTTTATATTTATTAGGTATTATAGTTGCAATATTTGTAGCATTGTTTTTAAATAAAACTCAAAAAAATAAAGAACATGATCCGTTTATAATGGAATTACCTAAATATTCACTACCAACAGTATCTTCTTTATTAAAAAATACATGGCAAAAATCAAAAGGTTTCTTAGTGAAAGTAGTTACAATAATGTTTGCTATGTCTGTTGTAATATGGGCATTGTCGTCATTTAACTTTAGTGGATTTACAAGTGAAATAGACAATAGTTTCTTAGCTTATGCAGGAAATATCGTAGCACCATTATTTGCTCCACTTGGATTTGGAGATTGGAGAGCTGGTGTTTCTATAATTACAGGTCTTTCAGCTAAAGAAGTAGTTGTATCAACAATGGAAGTATTATATGGAGATTTAAACTCTGTATTACCTACTTTATTTACAGGATTAAGCGCATATGGATTCTTAGTATTTAGTGCATTATATACTCCATGTATAGCAGCACTTGCAACAATGCAAAAAGAATATGGAACTAAAATGGCAATATCATCATTTGTATATCAATTTGTACTAGCATGGGCGGGAGCTTTTTATGTTTATCAAATAGGAAGTTTATTTACAAGAGGATTTAATAGCACAAATCTTATAAACTTAGCAATTGGTACAATAGTAATATTTATAATACTAAGAGTTTTATATTCTAAACTTAAAACATTAAGCTTTAATGGGAAAGTAGAAGAATATAAAACATTAAAAATGAGCGTTTAAGCATAAGTGTATTAAATTTTAAGGAGAGGATAAAGAGATGAGTATATTAATATTAGGTGGACATGAAGGAATGGAGAGAGAATACAAGCTTATGAGTAAGGAAAAGGGGTATAGGTCAAAAATTTATACAACTATGCCATCCAAGCTGAAAAAAAGAATAGGAAACCCAGATGCAATAGTACTTTTGATGTCAACGATATCTCATAATATGGTTGAAACCGCCTTAAAAGATGCTAAGCGCAAAAATATTCCTATTATAAAAGTCCAAAATAGTAGTAAGCAAGCTTTTATAGATTGTTTAGAACAAATAGATACTTGTAATAAAAACTGTAAAAACTGTAAATATAAAAATAATATACAATAATTTATTCTAAGAGTTATCTTAAAATACCTAATTATAAGGTATTTTAAGATAACTCTATTTTTACGTATAAGGAAATTATGATTACATTATAACTGTGGATAAGTAGTTCAAATATTGATATATCAATAAACTTATAGTACGTAAGAAATGACATTTTAAGCAACGGACGAAGTCATTGGCGCCATGAGCGAAGCGAATTTTTTATTAAAAAATAAAATAAAAAATTTACTTAAACATAAAAAATATTTAAGCTAAAAACACTGAAAAAACAATAATAATGTGTATTTTAAATGATTATTTTATAAAATAATATTGACAATGATAATTTTTATCAATAAAATAAGAATAAAGTGTTTGAGAATGAATATCAGTGGGTATTAATTATCACATAACAGATAAAGTAGGAGGCATTATGAAAAAGAGGCACTTAATAATTTTATTGATATTATTATCATTAATCTCCGTATTTCTAGGAGTACATGATATTAAAATAACAGATATATTTAGATTAAGTAATGATCAGCTAAATGTTTTGCTTATAAGTAGGGTACCAAGATTAATAAGTATATTAGTTGCAGGTATGGGTATGAGTATATGTGGTCTTATAATGCAGCAAATAAGTAAAAATAAATTTGTATCACCCACAACAGGTGCAACAATAGATGCAGCTCAATTAGGATTAGTATTTGCAATGCTATTAATTCCTAAAGCTGGTATGGGAGGAAAAATGATAATTTCATTTATTTTCTCACTGATAGGAACATTTTTATTTATGAATATTTTAAAAAGATTACAGTTTAAAAATGCAGTCTTTGTACCGCTAGTTGGGATCATGTTTGGTAATATAATTGGATCAATGACTACATTTATAGCTTATAAGTACAACTTAATGCAAGATATATCAGCTTGGATGCAAGGTAACTTTGCTATGATACTTAAAGGTAATTATGAAATGTTGTATATAACAATACCACTAATAGTTATTGCATATTTATATGCAAATAAATTTACTATAGCAGGTATGGGAGAAGATTTTGCAACAAATTTAGGTCTTAATTATAATAAAATAGTAAATATTGGATTGACTATAGTAGCAGTAGTAACAGCAAGTGTTGTTATAACTGTTGGAAGCATTCCATTTATAGGTTTAATAGTTCCTAATATAGTTTCTATGTATAAAGGAGACAACATAAAAGATAGCATATGGCATACAGGACTATTTGGAGCAATATTTGTTTTAAGTTGTGATATATTCTCAAGAATAATAATATATCCATATGAAATACCAATAGGTCTTACAGTAGGTGTTATCGGAAGTGCAATGTTTTTATACATGATATTAAGGAGGAAGTCATATGCAAGTTAGTTCTAGCAATAAATTACCTAGTAAGAGTAATTTATATATAAATAAAGAAAACAAGCAAAAAAGAATACTTTACATATTATTAGCAATGATTGCAGTATTTTCAGCTTTGTTTTTAACATCAGGAGTAAATCCTAACCATTTTGACTACGCAATGAGTCAGAGAATACCAAAATTAGTAGCAATAATTTTAACAGGAGGATGTATAGCTTTTTCATCTATGATTTTCCAAACTATAACTAATAATAATATATTAACTCCAAGTGTATTAGGTCTAGATTCATTATATGTATTAGTTCAAACAATAATAGTGTTTTTCGTAGGCGTTGAAAGTAGTTTTGTAACTAATAAAAGTAGCAACTTTTTATTATCAGTAACAGTAATGGTTGTAGCGAGTTTTGTTCTTTACAAAAACTTATTTGAAAAAAGTAACAACAATATATTCTTTTTATTACTAGTAGGTATAATATTTGGAACATTGTTTAAAAGCATGTCAACATTTATGCAAGTAGTAATAGATCCAAATGAATACGCAGCACTTCAAAATAGTTTATATGCAAGTTTTGGAAATGTTAACACTAAAATTATAGTAATAGCATTTTTAATTATAATAGGTATAGTTCCGTTTATTTATGATGATTTAAAGTATTTAGATGTTATAAGTTTAGGTAAAGATCATGCAATAAACTTAGGTGTAGATTATGATAGTGTTGTAAAGAAAATGATAGTAGTTGTATCAATTTTAGTATCAGTATCTACAGCATTAGTTGGTCCGATTACCTTCTTAGGGTTGATTGTAGTAAATGTAACTAAGCAAGTGTTAAATACTTATAAACATTCATATTTAGTAACGGCATCTGTATTAGTAAGTGTATTAACATTGGTAGGCGGACAATTCTTAGTAGAAAGAGTATTTGGCTTAAATACAACTCTAAGCGTAATTATAAACTTTATAGGTGGAATATACTTTATATACTTATTATTAAAGGAGAGCAAAGCATAATGATAGTAGTAAAAGATTTAATAAAAAAATATTCAAATAAAACTGTTGTAGATAATGTTTCTATAAATATAGAAAAAGGAAAGATAACTTCATTTATAGGTCCAAATGGAGCTGGTAAAAGTACTGCTTTATCGATGATAACTAGACTTATGAAAAAAGATGGAGGAAAGATAATAATAGATGGAAGAAATCTAGATGAATGGAATAACAAGGAACTATCTAAAAAGATCGCTATACTTAAACAATCTAATAATGTAAATTTAAAACTTACAATAAGAGAGTTAGTTAGCTTTGGAAGATTCCCGCATAGCCAAGGAAGACTTACTGATGAAGATAATAAGTATATCGATGAAGCTATTGAGTATATGAAACTTAAAAATATAGAAGATAAATACTTAGATGAACTAAGTGGAGGTCAAAAGCAAAGGGCATATATAGCAATGGTTATAGCTCAAAATACGGAATATGTATTTTTAGATGAACCACTTAACAATCTAGATATGAAGCACTCAGTAGAAATGATGAAAGTACTTAGAAATTTATGTGATGAATTAGGAAAAACAGTTGTTTTAGTAATGCATGATATAAACTATACATCTTGTTATTCAGATTACATAGTAGCTCTTAAAGATGGTAAAATAGCTAGTTATGGAACTCGTGATGAAATAATAAATAAAGAAACTCTAGAATCGATTTACGAAATGGAGTTTAATATAACTGAAATAAACGGAGAAAAGATTTGTGTTTATTTCTAAAAAATTTTAAATATGTATTGATAAAGATAATCAATACAAAGTAATAAAATAAATCAATCAATAATATAAAAATAAGAGAGGACAAAATAAAATGAATAAAAAAGTAGCATTAATATCAGGATTAGCAATAGTTGGAATAATAGGAGGTATGTTAGTATTTTCAAATAAAGGAAAAGAAGAAGTTAAGGAAAATACTAAGGAAGTTGTAAAAGTAGAACATGCCTTAGGAAGTACAGAAGTTGCTGAAAATCCAGAAAAAATAGTAGTATTTGATTACGCAGCACTAGATGCAATGGAAACTTTAGATATAGATGGAGTAGTTGGAGTTGCTAAAGGTTCTTCTATACCTAAATATTTAAATAAGTATGAAGGAGACCAATACGCAAACGTAGGAGGATTAAAAGAGCCAGATTTAGAAAAAATAAATGAGCTTGACCCAGATTTAATAATAATAAATGGAAGACAACATAGTTTTTATGATAAACTAAATCAAATAGCACCAACTATATCACTATCTAAGGAAGATGGAAAGTATATGGAAAGCTTTAGCCATAACATGGAAGTTTTAGGTGATATATTTAATAAAGAAGAAAAAGTAGATCAAGAGTTAGCTAAAATAGATAAAAAAATAGAGAAAATAAATAAACAAATAACTGATAAAGGTTATAAAGCAACTACTTTAATGGTTAGTGATGGTACTTTAAGTGTGTTTGGTAAAGATTCAAGATTTGGTTTAATATACAAAAACTTAGGATTTAAAAATACTGATGAAAATGTTAAAACAGCAGACCATGGACAAGATGTTTCATTTGAATATGTAGCAAGCCAAGATTCTGATTATATGTTTGTAATAGATAAGTCAGTTATATCTAGCGATAAAGATCAAAAGCCAGCAGCTGAAATTTTAAATAATGATTTAATAAACAATACAAAAGTAGCTAAAGAAAATAATATAGTTTATTTAGATACACATGCTTGGTATTTAAGTGACGGTGGATTTATATCTACAAATAACATGATAGATGAAATATCTAAAGCAATAAATAAATAATAGTAAGTATTAAAGTTGTATGATATCTAAAGTTTAGCTATCATACAACTTTAAATTTTTATATAAAGGTTATTTAATAAATATTTTTATATAAAATAAAAACAGTATAGTAAATAAAAAAATTTAATAATATATAATTTAAGTAAAGTTAGTTTATATACGTGTCGAAAAGTGTATAAATATAAGGAAGAGGAGGTTTGAAAATGTTAAAAGAATTTATAAAATATTATAGGCCATATAAAAAGCTATTTGCACTAGATTTACTAGCAGCATTTACAGTAGCATTATGTGATTTAGTATATCCTATGATAACAAGAAATATAATGGACGATGTTGTTCCAAATAAAGATACAAGAATGCTTTTAGTATTTGCAGTAACTTTACTAGGAATATTTATTTTAAAGGCAGGTCTTAATTACTTTATGCAGTATTGGGGCCATGTGGTAGGTGTAAGAATGCAGGCAGATATGAGAAGTTATGTATTTACACATCTTCAAAAGTTACCTAACGCATATTTTAATGACAATAAAAGTGGTGTCATAATGTCTAGAATTATAAACGACCTTATGGAAGTTTCAGAATTAGCACATCATGGTCCTGAGGACTTATTTATATCATTAGTAATGTTAGTAGGAGCATTTTTCATATTAATAGGAATAAATGTAGAACTTACTTTAATTGTATTTGCAATATTACCAATAATACTTTTATACGCTATAACGCAAAGAAAGAGAATGAATAAAGCATTCAAAGAAACTAGAGTAAGAACAGGTGATGTTAATGCAACTCTTGAAAATAGTATAGCTGGTATGAAAGTTACAAAGTCATTTTGTACTCAAAAAGAAGAATTAGAAAAATTTAATGAAAGTAATAACATATTTAAACATGCAAGAGAAAGTGCATATAAAGTAATGGCTGAGTACTTCTCAGGAATGTTTTTACTTATAGATATTCTTGAATTAGTAGTTTTAATAATAGCAGGTTATTTTACTTATATGAACCGTATAACTTTAGGTGATTTTGCTGCATATTTACTTTATGTAAAGATGTTCATACAGCCGATTAGAAAATTAATAAACTTTACAGAACAATACCAAAACGGTATGACTGGATTTGAAAGATTCATAGAGATAATAAATGAAGAAACTGAAAAAGAATGTGAAAACCCAATCGAATTAAAAAATGTAGAAGGTAATATAGAAATAGAGAATGTTTCGTTTAGATATGAAAATAACAATGAGGTATTAAGTAACTTGAGCTTATCAGTAGAAGCTGGAAAAACTATAGCATTAGTTGGTCCGTCTGGTGGAGGAAAAACTACACTATGTAATCTTATACCAAGATTCTTTGATTTTGAAGAAGGAAGTATAAAGATAGATGGAATAGATGTTAAAGATGTAAGCTTAGATTCTCTTAGAAAAAATATAGGTGTAGTAGCCCAAGATGTGTTCTTATTTACAGGTACTATAAGAGATAATATAGTAATAGGTAAAACTAATGCAAGTGAAGAAGAAGTAATTGAAGCCTGTAAAAAAGCTAAAATACATGATTTTATACAAAGTTTACCAGAAGGCTATGATACGTATATTGGTGAAAGAGGCGTAAAATTATCAGGTGGACAAAAACAAAGAGTATCTATAGCTAGAATATTCTTAAAAAATCCTCCTATAATGATATTAGATGAAGCTACATCAGCACTTGATAATGTAACTGAATATGAAATACAAAAATCTCTTGAAGAATTAAGTAGTGATAGAACTAACTTGGTTGTAGCTCATAGATTATCTACTATTAAAAATGCAGATGAAATAATAGTTTTAACAGATAATGGAATTGAAGAAAGAGGAACTCATGAAGAGTTAATTAAAAAGGGTGGAGTATATAGTAAGCTTCATAGAAAATAAAACTTATAAAATATTTGATATATCAGACTACACAAAATCAGTTGCACATCAATTAATGAATTCTGCATCATTCTTAGTTGTATTTATGTCTGTATCAACAATACTTACAAAAGGTATACTTAGAGCTGGTGGAGACACTAAGTTTTTAATGATAGCAGATGTACTATTTTTATGTCTGGTATCTATACCATTAGGTTATGTAGCAGCAATTGTATTAAATTTACTACCTTATTACTTTAAAAATAGACGAAGCAATAAAAGGTCTTTGGTGTATAACTAGACTTTTAAGTAAAAAATGGATAAGACATATAAATCATGAATCGAGAACAAGTATAGAGACTGAAGTAGTTAATTAATAAAAAGCCTAACTTTTATATTATTAAAAGTTAGGCTTTTTATTAATTTATAGCATTTTCAATTCTTTTATAAATTAAGGAACATATGAAATTTAAAACAAAACAATAAACAAAACCAAATACCAAGATAAGACACTGAGATAATAAATTAAATGAGTAAGCAAATCCAATTAAATTAATACCAATAATAAAAGTCACCGCATTTATTGATAATAACAATATTATCCCTGAAATTGTACAAATCAAATACTTATTATCTATATAGTTGTTAAAAAATCCAAGTACTAATCCTAAAAGACCGTTTGTAAATAAAAATATCAGATTTTCATGTGGGTTTATAAAAGTTATTAGTATAAAAGCAACTATATAACTTAAAAAGCCTAGAGTTAAATGTTTTCTAGTTATTATATAAATTGGTATGGAACTAAAAATAGTTAAGATTATAAAAATCTCAGAAAAGAAAGCAGGTATACACTGAAATATAGAACTAATAACAGCCATCAATGCTCCTAAAGCTAAGTATTTAATTTTCATAATATACCTCCAAATAAAAGTTTTATTATACATTATGAAAAAAATGATTTAAGTGATAAATTAACATCTTTAAAATGATTTTAGCGTAATTAGGAAGGTTTAAATTAAAAATAAGATTTATATAAAATTAGCTTTAAAATTAAATATTTTTTACATATAGGTAAAATTTGGTATAATGTCTAATGGCACAAGATAAAAACTAAAGGGGGTGAAGGTTAATATGAAAAAAGGAATCTACTTTTTTATTATAATTTTAACGTTATTTTCTTTAGCTGGTTGTAGCATAGAGGATAGAGTAAATAATGCTAAAGTAACTATTGGAAAATCTGAAAAGTTTAGCGAAGAAGAAATAAAGGAAGCTATAGAATGTACAAAAGAAAACTTTAAAAGCTTTGATGGATGTACACTTACTGATATATGGTATGATGAAGAAAAATCGAATAAGCTAACTCAAGACCATTTAGAATATGGTGGTGGATATGAAGTTGGTAATACTGATGAAAATACAATTGTATTAATGTCTAATTTTGATGTAGGTAGCTCAGGAGGAGATGGTAGCTTAGAGCCTAACTCAACTTATACTGATTGGCAGTGGGATTTAGTTAGAGATAGTAAAAGTGAAAAATGGAAAGTTGTAAGCTGGGGTTATTAATTTATTATTTATACAGTATGAAAAGCCATAAATTACAATGCAATAATAAAAGCGTTGTAGATATCATAAGGCTGATATTTTAATATTACATTTATATAGAAAAATTTTAAAAAATATTGTATACTGATATTAGTACCAGGTGATAAAAAGGAGAAATATATGACATCAAAAAAGAAAAAAGCACTTATAATAAGTACATCTATATTAGTTTTAACATTTTTAATAATATCAGTTGTAGTTGGTTATTTAGTTTATGACGGTTCAGTAGGTTCTGAGCAAACAATAAAAAATGAAGATGTAATGGAAGTATTTTCAAATAGAGAAAATAAACCATTAGAAAATTTAAAAAATTATAAGCATGAAGATATAATGATAGATTCACCTCAAAATGGATATGAAGTTGAAACTATGTTTATAAAATCTAATAAAGAAACAGAGAATACTATAATACTTGTTCATGGAATAGAAAGCTATTATTATGAATACTTAGAAAAAGCATTTGAATATTTAGAAAGAGGATATAATGTAGTACTATACAATCAAAGGCATACAGGAAATACAGGCGGAGATGATTATACTTTTGGATTATATGAAAGATATGATTTAGATAATGTAGCAAAGTATATTAAACAAAAGTATCCTAATGGATTATTAGGGGCTCATGGTCACTCTATGGGGGCAGCGACAGTTGTTATGCATTCTAAAATAAATGAAAAAAATAAATATGTAGATTTTTATATAGCAGATTCACCATATCATGAAATGGCAGATGCAATAAGATTAGGCATAGAAGATAAAAATATACCATTATTACCAGTAGGATATGCAAGAGCTATGGGTAATATTTATACTAAAGTTAAATCAGGATTTAGTTATGATGACGTTAAACCATATGAAGCTGTTCAAAATATAACAGTTCCTATGTTTTTAATACATGGAAAAGAAGATAAGGTATGTGCACCAGAAAGTAGCAAAATAATATACGATAATATACCTCACAATAATAAAGAGTTATGGTTAGTAGATAATGTACAACATGTTAATGCCTATGATAAAGTAGGAGATGAATACTTTGATAGAATAATAAACTTTATAAATAATAAAGTTATAACAAATAACAAATAACAAATAAATAATAAAGGTGGCTAAGATGCATAATAGTATTTTAGCCACTTTTTATGATTAAGGGAATTATAACACATCAAAAACTGTGGATAAGCTATGAAGTATAGTAATATCAACATCTTTGTGAAAGTAAAAAATGACATTATTAGTATATTATATTTATTAAATCACCACCATATTCCACACCTGTACTGTATCCTATATCTTTAAATAAAACTTTATTATTTTTAGTGTTTTCTAAAATAACATCAACTCGTCCGTTTAGAGTTTCATTTACTAAAGGAATCATATCTCCATTTTTAGGACCCATGCATAATATAAAGTCATTTTTTTTCGTATAAGTTTTTAGTGTTAATCTCAAATCGCCTCTAGAAACTACAAGCTCGATATCTTTACCAATATATTTTAGCTCTAGTTTACTTTTATTAATTGTAGTGAAGCTTAAAAAAGTTTTGCCAATAGTTAATCCTATTAAAAAGCCTCTAAAGTCTTTTATAGGAAATGGTATAGTTGCAAGAGAGCAAGTAATGCTTACATCCTTATTTCTAAAACTATTGCTTTGAATCCATATCCATGACTTGGGGAAGCTTTTACCCCAATTTTTTTCGATGTAGATTTTTCCACCACTAAAATCGATTAATTTATTATCTATTTCTAATTGACCAACTATATCACCATTTAAGACACATACCTGGCTATAGCATTCCATGAAGCTTAAATAATTATAAAATCCCATACTTCCAGGATTTATAAATGAATCTTTCCACTTAACTATGTTTTTGAATTTTAATTTACCTTTTATAGATTTATTATCATACTTTAAATTTAAAATTATATTATCAAGAGCGAATACATTTGATTTTATACCTATTTTAAAATCATTATTATTAAATTTAAATTCATCTTTATTAAATTTTAAATAATTATATTTTATATTAAAACCATCAACTATTTGAATAAAACTATGATGTTCATAAGGTGTCCTACCTAAAGATATGCCTGGAATAAAGGCAAATTTATATAAATTATTTTTATCAACTATTTTAAAATACCATCCTTCAAAAAAATCTTTATTTTTATTAAATCCGTGATATAAGTCTGGTTTTTGGATTATATTCATAAAGTCCTCCAATATATTTTAAATAAATTAATTCTATTATAAAAAAGTCGCTTCGTTCCTGTCGCTAACGACTTCGTCTGTTGCTCAAAATGTTTTTTATGCTCAAAGCCAATTTATTGATATAACTTACTTTCATGATTTATCAACAGAAAATGAAGTATCATGATATCCTTAAGCATAAAAAATAGCTTCTTTTTATAATAATTACTTATTTTAATGGGAAATATACTATATTATGGACAAATTAAAAAAATAAGGAGAATAAAAATGAATGAATCTTATTGGATATCAAGTTCTAAACACAATGAATTAAAAAGTTTAGATAAAGACATAAATGTAGATACATTAATAGTAGGAGGAGGTATAGTTGGAGTTACAACAGCATATCTATTAGCTAAGCAAGGTATAAAAGCAACTCTTATAGATGCTAATAAAATAGGATATGGTTCCTCTGGCAGAAACACAGGAAAAGTAACATCTCAACACGGGATTATATATTCAAAAATAAGTCAAAAGTATGGAGATTATAAAGCAAAGCTATATTATGAGGGCAATGAAGAAGCTATTAATTTAATAGAAGATATAATAAATGAAAACAATATAAAGTGTAATTTTAAAAGAGTAGATTCTTATATATTGTCTCAAAATGAAAATTATTTAGAAGAATTAAAAGAAGAGTATGATACTTGTAAAAAATTAGGAATTGATTGTGAATACTATGAAACATTAGATTTACCAATAGACTCTAAAGGAGCTATAAAATTCAAAAATCAAGGAGAGTTTAATCCTAAAAAATACTTAGATTCATTATTAAAAAAATGCGTAGAACTAGGTGTTAAGGTATATGAAAATACAGCAGGAGTTAATTTTAGAAAAGGGGATATTTGTACTATAAAAACAAGTCAAGAAAAGGTTATTTGCGCTAAAAATGTAGTAATAGCTTCTCATGTTCCTTGGTATGATGGGAAAAATTTTTATTTTGCAAAAGAAAAAGCAGATAGATCTTATTTAATAGCTGCTAAACTAGAAGAAGATATTATGCCTGGCATATTTCTAGGTGTTGAAGAAAGAGGCATAACACTTAGAACTTGTGAGGACGATGGTAGAAAGCTATTAATATTTGGAGGAGGAGATCATAAGGTTGGCCAATGTAAAAATGAAGGAGAAATTTACGATAAGCTAAAAGAATATGCTAAAGAAAGATTTAATATTAAAAATTTTAAATATCAATGGTCGGCTCAGGATTATATGAGTTATGATAACGTACCTTATATAGGAAATATAAATAAAAAAGAAAAAAATGTTTATGTGGCAACTGGATTTTCAAAATGGGGGATGACAGGTGGAACATTATCCGCTATGATAATCAGTAAGCTTATAATAAAAAAAGAATCTAAATATGAAGACTTGTTTAATCCATCTAGAAAGGGTAGTTACTTAACTACAGATTTTTATAAAGAAAACTTAAATGTAGCATTAAAATATATAGAAGGAAAGTTAAAGTATGGAAGTGATAATTTTCCAATACAAGAAGGAACTAGTGAAATAGTTGTATTAGAAGATAACAAAAGATATGGAGCCTATAGACACTTTGATGGTGAACTATATATAGTAGATATAACTTGTCCGCACTTAGGCTGTGAACTTACATTTAATTCAGCTGAGAAGACTTGGGATTGTCCATGTCATGCATCTAGATATGATTATAAAGGCAATATTTTAGAAGGTCCTACTGTAAAGCCTTTAAAAAGATATGGAGAAGGTAAAAATCATATAAAAATAAATTTATAAAAGGATTTGTTATGATAGGCTTATAATAAACACAGAAAGTTGGGAGATTAGTATGGGAAATAAAAATACAACAAAATACATTACTATTTTATTATTGATAATATATTTATGGTCTATAGCTATTTTTGTAAAAGATAAAAATACTATGAATATATTAATTGCTTCTATTTGTACAGTAGGAACTATAATTTTATATTTTGTTCATAAAAAGTTTACTAGACTAATTGATAATAATTTGTATATAGTAAGTGCACTATTTGTGATGATATCATCTCTTTTAGGATCATGCTATGGATTTTATGATATAAATCATTATGATGATTTTTTACATCTATGGTCAGGTCTTATAACATCTAGTATAGCATTTTCTATAATTACATTCTTCCATAGTGACAATGATCTTAAAAATATAAATAAATACTTTATAATTATTTATGTTTTTATGTTTAGTATGGGCGTTGCAAGTTTATGGGAGATATCTGAGTTTTTTATTGATAAATTCTTAGGTATGCACACTCAAGCTGGAGGGTTAGTTGATACTATGATAGATATGATAGATGCTTTAGTTGGAACTATAATAATGATACCATTTATATATAAAAAACTAAATTCAACTAATAAAAAGCTAACATTTAAATAAACAAAAAATCCTTTTAGAATAGAAGATTAAAATGTATCCTATAGAATAGACAATAAAAAGTCTATTCTATAGGATTTTTATTTATTTCAAAATATATATAAATTGTTGCAAGTACTTATCCATTGAATCACAGACATTTTTAGCATCAACTACAGCTTGTATAACAGTTTTAGCACCATTTGTTACATCACCACAAGCATATACACCTTCTCTTGTAGTAAGACCAGCCTCGTCTGTTAATAAAAGACCACCTTTTTTTACATCAAGACCTTTATTATTAATAACAATGGTATTTTTAGGACTTTGACTAACAGCAATTAATATACTATCACATTCGAATAATTCTTTACTATCTTCAACTGTAACTAATGACGTAGTACCATCTTCATTTTCTATTAATTTAGTATCTTCAAAAATTATACCGTCATCTACTATTTCAGATGGTGCTTTGAATGTTTTAAATAAAACACCTTCTTCTTTAGCTTCAGAAATTTCATGTTTAGTAGCGGTCATATTTTTAAAGCCTCTTCTATAAGCTACATAAACTTCATTCGCACCAAAATACTTAGCACTTCTAGCTGCATCCATAGCTACATTACCAGCACCTATTACAACAACTTTATTTCCTAGGTCATATCTATTAGGGCTTCTTAAATAATCAATAGCATAATGAACATGACCAAAAGTTTCCCCTTTTATATCTAATCTTCTTGGATTCCATACTCCAGTACCTATAAATATAGACTTATAACCATCTTCAAATAATTTGCTTAAAGTAACAACTGGCCCAATTAAAGCATTGAATTTAATTTTAACACCAAGCTCCTTTAATCTTTTTTCTAATAGATTAATGTTAAATCTAGGTAATCTAAATGCAGGTATACCATATGTTAAAATACCACCAATTCTTTCATTTTTTTCAAATATAGTAACACTATAACCTCTAAGAGCTAAGTTTAGTGCAACTGTTATACCAGCAGGACCTGATCCAACTACAGCAACCTTAACTCCATTTTGCTTAGGCTTTTCTAGTTTAATATTTTCTAGATATTTAGTAGATATTTCATATTCTATATCATGGAAACGAACAGGTTCTCCCTTTATACCTTTTATACAGTTACCTTTACATTGATTTTCATGAGGACAAACTATTGCACATATAGCAGATAGGGGGTTATTTTCAAATAAAATTTTTCCGGCCTCTTCATATTTACCTTCTTTATATAAACTTATTATTTGTGGAATAGGAGTGTCTATAGGACAATTTTTTTGACATCTAGCATTCTTACAAACAATACATTTATTAGCTTCAATTAAGTTATCAAACATAAACTACCACCTTTACGTCAAATTTTTTTATAATGCTAAAATATTATAAATTATCTATTTAAGGATAATTATTTTTAAAAACTGGATTTCAACAAAATTCTATTTTAAAATTTTAGAACAAGATTTTTCTTTAGCACATAGTAAATTATATTTATTTAATTATAACAAATAAATATAAAAAAATATAGATAGGTAATAACACCAGGTGCTAAAAAATGGATGCTATTCATTTAAAAATAGTATACCATTATTAAAATAAATAAAAAGTATAGTTTATTATTTGACAAAGAATAAGACTCTAACCACATATTTTAAATAAATAAAAAGTAAATAAATAGATTTACAAAATAGTTTTAAATTAAAAACATGGAATCAGTTTACTAATAGAGGAGATTTTAGTAATATAATATAGGACATAATACTCAAAATCATTTTAAGATTGACTAGTTTTAGGGAGGAGAATGTATATTGATAAAAAATTTTTTTAACCGTGTAAAAAGTTTCGTAGAACAAAATAAAGATACGAAAGAACCAATTAAAGAAAATAAAAATGATGAAGTAATATTAAATCAAAAAGATGTAGCAGAGGAAAGTGATAATAGTATTGAAAATACTAATATAAAAGATTCGAACGATAAAAATATCATAGGAAATCAACAATCAGAAAACGCACAAGATAAATTAAATGAAGAGTGTAATTCTAATGATACAAATGATCTAGACATTGTATCATTAGAAGAGGATTATGAAAAAAAAGAGTCAAATAAAGAATATGAGTATGAAGAAATAAATAATAATGTTTCGCAGGAATTATTGGTAAATAATATAAAAGAAGAAAAAAATGATAATAAAATAACAGTTAGTAATAATGTATCACAAAGTAAAATATTAGATCAAAATAGCATTAAATGTAAAGAAGATATAATTGAAAACATAGACTATAATGCTAATGCTGAAATTGCAATAACCATTCAAAAATCTGAAGCAGATATAAACTACATAGAAAAAATTGAAGAAGTAAAAGTAATAGAAGAATTTACTAAAGAAGATTTAGATTACATAAAAGATATAAAAATAAAACGAGGAAAATCTATTAAAGTAATAGATGTATATACTAAAGAAGAACAAATTTTTAATACTCATAAAGAATGCAGCAAAAAATTAAAAATCCCAGAAGAGTACATACAAGAAAATTTAAAATATGGATTTACAGATTATTTTGGAGATGCAATAAAGTATTTAGTAAAGTCTCTAAACCTAGATGAATTAGATTATATAAACTATTTAGACAGCAACAAAACACCTTCACAAATACTTACGTGTTTAAATAATAAAATATTTACAGCCAAAATATCTGAAGATCAAAGAGAAGATATTTTATGTAGTGAAAAATTAGAACCTGTTAAAATGCATTATACATTTGAATGTATAGATGAAGAATATGATGATTACTTTAGAAAATATAAGTCTATAATTAAAAGGGGAGGAAAAAAGAAAATAGAACTTGTAGATAAAAAAGGGGAAGTAATAGAAATATTTAAGTCTTTAGATGAATGCGCGGACTATATCAAAAAAGAAAAAAGTCAAGTAGTGGACATGCTTAAAAATAAAGATACTAAAGTTGGAAGATATGAAATAAGATATAGTTTAAGAAATATTTAAATTCATAGTAAATTCATAGCACTTTCACTTAGCTTTCACACATTTAAAATAAATATAATGTAAAATTATTATAATGTAATAATAAATAAAATATTAAGGAGGCATAAATGTCAGAAGAAAAAAACTTAAAGCCAAATAATGAAGAAGAAGTGAAAATAAACCAAGAAGAGGTTAATAATGTTCATGAAAATGATACAGAAGAAGTAATGAAAGAAACTGAAAATATTGAATCGAAAGAATTAAAAAAAGATAATAAAAGTACTAAAGCAATAGTTATAGGGGCTATAGTTGGAGTATTATGCTTAGGAGCAGGATATACGGTCGGTAAAGATACAGGAAGAAAATTGCCGGCGACACATAAAAGCTATGGTAGTAAGGTAATAGCTACTGTAGGAGATACAAAAATAACAGAGAAAGAACTTAGCGGTAGAATGCAGCCTTTATTCTATTTAAACGGAAAAACTGAAATGGCAAGTGATCAAGTAAAAGCTTATGAAGAAAGTATGATTGATTATATGACTACAACAGAGGTGTTATATTTAGAAGGTAAGAGTGAAAAAATGACAGCTACTAAAGAAGAGGTTGATTCTGAATATACTAATTTAATGTCGAGCATAACACAACAATTCGGATTATCAGAAGAAGATTACTTAAAACAATTTAAGCTTACTAAAGAAGATGTTAGAAAAGATGTGGAAAAAGAAGTAATAGCAATGAAATATATGAAAAAAGCTTCAGAAGTATCAGAAAAAGAAGCTAAAAATTACTATGATAAAAATAAGGACGAGTTCTTAAAAGTAAGAGCATCTCATATATTAATACAAAATACAGGCTCAGATGGTAAAGAAGTAAGTGCAGATCAAAAGAAAAAGAATAAAGAAAAAGCCGAAGAAATATTAAAGAAAGCTCAAAGTGGTGAAGATTTTGCTGAGTTAGCTAAAAACTACTCTCAAGATTCAAGTGCTGAAAATGGTGGAGATTTAGATTTCTTTGGAAAAGGACAAATGGTAGAACCTTTTGAAAAAGCAGCATTTTCACTTAAAGTAGGAGAGGTTAGCAAAGATGTTATAGAAAGTCAATTTGGATATCATATAATCAAAAAGACTGATGAAAAACAAGAAGATTTTGATACTATAAAAAATGATTTAATAACTAAATTATCTTATGAAAAACAAAATAATGTTGTAGATAACTTAGTAGAAAAATATAATGTTGATGTAAAAGATAGATAATACATAAAAAGAGTTATTCTTAGGATTAATTAAAAAATGGAGATAACTCTTTTTTATAAGAAATTAAATATATCACAATTTATTTATATATAAACCTTAACTATAAATTTACTTTAGATTGAAAAATGCTAATACTTATTTGAGTATTAGCATTTTTTAGTATATAACAAGTTATATTTTATATTTATCTATTATTTCATTTAGTTCTTTTGGACATGAGTTAGCCCAGTCATAAAAATCTTTTGGGGCTACTTCACATATTTTATAAAGAACTTCAGGTAAATCACTAGCTTTAAAATCACCTAATGATTTACCTAATTTAGTTTTTCCAATTTCAAAGCTACCACCAACAGTAAGCTCAAATGCATCAGTTGATACACCATCTATGTTTTTCTTTTTACCACATAGACCTATGCTACTTACTTGATGTACTCCACATGAATTTGGACATCCAGAGATGTGAAGTTTAGGCGCTCTATTTAGAATATCCTCATTATTTTGAGATCTAAAGTAATCTATTATTTCGTTTAGCATTTTTTGACTGTTTTGTATACCCATTTGGCATATAGGAACACCTATACAAGATACACTTTGCTCTAAATGAGAGTTACAAGTCATAGTTTTACTAACTTCAAGCATTCTTTTAGCTTCATTTCCATCTAAGTTTAATATATATAATCCTTCAGTCATCCCAAGTCTTATCATAGGATTTTTAACTTTATCTAATTCATTAAGTAAAACTTTTAAATCTTTAAGATATAACTGGCCTCCTATTGGGTGTATATAAACTGTATATAAACCATCTTGCTTTTGAGGAATTAACCTAGGATCACATAAATCAATTTTACATCCTGGTTTAGAATAATCAATTGGATCAACATTTAGGCATAAACCATCTTTTTCTTTAACTTTGGCACAGTATTCTTTGAATTTTTCTAAGAATTCTTCTTCACCAAGTTTTTCTACCATATATCTAACTCTAGCTTTGTTCTTATTTTCATAGTTTCCTTCAGCCATAAATAACTCTATCATACCTTGAACGCAATAAAGTGCATCTTTAGGTTTTATAACTTCATCAAGTTCTAAAGCTACTTTAGGATTTTTACCTAAACCACCACCTAAGAAAACTCTAAAGTATGGTTCATTATCCTTCATTGTTGCAACAAAACCTAAATCTTGTATACTACAATGAGCTGCATCAGTATAGCTACTAGAATAAGAAACTTTTAATTTTCTAGGTAAATGATATGTAGTAGAATTTTTTATAAAATATTTATCAGTAGCAATTGCATAAGGTGTTACATCAAATACTTCCTTAGGATCAACACCTGAAAGTGGAGATAATCCTACATTTCTAGGGAAGTTTCCACCGCCACCTCTAGTAAATATATCATTTTTTATTCCTTCTTCCATAACATCTACTATAGAATCTATAGAAAGGTCATGAAGTTGTATTGCCTGTCTTGTTGTTAAGTGTATTTTTTCAAGTTTATGATTAAGAGCCATTTTATATATTTTATTAAGTTGAGATTTAGATAAAACACCTGCAGACACCCTAAGTCTTATCATAAATGATTTTAAATCTCTTTGTGCATAAACTCCATATCCGCCAGAAAAGCCTTTATATGCCATTTTATTTATTTCGCCATTTAGTAATTTCAAAGATTGTTCTTTGAAGTTAGGGAACTCGTTTAATAATAATTCTTTAAATTTATCCATTTTTCCACCTCATTAAAGTTTTGCTATACTATTATATTATTTACCGTAAATTGTAAAAATATAATAAATACAGTACTAAATTTAAAAATCAAAATATTAATATATCTATCTTGATTTAAGTATAATACTTTACCTACAATTGGTAAAATTGATATAATAAATAATTATCATTAAATAAAATAATGATTTATGTTAAAATGAAAATGTTATTAATTGTAAATAATTGTTAGAAAATAAGATTAATTGATTGTCAAAAATTTCATTGAAAATTCTTTTATAAAAATAAAAGAGAGGTTTTATTTTTATAGTTATTTCTATATAATAAAGCTAATGATTAGATTCTATGGGTTTTGAGTATAATCTAAATGAAAAAATAAATAGATTTACTTTTATAAAAATTCATGCAATTAAAATCAACTAGTATAAATATTTATAATGAAATTTAAAATATTTTTTATTAAAATGTCTAAAATTAAGCTAGTTAATTTGGAGGATATTTATATAAAAATAAGGAATTAAATTAAAGGTAAAACGAATAGTCATAAAAGGATGTGATTAGATGAGATTTACACCAGATAAAAAGCAAATTAAGCTTTTTATAATAATATCTATACCAATACTAATCATAACTCAGTATTACCTTTTTAAATTTGGGATTTTACGGCCTATGGTTAGGGGAGTAGAGTTAAAGATTTCTAAAGGCGATTATGTTGAGGATATAGACCAATTTGTAATGAAACTAAATGAAGAGGTAACTTTATCTAGTGGAGATTATATTTATATACCTACATATGCTAAAAAACCTAATATTTGGTTTAATGTATTAGATAATAAGAAAGTAACTAAAATAAAAGAAGGTAATAAGCTTGTAGCGCTTAAAGAGGGAACATCTTCAATTGCTATAATGAAAAATTCAAGAGCATTGAGAAAAGTAAATATAAAAGTTGTAAACCCTAAAGTACAAAAACTATTAGTAGAGCCTGAAAACAGCTTGGTATATGTAGGAGATAAATCCAAAATAAATACAGTTATAGAGGTTGATTATAATAGATTTAAAGAAAAGGAAAAAGCAACATACGAAAGTTCTGATGAAAATGTGGTGAAAATAAGTGGGAATAAATTAGAAGCGGTAGGTGTTGGAAGAGCAACTGTAACTGTAAAGGCACAAGATAAAGAAGAAAAATTACGTTATAATATACGTGCAAAAGTAGCTCATATTGATATAGAAGATACTATAGAAATAGGAATAGGAGAAAGTAAACAGTTAAATCCTAGTATTATAACAAGCCCCAAAGGGCTAAAGCCACCGAAAGTTGAATATCAATTATTAGGTAGAAAGTTATCTGTAGAAAGAAGCATCGCTTTAGATGAGAGAAATGGAACAATTCAAGGTATACGATCTGGAAAAGAAAAAGTTAAAATAACTTGTGACAATAAAGAGAAAGTAGTTACTATAAAAGTAACCAATAAAATTTCATCAGATAATAAAATTAAAAACTTAAGACATAGTCACCAAATAGTAGGAAATAAATTGAGAATATTCCTGGAATGGGATTATTTAGACGGAATATTTGATTATGACGTATATCTGAAAAATAACTCATTGGAAGAAAGTAATTACAAAATAGTAAAAAATGTAAAAATAAAAGAAGATAACATTAAAACTAATAAAAAGGTATCAACGACTATAGAAGTAGATTTAGTAAATGGAGAGCTTCCAGATATTAATATATATGTTGTTGGTAAATCTAAAGACTTTACAACAGGACCAAGTAATATAATAAGCATTAAGCCGCAACAAACTGATATACAAAATTTATCAGTCAAAAATTTATCTGTTTACGTAGATAAAGAAAATAAAGTTGCAAGGTTTACTTGGGATGATATAGGAATTGAAGGAGCTCAATATAGTATATTTGTAAAAAATAACTTATTAGGTAACAGTGGATATGAATTACTTGAAAGTAATATTGGATCAAATGAGTATACTATGAATCTTAGCGACTCAAGTGTAGACTTAGAATTCTATGTAAGAGCTAATAAGGATGATAAATACTCAGGAAAAAGTAATATTGTAAATATTAAATTTGATTCAAATGAAGATAATTCTGGTGGAGAAGAAGAAAACAAACCAGCTGAGGACACTCCAATAGAGTAATAAAGTAGTATATATACACATATAAGTATATATATACTGTATTTTAGGGGAGATGTTATATTGAGACGAAGATATGAAAAAATAAATCTAGCATGTAAAGACTTAGCTGAAGAAGCTTATAAAGCATACACAGGAAAGAAAGACTATAAAAGAGCTTTGGAAATCTACACAGTACTTTCAACGTATACGTGTATACCAGAAGATATATCTAATTTCTCTAAAAATATGATGGCTAGGTTAAGCAAGAAAATAGAAGAAAATACTTAAGATTAAGAAAGAGTATATATGTTAAATTGCATATATGCTCTTTTTATTTTTTAAAATATTAAAATAAATGATAAAATATTGGTTTAATAAATTTTATTAAACATCTAATATTAAGAAATTAATAGTAAAAAACGTATATAAGCATTGAAAAATGACACTTTATATGTTATTATATATTTTAATATAAAATGAATTTGCAAGATTGTATTCAGTAACGAATAAATATATTCTAATTTTAGAACATATCTAAATAAAAATACTGCATAAGGAGAGGGGGAAATACTAAGAAAATTCTTAGTATTAAAGTGACTTATGAACAAGCAAAAAGAAATATCATTACAAAGGGCAAAAGAACTTAAATCAAGAATTGAAGATTATACTAAAATAAAGTCATCAATTTCAAAAGGAATAGAAAAGCAAGATGAAATTAATAAAAGAAAACAACATATATTAAGTATATTAGGTGCAACAGAAGAAGACTGGAGTAACTATAAATGGCAATTATCAAATAGAATAACAGAGGTAGATACATTGTCAAAAATACTTAATTTAACAGAAAAAGAAATAGAGCAAATAAGAAAAGTACAAAGTCAATTTAGATGGGCAATATCACCATACTATTTAAGCTTAATTGATTCAGACGACTCATATGATCCAATAAAGCTAATGTCAATACCATCATATATAGAATTAGATGATTCAATCGAAGATTTAGATCCAATGGGAGAAGAATTTACAAATCCAGCAGGAAGCATTACAAGAAGGTATCCAGATAGATTAATAATAAATGTTACAAATGAATGCGCGATGTATTGTAGACATTGCCAACGAAGAAGAAATATCGGACAAGAAGATTGTCATAGAACAAAAAAAGTTATACAAGAGTCAATCGATTATGTTAGAAACAACGAGGAAATAAGAGATGTACTTGTAACTGGGGGAGACCCATTAACATTAAATGATGAAATGTTAGAGTGGATAATTAGTGAACTAAGAAGTATAAATCATGTTGATTATATAAGATTGGGTAGTAGAACTTTAGTTACAATGCCTCAAAGAATAACAGATGAATTCTGTGAAATGATTAAAAAGTATCATCCTATATATATAAATACACACTTTAATCATCCAATGGAAGTAACCGAAGAAACTAAAAACGCTTGTGAAAAGTTAGCTAACAATGGAGTTCCATTAGGAAATCAAGCTGTACTTTTAAATGGTGTAAATAATGATAAATATGTTATGAGATGCTTAAACCATGAATTATTAAAAATAAGAGTAAGACCATATTATATATTCCATAGCAAACATGTAAGAGGAACGACTCATTTTAATACATCGGTAGATGCAGGACTTGAAATAATGGAATATTTAAGAGGTTATACATCAGGTATGGCGATACCAACTTATATAATAAATGCACCTAAAGGAAAAGGAAAAACTCCACTGTTACCACAATATTTAATATCAAAAGGCACAGATTATATAATGATAAGAACATGGGAAGGTGAAGTTGTAAAAGTTGAAGACAAGCCAGCTGTAGATATAAAGCAGGCAATAGATAATATTATAAAATAAATTAAAGGAATGGCTTATAAGTCATTCCTTATTTATTAAACAAATCGATCTGTTCTTTCAAGATTAGTTCATCAAGTTTTTGACTAACAAGAAGAACTTCTCGAGTTAATCCGAATTTTAAAAACATTTCCCCTAAATGATTTTGTAAGTCATATCTCTTAAGCGTATCCGAGTCAACGTCAATGGATCCAACATCAGAATTGACCATAAATTTATTTCCCCCTTTTAACTTGATAAATATATAGGTCTGGTACTATAATTTAAAAAGATTTAAATTAGAATACTTATTAAATTTATACGGATAGACTATTATTTGACTTTATACTTTTGAAAGTAAATTAAGCAAAAATTTAGTTATTTTTAGTTTCTCCAACTAGTTCAAGATATCCACTAGGATGGAAGAAGTAAATACTACATGTATTTTTATCTACAAAGTATCCTATATCAGTATCAACATCTGGTAAGAAAACATAGCCTTGAAGATTTTTTTCTTTTAATGCTTTAAATTGGTTAGCATCTCCTTGATATATGTATTTTACTTTATTATTATATTCTAAAAGAAGTTTTTCAGCCTCTTCTTTAGTCAATTGTTTGTGTGAAACAGATTTTGTATGCTTAATTTTATTATATTTATGTTGTGATGCAAATGCTGTTTGAGAAATTGGCATAGCTAAGCATGTACATGTAAGTAGTAGTACTGGAAATATAAGTTTTCTTTTCATAATACACATCCTTAATATTTATAGTTAGATACTAAATTTTTAACTAAAACTTAGTTATAAATTTAATAGTATCTAATCTTAAATATTAACAAAATAGTTCAAAATTATAACAATAAAAGAATATTTTTTAGTATAAGAAAATTATGATTACTTTACAAATATAGATAAGTGAATTAACATTATTTATATCAATGAGCTTTTCGTAAATAAATGATAGGGATTAGGCATTGTATTAAGAAATAATATTTTAAGCAATTAATGAAATCATTGGTGATATGAAGCATAGAGATTACTTAATAGATTAAAATACGTAAGGATTTGTTATTAAAATAAAAATTTATAAACGTAAAAAGCCTTCTAATTAAACTATAATGTAGAAGACTTTTTATATAATTAATATTAATCAATTTCAAAGTTCATATTTTTATGCTTAAATTCTATGTATTCACCAAGATATATTTTTACAACACCCATTATAGGAACTGATAAAATCATACCTGGAATACCAAAGAATCCACCACCTACAGTAACTGCAAGTATTGTTAAAAATGGACTAAGTCCTAATTGTCCCCCTACTATCTTAGGTTCAATTACAGCAACTTCTAATTGTTGAACTAAAAGTAGATAAACAAGTGAGAATAATGCGATTTTAGGGTCATAGAATGAGTTTATTATAACTACAGGTGTCATACCTATTACTGGTCCAAAGTATGGTATTAAATTCATAATACCAATTAAAGTACCAAATAATAAAGCATACTTAGACTTTAAGAAATAAAGACCTATAGCAGATAATAAACCAACAATAAATGAGTCTAATATCTTCCCAGTAAAGTATTTACCTATATTAGTATTTAGAGTATGACCTACATCTAAAGTTAATTTTGCATATTTTTCGCCCAATGTTATATAAAGTACTTTTTTATAAAAATTAAAGAACGTTTCTTTTTCTAAAATTATATAAAAACAAATTATAAACGCTAAAACAAATTGAACAATAAATTTAGATATAGAGAATGTTGTATTAAATATTTGACCAATATACCCTATAAGGAAATTACCTATCTCAGGCATAGCAGACATAATTTTATCTCCTACCTCTTTTAAAGTCTTAGGATCAACATTTTTTAAGCTATTACCTAAATCAATAAAGAAAGATTGTGTTTTTTCTACATACAGTGGGAATTGGCTCACCATATCAGCAATACTACTTATTATTATAGGTGCTGTAAATAAAATAAATGAACCTATTAGTAAAATTAAAAAACCATATGTAATAAGTAAAGCAAAAATTCTTTTAATATTTAATTTATCTTCTAAAAAACTCACAATAGGATTAAAAATATATGCTAATACAAATGCAATCACAAAAGGAGTCAAAAGAGATAAAAGTAAACCAAATATTCCAAAGAAGTATTCATAGCTATCTATAACCTTTATTAAAAGATATGATATAACAACTGTTATAACAACACTTAGATGAAATTTTTTATCCTTCAACGCAACACATCCCTTTCAATTCAGATTATCGATTAAAAATATTAAATTCAATCAATATATGTATTATACAATAAAAATATTAATATTTCCTACATATAATTAATATTTATAAATAAAATACTTAAGAAAAAATATTCATTAAAGTTCAAGAATAATTTTAGAAGATATAAATAAAATAAATATTTAAAACATAAATTTAAAATATATGCACTGTATATTTTATATGTGGAGGAGAGGATTAAAATAGAGTATGAGGTTGTAGTTAAGTATCACGGAGATATATTAGTTTTAGAGTCAAAGTTAAATGTATCAGTAGAACTGTTAGGATGTAACTTTGCAATTATAACTGCAAAGTCCCAAGAGACTCTAGGTGAGCTATTAAGTTACCCTCAGATTGAACATATAGAAACACCTATTGTATTAGATGCACAAGATATAGAAAGTTTCACAAGTACAGGTATAGTAAGTTTTAAACAAAACACAAACTTAACTGGGAGTGGGGTCATACTTGGAATAATTGATTCAGGAATTGACTATAGATTACCTCAATTTAAAGATAAAGAAGGTAAATCAAAAATACTTTATTACTGGGATCAGTGCATAGAAGGGAATCCCCCTGAAGGATTTAAAGCTGGAACTTTATACAACAACAATGATATAAATGAATCTCTAGAGGGGAAAAATATAATACCTATATCGAAAACTAGTAAACATGGAACACATATTGCTGGTATAAGTGCTGAAATTGCTCCAGAGGCAAATCTAATAGTTGTAAGAGTTGGTAAAAATAATGATTGTTTAATTGCAAAAAGTACAGATTTTATGAGATCAATAGAATTTATATTAACAAAATCTAAAGAACTTAATATGCCTGTTGCATTAAATATAAGTTATGGAAGTAGCGAAGGTGCGCACACAGGTACGACTTTATTTGAACAATATATAAATCAAATGAGTTCTTATTGGAAGACTAATATTATAGTTGCAGCTGGAAATAACGCAAATAAAGGAAGACATAAGAATATTACAATTAAAGATAAAATAAGTAAAACAGAAGTAGAATTTGTTGTAGGTCAAAATGAAAAAACATTAAATATAAACATATGGCCAGATTTTGCAGATAATTTTTCTGTTTATTTAGTAAGTCCTTCAAACCAAAGTACTAAACCTATTTCATTAACCTCAGGTGAAATTAAAAATATTATAGATAATACAAAGATAAAAGGATTTTACTTCTCAGTACCTCCAGATCAATTGATCAGAAGGCTTATAATACAATTAAGTTCAGACGAATATATAATGCCTGGCGTATGGAAAATAATTTTTTCTCCTATAACTGTTATTACGGGCAACATAGATATATATTTATCAGAGGTTGAACGATTGAGCAAAGATACTAAATTTATATCACCAACTAAAAAATTAACAATAACTCTTCCTGCAAGCGCAAAGCAAGTATTTACAATAGGAAGCTATAATACAAAGACAGATTTAGTTTCTGAATTTTCTGGTCAAGGAGATATAGAAAGATGTATGTTCAAACCAGATTTATTAGCTCCAGGAGAAGGTGTAACTTTACTATTACCTGGTGGTGATGGAGAGGCACTAAGTGGAACTAGTATATCAGCAGCTCATGCTACAGGTATTGTGGCCTTGATGTTTCAATGGGGAATAGTACAAAAAAATGATGAAACTTTATATGGACAGAAACTAAAAGCATTTTTTATTAGAACGGCTAGAAGAAAAAGTAATATTCAATATCCTAGCAATGCCTCAGGATATGGATATATGTATATATCATATACAAATTTAGATATTATAATAAAAATAAACAAAGAGAATTTAATGTATAGAAAGAAAAAAAAAAACAAACTAAAAAAAGATTATAAATATGCAAGGCAGTTGTTAAAGGGAATTGAGCAACTTCAGGTTGGATTTAATTTAATACATGGCCCAGGACTAGAAGAAGCACTTAGTAAATTAGAAGCAATATATAAATATTTTAAAATATCTGATACCTTTGGAATCGTATTTACCAATCCGTCAAACTTATGGTATATAGATGAAGTTTTAACACTTGGCAATATAAAAAGATCAGAGTATTTTGCAAGGTTGGCAAAAATGAGTGAAGTAAAGCAGGGAACTACAGGTGGTACAGTGGCCTTAGAAGATATAGGTGCTAATTATTTTAAAAATAATCCAAATGTATCTATAACGGGCAAAGGGGTATTTATAGCAATAATAGACTCGGGAATAGATTATTTACATGAAGATTTTATATATCCAGATAGAACTAGTAAAGTAGCATTTTTATGGGATCAATCTAAAGATGGAAACCCACCTAATGGATTTGCAATCGGAACAGAATACACAAGAGAAGATATTAATAAAGCTATACAAAGTAGTGATGCCACTTTATCTGTAGATGAGGAAGGTAGTGGAACAATGCTAAGTGGTATTTGCGCTGGTCTAGGAAATTTAAATAAGGAATATACAGGTGTAGCAGAAGATGCAGAATTAATAGTTATAAAAATGAGGAAAATTAATGGCTATTATAATAATGCAATGTTGTATGCTGCTATAGAATATATAACTCAAAAATCATTAGAACTAAGAACACCTGTTGTAATAAATATTTCAATGGGAACTAATAATATGGTTCAACTTAACTCAAGAGTGATAGAAGAAAGAACTTTTTTTACAAGAGGTGTATGCCTTATAGCGGCTACAGGCAATGAAGGGAACGCTCAAACTCATACATCAGGTCAAATGAAATTTAAAGAAGATATTCAAGAAATAGAAATAGAAATAGCAGAAGATGAGCCATTATTAGAAATACAAGTTATAGTAAGTAGACCTGATAAAATTAAAGTAGGTGTAGTTTCACCATCTAATGAAGTTAGTAGATTATTAGAAGTATCAAATTATAATGAAATATCAGGTCTATTTGATTTAGAAGGTACTGAATATTTAATAACATATATATATCCAACTTTATACTCTGGTCAACAGCAAGCTACTATTACATTACTTAATGTAACTAAAGGAATTTGGAAATTACGATTAGTAGGTCAATATATAACTAATGGAAAATATGAAGTGTATTTGCAAAATAGAGTTTTTTTAAAACCAGGAACGAAATTTAGAGATCCAGATTCACAAAATACAATAAATTATCCAGCTGTATATGAAGATATAATTAGCGTTGGCGCTTATGATACTAAAAATAATACTCTGTGGCCACAATCATCAAAAGGACCTACTGTAGAAGGCTCATTAAAGCCAGCTATAGTAGCACCTGGAGTTGATATTATAGCACCTTATCCAGGAAATAAATATGGAACTATAACAGGCACATCTGTAGCTGCAGCATATACATGTGGTGCAGTGGCTCTTTATTTTCAATATACTTTAGTAGATAGAAGATATATGAATAGAGGATTTGTACAACAAATAAGAACATATTTAAGAGCAGGAGCTAAAAGAAGTGTAAATATTAGTTATCCAAATTATGGATATGGATATGGTTTGCTAAATATAAAGGGTGTATTTGACCAGTTAAGGTAATGGAGGTGTATATATGGAAAGAGCATATCTCATAGTTTACCAAAGTAGTAAAGAGGAACTTGAAAGTACTTTAAAATCTAATGGGATAGATAAATATATAATTTTAAATAGTCAAATTGCAAGTGTTTATTTGCCATTAACCTTCAGAGAAGAAAAATTAAATAATATAGATGTAATATCTTGGTGGCAAAGATCTAGTCCTATGAGTTCATTAATACAAATAAATGAAGGCATAGAAGGTGGCGACTCAGTATCAGCAGCATCAGGAATTGACTTTATATATAATAATCCATATCTTAATATTACTGGAAAAAAAACAATAATTGCGATTATAGATTCTGGAATAGATTATTTGCATCCAGATTTTATGACTAAGGATGGAACAAGCAAAATTTTAGCAATATGGGATCAAACTAAAGAGGGAACTCCACCAGATGGATGTTTATTTGGTAGTAAGATTACTAGAGATGATATAAATAAAGCAATAACGGAAAATGACTCTTCATTGACTGAAGACAATGTTGGTACTGGAACAATAGCAGCGGGTATAGCTTGTGGTAGAGGAACTTTAAATTCAAATTATAGTGGTATAGCAATAGATAGTGAACTTGTAGTTGTTAAACTAAAAGAATATAAAAATAGATTTGATAATGGAAAAAGAAATTATCAGTCGGCTGATTTTTTAGCAGCAATAAAGTTTGTTGAAGATATATATAAATCAGAGGACCAAAAAAAGAATATAGTAATAAATATGACTGTAGGAAAAGCATCAGTTTCTTCTGTAGAGGCATCATTTTTAGATACATTTTCTTATTTACGCAACTCAGGCGTAATTGTAGTTGGGGGGGCTGGGAATGAAGCAAATACAGATATACATTATCATGGAGTTATGCAAAGTACAGATGTCTACCAAGATATAGTTATTCAAGTTGGAAATCAACGAAATTTAGAGTTATATATATATGTTACTGGACCGGATAAAGTTAGAGCGCTATTAATATCACCATCAGGAGAGCTAAGTTATGAAATAGTTTATGCCCCAGATAACTATGCATATACAGGTAGATTTAACTTAGAAAATACATCCTACGAAATGCAATTTGTATATCCTTGGATAGAAACAGGATCACAAAAATTATTTATGGATCTTTATGATATAAAACCAGGTGTATGGATTTTAAGATTAAAACCAGAATTTATAATAAATGGAATTTATGATGTTTATCTTCCAAATAAAAATTTAATATCTGAAAATACACGTTTTTTAGATCCTCAATCAACTGAAACTATAACATCTTATGGTGTTATAGAAAATGTAATTACAATAGGTACATTTAATAATAAAACAGATAGTATTTGGATAGGATCGTCAAAAGGTCCTGTCAATGGATGGAGAATAAAACCGGATATAGTAGCTCCGGGGGTTGATATAATAGCACCATATATTAATCAAAGTTATAATAAGGCAACGGGAACAGGGGTTAGTAGTTCGATGGTGAGTGGTGTATTAGCTATTTTAATGGACTATATAACACAGCAGAGCATATTTAGCAGAAGATCTATGTATACCCAAGTTTTAAAAACATATTTAATGTTAGGAGCTACTAAACCAGAAACTTACGTATTTCCCAATATAGTCCAAGGATTTGGAATTTTAGATTTAAAACAAACGTTAAAAGCAATTTCAGAAATTTTAGAGTAATAAAATTAATATATTACTTTAAATCAAAAAATTATAAAGAAAGGAGGAAGCAGATATGGATTATGAAGTTGTAGTTAAATATAATGGAAATATACTTAGGATCAGAGATGAACTGGAAGTATCTATAGAACTTTTAGGATATAATTATGCAATAATAATTGCAGATACTGAAGAAAAAATAAATAGATTATTAGAATATGAGGAAATTGAATATGTAGAAAAACCATTTATATTAGAAACTCAAGATACTCAGAGTTTTTCAGCAACTGGAATAACTAGATTTAAACAAAGATATAATTTGACCGGAAAAGGAACAATACTAGGTGTTATAGATTCAGGTATAGATTATACTTTGTCACAATTTAGAGATAAAGATGGTAACTCTAAAATACTGTATTATTGGGACCAATCAATAGGGAGTAATCCACCACAAGGGTTTAATGAAGGTACTTTATATACTAATGAAGATATAAACAAAGCAATAAAAGGAGAGATTAATATACCAATATCTACAACAAGTAGCCATGGCACTCATGTAGCTGGTATTTGTAGCCAAATAGCACAAGAGGCTAGAATGATAGTTGTAAGAGTTGGAAGAAGGCAGACAGATTCTTTTTCAAAAAGTACAGAATTTATGAGAGCTATTAAATTTGTACTAGATAAAGCACTAGAATTAAAAATGCCAATATCTATAAATATAAGCTATGGTAGTAATGAAGGATCTCATAAAGGTTTATCATTATTTGAACAATATATAGATGAAATGGCTGGATTTTGGAAAAATAATATTTGTGTAGCATCTGGAAACAACGCAGATAAGGGCGGCCATAAAAATATAAATATAAAAGGTTCAGAAAAATTTGAAGTTGAATTTATAGTAGGACCAAATGAAAAATTATTAAATATTAATATATGGCCAGACTATATAGACAATTTTTATGTATATTTAATAAGCCCATCAAACAAGCAAACGCAATCAATATCTTTAACTTCTGGAGAAGTAAAAAATGTTATAGATCAGACAAGAATAAAGGGGTATTTTTATCCTATACCTCCATACTCACTAATAAGAAGAATAACAATTCAAATGAGTTCAGTTGAATATATAAATCAAGGAATTTGGAAAATTGTATTTATACCAATAGATGTTATTTCAGGAAATGTTAATATATACTTGCCAACATCAGAAGGACTGAGTAAAGAAACAAGATTCGTTAGCCCTACAAAACGAGCTACTGTAACTGTTCCAGGAACAGCTAGCAAAGTTATAACTGTAGGGAGTTTTAACTCTAGAACAGATAATGTATCTATATTTTCTGGAGAGGGAGATATAGAAAATGGGATTTATAAGCCCGATTTATTAGCACCAGGAGAAGACATTGTATCTGTTTTACCAGGAGGAAACACAGGTGCATTAACCGGAACAAGTATGGCAACACCCCATGTGACAGGATCAGTAGCTCTTTTGATGGAGTGGGGAATAGTTAATAAAAATGATTTATATTTATATTCTCAAAAAATGAAAGCATTGTTAACTAAACATGCAAGGCGTACTACTGGAAATACCTATCCGAACAACTCAATGGGCTATGGATTTTTAGATTTATCTCAAATAAGTTTAACAACAATACAAAGTATAAATCAAGAGGAATACTACAGATCTACTAAAAAAACTAAAAAAAAAAGAAAAATAACAAAAAATAAAAACATAAAAAAATATAAAAGAACACCTGAGGAAGATATAGGTAAACAAACAAATGATGAAAATAAAATTACAATTCCTTTTGATTTAAAAGATGTATTTAAGCATGGTATTTTAGGTGGAATAAATATACTCCATAAACCTGAATTTGAAGATGAATTTAAAAAGTTAAATACAGGATATTATTTATATAAAATAAATGAGAGTTTATGCGTAGTGTTTATAATTGGATCAAATTTAGATAATATAGAACATATAATGGCTTTAAAATCTGTAATATCAGTAGAGCCGTTTACAAAAATAGCATTACTATCAAAGGTTGAACAAGGAACAACACAAGCAGTATCAGTATTAGAAGATATAGATGCAACTTTTTTTAAAAATAATCCCAATATAGTCGTAAATGGAAGAGGTGTTGCTATAGCCATTATAGATAGCGGTATAGATTATCTACATGATGCTTTTATATATCCTGATGGAACATCTAAAATTCTTTATCTATGGGATCAAACTAAAGAAGGAAATCCTCCAAAAGGATACTATATAGGAACAGAGTATACAAGAGATCAAATTAACGAAGCTATTAAAAATAAAGATGCCACATTATCAACTGATGAAGAAGGCAGTGGAACTATGCTAAGTGGAATATGTTCTGGATTGAAAACTGTAAATGGTGATTATGAAGGGATAGCTGAAGAATCTGAATTAATAGTTGTCAAATTAAATAAAATAGGAAAGTATTATAACAATGCGACATATTTTGCAGCGGGGATGTATGTTTATGAAAAAGCACAAGAACTAGGAATGTCTTTGGTAATAAATGGGTCTTTGGGTAGCAATGATTTAGTTGCTATTACACAAAGAGTATTAAGTAAAACTACATTTTTTACACAAGGAATATGCGAGGTAAGAGGTGCTGGAGATGAAGGAAATACCCAAACACATACATCAGGACGGATAAATTTTAATGGAGAAGAAAAAATAGTAGAATTAGAATTATCAGAAGATGAGGAGCGTATAGATATACAGCTATGGGTAACTAGACCTGATAAGATAAATGTAGGTATATTATCCCCAAGTGGAGAAGTTAGTAAGATGCAGCCTGTATCTAATTATAGTATAATTACTGGTAAATTTGATTTTGAGTCCACACAATATATAATAAATTATATTTATCCAACGACATATTCGGGTCAGCAGCAAGCTAACATAACTTTAATAAATGTAAAAAAGGGAATTTGGAAAATTAAATTAGTAGGAGAATATATAACTAATGGTATGTATCAGATGTATTTACCAAATAGAGTATTTATAAAAAATGGAACAAAATTTAGAGATGTAGATCCAAATTACACTATAAATTATCCGGCTACACTAGAAGATATTATAACTGTTGGTGCATATGATACTATAAATAATAGTTTGTGGCCAACATCTTCTAGAGGACCTAATATAAATGGAATGTCAAAGCCAGATGTAGTCGCACCAGGAGTTAAAATTATAGCTCCATACCCTGGTAATAAGTATGGAAATATAACAGGTACAGCGGCGGCAGCGGCACAAGTAACTGGAGCTGTAGCTCTTTTTATGCAATATATCTTAGAGGAAGATAATTACCCAGATAAAGCTTTTGTACAAAAGATAAATACTTTTGTCAAGGCAGGAGCAGTAAAGAATAAAAATATAAATTATCCGAATGAAAATTATGGATATGGTTTATTAAACATAAAGAATATGTTTGAGCAATTAAAATAGAGAGGTTGTTTATATTATGAGCAAATCATATCTAGCAATTCCTAAAGGTAATATTTTTAAAATGGAACAAGACTTAAAAAAATATGAGACCATGAAATATGTTATTTTAAATGACCAATTAGCAGTCATATATGTTAATGATGATTTTGAAGAAAAAAACTTAAATAGCATAAAAACTATAGCATGGTGGCAACGATCGGCACCTATGAGTACATTAATTGAGATAACAAATAATGTAAAACAAGGTCAAAGTGTTACAATAGCAGCAGGCACAGATTATGTGTATACTAATCCATATTTAACATTAAGTGGAAAAAAAAATACAATAGTAATAATTGATTCAGGAATAGATTATTCTCATCCAGATTTTATAAATGAAGATGGAACAAGTAAAATTATAGCTATTTGGGATCAAAATTTAGAAACTGGAAAATCTCCAGAGGGCATATTTTTTGGAACTGAATTTAAGAGAGATGAAATAAATAAAGCGTTAAAAAATAAAGATGATAGTTTAACTAAAGATACCATAGGAACAGGAACAATAGCAGCAGGAATATGCTCTGGATATGGAAATAAAATTCCAGAATTCAAAGGTGTGGCGATAGATAGTGAGTTATTAATAATAAAATTAAAAGAGTACAAAGATACTTACCGTGAAGGAAAAATAAATTATCAGCAATCTGATTTTTTGGCTGCTATAAAATATGCAATAGATATATGGAAGAAACAAGATAATCAGATGATTATAAATTTGACAGTTGGATTAAGATCTTCCGCAATAATGCTTGCAACATTTCTAGATTCGTTTTCAGATTTAAAACAATCTGGAATCATAGTAGTTGGAGGGGCTGGAAATGAAGGCAATACAGATATACACTATGAAGGTAACGTGAAAGGTATAAATGATAATCAAGATATTATAATACAAGTTGGAGAGCAGATAAATCTAGACATAGTATTATGCACAACTGGACCTGATAAAATAAGTGCATCATTAATATCTCCATCAGGAGAGCTAAGCTATATTATTCAATATTCTCCTGAATATTATTTATATAGAGGGCGATTTAATATAGAAGATACAAAATATGAGATGAGGTTTGTATATCCATGGTTAGAAACTGGAAATCAGGAATTAGTTATAAACTTAATTGATATAAAGCCTGGGATATGGACTTTGAGAATATTACCTGAATATATAGTAAATGGAGATTACGACATATATTTACCAAATAAAAACCTTATATCTACTGAAACAAGATTTATAGATCCTAATTCAAGTTCAACTATAACATTGTGTGCAACTACAGAAAATATAATTACTATAGGTTGCTATAACGATAAGACTGATAGCATATGGATAGGATCTTCAAAAGGGCCTGTTAAAAATAGAATGATAAAGCCTGATATTGTTGCTCCAGGCGTTGATATAATAGCTCCATTTAAAAATAAATCGTATAATACGGCAACTGGAACTGGAGTAAGTACGTCTGTAGTTTGTGGTGTAATATCATTACTTTTAGAATATTTTAAAACACAGAGCTTTTATAGTAAGATATCTTTATTTACAGAGACGATAAAAACATATTTAATGTTAGGTGCAAGTAAAAAAGATATATATATATATCCAAATATTTCTAGTGGGTATGGAAAGCTGGATTTAAAGCAAACTATAATCCAAATTGCAAATAACCTTGAATAGGAAGTATTTTATGAGTATTATTGGTTAAAAATAATACAAAAGAAAAAAAGAGGTGATTATTTTGCAAAGTAAAAAAGCTAAAGCATTAAGTGGTGCTAATAACAAAAGACTTACTAAGCACAGACCAACAAATAATGCACAGACAGCTGCTTGGGCTGATATAGATAAGTTAAAGCCAGAAAGTAAAGTGTCAATACCATCTTTAAGTAATGTTGAAGAAGCTAAAGAGTGGGTTGATGACGGAAGTAGATTATAGATAAATAATATCTCTAAAAAAGCCTCAAAGTAAATAGATAAAATATCTAATACTTTGAGGTATTTTACATTTTTCAGCAACGGACGAAGTCGTTTGGCGACATGAAGTGTAGCTCCTATGCAGTGGTTTAAGTGAAGCGGATTTTTTATTTAATCTCTAACAACTGTATTTACAAATGCTGTGCCATCTCTTGATTGAAATACCTGGAAGTTTGCAAAATTACCTAGTAAATATAAAGAATATACTCTATCCACATTTACTGCTATTTGGTTACTTCTAAGAAGTCTGCCTGATTTTTCAAGTAAAATATCAAGAGTATAAATATTATAAGCAGGAATTTCAACATATTCTGTAACTTCTCTAAAATCCACTTTTGGAAAAGTCAATTCATCATTTAAATAAATATTTAATTCTGGTAAATTAGGCGATAAATGAATTATTCTAACTTTTGATAAATCTCTATTTTCTGATTCTTCTTTAGCTTCATCAATAAGTAATAATTCTAAATCTCCTTCATATCCAGTCATAGCTAGTGTAGACATTTTATCTCTTTGAATTTCTAAACTTGCTATTAGCATAGGATTTTCCCTAGTTCCTGCTTTAAATACAGTCACCTCATATGTTCCTTCGGGTACATATATATATGGTGTAAACTGAGTAAATAATATTCTATTAAAAAATAAACTATTATTAAAATAAATATCTACAGGTTTACCCCTAGGAACAGCATGTAAAAATCTAATTATTGAATAGTTTTCATTGTATACCCTTGAATCACTTTTCAAATTACTCTCCCCCTTAAATATTATGATTTACATATTATAATATTTAACAAACTGTTATTTTGATACTAATTATTCGCAAGGGACTGCAATATATGAACCTGATTGTACTTGATAGTCTTCAGATATAAGTCCTTCATTTTCCTTATAAACGACTTTCCTAAAATTTTCTATATCATCAATATTGTTATTATAAAGCCTTATAATGTCATCTAAAGTTTCACCAGATGAAACTAAGTGCTTAATTAAATGCCTATCTTTCATAATGCTTGCATAAGCTTTTTCATATGGCATTTCAGCTATGCTAGAAAATGCAGGAACATTTTCGACTAAGTAATCTACACTATTATCTAAGCAAGTTATATAATTATAAAAACTATCTCTAAATATATTTTTAAAAGAATCATCATCTTTAGTAGATGGAGCTATAAATGATAAAACAATTAGAAAGATTAGAAGATATTTCATAAAATTCACCTCCTAACTATGAGTATTGATTAAATATTAAAAAATAATCAAAAGGCAGTAATTTTTAATATTATATTTGGTAAAGTTTAAGGATTAAACGAATACTATAAATTAAATTTAATAAAATAAAAAAAATAATTTAATTTTAACTTTTTTGTTTAAAAAGTTAATTGTGGTGTATATATATTAATGTAAAAGACAACTTAGTTAAACAAAAATTTAGGAGGTATTTAGTTATGATAAAAGTATGTTCAATGTGTTCTGGAATGAGTATAGATGATTTAAAAAATGCACTATTAGGAAAAGAAGTAGAAGATATGTGTATAGGTGAATGCGGCAGTGAATTTGTAGGATATGTAGAAGATGACTTAGTAACAGCATCTTCACAAGAAGACTTCATAAAACAAGTTAATTAGTTAGAAAGGTAGCAAAATAAATATTTATTTTGCTACTTTTTTTATGTAAAATATTATTTATTAAAGTAAAAATAAATTTTTACTTTAATTTTTCTAAAATTTATTTTTAATATCTTAAAGTAATAAAAAGGGGGAAATAAAATGAATTCACTTAGAGAATATATTAAAAATGAATTTCCTATATTAAAACTTAAAGGTGAAGAGGGAAAACACATATTAACTATAGAATTATGTTATAAATATTTTACTGATGATAAAAGATATATAGGATATTGTTATAATAAGGCTCTTGAAATATTTGAAGATATTTATGAAAAAGACGATGATATTATACTTATAATGAATGTGTATGAAGAAAAAGATAATATAAATAAAGAGTCTGTAAGAATTAGAAACTATGTAAAAAATAAAAAACTTATAAAAAATTTAAATTGCATAACAATACAAGATAATGAAGAATATAATTTAGAAGATGATGAAAGGATTCTCCATTATTACTTACATTGTAAAGTAAATGATATAGATTATAAAAATCTAATATTACATTTATGTGGTCATGAAGTGGGTCTTAATGTAAAAAGTATGGGACACTATTTTATAATAAATAAAAATAAAAAAATATGTTATATCATGCTCGATGATAGATGTTTAGATTTAGCTTTTGAAAATGATATACAAAAAAAGAAATATAAAAGAAAATATAACAAAATATATAAATAAATATATTTAGTATAATATCATTTTTAGTTTATTATATAATTATACAAAATTGTATTATCAATGTTTTATTTAAAAAAAACAAGTAAAGGGTTAAAAAAATAAAAAATATGTATGGAAAATATAGCATAAAATAAGATAAAACTAAAAAAATAAAGCATTGACTTAAAAAATATAAGTTGGTATAATCTTCTTAAATAATTGAAATACTATTAATGCAAAGACTATGAAGAGAAGAGTAAATATAAAAGGTAGTTTTAGCGAATTGAGGATGGTGCAAGCTCAGTACGAAATTTATATTGAAGAACATCTCGGAGTCTCTAACCGAAATCAAATGAGAGTAGGCTTAGACGGGAGGTCCCGTTACAGACTGTAAGCAATGCTTAACTAAGAGGTCAAATATTTGGCAACTAGGGTGGTACCGCGAGAGAATAACAAGTCTTTCGTCCCTTTTTTATAGGGATGAGGGGCTTTTTTATTATATAAAGCTACATCCTTATACATCAAAACTAATATTTAAGAACTAAAAATCACATTCATAAAAAAATGTATATAAAATAGTTCGAAAAATTACTTAAATTAATGAGGAGGAATTAAAATGCAACAAGAATTTTTAACTGTAAAAGAATTATACAGAAGCAAAGAAGAGTACGTAGGAAAAACTGTAAAAGTAGCTGGATGGATAAGAACATCTAGAACATCTAAAAACTTCGGATTCATAGAATTAAATGACGGTAGTTTCTTTAAAAATATGCAAATAGTAATAGCTGAAGATAAATTAGAAAATTTCAAAGAAATAGGTAAATTACCAATAAGTTCATCAATATTAGTAGAAGGTGAATTAGTTTCAACAGAAGGTGCTAAGCAACCAGTTGAAATACATGCAACTAATGTAGTAGTAGAAGGTGAATCTGATAGTTCATACCCACTACAAAAGAAAAGACATACATTAGAATACTTAAGAACAATAGCTCACTTAAGACCAAGAAGTAACACTTTCTCTGCGGTATTCAGAGTAAGAAGTTTAGCAGCGTATGCTATACACAAGTTCTTCCAAGATAGAAACTTTGTATATGCACATTCTCCAATCATAACAGGAAGTGACTGTGAAGGTGCTGGAGAAATGTTTAGAATAACTACTATGGATTTACAAGACATCCCAACAACTGAAGAAGGAAAAATAGATTACTCTAAAGATTTCTTTGGAAAAGAAGCAAACTTAACAGTAAGTGGTCAATTAAATGCTGAAATAATGGCACTTGCATTTAGAAATGTTTATACATTTGGGCCAACTTTCAGAGCGGAAAACTCATTCACACAAAGACATGCATCAGAATTCTGGATGATAGAGCCTGAAATATGTTTTGCTGACTTAGAAGATAACATGGAATTAGCTGAAGACATGATAAAATACGTAATAAGCTACGTAATGGAAAATGCTCCAGAAGAAATGGAATTCTTCAATAGCTTCATAGATAAAGGATTATTAGAAAGATTAAACAATGTAGTAAATTCTGAATTTACAAGACTTTCTTATACAAAAGCTGTAGAAATGCTACAAGAATCAGGTCATGAGTTTGAATATCCAGTTAATTGGGGAGATGATCTTCAAACAGAGCATGAAAGATACTTAACAGAAGAGATATTCAAGGCTCCAGTATTCGTTACTGACTACCCAAAAGATATAAAAGCATTCTACATGAGAATGAATGAAGATGGAAAAACTGTTAGAGCTATGGACTTATTAGTTCCAGGAGTTGGAGAAATAGTTGGAGGATCTCAAAGAGAAGAAAGAGAAGATAAATTACTTGAAAGAATAGAAGAAATGGGATTAAACAAAGAAGATTACTGGTGGTACTTAGAACTTAGAAAGTTCGGAACAGCTACTCACTCAGGATTCGGATTAGGATTTGAAAGAATCATAATGTATATGACTGGTATGTCAAATATCAGAGACGTAATACCATTCCCAAGAACTCCAAAGAATGCAGAATTCTAATAAAGAATTTTAAATATAGACCACACCCTTTAAAGGGTGTGTTTTTTTACGTTTAAGGATTTAGAATATGTTAATAATTACTGTAGCTGAGTGATGTCATACATTGTGTCTAGCGTAAAAAATGATATTTTAAGAGCAATGGACGAAGTCGTTGGCTCTATGAGCGAAGCGAATATAAAATTAATTAAATATGATAAAAGTATTTAAAATGTAGCTGAATATACATGATTAAACTGAAAAAAATATGTAAAACATATGTAAAATATCTTGATAAAGATATATAAGTATTATAAAATCAAATCAGGAAAATGATACTGGAACTTGGGAATAAACTTAAATGTACAATATATATGAAAAGAGGGAGAATATGAATCTTAAAATTAAAGATATAGCTAATAAATCTGGTGTTTCTATTGCAACTGTATCTAGATATTTAAATAGTTCTGGGTATGTAAAGTCAGAAACGAAAGAATTAATAAAGAATGCAATAAATGAATTAAAAAGTGAAGATGGAAACTTACACACAAAAAATATAGCTTTAATATTACCTGACTTATCAGATTGGTTCTTTGTAGATATATTAAAAGGAATAAATGAAGAATCAATAAAAAATGAGTATAATTTAATTTCTTTTGATAGTAATGAGAATATAAATAGAGAATTTCAAATAATAGACTCACTATCTAATTTTGATATAGGAGGAGTAATAATTACACCCTGTTCAAGTAATTTAAAAAATAGTAAAAAATACTCTGAGAAGTTGAAAAGCTTAAATATTCCTGTGGTTCTTGTAGATAGAGATTTGATTTATAGTAACTTTGATGGAGTATTCATAGATGACAAAAAGGGTGCATTTGATGGAGTAGATTTATTAATTAATTCAGGGCATAAAGATATTGCAATAATAACAGGACCTTTATATAATAAACCTAGTATTGAAAGATTAGAGGGATACAAGGAAGTTTTAACCTTAAATGGTATATCAATAAAAGATGAATATATATATGAGGGCGATTTTCATGTTGATTCAGGTTATACACAAACAGTAAATATATTAAAAAATAATAAAGATGTTACAGCTATATTTGTTAGTAACAATATGATGATGTTAGGGTGTATAAATGCATTAAATGAAAAGAATATAAAAATTGGAAAAGATATATCACTTGTAGGATTTGATGATTTAGAATTTTTGAATTATGTAGGGCTAGGAATAAGCGTAATTGCCAGGCCAACGGCACAAATGGGTAAGATTGCATTTGACTTAATACAAAAAAAGATAAATGAGTATGAGCCACATTCGACTCAAAATATAGTATTAAAGCCATATTTAATAAGTAGAGGATCGGAAAAAATCAAAAGATAATTATATTTGAAATAAATATACTTGTGTACGTAATAAAAAATATTACCAAAATTATTAGGTAAAGCTCTTTAATAAAAAAGATTAAATGTAATTTTAATAAAATTAATGTGTAAAAAATATGTAAATTATGTGTAAAAAAGATTGATTATTATAAAAAAATATTATATTATAAGATTAAGAAAACGATATTATGAATTTTATAATATGAAAAAAATAACAATTAAATAAATTTATAATATTAAATTTAGCACTAGATAATAAATTAAATGAAGTGTCAAATTATAAATTTTAGGAGGTAACAAAATGAAAAAATCAGTATTAATAAATAGCGAAATATCATCAGTTATAGCAAAAATGGGTCATACAGATATGCTAACAATATGTGATAGTGGTCTTCCAATACCAAAGAATGTAGAAAGAATAGATTTAGCATTAAAACATGGAATACCAACATTTTTAGATACATTAGATGCAGTACTTGAAGAACTACAAGTAGAAGAAATAGTAATAGCAACTGAAATAGAATCAGTAAGTAGCGAAATGTATAAAGAAATAGAAAAAAGATTTAAAAATGTAAAAATAACTAAAGTAGCTCATGAAGATTTTAAAGTTATGACTAAAGAATCTATGGCAATAGTTAGAACCGGAGAATTTACTCCATATGCAAATATAATACTAAAATCAGGTGTAGTATTTTAGTTAGCAAATTACAGATATATTAAATTATAAAAGGTATGAAAAAAATTTTCATACCTTTTGAATTTTAAATAGTATTGTTAATATATTTAATTTATATTATTTTACAAACTCTCTCACTAGTCTTAATAAATCTAAAAGTAAATTTACAAAATCTAGGTAAAGATTTAAAACATGTATAGATAAATCATCTCTATCTACTATATTTCCTTGTTCTATATCATATTTTAATAAACTAATATCATATAAAATATATCCAGCAAATATTGATATACCTAATATGCTTACAAAAATATTGAATATTTTAAAATTAAAAAAGATATTGAATATAATCAATGCTAATAATGCTAATAAACAAGGAAATAAAATTTTTCCAAGATCTAAGTAATGTCCAGCTTCCTTTTTTAAGATATAAACGATAAAGCTGAAAATAGTACAATTACTCCTATAAGTATATTTATAACGATAATAGAGCCTAAATCACCTATATACATTTGTAGTATAGGATACATTGTAATACCATCAATGAATGTAAAAAGATAAACAAAATTCATTGAAAACCTAGTCGGTATAGCATTTTTCTTAGAGCAAATAGCCATAATTACTAAGAATAATAATAACAATATCATAATAAAGTTAGCTAAATAAGCGATACTTTCAGGTAAAAACATTTGACCAAATATAAAACATATAAACATGAATAGCACTGAAACTGCTAAATATTTAAAAACATCTGATATAGGATTCGTTATTTTTTATCAATTTTAATCTCTCCCTTAAAACTGAAATTTGAAATCATTATAGCATAAATTAATTGTAAAAAATTTACAAAATTGTCATACATATTTAAAATATGTAAAAAATAAATAATAAATAAATTTAAACAAATATAAAATTAATGATATATTAATATTAAAAATATTGAAAGAAATGAGGTGATTGTTTGCAGATTAATCAGCTAAAGTACTTGATTGAAATAGCGGAAACTGGATCTATAAATAAAGCCGCACAAAATTTATTTGTATCTCAACCAAATTTAAGCAATGCTATAGTAAAATTAGAAAATGAACTTAATATAAAAATTTTTAATAGAACAAATAGAGGTGTGGAATTAACCAAAGAAGGTAAGGAGTTTTTAAACCATGCAAAATATATTGTTAACCAGGTAGAAAATATAGAAAATATGTATTCAAATTTATCTAAAGAAAAAAAATTTATACTAGATGTTTCTTGTGCTAAATCTTTTGATGTATCAGACGTATTAATTAAAATTTATAGTGAAATAGATAGCAAAAATATAAAAATGGCATTAAAAGAAACGCATACAGAAAAGATAATTCAGGATGTTGCAAATATGGATTCTGAGATTGGGATTATAATAGTATCAAATCTTCAAGGAAAGTTATGGAATAACATACTAGAAATACATAAATTAGAATTTAATGAAATAGCTAAAGATAAAATGCATATATATGTTGGTGAAAAAAATCCTTTATATAACAATGAGATTATATATCCATATGAATTAAAGGATATGGTATGTATTTATTTAGTAGAGGAGCCAATATCAGTACTTGCATATAATGTTGAAATAAATACAATTCCTTACTTTAATAGAAAAAAAGCTATATACTTAAATGATAAAGAAACAATAGCTAATTTTATACTAGGGACAGATGTATATACATTTGCATCTATATGGAATAGTATTGATAAAACAAAAGGTATAAGGGCTATACCACTTGTTGATAGCAATGTAGAATTTAAAATTGGATGGATTAAAAGAAAAAGAGAAGAGTTATCAGATGAAGCTAAATTATTTATAGAACTTATAACTCAGAAATTGAATCAAAGATAGATTTCATGTTTAGTTATAAATTTTAGTTATAACCAGTAATAGAATATATATATTAACGATAAACTCCCTATTTTGATAAGATGATAATATAAAATAAGAAATTGGGAGTGATTAAACTTGAATTCAAATGTCGATAGAGTCAATATGATGGAATCAGATGATATTGGAAAAGTTATATGGAAGTTTGCTATACCAGGTATAATAGCGAGTTTGATAAGTGCAGCATATAATATTGTAGATACTGCATTTGTAGGCTTTTTAAATGATACATTAGCTATGGGTGCAGTATCTGTAGTTTTTCCATTATTTATATTAATTAATGCAATAGGTCAAATGATAGGAGTAGGATCGTCTTCATATATTGCGAGATTGTTAGGTGCTAAAGATAAAGAAGAAGCGGATAAAGTTGCTTCAACTGCTATAATATCAGCTATTGTATTAGGTGGAGTTTTTACAATATTAATTTTAATATTTTTAGAACCGTTATTAAAATTATTAGGTGCAACGGATAGTATAATGCCATACGCACTAGAATATGCTAAGCCGATTGCGATAGGAGCTAGTTTACCAATATTGATTCCTACAATGGCAAATATAGTAAGATCAGAAGGTAATATAAAAGTTAGTGCTAATGTAGTTGCTATAAGTGCTGTAATAAATATAATACTGGATCCTATATTTATGTTTGGATTAGATATGGGGGTGGCAGGAGCAGCTGTAGCAACTGTACTTAGCCAATGCGTATCTGTAGCTATACTATTAATATACTTTATAAGCAAAAAGGGTTATTTAAAGGTTAGTATATCAAATTTTAGATTTTCAAAGGATATTTATAAGCAAATACTTTCAGTCGGATTTTCAACTTTTTTAACACAAGGTTTAATAAGTATATCTATGGGACTTTTAAATATAGCAGCTAAACCATATGGAGAAGCTTTAATAGCTGCACTTGGAATTTCTTTAAAATTATCATCATTAGTAATATTTGTTGTGCTTGGCTACAATCAAGGATTTCAGCCAATTGCAAGTTATAACTATGGAGCAAAAAATTATGGTAAGTTAAGACAATCAATAAAAATATCCATAAAAAGAACTACTATATTTTCGACTTTAGCAACTATCGTACTTATGGTATTTGCACCATCTGCAATTCACTTATTTAGTAATGATCCTGAAGTTATAAACATAGGGGTAAAAACATTAAGAACAACAATACTTATGTATCCTCTATTAGGATTTACTCAAATGTATGCTGCTTTATATCAATCTTTAGGTATGCCTAAACAAGCTTTATTAGTAGGTACATCAAGACAAGGATTGTTTTTTGTACCAATAGTGTTCATATTACCTAGTATAATAGGCATGGAAGGAGTATTGCTAACTCAACCTATAGCTGATTTATTAACAGTTATGGTTACAGCGGTGTTTGCATATAAGACAAATAAAATTTTAAAAGATAAAGAGTGCGATGATGAAAATGGATATACTATCAATGAGTTATCAGAGATATAAAAGTCTATAGGTTAAATCTAGTCTATAGATTTTTTATTTAAAATTAATGTATAAATTTAAATATTCTAATCAATAATATAAGTCATAGCTAAAAAAATAAAAAAGTTATTGACTATTTATAGTCATATAACTACAATATTTATTAATTAAATACAGATAAATTTGATGAAGAAGAAAGTAGATATAAATTAGGTTTCAGCGAGCTAGAGTTGGTGTGAGTCTAGTAATGCTATTTATATTGAAGAGAGCTTTGGAGAAGAATACTTGAAAATAAGTATGGTATTAGGACAATCTCGCCTTAAGAGAATAGAGTGGATAAGTTAAACTTATTAATAAGAGTGGTAACGCGGAACATTTCGTCTCTTGGTTTTATAACCAAGGGATTTTTTTATGTTTAAGCAAATCACATTTTTTATTTAAATTATTAAGCTAATTTATCAATAAGAGTGGTAACACGGATAGAATTCGTCTCTTGGTTATTTAAGCCAAGAGATTTTTTAATACAAAAATTTAAAAGAGGTGGTCAAAATGAAACTATGGGGTGGACGTTTTAGAAAAGAAGAAAACAAGTTGATGGAGGAATTTAATAAATCTTTTGATTATGATAATGTATTATACCAAAAAGATATTCAAGGTAGTATAGCACATGTTTACATGCAAATTTATTGTAATTTGCTAACTGAAGAAGAAGGAACAGCTATAATTAATGGATTAAATAAAATATACGATGACATAGAAAATGGAGAGTTAAAGTTAGAAGGAAATTATGAAGATATACATAGCTTTATCGAAATTAATTTAATACAAAATATAGGCGATGTAGGTAAAAAGCTTCATACGGCACGCAGTAGAAATGATCAAGTAGCAACTGATATGAGATTATATGCAAAAGAAAGTACAATAAATATAATTGAATTAATAAAAAACTTAAAAAATACAATTAAAGAAGTTGCATATAGAAATGACTGTATAATGCCTGGATATACCCATTTACAAAGAGCTCAAGTTGTAACTTTCAAACATCATTTAATGGCTTACTATAGTATGTTTGATAGAGATGAGAAGAGATTAAAAAATGCACTGGAAATATTAGATGAATCACCTCTTGGGTGTGGTGCATTAGCAGGAACTACTCATAGCATTGATAGAGATATAACCAAAGAAAAGTTAGGATTTAAAAGAGTTGTAGAAAACTATATTGATGGAGTAAGTGATAGAGATTATTTACTTGAATTAATGAGTAGTTTTTCTATAATCATGATGCACTTGAGTAGACTAAGCGAAGAGCTTATACTATGGAGTAGCCAAGAATTTAAGTTTGTTGAGATTGATGACTTATATACAACAGGGAGCAGCATAATGCCACAAAAGAAAAATCCAGATGGGGCAGAGTTAATAAGAGGTAAAACAGGTAGAGTATATGGAAATTTATTTGGTCTTTTAACTGTTATGAAGGGTTTGCCACTTGCTTACAATAAGGATATGCAAGAAGATAAAGAAGGATTCTTTGACAGTGTAAACACTATAAATATGTGTATTTCTATAATGGAAAAAATGATTGCTACTATAAAAATAAATGATGAAAATATGAAAAAAGCAGTAAAACATGGATTCTTAAATGCAACTGAAGTAGCAGATTACTTAGTAAAAGAAGGTGTTGCATTTAGAGATGCTCACAGAATTGTTGGAAGTATTGTAATTTATTGTGAGGATAATAATAAATCAATAGAGGATTTATCGATAGAAGAACTTCTTAAGTTTTCACATGTGTTTAAAAAAGATATTTATGAATTTATAGATTATGAAAATATATTAAACAAGGGTATAAAAAATAATTTATTATAATAAATTACTTTTTTATATACCATTTATACCTTTTAAATACCCATTCATGTAAAAATTATTGAAAAAATAAAATCATAGTGATATATTTACAACATTAAAACATTGAGATTTAAAAAATAAATAAAAGGGTGATTTTTATAAGTGCTTTATTATTAAAGTAATGATTATAGGGTTAAAAGGAGTAAAAAATGAAAAAATATTTAAAGGCAATAGGTGTAGTATTAGGACTTATTATTTTATGGCAATTAGCAGTAGGGATATCAAGTATTGGTTATGCATTTATATATGGAATTTATGAAAGTGCTCAAACTGGAAAAGTTGTTAGTGAAGTTTTTATGCAAGAGCATATTAAGAATAATATGTATACAATTGTATTAATTGGAGATGTATTATTCTTGATTGTGTTAATTCCAGCGATCAAAAAAAAGTTGATTCAAAGAGACTGTTTCAAAAAAATAAGTTTTAGTACTATAATTAATTTATTTATTTTAGGAATTGGAATGGATGGAATAGTAGCATTAACAGGAATTATTTTATCTACTATATTCCCTAGTTATTTAGAAGTCAGCAAAACAATTTCAAATGCAACAGGATCATATTTACAATTATTTAGTATAGTAATATGTGCTCCTATATTTGAAGAAATATTTTTTAGAGGATTTATTTTTGGATATTTGAAGAAAAACTTTAATATTATTGGAGCTATTCTAGTTCAAGCATTAGTATTTGGTATAGTGCATGGAAATATAGTTCAAGGCATATATGCATCTATACTGGGAATAGCATTGGCCATAGTATATCTTCACTATGAATCTCTTTTTGCATGTATTATAGTACATATAGTAACTAATTTCTTTGGATCAGTAGTAAATGGATTTTTAGTATCAAAAATTAATAATGAAGTTATAATTATAACTATATTTGTAATTATAGCTACAGTATGTATTTATATACCAGGAACTAAAATATATAAAGAGCATAAATCTAAAGTTAATGAAAAAATTAGTATTGAGTAAAAAATATAAATTAAAAATAAAAGAGTCTTAATTTTAAAATTAAGACTCTTTTATTTTGTTATGGTAATATAAATATATATTTAATATAAGCTTGTATTAAATAAAATTTATAATAATTAAAAAGGGATGAAGATGTTATGCAATATATAAAGGCAAAAACAATTGTATCTCAGGCTAAGAATAATGATAATTGGTTTGGAATTAATTACAACATGAATATATATCAAGGCTGTTGTCATGGGTGTATATATTGTGATTCTAGAAGCAATTGCTATCAAATTATTAATTTTGATAGAGTTAGAGCAAAAGAAAACTCTACAGAAATAATAAAAAATGAACTTAGAAATAAGAGAAATAAGGGTGTAATAGGAACAGGAGCAATGAGTGATCCTTATAATCCATTTGAAAGAAAGTTAAATCTTACAAGAAAAGCATTAGAAGAGATAGATAGTAATCGATTTGGAGTAGCAATAGCAACCAAAAGTGATCTAGTTGTAAGAGATATAGATATATTAAAAAGAATACAATCTCATTCACCGGCTTTAATAAAAATAACTATAACAACTTATGATGATAATCTTTGCAAAAAAATAGAACCAAATGTATGTGAAAGCTCTAGACGATTTGAAGCTATAAGAAAATTATCTGATAATGGCATATATGCAGGTGTATTATTAATGCCAATATTACCATTTATAAATGATAGCGAAGAAAACATAAAAAATATAATAAAGAAGGCTTATGAAAGTAATGCAAAGTTTGTTTTTTCCTATGGGTTAGGTGTTACACTTAGGCAAAACCAAAGACAATATTATTTTGATCAGTTAAACAAATTATTTCCAGGAAATAATCTTCCTCAAAAATATATAAATGCGTATAAAGAATCCTATATAAATCCAGCAAGTAACCATAATAATCTATGGAGAGTTTTTAAAGAGGAATGTAAAAAATACAATTTACTATATAAGATGGAAGATATTATAAAAGATTATAAGGCTAATTATGAAAAAGCTCAAATAAGTTGGTTTTAATTATAAAATAGCATATGCATATACATATGCTATTTTATAATATTGTTAAAGTGTTTTATAGTTATTATATTTATTTAAAATGTCACTGTTTTCATTAAAAAAACTAACTAATTTTATAATATTATTTAAAGTTTCATGGCTTATTGTATGTTCTATTTTTTCGGTCTCTTCATGTAAGTTACTACTCACACCAATTATTCTTAAAAATTCTTCAATAGCATTATGTCTCAGTAAAAGTGTTTTTCCAATAAATTCACCTCTGGAAGTTAATTTTAATTTACCATAGTTTTCATGAATTAATAATTCTTTATTTTGCAATCTTTTAACCATATTACTTGCAGAAGGTGTTTTGACATTTAAAGATTTAGCTAGCTTTGCAACTTTTATATCATGATCTTCAAGATACAATCTATAAATCATTTCTACATAATCTTCTTCGCTAGGCGTTAATTCATGGTCTTTTATATATTCATTAAATGTGTAATATTGATTCATTTAAATCCTCCATAAAAATTTTAATAGTTTAATACATAAAAATATTTATACGAAAAATAAATATAATCTTATAAATTTTAAAATATATTTATTCTCTGTGTAACAAATATATGCAGACAAACATATGATTTATTATAAAAAGTTAGTTTAGGCTAACTTTAAATATCATCAAGGAGGTATTGTCATGGAGAAATTAGTCAATGTAAAAACTGGAACCACTGTAAAAGTAGAAGAACTTTTATCAAATGGATACATTAGAGAAAGAATGTTAGCTTTAGGGCTTACTAAAGGAGCGAAAATCGATGTTATAAGACGAGGTCCTAAAGATAATTTGACTATATATAATATTAGAGGAACTATGATAGCTTTAAGAAAAGAAGAGGGAGAAAAAATAATAGTTTCATACATCTAAGGTAAGAATAGGGGGAGATTTTAATGGGATTAACACATGATTCAACAAAGATAAAGGCAATGAAAGACATATTTGATATAGAAAGAAAAGACAATCAGTATGTTGTAGCACTTTGTGGAAATCCAAATACAGGTAAAAGTACGGTATTTAACACTTTAACAGGACTTAAACAACATACTGGAAATTGGCCAGGAAAGACTGTTTGCAGTGCTAGGGGAGATTTTAACTATAATAATAAAAATTATGCACTAATAGACTTGCCAGGTACTTATTCTTTGTTTGCAGCATCTCAGGAAGAGATAGTTGCTAGAGACTTTGTTTGTTTTGGTAAACCAGATGCAGTTATAGTTGTTACAGATGCTACTTCATTAGAGAGAAACCTTAACTTAGTTTTTCAAGTAATGGAACTTACAGATAATGTTATATTATGCATTAATTTAATTGATGAAGCTAAAAAGAAAGGAATATTTATAGATAAAGATATATTAGAAGATGAACTAGGAATACCAGTGGTATTGACAGCTGCTAGAAATAATATTGGTATTGATACTCTTTTAAATACATTAGATATTGTAATGGACGATAAATACTCATATAATAACAAAACAATAATATATAATGAGGATATAGAGAGAAATTTAAAAATAATAGAATCTGACTTAAAGATTGCAATACCTTATATTAAATCAAGATGGTTAGGGCTTAGACTAATAGATGGAGATAATAGTATATATGACTCTATGGATTCATATATAGATGGGGATTATAGAAAGTCCATAGATGAAATAAAATCGAAGCTTCCTGAAAATATAAATAAGCTTTCAATGAGGGATGAAATTAGCAATATAAATTATCAGTATGCAAAAGAAATGTATGATTTGTGTGTACACATAAAAGATAAAAATAAATTTAAACGAGATGAAAAAATAGATAAAGTAATTACTTCAAAAATTTTTGGATTACCATTAATGCTTTTATGCTTAGGCGTAGTGTTATGGATAACTATTCAAGGTGCTAATTACCCTTCTCAAATGTTATCTAGTGCTTTATTTTTAATAGAACCACATATATATAATGTATTACAAGCTTTACATGCTCCAGTTTGGTTAAATGAAATGTTAACTTATGGAATGTATAGATGCTTAGCTTGGGTTGTCGCTGTAATGCTTCCACCTATGGCTATATTTTTTCCTTTATTCACACTTATGGAGGACTTTGGATATCTTCCTCGAGTTGCTTTTAATTTAGATCATTTATTTAAAAAAGCATGTTGCCATGGGAAACAATGTCTTACTATGTGTATGGGATTTGGCTGCAATGCAGCAGGTGTTATAGGGTGCAGAATTATAGATTCACCTAGAGAGCGATTGGTTGCTATTCTAACAAATAACTTTGTACCATGCAACGGTAGGTTTCCAACCTTAATAGCTATAGCGACTATATTTTTCACATCAACTATAAGCTCAACATTTTCAGCAAATATTATAACATCTCTTTGTATAACTTTAGTTATAATACTTGGAGTAATTGTAACATTACTTGTATCTTATATGCTATCTAAAACTTTATTAAAAGGAGTACCTTCTACTTTTACTTTAGAATTGCCACCATATAGAACACCTAAGTTTGGTAGAGTATTATATACCTCTATAATAGATAGAACCATGTTTGTGCTTGGAAGAGCTATTACTGTTGCTGCGCCTGCAGGAATTATAACTTGGATATTTGCAAATGTATATATAGGAGATATAAGTGTATTAGCTTATGTAGCGGGAGTACTTGATCCTATAGCAAAATGTATTGGACTTGATGGATTTATTTTAATGGCATTTATATTAGGATTTCCTGCAAATGAAATAGTTATTCCGATACTATTAATGTCTTACTTAGCCACTGGATCTATGATAGAACTTGATAACTTTGTAGAGCTTGGTCAAGTTTTAAGAGACAATGGATGGACTTACTTAACTGCGCTAAATGTTATGTTATTTAGCTTACTTCACTGGCCTTGCACAACTACCTTACTTACTATTAGAAAGGAAACAGGAAGTGCAAAGTGGACTTTTGTAGGGTTTATATTACCAACTACAATTGCATTTATAGTATGTTTTTTAACAACAACTATATTTAGATTTTTAGGATTAGCTTAAAATAGACCTAGCTTTGTAAATTGCAAAGCTAGGCTTATTTTAAATTAAAATATGCATCAATATATTTATACACTATCTTCAATTAAATTAATAATTTCTTCGTATATATCTTTAGAGTTTATTAAGTGATAACCATATTTATTAGTACTAAATAGCTTTTCAGAACATTTTATATGTGAAACTGGAATTGATTGGTTTGCGTAATTGATTATATCTATAAGATATATGTATGAGTTAATAGACTTATCAAAACTTTTTATCAGTTTAATATGCTTTAATTTATTATAGATTTCTTTTTTTACTCTAAAACTTTCAATTTCGATAGGATTAGTAATTTGTCTTTTGTTTTTATCAACACATATATCTAGAAAATTTATACTAGTTGTTGTTTTCTCATTTTTATTCAATAGAGCTTTAGGTTTCAATAGATTAAAAGAATATGTTAAAGATCCTAATAATATCAATAAAAATAATATTAAGATATATTTTGTAGTTTTTTTCATAAAACCCCCCTTTATACTTATTTAATTATAACATAGAGATCTTTGAATAAAATTTACAATAAGTTTAAAGGTTTGGAATTTATTGTAAATTTTATAGTTATTTTTAATAAAAATGTTATTAAATTAATTAAATATTAGAAAAAATAACAAATATGGGTATAAAAATTAATATACATTTATTGGTAACAATATAGTAAACGTATGTTTATATTTTTAGTGCTATAATAAATGTAAACTTATGTTACTGTATGTAACAAATAGGGGGAATATATTGTGATAAGAGTTTTAAGTAATAAGCATTTGATAGAAAAAGAAAATAAAATGCTAAAATATATAATAGCAGTAGTATTACTAATATCTACCCTTTTAATTGGAAAAATATTTTGTAATAAATCGACTAATTTACCACATTTACAGTCTACATTATATTTTATTAGATTTTTCAATACTATTTTAGCATCTTTAGCTTTTGGTAGTTGTATAATGGCATATAATAGATTAAAACAAGACAGTATATTTATTATTTCATTAATGTATTTAGGATTAGCTGTTGGAATTGCTTTAGGTCATATTGACTATTTTAGTTTTTATGATACAGAGTTTTATATTTCAAGTTATATTACAATATCAACTTCATTGCTTAGAGTTTTTATAATTATACTGACAATTTCACCAAATAATAAGTTTAGAAATATTATAATGAACAATAAAAAAGAAACTATAGTATTTGTAATAATCTATTCAATAATATTTGGTTTTTTAGAAAATATATTAAATTCTAGTGGATTAGATGAAACTAGTACTTTTTTTATAGGATATAATATATTTTTATTCATAATTTATATAATAAGCTTTATAAGTTTGTTTGCTACAGGTATAAAAAAAGGTGAGTATGTATTTGTAGTATTAGGTTCAAGTTTATTTATGCTAGCTTTAAAAGCAGTATATGCTATATATGGTATTAATATAGTATCATTTTATGTAAAATTAACTTCAGTATCTATAACATATATTAGTTCTTTAATAGTTATAGCAGGAGTATTTTGTGAACTATACATATATATATATAAAACTAAATTGCTAAATGAAAATTTAAGTGTGTTTTATAATTTAGTGGATAATAATAAACATAGCTTTATGTTTATATGTGATGAAGATTTAAATATAAAATATGCAAATAAAAAAATAAAAGAGTATTATTTTAGTTCAAATGATATTGATATTAAAAATATTGAATCAAGTTTAAAGCAAAAATTAAGATATATTGATGAAAGTTACAATATATTAAATTTATTAAATGAAAATGGGACTTGGAGAGGTATAATAAAAAATGTATTTGGATATAAGACTATAGATTGTACAGTACAGCGTATTAATACACTTGAAGATAAAAGTGATATAGTTGTTAGTTACATGGATATTTCGGATGAAATAAGTACAGAGTTAGAATTAGAGAAATTAAAGGTTTATGATAAAGAAAAAAATCAGTTTATATATAATCTATCTCATGAGCTTAGAACGCCATTAAATATATTTTACTCAACAGTCCAATTATTAGATAAAGTTAGTTTAAAAGATGATAAAGAATTTAAACAATCATATCAAAAATATCAAAAATCTCTAAGGATAAATTGTAAGAGGATGTTAAGATTAATAAATAATGTAATGGATGTACTAAAAATTGATGCTCAAATATTAAAAGCTAAATTTGGAAATTACGATATAGTATCTATTGTTGAGAATGTTACTTTAGATGTTGTAAAATATGCAGAACTTAAATCTATAAATATTGAATTTGATACTAATGAAGAAGAACATATTATAAAATGTGATCCTAAGCTTATAGAAAGGGTATTGCTAAATTTGTTGTCAAATGCTATAAAATTTTCAACTAAAAATAAAAATATTTATGTAAATTTAATATCAAAAAAAGATAAAGTATATATAAGAGTAAAAGATGAGGGGATTGGAATATCAGATAATGTCAAAAAGCTTATATTTGAAAAATTTGTTCAAGTGGACAAGTCTTTAACTCGTATGAATGAAGGGGTTGGTGTAGGACTTAGCATAAGTAAATCTATAATAGACTTACATAATGGCCAGATAAATGTATTTAGTAATTTAAATATGGGAAGTACATTTGAAATTGTATTACCTAATGAGATTTTTAAAAATCAGGATATAAAATTTTATGATATAGATAAATCAAGTGTAGAACTTGAATTATCTGATATTTATGAAATAGTAAGTTAAACTAATAAAAACACTTCTAGAACTTAATTTTATTAAATTTTAGAAGTGTTTTGACGTATGCCTAAGTTTTTAGAAGACTTATCTTCCATAAATTTTTAGTTTCTTTTAAAAATACATCAACATCCCATGTTTTTTTAGAATTTATCTTACTATTAGGATCATTTATTTTAATTTTACCATCAGATGTCAAACCAGTAAGTACAAGAAAATGACCTGTTGAAGTGAACGTTCCAGGCTTAACTGTTAAAATTATAGGTTTTTTATCTTTTAGAGTTGAGATTATGGCAGACTTTGTTAATGGAAGCTCTTCGCTTTTTAAACCGAAGTATTTAACCCCTTGAGAAATAAGGTTCCAACTAGACCCCACACCTTTAATATAAAAATTATTAGCGTAAGCATAATCAGCAACTACTTTAGGATTTATAGTAGTATTTCCAGTAAGTCCAACAGCTACCATAGCTAAAGAAGTAGGTGCACATCCGTCTATAGCTAAATAGTCATCTCCATATTTTTCATAGCCCCATCTTTCATCCCACTGTGAAAATAAAGGTATTTTACCAGATTTATAATCAGATTCAACTGAGATAGAGTTACTTTTTGTAGATGATAGATATTTACTATAGTCGGCTACAAAATCTACTGTTTCAGAATTTTTGCTTGCCAACTTTAGTAATTCCTCAGGGTATTTATCAATATTATTTAAAATTAAATTAACTTTTTTATTTTGTTTTGACTTATCAACAAGATCTTTAATAATAGGATCTGTTGACTGCAGTAATTCCTGGTTCTTTAATGCAAGAACTTCAACTTCTGTTTCTTTATTTTTAGCGTTTATAAAAATTGTTTTAAAGAAAACAATAAATATCAAAAGTAGTATCATGAATGCAAATAATATATTTTTTCTTAAATCTTTGTTTCTTCTATGTTTATTTTTGACAAAATTCATTTCAAAACCATCCTTTTAGATTATTTATGACAAATAACATTATAGAAATAAGATAATTAATAATTGTTACATAGATGTATCAAAGTTGTAAAATATTATAATTAAGATAGGTTTATAATGTACTAAAAAATAAATAATATGGTATCATAAATATCAGTTGAAAGTAGGTGTAGTTATGAAAATATGGAAAAAGATATTTCTTTACTCAATAATATTGTTTATTATACTGTTTAATGGAGCAGGTGTAGTAATAATAGAAAATATATACAATAGAAATTTAGAAAATACAATAGTATCTTATATAAATGAATACAAAAGTATTAGAAATTCAATATATTTAAATGCTGATTTACTATCTAGACATTCTCCTGATATATTGCTAAGTGTGATAAAAAATTATATATATGGAGATATTTCTGGAGTTGAAAATATAGAAATTTTTGATAATAAAAATAATAGTATTTTAAATGCTAAAAATTTAGGGATAAATTCTTATAGGGAAGAAGTTCAAAAAGCAAGTATAAATGAATGTAAGTTTATAATTAGAGAAGTAGAGGGTAAAAGATTATTGTTTATTGGATCAATATTTAAAGTAGATTCTGAGAGCTATAAGCTTATAATAACTAAAGATATAAATTTTATAAGTGAAGAAAGAAGTCAGAATTATGAACTATTTATACTATTAAGTTTAGTAGTTACAATTCTTTTAGCTATAGGAATGTATATTATATCTAAAAATATAACTAACCCTATAATTGACTTGATAAATGTGTCAAACAGTATAACTAAGGGAGACTATAGCAAAAGGGCAAAAGAATATAATAATGATGAAATTGGTATATTATCTAAGAACTTTAATAAAATGATGCAAGAAATAGAGGATAAAATAAAAGAGTTAAATATTATGAATGAGCAAAAACAAAGGTTCATAGATAATTTGACTCATGAAATGAAGACTCCAATTACATCTATTATAGGATATTCTGATTTGCTATTGAAAGGTAATATAAGTGAAGAAATAAGATTAAAATCTTTAGATTATATAAATTCTCAAGGTAGACGTCTAGAAAATCTAAGTACATCTCTTATAAAACTAATAATGATTAGAAATAAACAAGTTAAAAATCAAAATGAGATAAATTTTGTCAAAGATATAATTTCAGATGCTATTAAGTCGATAGAATATAAATTAAAGAATAAATATATGAATATAGTAGTAAATTTAGAAAATGCCATGGTATATGGAGATAAGCAACTTACAATATTATTGATTACGAATATTTTAAATAATTCAATAAAAGCGTCAGAGAATAATTCCAAAATAAATATAGTAGGTAAAATTTATAATAATACTAAATATGAAATGAAAATAGTAGATGAAGGATTTGGGATTTCAAAAGAAGATTTAGATAAAGTACTAGAACCATTTTATATGGTAGATAAATCAAGAGCTAAAGTAAGTAAAAATTTAGGTCTAGGTCTTGCTATATGTCAAGAAATTTGTATATCTAACAATATAGAATTTGATATAGAAAGTGAGTTAGATAAAGGAACAACAGTTACATTAATATTAGATATGGAGAATATAAAAGATGAAAATTAATTTTAAAATAGTGGGATTAATATCTATATTATTGATATTTTTAATATTTATAACTAATATTCATTTTGAAAAATATAATAATAATGTATTGTACTCAGAAAAATATGTATTAAAAGAGGAAACAAAAGAATTAGAAAACGTAAATTATACAACTAGAGAAGAAGCTATTTCTAGAGGTTTATCTGTATTAAAAGATGGATTTGGTGTAAACTTAGATAGAGATCAAATATCTGAGACTATAGATTTGTATGAGTCAGAAGAAGGCTATGAATGGTATATAATGTGGATTGATAATAATAAGGAGCAAAAATATTACTGTAATATACTAGCTGATAATGGAGATATAAAATCAATAGTAGTTGAAGATTTTAATTTTGATGAAGTATATAAAAAAAATTATGAAGCAATAAACATAAATAAAGCAAAGGATATAATGACTCCATTGTTAAAATCACTAAATTTAAATATAGATAATATGAGTGTTTATTTAAATTATAGCGATAATTATGGGACAGTATTAATAGTTAATGATAAATATGATAATTCATATTTGTATGAAATAGATATAAATTATAAAGATGAAAAAATAATATATTTTAGAAAAGTTGAAAATGTAAATTCTATAGAAATTTTAAAATAATAAATTTTAATGTAGAGTTAATCACTGGAGGAAGTAATGAGAATACTAGTAGTAGAAGATGATTTAGCAATAAGAGATTTAATTGACATAAACTTAACTATAGCAGGGTATGATGTTATGGTTGCCCAAGACGGGGAAGAAGCTAAAGAGATATTTGATAAAAATAATGTAGATGCAGTCCTTTTAGATGTAATGTTACCTAAGATAGATGGATTTGAACTTATCGAACATATAAAGAAAAAAGATGTTCCTGTTATATTTATTACAGCGAAAAGTTCAGTAGCAGATAGAGTAAAAGGATTAAAATTAGGTGCTGATGATTATATAGTAAAGCCATTTGAAAGTATTGAATTGCTAGCACGTATTGAGGCAGTAGCCAGAAGATATAATAAAAATGAAAATATAATAAAAATAAATAATATAGAAATAGACTTAGATAAAAGAATAGTTAAATTAGATGGAGATATAATAGAATTAACTTTAAAAGAGTTTGAACTATTAGCATTATTCATAAAGAATAAAAATATAGCACTATCTAGAGAACAAATATTAGATAAAGTATGGGGATTTGATTATATAGGTGAGACAAGAACTATTGATATACATGTACAAAGATTAAGAGAAAAATTAAAATTAAAAAATAATATCAAGACTATATTTAAAGTTGGATATAGATTTGAGCATTAATATTTATATTAATGCTCAAATCTATATGATATAATGAATTTAACATTAATAAAAATCAATGAAATATTGTATAGGTAAAAAATTTAAATGAACAAAAAAATTGTACTATCCGTTGTAGCTATTTTAGTACTTTTAATAGCATTTAGTGGATTAAATGCTATTAAGAATAAAGATATAATAGACGGTAGCAAGACTATATAGATAGAAGTTATTTCTAAATCAGATAAGGTAGACAAAAGTTATGAAATAAAAACAGATAAAAATTTTTAGGTGAAGTTATCTCAAATGAAGATGGATACTTAGTTTAAAATAATATGCTTATACAAGTAGATGGAATTAATTTAAAAGATAGTAAATCTGATTACTGGCATGTTTACATAAATGATAAAGACGCACAGGTAGGAGTAAATGAACTTTCTATAAAAGATGGTGATAAAATAAAATTTGAGAGAAAATCATTTTTATAAAACATAAAAAGTGGATACCTATTTAGGTATCCACTTTTATTTATTATTTAATTTATTCTATTAATGTAATTACAATTGATTTCAATATGATTTAAAAATAGTAATAATCTTTCATAAAGAGGATGTGATTCTTCACCATATTTAAGCTCTAGTTTTGAACCTATTTCCTCAACTGTTTTCTCTCCATCAATTTGTAAGAATACAAAGCTACCGTACTTATCAAGTTCAGTTCTTTTATACATAGGTATTTTAAATTTCAACCTTCTAAAAAATCTTTGTATAAAATGATCTTGTTTTTCTAACACAGTTACAATTTGATTTTCATTAACTTCAAATTTAATTTCGTCTGAAATCTTAAAAATCAAATTTAATACATCATCATTAGTCATGTTCTTTTACCTTAGAGTTCATAATTGGAATAATTGTAAGGATTACTAAAGCAGCAAGTAAAACTACTGCCATTCCATTACCAGCAGCGAATCCACTTGGAGTATTTCCTCCAACAACACCTGTAACTTGGCATACTATTCCTATAAGCCCTAATATAGAACCACCAGCAACAAGACCTGAAGATAAACTTATACCATTTGCAACTTTAACTTCTTTTTCTTTATCAGTTTTAGCAGTTCTTTCAACTAATACTCTTATTAATGCACCAACTAATATTATAGAAGTTGTTGCTATTGGTAAATAGAAACCTATTGCAACAGTCATTATAGGTAGATTTAGGAAGTATAAAACAAGACCCATAAATATACCAACTAAAATCATAACCCATGGTAAATCACCAGACATTATACCTGAAGTAAGCGTTGACATTAAGTTAGCTTGAGGTAGTGCAAATGGTGGGTTATCACCAGTTATTTTAAGTTGTTCAGAAAGAATTAACATAGTACCAACAACGACAACAACACCAACTATACTAGCTAAAGTAAAGTAACGTTGCATTTCGTTTTTGTTACCACCTATTATGTATGTAACTTTTTGAGATTGGCAGTATCCTCCAGCTATTGCTATAGCAACAACTATGAAAGAACCAAATAAAAGTAATGATTTATTATCAGCTTGACCTTTCCATCCCATTATAACGAATACTAATGTAACTATAACTAAAGACGCTATAGTCATACCAGAAACAGGAAGGTTAGATGTACCTATAGTACCAGTTAAACGTCCAGCAACTATAACAAACAATAAAGATAATAAAAGTGATAGTATAGCACCTATTATAGCCATAGCTATATTACCAGATATTATAAATGCAGCTATAAATCCTACAATGGCTCCACCTAATAATATCATTATTTGCATAGATGAGCCTTCTCCACCAGTACCTTTAGCCTTAGTAGTTTCCTTAACAGAAGCTATTATTGTTGGTATAAGTTTTATAGCACCTATTATACCACCGAATAACATCATACCAGCGCCTATATATTTAACATAACTACTAGATATTGCTTGAACAGTCATTTCATTTATTTGCATAGAAGGATTATTCCATACCATAACACCGTCTTTTGCCATATCAGTGAAGTATCCTATTAAAGGAGTTATACCAAAACTTGATAATATAGAACCAGCAAACATTGTTAAAGCAACTTCGAGACCAACTATAAAACCTATTCCTAAAAGCAATGGGTTAACTTCCATATCAAACTTCCATTTATACCCTTTACTTCCTACAAAGCTCATTACATTATTAGTTAAATTCAAGAATGAACTAGTTATAACAGTTATAATTCCACCTATTCCAAAACCTATTCCCATGTACTTGATAGAGTCACCACCAGTGTCTGAAGCAACTAAAGTTTCAGATATAGCCATTGACTCAGGATAAACAAGTTTACCATGTTCTTCAACAATTAAGTAATTATGAACAAGTGATGCTGCACCAATACCAAATAGAACACCACCAACACCAACTAGTAAACCTTCAAAAAACGTAAAATCGCTACCAATCAAGATAACAGAAGGTAACACGAAGATTAAACCACTAGCAACAGATTCTCCACCACTTGACATACCTTGAATTAAGTTTTTACCAAGGATACCTTTTTGCTTTGCAAAAGCAGCAACAAACGCAGAACCTATAATTGCACCAGGAATACCTGCAGCAACAGTAAGACCAGCTTTCATACCAGAATATGCCGTAGATGCTGCAAAAACAGATGCTAATACAAGACCTATTATAAGTACAGCAGCATTTCCACCTGTTTTAGATTTGTCTGTTACATAAGGTACATAATCTTTTCCAGAGACTCCCCCATAAGCACCTTTAGGTAATTTTTTGTTGTTGATAGCTGCGCTATCCTTATTGCTCATACTAATGCCCCCTTTTTATTTAGTTAGTATAATTGTAGCATTATTTTATAGAACAAATTGTTAAAAATAGGTAAAATCGTTAGAGAAAATATTATAAAAAAACACAAATAAACTTATAAAACACAAAAAATACACTTAACAATACTGGATACAGCAAAATTCGCTATAGACATTAAATTAAAGTAAAAAAGAAAAATTTGATAAAAAATGAAATTTAATGTAAACAATTATTATAGTTTTTGAACTTTTTGACGTATTATAAAAATATAGATTTTAAATTATGAAACTTAAATATTATAGGAGGTTGATTATGGGATTTGCAGAAAGCACAAGTCAGACAAAAATACTTTTAGAATCAGGAACTAATGAACTTGAAATAATGGAGTTTATGATTGCAGGAGAGTCATTTGGTATAAATGTAGCAAAAGTCCGTGAGATACTTATGGCTCAAGAGGTAAAGAAAATGCCAAATTCTCATGCAGTAGTGGAGGGTGTATTTAAACCTAGAGATGAAATAATTACGGTAATAGATTTAGCTAAGTATCTAAACATACCAAGAACCGGTGAAGGGACTCATGATATTTTCATAGTTACTCATTTCAACAAGTTAAGTTTTGCATTTCATGTAGAGAATGTTGTTGGTATAGGTAGAGTTTCATGGGAAGAAATTAGAAAGCCAGATAGAATAATATATGGTGGAGATGAAGGTGTTGCTACAGGTATTGCTCAGTATAAAGATAGACTAGTAACTATATTGGACTTTGAAAAGATAATAGCTGAAATAAGCCCAGAATCTAGTATACAGTACGATGAAATAGATATGTTAGGGAAACGTCAAGATTCTCATAAGCCAGTATTAATCGTTGAGGATTCAATGCTACTTTCTAAAATGATAGTTGATTGCTTACATAGAGCAGGATATAAAAATACTATTAAAACAGATAATGGACAAGAAGCATGGAATTATTTATCAGAAGCTAAAATTAGTGGTGACCCAATTTTAAATCATGTTTCATGTATAGTTTCAGATATTGAAATGCCATTAATGGATGGTCATAGATTAACTAAGTTAGTTAAGGAAGACAGTATATTAAAAGATATACCATTAATTTTATTCTCATCATTAATAAGCGAAGAAATATACATTAAAGGAAAAGAACTTGGTGCAGATGAGCAAATAACTAAGCCAGAGATAGCTAATCTTGTTAGCATAATAGACAGATTAGTTAGATAGATTTTATATAATCTAGCTTGATAAATATTTTTACATAAAATGTATTATATTATCTAAGCTAGATTTTTTATATTATAATTTATTGTTTTTATTCTGAACTCTAATTTAACTTAAGAGAATCAGTTTTAAAATAAAGTTATAAAATGTTTCATTAGCATGAAAAAGAAATTAAATTATATTTCTATTTTAAAAATTATGTAAACAAAGGAGGTTGAATAGCAATGAAATTAAAATTCAAGCTAAAAGACAAAAATAATAAAAAAAGTATTAAAGCTCAACTTACTTTTATAATAGTTTCAATGGTAGTTATTTGCTGTATACTTTTAGGAGCAACTACAAGTTTTTTAAACTACAAAACAGCAAATAATGTTCTAAGTAAAACTATTATGGAAACTACACATCAAGCATCAGAAAATGTTTCGGAGAAAATTAGAGTCATTCAACATGCAGCAGTTCAAACTGGATTTATGAAAGAACTATCAGATCCTAAAGCGACTATTGAAGAAAAGAAAAGTATAATTGAAAATCAAGTGAAATTATATGGATTTGAAAGAGGAAATATTTTAGATATAAATGGAGTTAGTTATTTTGATAATAATGATTATTCAGATAGAGATTATTTTAAAGCATCTATAGCTGGTAAAGAGTATATAAGTGAACCAACTATAAGTAAAGTTACAAGTAAAACTACATTTGTAGCTTCGGCACCAATTTGGGAAAATGGAGTATCTGGAAGCAAAATAGTTGGTGTAGTTTATTTTGTTCCAAATGAAAACTTCTTAAATGAAATAGTTGAAAATATTACTGTAAGTAGTAATAGCTACGCATATCTTATAAATAACAAAGGTACTACAATAGCAGATGAAGATAATAGCCTAGTAGGAAAAGAAAATGTTATAGAATTATCAAAAACAAATCCTGATTTTATACCATATGCAGAAGTAGATACAAAACTTATTAGTGGAGAAACTGGAAATTCTCATTTCAAAGCAGAAGGTAAAAGCTGGCTATTAGGATATACACCAATAAAATATACCAATGGCTGGGGATTAGGTATAATGGTTCAAAAAAATGATTTCTTTGGAGAACTTTATGCATCAATAGGAATAACTATTATACTAGGAGCAGTATTTATAGTTGCTGCATTTATAATAGGTAGAAGATTTGCTAATATAATAGGAAATCCACTTAAAGAATGTAGTGAAAGATTAGAAAAATTAGCAGAAGGTGATTTAGATTCAGATATTCCTAGTGCAAATATTAACTATGAAATTGGACTAGTTTCAGATGCTACTAATAAAATAGTAACAGATCTTAGAAATATGATAAATACATTGATATATTTACTTACTGAAATTAGTAATGGAAACTTAGATATAGATATGAACAGTGAAGAGACAGAAGAGTTGTTTGCAAAAGACTTTACCCCAATGCTAGTAGCTAGTAACAAAATAATAGAAAGCTTAAACGACACTTTATCACAAATACATATGGCAGGAGAACAAGTAGCAATAGGATCAGACCAAGTATCTGAAGGAGCGCAAGTGCTTTCTCAAGGAGCAACGGAACAAGCGAGTTCAGTACAAGAACTTTCTGCAACTATAAATGAAGTTTCACAACACATAAACAAAACTGCACAAAATGCAGCTAGAGCTAAAGAAATATCTATTAAATCAAGTGATGCAACTAGTTTAGGAAAAACTAAAATGCAAGAGATGATAGTTGCTATGAATGAGATTAGTCAAACATCAAATGAAATAGGAAATATAATAAAAAATATAGATGATATAGCATTCCAAACAAATATATTAGCACTTAACGCAGCGGTAGAAGCTGCACGTGCAGGATCTGCTGGTAAAGGATTTGCAGTAGTTGCAGATGAAGTTAGGAACTTAGCAGCAAAGTCAGCAGAAAGTGCTAAAGATACAGCAGAATTAATAGAAAAGGCTCTTATTGCAATAGAAAATGGAACACAAATAGTATCTGAAACTGCAAAATCGTTAGATGATGTTGTAGAAGGAGCTCAACAATCTGCTGAAGTTATACAAAAAATAGCAGATGCAAGTAATGAACAAGCACAACATATAAGCCAAGTGAATGTTGGAGTAGAACAAATTTCTGTAGTTGTACAAACAAATTCAGCAACCGCAGAAGAAAGTGCTGCTGCGAGTGAAGAATTATCAAGCCAAGCGCAGATGTTAAAAGATCTTATAGATAAGTTTAAACTAAAAAATATGAATAACTATTTTGATACTGAAAATTTTTTTGGTAATGAGTAGCATTAATATATTAATATAACGTAAAATTTTAAACAAAACTATTAATATTTATTAAATAAGGTAGATAAGAATTCTAATTCTTATCTACCTTATTTTGTTTACTAGAGAATTAATTATATGATGTATAGATGAAAAAAATATTTCAAAAACAAATGATTAAAAATATATATTATTTTAAGGTTTAGACATTGTTAGACAAAGTTTTTTTTATGTCTATATTATAATAATCTTGAAGTTATAATTTAAGGAGCAATTATAAAATGAAAAAACTATTAAATTTTTTAAAAATAATAATAATATGTTTATTGTGTGTTCTATTAGGATTTGTAGTTGAATTTGGAGGTAAAATGGTTCCAAAATATATATTTAATAATCAAAATTCATCTAAAGAAGGTGTTATAGTGAGTTATATAAATGCATTATATAGCTTTGATGCAAAGACTGCTAAAAAATGTTTTAGTCCAGATTTAAATAATATTAAAGCGCTTAATTACTTTAATGATAGGGGCGACTATTTAGCTAGAGAGCTTATAGAATTAAACAGCAACTATCAATTTTATAAGAAAAATACTCCAGGCGAACCTGGAGATGAAAAGTATGAAGAATTTATAAAAATGTCAGCAAAGATAGAAGATGAAGGGCTTATAAATTATGTTCTAGATGAAAAAATTACAAATTTAAAAGAGCTTTACTCTAATAAAAAACCTGATATAGATATAAAGACTGAAATAATAGCTGAACATGATAAAAAAAACAAACTTGATTTTATGAAAGTCAAATTTAAATTAACAGGAGATAATAAAGAAATACATGAAGAAGATAAAGAAGTCGTAGTACAAGAAAAAGACGGAAAATATTATATAGTAGATATATATATTTAATTACTATTGAGGTAATAAAAAGTTCGAGATAAGGATTATAAATTTTATAGTATTTATTAATGTTGTAATATTTATTTTTAAAGATTAAGAAAATTTGTTAGAACATGTGCTAAATTGTATCTATAATAAGCAAAAAAAGACTGCTTCCGATGCAGTCTTTCAAGAGGTTTGGGGATTATAAAAATACTAATTATAAAAGGGGATAATTAAGTAATTTTATATATTTTATATTAAAGAGTTAAATTTTTATAGGTAAGATAAAATTAAAATATCTTACTCAAAGTGTCTGATACTTAATGTCCATATCATATTGTGTCATTTCTTGTTGTCTATGTATAAAGTATACAATATAATTTTTTTAGTGTCTATAATAAAAAATATTATTTACATAAAATATATTTTTTATTGTTTATTAATACAAATTATAAAAAATATCTAATTTAAATTTAAATTAAAGTATACAATTATTACACATAAAATTTATATTAATAGTAGTAAGATGGAAAAAAATTTTTAATTTAGCTTGGAATTATCAATTAAACCTGTAATTTTTTGTGCTTATAAATATAATAGGTAGTTATTTTCTACAAAATCTACATTAAAAAACATTATTTATATAAAATGCAATTTTTATAGCAATAGTTTCACTTAAATGATATTATTAATAAGAAAATAAAATCTAAATACAAAAAATATTAAAATTATAGTTATATATTGTATAACTATTTTTTTATGCCAATTTTACTATTTAAAAAAGTTTAATATATTTATTACGTACTTAAATAAAAATTTATAAAATATTGTTTAAAATTGAAAATAAATGGTAAATACAATAAGGTTAGAAAAATTATCATTTTGATAAAGTATTTTATACACATCTATAGTATATTGAGCAGTTTAATAACTATAAAGGTTATTTTATAAAAATCTAAAATTAGGTAGTATTAGATAAAAATATATAATCCTATAAAATACTAATTTATAAGCAGTAAAAGTAAGGGTATATTAAACAAAAGCACAATAAAGAAATAGTTAGGAGAAAGAGACATGAAAAATTGGAAAGTGGGGAAAAAACTAGGTGTAGCATTTTTAATTCTTATATTGATGTCAGTATTTGCAGGTGCTAATTCCTTAGCGAAATTAAGAAAAGGGGTAAAGGCAAGTACTAGCTTTTCTGAACAATCAAATGAACTAACCGTGTTATCTATGCAAATAAAAAAAGATATAGTTTCTGTTGAAAAAAATATAACTAAAGGGATTCTTTCAACAAATCCAGTAGAGTTAAAAAGTTTTGTTAATAAAGATCTAGATGAAATGTATAAAAAAGTAAATACTATTAGAAATGATTTCAAAGATGAAGAAACAGTAAATCAGTTGGCAAATAATATAGAAAGATCTATAAATGAACTTAAAAATCAAAGTATGCAAGTTTTTACACTTATAGAATCTGGAAAGCGCCAAGAAGCATCTGAAATGATAGCTAGCAACAATGGTCAATATGCAACTGTAAGTAGTAAGTGTCTAAATGAGGCAGAAAAACTTTATGAATATACACAAGGTCTTATAAAAGAAAAAAATACAGATTTAAAAGCTAAGGCAAAAAGAGCGTGGATAATATCTGTTGCAATAGGTATATCTGTAATAGCAGCTGGTGTTGCTATGTGTATTTATATAGGAAAGATACTAAAAAATCCAATTGAAGAATTAGAGCAATGCGCAAATCAAATGTCAGCTGGTGACTTTGATGTTAACATAGAATATACATCAGAAGATGAGCTTGGAAAATTAGCAGACAGCATGAGATTGATGAGTGAAAAAGTAAATGCAATAATACATGATACAGTTAGGATCTTAGGTGAAGTAGCATCAGGTAATTTTGATGTAGAGCCTGAAGCAGAATATATAGGTGTGTTTAAAAATATAGAAACATCTATAAATAAAATTATTAATGATTTAAGTGAAACAATGGCACAAATAAATGCATCATCAGAGGAAGTTCAATCTGCATCTGAGCAAGTTGCAAATGGGTCACAAATGTTATCTCAAGGATCAACAGAACAAGCTAGTGCCATAGAAGAATTATCATCAACTATTATAGATATATCTGAAAAAATAAATAATACTGCTGAAAATGCTAAGAAGGCAAATGCATTAACATTAAATGCAGGACGCCAAGTTAGAGATGGTAATGAACAAATGAAAGAAATGATAAAAGCAATGGATGAAATATCATTTACATCAAGTGAAATAGGAAGAATAATAAAAACAATAGATGATATAGCATTCCAAACAAATATATTAGCACTTAATGCAGCTGTGGAAGCAGCAAGAGCAGGAAGTGCAGGTAAAGGATTTGCAGTAGTCGCAGATGAGGTAAGAAATTTAGCAGCAAAATCAGCTGAGGCAGCAAAAAACACATCAGATCTTATAGAAAATTCTATTAAAGCAGTTGAAAATGGAAATTTAATTTTAGAAAATACTGCACAGTCATTAAATAAAATAGTTAAAACTGCGAATAGAACATCAGCTGTAGTTAATGAAATAACTAAGGCAAATGAAGAACAAGCAACAGCTATAGCTCAAGTAAGATTAGGTGTTGATCAAATTTCAGAAGTAGTTCAAACAAGTTCTCATGCGGCGCAAGAGAGTGCAGCAAGTAGCGAAGAATTAAGTGGACAAGCTCAGATTTTAAAATCACTCATGGCTCATTTTAAATTAAAAGGTGGAAATAAATCACTAGAAAAATTTAATTTTGAATATGACGATAAAGAATTTTTTGGATTAAATTAATAAAATAAAAGCCTCTTACTTATAAATAAGTAAGAGGTTTTTTGTGTGAAATAAAATAATAAATGGGAATTAGTAAGCACATAATTTTATAATAGTATACATAATACAAATTATGTATATAAAAAATAAAAATATATAAGAAGTATTTAATATAAAATTTTTTATATATTAAAATATATTTATAACAAAAACTTAATTTAGTGGTAATATATATTTGGACATACAATTATATTCACATTGTAAAGAGGGAGAAGAAGATATGAAAAGAATAATTTTACTTGTGACATCCATAGCAATCATATTTTTAGTTGGATGTTCACAATCAAGGGCAGAAAAAGCAGAGTCCTTAAAGGATGCATATTTTAAAATTGTTGAAAAAAATTTGAAAAATGAAGAGATAGACAACAAATATTTAAAACAATTATTACAAGGATATGAATATACAAAAGATAAAGCATTTAGAATGGAGGGCGAAAATATAGATGGAAGTGATTATGTCCAGCAACCATATGTATTTATAAATAGAAATGAAAAGTTAGTTATTATACATTCAAATTTTAATAATAAAGAGCAAATTCAGCCTTTGTATTCTATAAAGAAAAATAATAATGAAGTTACAATCTCCTATCAAGATAGGGAGTCTGAACTAAAAAATAAAGAAAATTCTAGTAAAGATGATTTTATGTTTACTCTAATAAGTGATAATATAAAAACTCATCAATATATTTCTAATAAACTACAACATGATAAAGGAAAATGGGATAAAATATATAATAAAATCGCTAATAATATAGCTAAAAACAACAGTATAGATATAGTAGAAATTAGTAGCTTAATAGGTGATAAAGCATCTTCACAAGAATACCAAGAAAGCTTAAATTCACCTATAAATTTAAATATAAAAGAGTATATATTTGAAAATAATGATGAAACACTTATGGTCAAATATCTAAAAGATAAAAATAAAATTTTAGAAGTATTTTATAATGATAAGGAAAGTGGAACAATAAAAACAACTATGGATAAACATTTACTGAATGAACAAGAAAAATTACATACAGGAATTATAACATATATTAATAATAAAGAGTTTCAAAAAGAATTATTTAATGATTCAATTAAGTAAATTAAAAAGTCTATAAATAGAAGGATGTGATCTTAAATGTTTAATAACTGGAGCTTAGGAAAACATATACTGACATCACTGTTATTATCTATTTTTATAGGTACAATATTATATTTAACTATTAAATTTAAACATATATCAACATTAACTGAAATGATTGAAGATAATGGGCAAAGTTCTACCGTTACAATTACAGAAACAAGTGGTGTGATATTTATATCACTAGTAACCTTTATAATATCAATGATTGGATATAGATTTGTAAAAAGAATGCTTGATTAATTATATTGAAACTATTTAAAGTGGCTATCTCGAAATATATATTTTGAGATAGCTTTTATATTTACTGTAACTGATTATTCAGAAAAATTTAAAACTCAGTTATATTTTCATCTTCTTGATTTTTAAAATCAATAAAACGTATTATGATATAGTCATTTTTACTATAATATCCTAGGTTAAATTTATTTTCAGCTACAATACTGTCATAGATTTTATTAAATCTTATAGTAGTTTCAGTATTCTTTAAATTTGAAATCAAATGGACCTTTTATACATTGTATTAGAATTAGATTCGTTTATATATATTATATCTACTAATAAATTAGCCTCAAGTGCATTAGGTGATTTTTTTCCTTTAAAATTTAAATCATAAGGTTTCATAGCCTTATATGTATAATCATCTATATATCCAGTAATGGTATTACATTTCTCAGTAGCAGTTCCGTTTTTTATTATTAAACTAGATTCTAGATCGAGTTTGTCTTTGTAAAATCCGTTATTTGTTTGGCGCAACAGCATATTCTTAAACTTAACCATATACATAAAATAAATTTTATGTCCATCATAGACAATTTCATTAATAGTAATATCAATATTTCCTAATGTTTCAGTTAAATTAATACATTGTGTATAATTAGAATAATCTTCTTTAGGATTTAAGGTAATACCTTTAATAAAGTTATGTAAATTGGTTGTCCCTTCAGCTATAGAATAATTTAATTCACAAGCAAAAATACAGATTGATAGAATTATTAAAGTTATAAATTTTAAAAACTTATTTTTATTTTTTGATTTTAGATGACTAGCTTTTTTTATAGTTTTTTTATTTCTTCTTTTATATTTTTAGGAATTTTTATATTATCAAACTTACTCATAATTTTCCTCCATTAAAATATCATAGATTTTTTTCTTAGCTCTCATTATATTTGTTTTCACAGTATTTTCTTTAGTTTTGTGGCTTCTGATATTTGTTGAATGGTTAGGCCATAAAAATATTGTAATATTGTTGGAGTTCTATATTTTTCATCTAATAAATCAATTGCATCATATAAATCTAATCTTTCTTCAATAGCTGAGTATGAAAAGTCAGTTATATTTTCATCAAGATATTGTTCTTCAAATTTATTAGATTTTTTATATTAAATTAATTTATCAATGTTACATTAGCATATTTATTTTTGGTTTAAAATGGATTAGGCCTGAATGGTTTTATTTTAGAGTGATTTATTTTGTAGCATTTATTTATATAAAGTAAAAGTTTATTTTAATGAAATTTATAGTAGTTTGTTTTCTAAATTATTTGGTATAATTTAGTAGATTAATTAATTTAAATAGAATATAAAACCAAAGGCAATTATGAATACTTATACTGTATATGATATTAATAGGTATTCATATAGCTGTATGAAAGGAATTTTAATTATGATAAATGAAGAAGTATTACCTCATGTTATATTTAGAGTAGCTAATAATCTATATGCAATTGATAGTAATGTTACAGTTACCTTAACTGAACTTCCAAATGATATAACTCCTATACAAAAAAAAGGTGACTGTGAACTAGGAATTATGAAACTAAGGGATGAAATAGTATCTATAATTAGTATGAGGAATCTATTTGGATGCAAGTCATCTAATGAGGAATATGAAGATTTTAAGGGGATGATAGACAATAGAAAGGATGATCATATTCGTTGGGTAAATGAGTTAAAAAATTCAGTTGATGAAAATAGGAAATTTACATTAACAACAGACCCTCATCAATGTGCATTTGGAAAGTGGTATGATAATTTCTCTACAGATATACAAAGCATTAATTTTCATATGAAGAAGATAAATTCACCACATACATTACTCCATGAAATAGCAATAGAAGTTGAAAAATGTAAGAAGGAACATAATGAAGAAACTAGAAAAAAACACTTAGAAGAATTACTTGATAAAGCAGAAAAACAATACATGTCTAAAGTGCTTGAATTATTAGATGATACTAAAAATATTTTTAAGAATCATTATCATGATATGGTTGTAGTGATTATGAATAAAAACAAATTAATAGGCCTTGCAGTAGATGAGATTTTAACAGTAGATTATTTTATAGAAAATGAAACTTCAGAAACTAATTTTATGATTAATCGTCCGAAATATATTTCTGCAATTGGAACAACAAAACGTATTGATGATCATGTATTCTTAATTGATGAAAACCAGTTATTTGAATTATATAAGTAAATGCAAAACTAGAGCGTAATTTTATATTTACAATAAAATAGTGTAAGATACAAATAAATAGGAGGTTTAATATGAAAATTGCTATAATTGGATATAGTGGAAGTGGAAAATCTACACTTGCAAAAGAACTCTCAATATATTATGACATACCTGTTTTATTTCTAGATACAATAAATTTTTTACCTAATTGGGTTGAACGTGATAAATCAGATGGATGTAAAATAGTAAAACAATTTATGAAAAATAATTCGTGGGTAATTGATGGAAACTATAGTGCTTTTTTTCAAAGAGAAAGATTAAAGCAAGCTGATAGAATAATATTTCTTAAATTTCCACGAAGAATTTGTATTTATCGCGCATTTAATAGATATCTAAAGTATAAAAATACAACTCGTGAAGATATGGCAAATGGATGCATAGAAAAATTTGATTTAGAGTTTATTTGGTGGATTCTTTATGGCGGTAGAACTATTAAAAAAGTAAAAGATTATAAAAAAATAGAAAATGAATTTAAAGATAAAATAGTAGTTTTAAAAAATCCAAAAGAAGTAAGTTCTTTTTTAAGAAAAGAAATTAATTCTTTATAATATCCCAGAAAAAAATACCTAATTAAATTAAAAATACCTACGAAAGGTATATTAGCAACTGGTATAGAATGTATAAAATATAGATAGGATATAAATAATATTTATATAGGAAAATATAAAGCTAAACAAATATTAAAGGGGGGATTTTAGGATGGATTTATTTTTCAGTATATTAATTTGGGGAGTAGTGTTAATAGCTTTAGGATTGATACAAATTGAAGTAAATAAAGCCTTAAAAGTAAAATTCTCGTTTAATATAAAAACTACAGAAAAATTTATATCATATTTTAGATCAAATACATGGGCTAAAATTAATATAACCTATGGTGTAGGTTTACTTTTCACAAGTATAATAGGGATAGTATTTTATGAAAATATAGGATTATTAGTGGCTTTAATTATGACAGTAGAACTCAACCTTTATCTTTTACAGTCACTTATAGGTGCATATAAGTATAGTAGCAATACTAATTAAGTTTTTTATATAAAAAGGATGAATTTCTAAAAAATAAAAGAAATTCATCCTTTTATTTGTATGAAAAATTTGTATGAATTTTAAAGTAGTAATATAATAATAATCAGTTGAAATAAAAATTAGATTAATATTTTATTGGAAAATAATTAATTTTCATGGCTTAAATTAAAGATACTAGGGGAGAAATATATATGAGAAAAACTATTAGAGATACAGATAATAATGAAACACTAAAAGAGCTAAAAATTAACTGTGAAAAATGTTTTGGACTTTGCTGTGTTGCACTATATTTTTCTAAAACAGATGGTTTTCCAAATGATAAAAAAGTAGGTACTCCTTGTATTAATTTACAATCAGGTTTTACTTGTTCAGAGCATAAAAATCTTAGAAAAAAAGGTTTAAAAGGATGTACTGCATATGATTGTTTTGGAGCAGGGCAAAAAGTAGCACAATTAACATTTAAAGGTAAAGATTGGAGAGAATTTAAAGATTTACAAAATCAGATGTTTGAAGTATTTGTAATTACGAGACAACTTCATGAAATGTTATGGTATTTAGGTGATGCATTAACATTTGTCTCAAATAAAAATATAAAAGATGAACTAAATAGTAGAATTCAAGAAATAGACCAACTTACAAAACTTGATGCAAATTCTATAATGAATATAGATATTGAAAAATATAGAACAAAAGTTAACTCTATTTTAAGAATGACAAATGAAATTGTAAAAGATAAGATAGCGCAGTATAAAATAAATAATTCAAAAGACAAAAAAAATTTAAAGTTAGGATATGATTTCATAGGCACTAATCTTACAGATACTAATTTGATAGGTGCAAATTTTGCAGGTGCATTACTTATAGCATCAAATATGAAAAATACAGATTTAAAAGGGGCAAATCTAATAGGTGCAGACCTAAGAGATGCAGATATTAGAGGATCTAATCTTGAAGATGCTATATTCCTTACTCAATCTCAAATAAATACAGCAAGAGGTAATTATAAAACGAAATTACCAAAATCGTTAGAAAGACCATCATACTGGGAAATTGAAAAATAAATTAAAATATTTTTTATATAATATATCTATTATTACAAGTAAATAAAAGTATAGGATTAGACAACAGAACAATTACCTGGGAAATTAAAATAGGTTTTTAAAATGAAAATGTAGATAAAAACACTTTTAACGTCAGTTTTGATAGGATTTGCTATTAAATTAAACTATTAGAAATAACTACATAAGGGAAATCTATAAATTAATAAGGAGGGTATATTATATGAGTAAAGCAGCAAAAAGAGGATATGATATAAATGATAAAAAATTATTTTATGATAAAGAATTAAAAAAGTTAAAAAAAGCAAAAGAAGAAATAGAGTGGTTATTAAATCGAGATTACAAAATAGATCCTTTAGTAAACTTTGTATCAAATAAATATCAATTTACTAATAGACAAAGAGATGCAATAAAAAGGTCTGTAAGCCCTTATGAAAAAAATAATATAAGAAAATCTAAAAGACTTCTTATAAATAAAATAAGTCAAGGAACTATACATATAGATGGATTTAACTTAATAATAACAATAGAGGTAGCCTTATCTAAAGGAACTTTAATTAGGGGTAGTGATGATAATATTAGAGATTTAGCTGGTCTTAGAGGTACATATAAAATTATAGACAAAACAGAAGAAGCTATAAATTTGATTGGTATTTTTCTAGAAAAATATAGTTGTAGCTCAGTAAAATTTTATTTAGATTCACCAGTTTCTAACTCTAGGAATTTAAAATATAAAATATTAGAGTTAGCTGAAAACTGGAAAATGGATATCGAGGTTGAGTTAGTTAATAATGCAGATATTATCTTAGAAAATTTAGATAGAGTCGTTAGTAGTGATGCAGCAATAATAGACAAATGTATAAGTTACTTTAATCTTAGTAAATCTATAATAGAAGAATATATAAAAGATGCTAATGTTATAGATTTTAACTAAGTTATCATTTTACAAATATTTACAATAAACTTAAAAATACTTAATATATATTTTATGAATTAGAAATTAAAAATTCTAATACTTTATCTTAATAAAATTATAAAAAATATAGAAAATTAATAAAAAAATACCTTTAGTTAAAGTTAAATTTAGATAAAGGTATTTTTTATTAATTTGTAGCTTGTTATTAATATTTGTAATTTTTATCAAGTTTATGATATAGTAACATTGCTTATTTAATTGTATACAAAAACGAATAAGTAATGTTACTATTAAAAATTTAAACTTACTGAGGACATATTTATATTGACTGGAGAGGAGCGTTGGTAAGGAATGAAAATTTCAATTGTTGGAGCCGGAGCAATGGGTTCACGTTTTGGATATATGTTACATGAAGCAGGAAATGAAGTTATTTTAATTGATGCATGGAACGAACATGTAGAATCTATAAATAAAAAAGGTTTAATTGTTAATGACAACGGATTAATAAAAAAGGTAAAAATACCAGCTGTTTTACCTGAAATGTCTACAGAAACACCTGATTTAGTTATTTTATTCACTAAGTCAATGGGATTAGAGTTTATGTTGGAGTCTATAAGAGGTATTTTAGGAAGAGATACAAAGGTCTTATGTTTATTAAATGGATTAGGACATAATGAAACTATTGAAAAATATGTTGATAATAAAAATATTTTTATGGGAGTTACTTTATGGACGGCTTCTTTAAAAGGTCCAGGTCATGTTGAACTTTCTGGTGGTGGAAATTTAGAAATACAAAACATTGATCCTGAAATGAAAGAATGTGCAAGACAAGTTTGCGACATATTTAATGATGCAGGGCTTAATGCCATATATAGCGAAAATGTATTATTATCAATATGGCGAAAAGCATGTGTAAATGGAGCTATAAATAGTAGCTGTACTATTTTAGACTGTAATATAAAACAGTTTGGTAAACTAAAACAAGCCCCTAGAATAATTAGAAGTATAATAAAAGAATTTAGTGATGTCGCTAATGAATTTGGCGTAAAGTTGGATGTTGAGGAAGTAGCAAGATTAGTAGAAAGTACTTATGATCCAAGTAAAGCTGGTGAGCATTATCCTTCAATGCACCAAGATTTAATTCAAAATGGACGTTATACAGAGATTGATTATATAAATGGATATATATCTAAAAAGGGTAAAGAGTTTAATATAGATACTTTATATAATGATTTAATTACTAATCTTATTCATGGAAAAGAAGAGTTAATTATTAGTTAAAAAATTAAAATAAATAATAATAAAAAGCTATTGGATATTTTCCAATAGCTTTTTTAGAAGTAATAAACTAATAGAAAATAAATACATATAAAACATAACGCTAAGTATTATCTTATAACGCTGTCTTATATATTTACTATTATATTATTATTAAAATATAAAATCAATAAAAAATAATAAAAAACAATAAAAAATATATACAAATAATAAAAAATAATAAAAAATTAAGCTTAATAGGTATATAAAACATATTATATGATATTATTTAATAATGTTAATAATAATAAAATATTGCTGAAATTTAGGTTTAGATTAATTTATTTATAAAAATTTTAAACAACTTATAAAAAACTTTACAATTTAATTTATGAAATATAGATAATGATAAATCTAAATATAAGGAGGGTATTATGTTTGTTGAAGAAAGGCATGATAAGATAATCTCAAAGTTAAATCAAAATGGAAAGGTAAAAGTTAAAGAATTGAGTGAAGAATTTAATGTAACGGAGGATTGCATTAGAAAAGATTTAACAGCGCTTGAGAAACGAGGGCTTTTAAAGCGTACATATGGTGGTGCTGTTTTTCTTAGAACAAATGTTCATAATGTTCATTTAGATTCTAGAAAAAGCGTATATTTAGAAGAAAAGAAAAAAATAGCACAAAAAGCAGTATCATTAATAAAAGAGGATGATACTATTTTCTTAGGTTTATCTACTATAAATATTGAATTAGCAAAAATAATATTAGAGAAGGATTTACCTGTAACAGTAGTTACAAATATGATAGAAATTATGCAGTTATTTGCAACTGATTGTAATATAAAGCTAATATTTATAGGTGGAACGTTTAATAAACATAAGGATGGATTCTTAGGCGCATTTTCTATAGATTTAATAAGTAGATTTAAATTTGATATTTCTTTTTTAGGAGTAGCAGGTATTGATGTATATGATAATAGTGTATCTACATGTGAGGTAGAAGATGGTATCACAAAACAAGCTATACTAAAAGCAAGCAAGAGTTGTTATATTCTAAGTGAAATCAATAAATTTAATAGAGACGGGAATTATACATTTGCAGGGTTGGGCGATTTGACAGGATTAATTACAAGTGAAATATTTGATATAAATATATTAGAAAAGTTAAGAGAGTGTGATTTAGAACTAATTATTTCTAAATAAAAATAGATTAGATAATTATGAAAAGATATTAACTACATCCTAATAAATATCATACATATATTATTAAGACATATTTTTAGGGAGAAAAGCTATGAATGATAAAAGTAAGCAGACTGTAGTTGATACTAAAGAAGCAAATGTAACAGGTGAACACTCTAATGATAAAGTAATATTATTAGGAGCGTATCCATATGAAGATAGTAATTACTTAGATAATGTTGAGTTAGTATTAAATAGAGAAAATTCTGAGCCAATTAGCATTAAATTTCCCTATAGTGGATATAATATACAACTTTTTACAGCGGATTTTACAGGAGATAAGAAATCTGAGATTATGGTAAGAGGAGGATATGGAGGTAGTGGAGGTTTTGAAATAGGGGTTATTTATACGTATGAAAATGGAACATTAGTAGATATATTTAATCACGAGAATTTTAATAATAGCAATCCTTGTACATCGAAGTTTAAAGATAATTATAAGGTTTCTGTTAACTGTGGGAAAAGTAAATATTTAATAGATATATCCAAGAGACCTAAAGATTATCTAGATTCTATATACACTCCTAATAAAACTGTAAATACGTCAATAAATCCTTATGTAGACGCTCCAATAGGAATATATCCAATAAAAGAAATTTATAACTCATATTATGAGCTTTTGATAGAACAAAGAATAGTTGGAACTGTAAATTTTGATACTATAGGAGTAATTCAAACTGTAATAGATATATTAAATTCCAAGCTAAATATATTAAGCAAAGGTGTTTTTCTATCAAGCTATGATGAAAGAAAGAAATATAAATAAATATTTAAACAAAAGTATTTTTATATATTGTAATACACCAAAAAGGATGCCTTTATTTAAGCATCCTTTTTGCATGAATTAATAGAGATAAAAGTTTACAGAGAGAATTTATTTGATTAAGTTTATAGGTAAAAACATAGAAGATTTTTATATTTAAGTTATAAACTATGTTATTATAAAAATGAAAAATAATGTATGATTTATGGAGGGGATTATGAATAAAGAACACATTTTAATAATAGAAGATGATGTTGATATAAATAATCTGCTAGCAAAAACTTTGAAAAAACATGAGTATAAAGTAACGCAGGCTTTTTCAGGAAGTGAAGCAGGTTTACAATTATCTATATCAGAATTTGATATAATTTTACTTGATTTAATGTTACCTGGAATAACAGGAGAGGAATTAATAGCTAATATAAGAAAACAAAAAGAAATCCCAATAATTGTGATATCAGCAAAAACATCTCTTGAAGATAAAATTAAAGTTTTAAATATAGGGGCAGATGATTATGTTACAAAGCCATTTGAATCTGAAGAAATTTTAGCAAGGGTGAATTCTCATATAAGAAGATATAAAAAATTTGGAGATAAGCAAAAAGAAAACAAAGTACATAAATTTAAAAGCTTATTATTATATGAAGATGCAAGACAAGTTAAAGTTAATGGGCGAGAGATATATTTAACGGGACATGAATTTGACATATTGTGTATTTTACTTAAAAATCCAAATAAAGTATATTCAAGGGAATCGTTATATGAACAGGTATGGAAAAATGGATATTATGGAGAAGATAATTCTGTAAATGTACACATAAGTAATATTAGAAAGAAAATTAAAAATATCGAAAAAGATGAAGAATATATAAAAACAGTTTGGGGAATTGGATTTAAATTAAACAATAAATAAAAATCTTTAAACTTTCTTTAAACTTTCTTAAATCTTTATTAAAAATTTTTAAATATAATTGTTATTGTAAGTTTTATTAATAACAAAAAAATAAGAAGGGAGATTAAAATGAAGGAAGTTATAAAGACATATAAGTTATCAAAATCATATAAAAACTGTGATGCCTTAGTAGATGTAGGCATCACTGTAAATCAAGGTGATATATATGGTTTAGTAGGAAATAATGGTGCAGGTAAAACCACATTACTTAAAATATTGACTGGTCAGTCTCAACTAAGTAACGGAAGTTTTGAATTATTTTCTAAATCATCAGAAAAAGATTTAAGTTTTGTTAGAAAAAGAACAGGTGCAATTATAGAAACACCAAGTTTTTACCCAAAACTTACAGTTTTTAAGAACATGGAGTATTATCGCTTGCAAAGAGGTATTCCAAGTAAAGAGAAAATCGATAAAGTACTTAAAGAAGTAGGATTATATGATGCAAAGAAGAAAAGATTTGAAGATTTATCTTTAGGGATGAAGCAAAGATTAGGACTAGCACTTGCAATGATGAATGAGCCAGATTTATTAATACTTGATGAGCCTATTAATGGATTAGATCCATCAGGAATTATTGATATTAGAAATTTATTATTGAAATTAAATAAAGAAAAAAACATTACCATTTTAATTTCAAGTCATATATTAACTGAACTAGCAAATATTGCAACTTGTTATGGTTTTTTAAATAAAGGTAGATTAGTGGAGGAGCTATCAGCTAAAGAGCTTGAGAAAAAATGTCAAAGTTTTTTAGAAGTAAAAGCAACTGATGCTAATAAATTATCTGCACTTTTAGAACAAAAATTAGGGTATAAAGAGCTTAAAGTTTTAGCAGATAATATAATACAGGTATTTGATATTAATAGATCACCTGAGGAAATAAGCGAACTTACAATTTCTAATAAAATAGGTTTACTTGCATTAGATGAAAAAAGTATAAACCTTGAAAATTATTATATGTCTTTGATTGGGGTGGTTGAAAATGCTTAATTATATAAAAAGTGAATTTTATAGAAATATAAACTCAAAAGGTAATTATATATTTTTATTTGGATTTATGGCATTTGCATGCTTTTTAAATATAGTTTTAGGTACATTTGGAAATAATGATGCTAGTTTTAGATATGCAAATACAGCTTTTTCATTCAGTAGTTTCTATGCATCTATGACTCCTATAATGATAATATGTTTATTATTTGTTTCATTAATGTGCAGTCAAGAGTTTAAACATAATACGCTTAAAAATTCTATTTCTTATGGAATTTCAAGAAGCCAAATATACTTTAGTAAATTTTTAGTGGAAATTGTTATAGGCACAATAAATTTAGTATTAATTAGTGCGTCATATATTATAAGTGCATATATTATGCTTGAAGATAGTGGTATTTTACATTTTAATTACTTAATTAGAGCTATAGTAGCATGTATTCCGTTATTTTTAGTTGGTGTTATTTTGGCACATTGTCTATATTTTATATTGGAAAATGAAATATCAGTATGGACTACTTGGATAATAATAATGATGGTAGTACCTAAAATTTTATCAATGCTAGGAAGAAAAATCGTAGCTTTTGATAAAATAGCTAGTTGTATGCCAATTAATATTATGAGTACGTATACTTATCATAAAGGAAGTGTAAGTGTATTTATGAGTTGGAACAATCAAGATGTATTTATAAAATGCTTTATAGTAGGTATTATAGGAACTATAATATTTTATACACTAGGACTTGTATTATTTAAAAAGAGGGAGATTAAATAGATTAAAAGGAGTGTGCAGACAATGGAATGGATTTTAATTATTTTGTTAATACCAAGCGTGTATTTTTCTGCACGCTTTTTCTTGCTTTCTAAAAATATTAATGATGCAACAAAAAATCTTAATGAGATTTGTGCAAATATAGAAAGTAATCGTAAGATGATATTCAAGCATCCAGATAAAAATTTTGAGAGATTATTAAGTGAAATAAATAAATATTTAGAAAAAGCTCAACTTGAGAAAATTAAATTTATAAGAAGAGAAGAAGAAATAAAAAAAGAAATAGAAAATATATCTCATGACTTAAGAACACCATTAACATCCATTAGAGGTTATCTAGAGCTTATGAATGATGAAAATGCTTCTGAAGAGGAAAAGAAAGCCTATATTTCGGTAGTAGAAAGAAGAGCTAAGGGCTTACAAAATTTAATCCAAGTTTTTTACGATTTATCTAGATTAGAAAATAATGAATATAATCTTGATTTAGAAATTATAGATATCAATATGATTCTTAGAGAGCAGGTACTGGTATATTATAATGATTTTGAATCTAAAGGTGTTCATGTTGATATAAGTTTAGAACAAAAACCTATATATATTAAATTGGATAAAAATGCTATAGAAAGAGTATTTGCTAATTTAATTCAAAATGCTATTAAGTATGGTAAGAGTAGATTTAAAATATCTTTAGAAATAGTAGGAAAAGAAGTTATTTTAGTTTTTGCTAATGATACAGATAATTTACAGAATGAAGACGGTAAGTTTTTGTTTGATAGATTTTATATGAAAAATGTTTCAAGAAGCAATCAAAGCTCAGGTCTTGGACTTACTATAACAAAACTTTTAGTTGAATTAATGAACGGTGAAATTAAACTAGATATAGATAAAGGCTGGATAGAATTTAAAATTAAATTTAAATTAGAGGATATATAGAAAATTATATTACCTATAATAAAAAACACTTTAATAAATAATTAATTAAAGTGTTTTTTATTGAAAAATTTATATCCCTATTAGTTGTATATTTAACAACTAATAAGTGTTTTTCATTTATTAGAGCATTTGTTACAATTAAAATATAAATATGAACCCCAACAAATCATATTTATAATACATACGGATTCATATCCTTTTGTATGCAGCTTGCTTTTTACAGTAAAACACCTATTAGAATTGCCTATAATAAGAGGTGTAAGAATTACTTAAACTTAAAGGCCTTTAGTTTAATGTACAATAAAATTAATTTGTTTTAGTTTTTTCTAAAATATAATCAATAAATGCTTGCAAATTGGAATCTATAATCTTATTCTTTTTAGTAATAATGCTTATATTCCAAGTAAATGTAGGATCTTCAAAAGGAATGTAACTTATTTTACAAGTTGGAGTGTGAGCAAAATCAATACTAATTCCAACACCTTCATTACGTTTACTCAAGTCATGAATAAGAATCATTTCATCGCTTTCTATATAAATATTAGGGTCAAACTTATTTTCTAGACATTTAATTAAAAAATTATGACGCAACTTTGAGTGATTACTATTTATTATTATTTTTTCATCTTTCAAGTCTTCAAATTTCATTTCTTTTAGGTTACATAAATGATGATTTTTATTAACAATAGCATATAGTTTTTCTGATTTTACAAATTGAGAATTAAATAAACTTTCATCAAAATATGAAATAGCAAATCCTAAATCTACTTTATTATTTAAAACAGCCTCTTCGCATTTAAAATCTGTATATTCTTTAATATTTAGCACTATATCTGGGTATAGACTGCTAAATTCATTGATTATATCAATAGATAAAGCATTTAAAACACCAAAAGAAACACCTATTTTTAAGTGAACTTTATTTTCTTCAATCATACTTTTTATTCCTTTGTCTAAAATATCGAATTGATAAACTATTGAAACAGCTTTGTTTTGTAAATACTCCCCATACTTAGTTAACTCATTTCCGCTTGAATTTCTATTGAATAATGGAACATTAAGTTCTTTTTCTAAATTGCTTATAGCTTTACTTAGTCCTTGTTGAGAAATATAAAGATTTTTAGATGCTTTAGAAAAACTACCATCTTTGCATATCTGCAAAAAATACTTGAGTGTCTTGATATCCACAATAATCCCCCTCTTGTTAAAAATATACTTATAATTGATATTATAGCTCTATTTTTAATATATAAAAACAAAATAAATCACTACTATTAGTTGTCAATTATACAACAAACCATTGTTATCCAAAATAAAGTAGATTTGATACAATTCAAAGTGAAGAACATATTATCAAAAAATATATAGACAAAATTTAAACTGCATCATAGGTCATTAAATTGAATATAAAGGGGAATAGAATATGGATAAAAAACTAATGACTATTGATTTAAACAGCCAGATATTAATTGAAAAGGCTGAAAGAGATGGCGTAGAAACTATGTATGATAGAAAAAATGGATTTAAATTACAGTGTGGATTTGGCCTTCAAGGAACTTGTTGCAGAATTTGTGGTATGGGACCATGTAGAATCTCTCCAAAAACTCCAAGAGGACTTTGTGGAGCAGATGAACATACTATAGTAGGTAGAAACTTCGCTAGGATGGTAGCTGGTGGAACTGCTGCTCACTCTGATCATGCCAGAGATATAGCTCATACCTTAGCATTAAGTAGTAGAGATGGAAACTATAAAATAAGAGATGAGAAAAAATTAATAGAACTTGCTAATGATTGGGATGTACAGACTGAATCTAGAGATATATATGATATAGCTCATGAAGTTGCTGAAATAGGATTAATGGAGTTTGGAAAACCACATGGTGTTTCAATATTTCTAAAAAATGCTCCAAAAGTTAGACAAGAAATATGGAAAAATATTGGTATAGAACCAAGAGCAATAGATAGAGAAATAGCTACAGTAATGCACTCTACTCATGTAGGATGTAGTGCTGATATAGATAGTTTAATAAATTTATCTTTAAGAACATCTATGGCAGATGGATGGCAAGGGTCTATGATAGGAACTAGATTTAGTGATATAATGTTTGGTACTCCAGTACCAACGCAAACGGAAGCTAATTTGGGTGTTTTAGAAGAAAGTAAAGTAAATATAATACTACATGGTCATGAGCCAACATTATCTGAAATGATAGTTTTAGCGGCTGAAGATCCTGAATTATTAGCACTAGCTAAAAAGATGGGTGCAGAGGGAATAAATTTATCTGGAATGTGTTGCACAGGTAATGAAATTACAATGAGACATGGAGTGAAAATAGCTGGAGATTTTCATCAGCAAGAACTTGCATTAGTAACAGGTGCTGTAGAAGCTATGATAGTTGACGTTCAATGTATATTCCCAGCTCTAGCATATGTGGCAGATTGCTATCATACAAAATTTATAACAACATCTCCAAAGGCAAAAATAACAGGATCAACATATATGCAATTTAGCGAAGAAAACGCGTATAAAGATGCAAAAAAAATAGTTAAAGAAGCAGTAATTAATTTTAAAAATAGAAAACCTGAAAAAGTATTAATACCTGAATTTAAGTCATCTGCAACCGTAGGATATAGTATAGATGCTATATTATCTCAATTAGATAGAGTTGTAAATTCTCAAATAGACAAAACAGGCACTGTAAAGCCTTTAATAGATTGTTTAAAATCAGGGGTAATAAGAGGTGTAGCAGCAGTAGTTGGGTGTAATAATGCTAAAAGTGTTACAAATAAAAATCACGTAACAATCATAAAGGAATTAATAAAAAATGATATATTAGTAGTTTCAACAGGGTGTGGGGCACAAGCAGCAGCTAAGTTTGGTTTAATGGATAAAAGCGCAAAATCACTATGTGGTAAAGGATTAGCTACAGTTTGTGAGTTAGTAGATATACCACCTGTTCTTCATATGGGATCTTGTGTTGATATAAGTCGTATAGTAGATATAGTTTCAGAATGTGCAAAATATTTAGATGTTGACATGTGTGATATACCTGCAGTAGGAATAGCTCCAGAATGGATGTCTGAAAAAGCTGTAGCTATAGGGACTTATGTTGTAGCATCCGGTATAGATACATATTTAGGTATAACACCTCCTGTTACAGGTTCTAAAAAGGCAGTTGAAATACTAACTAAAGGGCTTAAAAAAGAAGTTGGAGCAACGTTTACTATAAATGAAGACCCGAATGAGTTAGCAGCCATTATAATTAATGATATAGAGCAGAAACGTTCTTATTTTGAAAAAATTATAACTGAAAAAACAAATTTATATTAAGCATAAAAATATATAATAATTGAATTAAAATTATAATAAAAGTATAATGAATCTTTTACTTACATTTATGGTTTATAGTATGTTAAAATAATTATACAGCGAGTAGTTTTGATAACGTAAGCCCAGTTGTCAAAACTATTTTTTTATGCTTAAGAAAACTATATTATTTCAATAAAAACTTATATATTATATGTACGATTAATATTAAATAACTTAGTTGGAAAAAATAACTTTAAATTAACGTATAGGGTAATTGCATATACTATTAAATAAAGTCAAAATTTAAAATTATAAAGGATGGTGAACTTTTAGATGTTTAAGGTAAATGATTATGTAATGTATGGTATGACTGGAGTATGTAAAATTGTTGATATAACGAATGAAAAGTTTATAAATAATATGAAAAAAGAGTATTACGTATTAACTCCTGTATATTCAGATAATACAATTATAAAAATTCCTGTAGATAATATCAAAATTTCAATGAGAAGAGTGCTATCTAAAGATGAAGTTATTTCAATAATAAATGACATTCCTAATAATAATATTTTATGGGAAGAAGATGAAAAAATAAGAAAAGCACAATTCCAAGAAATGCTTAAGAGTGGAGATTGTAATGAGTTAATAAAATTAATTAGATGTATTTATTTAAATAAAGAATACTTACAATCAATAGGTAAAAAAACTTATCAAGTAGATCTTGATTTTATGAAAGATGCTGAAAGATTATTAAATGAAGAATTTGCAATTATCTTGGATATTTCTCCTAATGATGTTTATTCGTATATTACAAGTAATATGCCAAAATAAATAATTACAAAAAAATTAAATTAATAAATATTTTTATTTACTATTAAATTTAACAATTGAAATTATCGAATAACCATATTGATTATACATATTTTTATTAAATTTAAGTTGAAAAATATGATAGATTTAGTGGGGAAATTTAGAAAAATTAATTTATAAAAAAATATTTATGGAGATTAAAGGTGATTTAAAAGAAGATAAGGTAGAAAGGCTACTATTAAAATATTCAATACCTGCAATAATGGCTATGATGGTAGCTTCTTTAAAACTTGGAGAAGGCAAGAGAGAAGAGGTTGAAAAGATATTAGGAAGCACAGTTGAATTATAAATAGACGTAGCTATAGCTATAATGATAGTAGGATTAATTTTTTAGATGATATACTTTATATGTTTGGAGCAAGTAGCGAAACCATAAAATACGCAAGAGATTATATGGGAATAATATTTAGTGGATGTTGGTTTAACTTACTAGGGTTTGCAATGAATAGTGCTTAATTTGTGTTTGGTCAACTTATTATTTTACTTTAGGGAGATCCAACCTAAAACTTAAGATAAAAAATATAAAATTAAAAAAGAAATTTTTAAAGGCTATAGTGTTAATGTCACTTACTCCATTCTTTATGGAACTTGCGGCTGGTTCTATACACTTAGTAACTAATAGAGTTTTAAAAATATATGGTGGAGACTTGGCAATAGGTGCAATGACTACTATAACATCTATATATTTAATTTTTTTAATGCCTGTATTTGGAATGAGCCAAGGTATGCAAACTATCATTGCTTATAACTATGGAGCTAAAGAGTATGAACATATCAAAAAAGCATTAATAATATTTTTGATATCTGGAACTACTATTTTAATATTTGGCTTTATTATTATAAGACTATTCCCACAGGAACTAATTGGCATATTTACTAATAACAGTGAACTTTTAGAACTTGCTATTGATGGTATAAAAATTTATACATTTGCATTACCAGCGATAGGTATCTCAATTTTAGGTTCTATGTATTTTCAATCTATTGGAAGTGCAAAGATATCGATGTTATTAAGCTTATTAAGACAAGTAATAATTCTTATCCCCGTTATTTCTATTGTTCCTAAGCTATATGGATTGAATGGCGTCTGGGCAGCTCAACCTATTGCTGATTTAGGTGCAATGACTATAGTTTGTATATTTTTAATTAATGAATTTAAAAAAGATAAATAAAAAAGGTAATATCATAAATTTATGATATTATCTTTTTTTATTTAAATATACATCATAGTGAATCATATGAATTTTAATGAAATTTAAAATTAGATAAATGACTAAAGTATTACAAGGTGCAGAATTTGCAATATTTGATAAAAATAAAAAAGAAATAGCAAGATCTAAAACTGATGAGAATGGAAAAGCTATATTTAATAATATAAATTATGGAAGTTATTATTACAGAGAAATTAAGGCTCCTATAGGATATGCAATTGATTCAAATTTTTATGATTTTAAAATAGAAAATAATGAAGAAATATTAACTAAAACTGTTAGTAATAAAATACAAGAAAAGTATCCATCGGGAGGCAGTGGTAGTAACTCTTCAAGCAGAGAAACAAATATAAGCCAAAGGTAGAAGAAAATAAGACTCCAGGTGGGGAAGCAAACAAGCCAACAGTAGAAGAAAATAAAACTCCAGATGTAGAAATAAATAAACCGGAATTAGATGAAAATAAAACTTCGAATAATAAAAATAATGTAATAGTAAAAGATATAACTAAAGATAAAAATAGTAATCAAAATAATATAAAAAAGTCTAATAATCAATCAAAAGAATCAGTTAAAGGAGAATCAAGTAATCCTAAAACTTCTGACAGTGGAATTTTACTCTATGTTATATTATTTGTATCATCTATTATGGCGCTTATTATAATCAATATTCCTAGAAAAAATAATATTAATTAAAAATATGAAATAAAAATGCATTTAAAATATATAAAGATTATATTTTAAATGCATTTTTTATAATTTTTACAATATATTATACGTTAAAGGTTATACACTATTAACATTCATCAATTATTTTGCCTGTATCTCTTAAATCATAACCTCCAATACCTTCTAACTCTGACTTGAAGTCATCAGATTTAATTATATTTATAATTTCTTGATAAACAGGATTTGATAAGGAATCCTTTTTTATAACTAAATCATAGCGCTCTTTTTGTAGAGGAATAAAGTCAATATTACTAACTTGCAAAGAAGCATTTTCATTACCTAACCCGACATCTGCTTTTCCTCTAGATACTGCACTAGCAACACTAAGATGAGATGATTCTTCATAATCATACCCTAATATATTTTTAGGATAAATATTTAATGATTTAAGCTTTTCGTCTAATAATATACGTGTACCAGATCCTTTTTCTCTATTAACTAAAGTTATCTTAGGATTTATTAAATCATTCCAAGTATTTATATTTTTAGGATTTCCTCTTTGCACATAAAATCCTTGTTTTCTATAGGCTAAATTTATTAGAATGCATGGTATCCCAGGCAATAGCTTTTTTACAAAAGGTGTATTGTAGCTGTCAGTTTCGCCATCCCATAGATGACATGATGATATAGAAACTTGATTATTATATAAGTTAAATAATCCATTGTAGCTACCAATATGTAAACGTAATATTTTTATCGATTTTATCTTTTTTTCAATATAGTTTCCTAATATATCTAAAAGAACATCCTGTCCACTTATAATAATATCTTGTTTAGTATTACTAGTAACATTAGCAATTGGAGAAGATATAGTAGTATTTTTTTGAGAATTTATATAATACTCAACATCTTTAATATCAACCCTAATTTTATTACAAACTTTATAGGCTGGTAATTCACCCCTTTTTATCAATTCATATACAGTATTTTTAGTTATTTTTAATAATCCAGCTACCTCAACAGGTGTTAATGATGTTAGTGAACTCATAAAAATATCCCCCCCCTTATAAATTATTTTATCATTTAAAATGTATATATGTAAAAAAATATACTAAATAATTATTTTATAATTATATATAAAAAACGATTGCGATTAAAAATTAAAGAATATATAATGAAAATAAACAAAACATTACAAAACATTACGAAACATAACAAAATGTATTTAATCTAATCTAATTTGAATCCCAAGCATAAAGTATGACAAAAATAAAAACTAAAAACCGTAGTATTAAAGAATTAAAATAATATTGGAGGTAGGGGTATGAAAAAAATATTTGTAATATGGGGAGTAATATTGTCCTTAACATTATCTTTAGTAGGATGTAGCAAGTCTAAAGTTGAATCACAAGATAATAAACACACTTCTAAAGTAGAACTTAATATATCAGCTGCAGCAAGTTTAAAAGAAGCTATGGCTAAAATAGAAGAAGAGTACAGTAAAGATAATAAAAATATAAAATTAATAATAAACTATGGTTCTTCAGGATCATTACAAAAACAAATAGAGCAAGGTGCACCTTGTGATGTATTTATTTCAGCAGGTAAAAAACAAATGGATACATTAAATGATGAAAATTTATTATTAGAAGATACATATAAAGATTTAGTTAAAAATGATTTAGTACTTATTGCAAATAAAGATATTGATATAAAAAATATAGATGATTTAAATACAGATAAAGTTAAGCATGTAGCTGTAGGAGAACCAGAAAGTGTGCCAGCGGGTAAATATGCAGATGAAGTATTAACAAATTTAAATATAAAGAATTTAGTTAATGATAAGTTAGTATTTGCAAAAGATGTAAAAGAAGTTTTAGCTTGGACTCAATCTAAAAATGCTGAAGTTGGATTTGTATATTATAGTGATGCATTAAACTCTAAAGATATAAAAATAATAGAAACGACAAAGGAAGATACGCATAGCCCAATAATATATCCAATAGCAGTTATAAAAGATAGTAAAGAAGTTGATGAAGCTAAAAAGTTTGAGGAATTTTTACTTAGTGATAAAGGACAAGATATATTAAAAGATTTTGGATACAAAAATGCAAAATAGATAATAGATATTAAAACAACTCAAATAGTTTTAATGATGGATTTTGTAATTATTATTAAAAATTATAAGTCACTATATCGTGAAAATTTAAGGTTTTAAATTAATATATATAATATTTGTGGAGGAGTTAATGTGAATGTTGATTGGTCACCGTTGATAATATCTTTGAAAACAGCTTTTTTAGCAACGTTTATAACGTTTGTTATAGGAATTATAGCATCTTACTTTATGTCAAACTATAAAGGAAAATATAAGGGCTTAATAGATGGCCTACTCACTTTGCCATTAGTTCTTCCTCCTACTGTTGTAGGATTTTTTCTTTTGTTGGTAGTTGGTAAAAATGGAGTAGTAGGTAAGTTTCTATTGCAATTTGATGTAACCATTATATTTAGTTGGTGGGCTACTGTAATATCTGCAATAGTAGTGGCATTTCCTATGATGTATAGAACCTCAAGAGCAGCTTTTGAACAAATAGATGTTAATATGATAAGTGCTGCAAGAACATTAGGTCTTAGTGAGTGGAAAATATTTTATAAAATAGCTATTCCTCTAGCTTGGCCAGGGATTATAGCAGGTATTGTACTATCATTTGCTAGAGCGCTTGGAGAATTTGGAGCAACATTAATGATAGCTGGAAACATTCCTGGAAGAACACAGACTATGCCTGTAGCAATATTTTTTGCGGTAGAAGGTGGAGATATGACAAAAGCTATAATGTGGGTTTTAATCATAACATTTATATCTATATGTATGATTTTAATACTTAATTATTGGTCAGAGGTTCAGCAAAGAATTATAGGGAAAAGGTGGAAATAGATGAGCTTATATATAGATATAGAAAAAGATTTATCATCATTTAACTTAAATGTAAAGTTAGAGTCAAAGGAGAAAATATTAGGATTTTTAGGCGAATCAGGGTCTGGAAAAAGTATGACATTAAAATGTATAGCAGGATTAGAAAAGCCTACTAAAGGGAAAATAATATTAAATGATAGAGTTTTATTTGATTCTGATAAAAAAATAAATTTATCAACTCAAGAAAGAAAGGTAGGATTTTTATTTCAAAATTATGCTTTATTTCCTCATATGACAGTAACTCAAAATATAGAGTTATCTCTATCATCTTTTAATAAAGAAGAAAGGAATAAGATATCTAGAGAGTATATAGATAGGCTATGTTTAAATGGACTAGAAAAAAGATATCCATGGCAACTATCAGGTGGTCAACAGCAGAGGGTTGCGTTAGCTAGAGCTTTAGCTACATCACCTGATATATTGCTTTTAGATGAACCATTTTCTGCTCTAGACCATCATTTGAGAATTAATATGGAAAAAGAGTTAACAAATATATTAAAAGATTACAAAGGCGAGGTTATATTTGTAACTCATGATATAGATGAAGCGTATAGAGTATGTGATGATATTGTTGTTTACGATAAAGGGGTTGGGAAATCTAAAAGAAATAAAAATGAACTATTTGAAATGCCGAGCTCATTAGTTGAAGCTAAAATAACAGGGTGTAAAAATATTTCTATAGCGAAAAAAATAGGAGCGAATATCGTCCATGCATTAGATTGGGGATGTAATTGTACACTTAATATACCTATAGAAGAAGATATTCAGTATATAGGGATAAGAACACACAATATAGAAGTCATAACAGAAGAAAATATAAATTTATATAATGATATAGATAATGTATTTAAATTTAAAATAAATCATAAAGTTGAAAATCCATTTAGCTATACATATTACATTGCAAATGATGATTATACACAGATTCAAATAGAAGTAGAAAAAAAAGAATCGAGAGTAAAAAAAGAACATTCGATATTAGTTAGATTTCCGCAGCAGCATTTATTTTGCTTTTAGGTAGATGTAAAATTATAATGAAGTAATAATATAATTAAAAACGCTCATATCAATTTTTGATATGAGTGTTTTTATATGGTAAAAGTTATGATAGGTTAAATTTAAAAATAATTTAAATATATCATTTTTTATGCTTTTAATAAAAATAAACTTTATACATTTGAGTTGAGATGATATAATTTATTTCTGACTAAAATAATAATTAAGTTAGGGGGAGCTTATGGAAGAAAAACATAACCATAAATATAAAAAAGATGTTTTGAGATTAGCTACATTTATAGGCCAATTAATGCTCACTAATGGAGCAGAAACTTTTAGAGTAGATGATACAGTAAAACGAATTTGTAAATCAAGAGGATTTTATCATATAAATGTATTTATGGCGCCAAACACAATAATAGTATCAGATGATCGATTTGATGGATATACGTTTATGAAAGTAATAGAAAACAGATGCATAAACTTAAATAAGATTGATTTATTAAATGATTTTTCAAGAAAATTTGTTAGTGAAATAGATATGTCAATTGATGATGCAATAGAAGAGTTAAAAAACTTAGAGGAGAAACCACCTCACTCACAAATTGCTATAAATATATGGACGGCTATAGGTTCCTCTAGCTTTGCGGTGCTAGTTGGAGGAGATAATCTAATAACATTTATGCTTACTCTTATAACATCAGTAATGGCAATGATTATATATGATAAAGTTAAGCAAGTAAGTAATATACCAGTTTTTGCAACTATGGTTTCATCATTAATAATAGGGTTTTGTGGTGTAGGTCTTGTAGAACTTGGAATATTAGAAACTCCGAAGATGTTAATTGTAGGTTCTATAATGCCACTTTTGCCAGGAGTACCATTTATAAAAGCTATAAGAGATTTAGTATCTGGAGAGTTAATGTCAGGGGTTGGACGAGCAATTGATGCAGGTATTATTGCAACTGGAATTGCAGTAGGTGTTGGTATGGCAATGAATATATATGTTAAATGGGGAGGAATGCTATAATGATTTGGATGCCAATTTATATACACATAATATTTTCATATCTAGCAGCAGTTGGTTTCGCAGTATTTTTAAATTCGCCTAAAAAAACTTTATATGTATCTGGCGCTGTGGGAATGACATCATGGACTATATATATACTTTTAATGAGAATTAATTTTGATATGATTAGTTCTAACTTTATAGCAGCATCTGTTGCAGCATTAATTTGTGAAATATTAGCAAGGAAAATTAAAAAGCCTACTATATTATTTGTTGTTCCAGGTATAATAACGTTAATTCCAGGTATTGGGTTATATAATACAATGTATTATCTTATGGAAGGTGATTTCCATTTAGCTCTTACAACAGGTACTAATGTTTTACTATCAAGTGGATCCATTGCTCTTGGAGTTATTGTTGTTTCTTCTTTATTTAGAACATATTATAAAAACTTGAGAGAAAAAGTAGAAGTTAGAAAGGCTTCATAGAATAACACTTTTTAGTGTGAATCATAGAATATAAATAGAGAGATTAATTATATTATAAGGGGGTATATTATGGATAAATCTTGTCTGAATTATGATATACAGAAAATTTTTTCTGAATACAATCAATCTAAGCCAGATGCATATGCTCAAATAAAAGGTGGTCTTTTAGCTCCGTGTATAAAAGGAACAATATATCTATATCAGTTAGATGAAGGAGTATATATAAAAGCATATATAACAGGGATTCCTAATATAAATAATGAGTCTAGTTCATTCCATGGATTCCATATTCATGAAGTAGGAGATTGTTCTGTTGGAAACGAAAAAAATCCATTTGCAGGAGCAAAATCTCATTATAATCCTACCAACGTTTCTCATCCTATGCATGCAGGGGACTTACCTCCAATATTATCTTCTGATGGGATAGGTATACTTTCAGTGTTTACTAATAGATTTACGGTAAATGAGGTTATAGGTAAATCCTTTATACTTCATGAAGGATATGATGATTTTACTTCACAGCCTGCAGGAAATTCAGGATCTAGATGGGCTTGTGGGGTTATATATCACTATAAACAATAAAATATATGACTTTAGCTTATTCATTAAACGTAAAAAATACTCATATTATATGAGTATTTTTTATTTTTAAAATATTATAGATTATAGAAGATATTTATATAAGACATCATTTGATCTCCAAGATTTAAATAATAGTATATATAAGTTAAATAGTCAGAATAAAAAAGCTTAGAGGCATCCATATTATTATTTAAAAGTGCATTTAATAATGATAATTGTTGATTTAAACTCATTTTATAAGTATCTAGTAATAATTTGATCTGTTCTATAACCAACAAATTTGATTCAGAGTTACTATACTGTTTTTTTAGTTTGACATTGAATTTTCAAGTTCTGATATTTGAGTTAAATAAAAATTTATTTGATTTTTTATTTCAATTGCTTTATTTTTTGCTGTAACTGTATTTATATCGATAGCATTTATATTTGATCTAATTCTTTTAATTTTATTAAAATAACCAACTAATTCTTCTTTACCCTTTAAATTTTGTAGCATTGGAGGAACCGAAGATGATTGCTCTGCAAAGACTATAGGGGGATTTTGTATAATAAATGAAATTAATAAAATAGATATTAGTACATATATTTTTTTCATTTTAGACTCCTTTTACATTTTAAGAATAAGTCATTTAGGTATATTTTAACCCTTATAAAATAAATTATTCCGTTAATATATAATAGTTTAGCTGTATGAAATTTTATTTTGTAAAATAAAAAATTAATAGTTTAAATATTTGAATATTTGTGTATATACAATATGTGGTGTTTAAAATAAAATTGATATCTATATATTGTGATTTTATTTTAAAAAATAGATTATATATTTTGGATAAAGGTGATAAAGATGAACTGGGTAGAACTTAACAATCAAGTTATTATAAAAGATGCTAAAGGTAAGTATCAATTAGAAAAGGACAAAGAAGCACTAGAGGTATATATAAAAGAATATATATACCCTAGGTTAAAGCAGTTTAGTAGCATAGAAGAAAAACTAGATTACTTAATAAATAAAGAATATTATTCTAAGGATATAATAGATAAATATAATATAGACTTTATCAAACAATTATATAAAATTATAGAAAAGCATAATTTTAAATTTCAATCATATATGAGTGCAAATAAGTTTTATCAAAACTATGCCCTAAAAAGTAATGATGGTAAAGAAATATTGGAAAGTTATAATGACAAAGTGTTAATAGTATCTTTAGCACTGGGTAATGGAGATGAAAATAGAGCGTTAAGTTTAGCTGATAAATTAGTAAAACAAGAATTCCAACCAGCAACACCGACATTTTTGAATGCAGGAAGAAAGAGAGCTGGAGAAATGGTGTCGTGCTTCTTACTATCAGTAGAAGATAGCACAGAAGGTATATCTTATGCAGTATCTTCAGCAAATCATTTATCTAAAATAGGTGGAGGAGTAGCTTTAAATTTATCAAAACTTAGAGCTAAAGGTGAGTCTATAAAAGATATAGAGGGCGTTGCAGGTGGAGTTATAGGTGTTGCAAAGATGTTAGAACAATCTTTTAGTTACTTTAACCAAATGGGTGCAAGACAAGGTTCTGGTGCTGTATATTTATCAGTTTTTCATCCTGACTTTGAAAACTTTTTAGATACTAAAAAGATAAATGCAGATGAAAAAATTAGGTTAGCTAGTTTATCTTTAGGAGCTATTATACCTGATAAATTTATGGAACTTGCAGAAAAAAATGAAGAAGCTTATGCATTTTATCCTAACTCAGTATATAAAAAATATAAAGTTAATTTAGATGATATAAGTATGGATTATTGGTATGATAAATTATCACAAGATAATGATATAAAAAAGAAAACAATAAATCCAAGAAAGATGTTAACTAAAATAGCTCAAATGCAACAAGAAAGTGGATATCCTTATGTGTTATTTATAGATACAGCTAACAGAGAGCATTTATTAAAAGATGTTGGAAATATAAAAATGTCTAACTTATGTTGTGAAATTCTACAGTATCAAAAATCTTCACAAATAGAAGGATATACTGGTGAAAATATTTGGGGGCAAGATATAAGTTGCAACTTAGGTTCATTAAATATAGCAAATGTTATGGATAATAAAGATATAGAAAATACAGTTGAAACAGCAATATATGCTCTATCATTTGTATCGGATAATACAGATATAAAACAAGTTCCAACTGTAAAGATAGGAAATGAAAAATCACATTCTATAGGCCTAGGTGCAATGAATTTACATGGGTACCTAGTAAGGGAAGATATATTATATACAAGTGATGAAGCAATAGATTTTTGTAATGTATTTTTTGCAATGATTAGATATTATGCAATTAAGTCATCTATGAAAATAGCAATAGAAAAAAATAAGACATTTGAAGGATTCGAAAAATCAGAATATGCTAAGGGTAAAGATAGTGAGGTATTGTCAAAGTATTATACAAATTCTTATTTACCAAAGTACGATAAAGTGAAAAAATTATTTGAAGGAATATACATACCTACAAGAAAAGATTGGTCTAATTTATTAGATAAAGTAAAAGTAAATGGTATATATAATGCCTATTTGACAGCAATAGCACCAACTCAAAGTATTAGTTATGTACAAAATGCAACATCAAGTATAATGCCTATTACAGATGTTGTTGAAGTAAGGACTTATGGAGATTCAACTACTATTTATCCAATGCCATTTTTAACTAATGAAAACATGTTGTACTATCAATCAGCGTATAGAATGGATATGAGAAAGGTTATAGATATAGTATCAACTGTGCAAGAACATATTGATCAAGGAATATCTACAACGTTATTTGTTACAGATGATAAAACGACTAGGGATATAGCTAAGTTATATATATATGGATATAAAAAAGGTGTTAAAAGTTTATATTACACAAGAACTAAAATGACTAGAGAAAATAATGAGTGCTTAGTATGTTCAGTATAGGAGGAAAGATTCATGACATTTGCATTAAATAAAATACATAAGGCTGTTAACTGGAATAAAGAAGACGATAATTTTACACAAGCCTTCTGGGAACAAAATGTAAAACAGTTTTGGTTACCAGAAGAAATATCTATTTCTAAAGATATTTTTGTTTGGAATGAATTAAGCCTAAAAGAAAAAGAACTATATAAAAAAGTATTAGCAGGATTAACATTGTTAGATACAAAACAAGGTAATAATGGAATACCTTCTATGATGAGTTTAACTGATAATCTTCAAAGAAAAGCTGTTTTATCATTTATGGGAACAATGGAAGAAATTCATGCTAAAAGTTATTCATCTATATTTATGACTCTTCTATCAAACAGTGAAATAGATGAGTTATTTAAATGGATTGAAACTGAGCCTACATTACAGAAAAAGGCTGAACTTATTTTAGCACAATATGAAAGTACCGAAGATGAAAAAAGTTTGTATTTATCAATGGTTACTAGTGTATTTTTAGAAAGCTTTTTATTTTATTCAGGATTTTTCTACCCTCTATACTTGGCGGGTCAAGGAAAAATGGTTGCTAGTGGGGAAATAATATCACTTATACTTAGAGATGAATCTCTACATGGAAAATATATAGGACTTTTAGCGCAAGAAATATATAATAATTTTAATGAGAGTGACAAATTAAAATTAAAGAATCGCATGTATACTATTTTAAATAATCTTATGGAAAATGAGATAGAATATACTAAATGCATATATAAAGAAAGTAGACTAGAAGATGAAGTTATTAACTTTTTAAAATATAATGCTAATAGAGCTTTAGAAAATCTAGGGTTTGAAGAATTTTATGAAGTGAATGATATAAATCCAATAGTTTTAAATGGATTAAGTACAGAAACCAAAAATCATGATTTTTTTTCAACTAAAGGTAACGGATATCAAAAAGGAATTTATGAAGAATTAGAAGATGAAGACTTTATAGTCTAAATTGATATATAGTTAAAAAAGCTATAAAAATAAAGAATCGTTTTGTGTGATTCTTTATTTTTATATTTATATTGTTAAACATTATTATCTAAAACTTCTGTAGATTTTTCAGATTTTACCTTATCTATAAATAGATTATATCCAAGTCCTAAAATTACTAAAAATCCTCCAATTAATTGATAAGCCGATAATTGCCCACTAAATAAATAATCTATAAAAATACCAGTAAATAATTGGCCAATAAATAGTAAAAGGGTTAAGTAAAAAGCAGATACTTTAGCAGATAAATATGAAGATAAAGTAACAACGAAAACGCCAACAATTCCTCCTGTATAAGTAAACCATGAGGCAGTATAAGAATCAACACTAAATAATTTGAATGTTTCACCACTTACAATTAGTAAAAAAATAGAGCCTATTAATCCAAGTACATAATTAAAAAAGGTACTTTGATACATGCCTATCTTATCAGCTAAGACATAATTAATAACTCTCGCAGTAACAATTGTAACACCTGATAAAATAGCAATAATTATATAAAACATAATAACAACTCCCTCCTTATTTAATTGTCATTACACATATACCAATAATGATAGCAGAAATACCTAATATCTTTTTTTTATTAAATTTGCTTATAGGTAAATTAAAAAATCCAAAGTGGTCTATAATTATAGATGTAATTAATTGTCCAAGTAAGCAGACAGATACTGTTAGGGAAACCCCTAAGTTAGAAAAACTTATGTTGCTAAATACAACAGTTAAAACTCCTATAAGCCCTCCTGAAAACATATACAATGGTATACCTTTAATATTTTTTAATTTAGATTTTGTAACTAAAAGTACTAAAATAATACCAATAAGACCTATAATATGAATTATTACACTAGAAGCATAATTTCCAGCGGCTTCTCCAACTGATCCATTTAGGTATAACATTATAGAAAGCAAAACTCCTGTAAATATAGATATAAAATAATTTATATTTAACACCCCCTCATTATTTTCTTTTAATAATTAATAAATTACCATAAAAAATTAATAAAAAGAATGACATATGTCATGTGCACATATAAAATAAAAATTATATAGTAAAAAGTGAAAGGGGTTTAAAAAGTGGAAATAATAAATGATCAATTTCTTATAGAAAGTTATTATAATGAATTAAATATAAAAGAGATTTTTAGTGAAAATATGAAAAATGATATGAAAGTGTTTAAATTTGAAAGAAATGAGTATTTATGTACAGAGGATGAAGATATAAGTTATTTTGCAGTTTTAATAACAGGTAAAGCTAAAGTATTTAAAACATTACCAAACGGGAGAAGTTTACTACTAAGTTTTTATAAGCCTCCTCAATTAATTGGAGATTTAGAATTAGTAAAGAATCAAGTTACAACTGGAACTATACAAGCGCTAAGTGATTGCTACTGCTTAGCTATCCCAATGAATAAAGCAAGAAATGAGCTAACTAAAGATATGAATTTTTTGAAATTTATAAGTGAGAGTCTAGCAGAGAAGCTTTCTGTAATAACTATGAACAGTTCTGTAAATTTGCTTTACCCCTTAGAAAATAGACTAGCAAGCTATATAAATGAAACATCTTCTGTATTTAATAAAAAAAGTTCAAAATACTATATAGACTTTGGAGATAACTTAGTTAACTTAGCAGAACTACTAGGGAGTAGTTATAGACATTTATTAAGAACTTTTAATGGGCTATGTAAAAAAGGTGTTTTAGAAAAAGATAAGTATGGATACTCAATAATTGACAAAGAACTTTTAAAAGAGTTAGCAGGGGATTTATATCAAAATTCTAGATTTTTATAAAATAAACTAACTTCCTAAATTGGTTAAGGTGTTTTTAATGATATAATGATATTTAGCATAATGAAAACAGGTGAGATAATGAACTTTATAAATAAAGATTTTTTAAATTATTTTAAAAGTAAGCCAAAACAAGAAGTAAAGTTAGACGTGAGTTTAGAACTTATAGGAGAAGATAGCATAAGATGTGATTTTTATATAGGAATAGATAATATGTATAAATTAAAAAATCTTAGAGACTTTTCCAAAGCTAGGTTAAACGCTCAGGATATAATATATGGACCGGATTTTATGTACAATATATCAAACAACTATTTTGGATATGATGAAGAAAAAATAGTTGAGATTATAGAAGAATATGGAATGAGTCTTTCTTATACATCGTCGTTAAGAGAACAGCAATCAATGTATTTAAATGGGGCATCAGTAAAAAGACTAATAGAAGCTCTTGAGTATAAAGACTTTGAATTTAAATATAGAAACTTGTACTATACTCCAAAAATAATTAAGGGAGATTTGCCTATAAGTATAACCTTAGAAATGGATAATAATAAAGTTTTACTAAAAAGTGAGAATAAGTTACCAGTTCCTATATCTCAAAGGGGTGATGTAGTATTTTATAATGGAGATATATATTTATTAAGTGGAGAAAATGGAATATATTATAAGAAATTATATACTGTACTAGAAAAATATAATGAAATATCTTTTAAGTCAGAAGAAGTAAGTGAAGTTTTAACAAATGTAGTTCCAAAGCTTGAAAAGATAACTAATAATGTAATTATTGATGAAAATATAGAAGAAAATATAAGTGAAAAATTATTAGTTAGATATTATTTTGATTTAGAAGAAGATAAAATAACATGTAATATTAAGTTTAACTATGAAGGTGAAAATGAAGGTAAATTTATAGTTAAAAATGAGCAAAAAGAAGAAGAAGCAATATATAGACTTTATACATACTATTTTGAAAAAGACAATAATAAATATGTATTTACAGGAAATGATGAACAGTTATATGATTTTTTAACAGTTGAGATAAATAGACTTAAAAATATAGGAGAAGTTTATTATTCTGATAAGTTAAAAGCAAAAAAAATATATGGTTCAAGTTCTATAAGAATAGGATTAGGTGAAGAAATAAACCATTATTTAGAGTTTAATTTTAAAATAGATGGAGTTAATGAAAAAGAATATAAAAATATAATAAAAGCTTTCAAAGACGACAAAAGGTTTTATAAATTGGGAAATGGAAACTTTATAAATTTAGAAGAGCAAGAAACCAAAGATACATTTAAATTGATGGAGAGTTTAGGTTTTACTAGTGATTTTAATCGTATGCAGATAAATACAAACAAGGCATTATATATTGAAAATTTAATGACTAATAAAAAATTACCTTATATAGAGGGTATAGAAAAAATAAGAGAAATTGCAGGTAAGATAAAAAAACTTGATGAGCAAAAAACAGAAATTCCAAAAGACTTAAACGCAACCCTTAGAGATTATCAAATAGATGGTCTAAATTGGTTTAAAACATTAGAAAAATGTGGGTTTGGAGGGATACTAGCTGATGAAATGGGATTAGGTAAAACATTGCAAACTATAACATTTTTATTATCAGAAAAGGATAAAAAAAGTTTAATAATAACTCCAACATCAGTTGTATATAATTGGAAAAAAGAATTTGAAAAATTTGCTCCTAGCTTAAAAATCGTAGTAGCTCATGGTGGTAAAAAAGAAAGGGAAAAAATAATAAGCAATATAGATTCTTATGATGTGATTTTAACTACATATGGATCTTTAAGAAATGATATTGAAAAATATGAAGAAATAAATTTCGATTATTGCATAATAGATGAAGCTCAAAATATAAAAAACCCAACTGCAATAAGTACAGATGCTGTAAAATCTATAAATGCACATAGTAAATTTGCTCTTACTGGAACTCCAATAGAAAATAATTTATTGGAACTTTGGTCTATATTTGATTTTATAATGCCAGGGTATTTGTATAGTCTAAGAAAATTCGATGCTATATTTATTAAAGACGAAAGTCAATTAGAAAATCTGAAAAAAATGATAAAACCGTTTATACTAAGAAGAACAAAAAAACAAGTTATAAAAGAGCTTCCTGATAAGATAGAAAAGGAATTTTTAGTTGAATTGAATAGAGATCAAAAAAAGGTATATGCAATATATGCAGATTATACAAAGAAAAAACTAGAAGAGCAAAATAATAAAATAACGGTATTTTCTTATCTGACAAAATTAAGACAACTTTGCTTAGATCCAAGTATAGTAATAGATGACTATAGTGGAAAAAGTGCTAAAATAGAGACTTGCTTAGAAATTATAAGGGATTATATTCGAATAAATAATAAAATCTTAGTCTTTTCTCAATTTACAACTGTTCTTGAAAATATAGGTGAAAGATTGGATAAAAATAATATAAAATATTTATATTTAGATGGTCAAACTAAAGCTGAAGAAAGATTAAAATTAGTTGATGAATTTAATAAAAGTAAAGAAAAAAAAGTATTTTTAATATCCTTAAAAGCAGGGGGAACTGGACTAAATCTAACTTCAGCAAATACTGTAATTCACTTTGATCCATGGTGGAATCCTGCAGTAGAAAATCAAGCGAGTGATAGAGCACATAGATATGGGCAAAGAGAAGTAGTGGAAGTTATAAAACTTATAGCGAAGGGTACTATTGAGGAAAAGATTGTAAGACTTCAAGAAAATAAAAAAGAATTAATTGATGATATAATAAATAATGATTTATCCCAAGGAAATATTTTAAAAGGATTATCTGAAAAAGAAATGTTAGATTTATTTAAATAAATATTTATGTAAAAAATAATATATTAAAATATAAGATTGAATATTTTTTACAAAAATTAAAAATTAGAAAAATTTAAAAAAGTTGTTGACAATGTTATTAATTAACTATACAATTTGTTTTATAAAATTAATAAAAATTAAATAATAAACCTTATCAAGAGAGACTGAGGGAATGGCCCGATGATGTCTCAGCAACCTACCAATGTTTGGTGTGGTGCTAATTCCAACAGAATTTTTTGAAATTCTGAAAGATGAGGGGAAGTATATTAATATATAAACGTTAAAATCTTCTTCTCATCTTGAGAAGAAGATTTTTTTATTTAATAAAATAAGGAGGGAATAAATTTGATATCACTTAGAAATATAAGTAAAACGTACACATCAGAAAATATTAAGGTAGAGGCATTAAAAAATGTAAACATTGAAGTTGAAGAAGGTGAGATTTGTGGAGTTATTGGATTTAGTGGCGCTGGAAAAAGTACATTAGTACGTTGCATTAATTTATTAGAAGAGCCAACATCAGGAAAAGTCTTTGTAGATAATAAAGAGCTTACATCGTTAACATCAAAGGAATTAAGAGAAGCTAGAAAAAATATCGGTATGATTTTTCAGCACTTTAATCTAATGAAGTCAAAAACAGTTTTTAAAAATATAGCATATCCATTAAAACATAGTGGGCTAAGTAAAGAAGAAATTAAAACTAGAGTGTATGAACTTTTAGAATTAGTAGGATTAAGTGATAAAGCAAGTAGTTATCCAAATCATCTAAGCGGAGGCCAAAAGCAAAGAGTTGCAATTGCAAGGGCATTAGCTAATAACCCAAAGGTTTTATTATGTGATGAAGCTACATCAGCACTTGATCCGCAGACTACCCAATCGATACTTAAGTTATTAAAAGATATCAACCAAAAGCTTGGGTTAACAATAGTCATAATTACACATGAGATGAATGTAGTAAAAGAAATTTGTGATAAGGTCGCAGTAATGGAAAATGGTTATATCGTAGAGCAAAATGACTTAATTCATATTTTTACTAGACCTAAAACAAAAGTAACAAAGGACTTTATATCAACTGTATTTCAAGAAAATAAAATTTATGAACTACTAGAAAAAGATTACTTTTTAAAAGAAATTAATGAAGATGAACTATTAGCAAAAATAGTATTTATAGGTCAAAATACAGGTCAGGCGTTTATTTCAAAAATATCAAGACAGTTTAAAATTGATGCAAGCATATTATTTGGAAATATAGAAATAGTTCAATCAACACCTATTGGATATTTAGTAGTTAAGTTAAGTGGCCAAATTGAAAATATCTTAAATGTAGAAAAGTATCTTAAAGAAAATAATATAGAGTTGGAGGTAATAAAACATGGAAAGTTTAATAACAAACTTACTACCAAATGTAGTTAATTTATATCCTGAAATGGTAAATGCTTTGTTTGAAACTATATATATGGTATTTATATCTGGGTTAATATCTATTTTAATAGGTTTTCCAATAGGAGTAACTCTTGTAGTTACTAGGAAAGGCTCAATATTAGAAAATGTAGTTATAAATAATCTTATAGGCAAAATAATAAATATTTTTAGATCTATACCATTTATTATTTTACTAGCAACAATAATGCCTATTACCAAATTTATAGTTGGAACAACTATAGGTACAGAAGGAGCACTGGTACCATTAGTATTTGGATCTACACCTTTTGTAGCAAGACAAATAGAAACTGTCCTATTAGATATTGATAAGGGGGTAATAGAAGCGGCTCAATCTATGGGATCTAGCCCTTTTGAGATAATATATAGAGTAATGCTTCCTGAGGGAATAGGTGGAATAATATATGCAATTACAATTACAACAGTAAGTTTAATTGGTTTATCAGCAATGGCAGGAACTGTTGGAGGTGGGGGTCTTGGTGACTTTGCAATAAGATATGGTTATCAATATTTTCAAACTGGTGTAATGATAGTTACAGTTATAATATTGCTTATTTTAGTTAATATAGTTCAAAGTATTGGAGATTTTTTACTTAGAAAATTAAATAATTAAGAATATAAAAGGAGATTTGTTATGAAAAAATTATTATCAGTATTTTTAATATTAATATTATCTGTAAGTACCCTAGTAGGTTGTAATAATGCATCTATTAGTGATACAAAAACTGTAAAATTAGGTGTAACAGGTGAAGAACATGAAATCTGGGATTTAGTAAAAGAAAAGTTAGCAAAAGAAGATATTAATTTAGAAATAATTAGTTTTTCTGATTATATAAAGCCAAATATAGCACTTGATGAAGGTGAAATAGATATAAATGCATTTCAACATCATGCATATTTAGATAATTTTAACAATGAAAGAAATTTAAAATTAGTGTCAATTGGAGATACTGTATTTGCACCAATGGCTATATATGCAGGAAAATTAAAATCACTTGAAGCATTAAAAGTAGGTTCAAAAATAGCAGTTCCAAATGATGCTACAAATCTAGGAAGAGCATTAATACTTCTTCAAAATGCAGGATTAATAAAATTAAAAGATACTGTAGGTCTTTTACCAACAATTAAAGATATAGCAGACAATCCAAAAAATCTAGAAATATTAGAATTAACAGCAACACAAATTCCGAGATCTTTACAAGATGTAGATGTAGCAGTAATAAATAGTGGAGTAGCAGTAGATGCAAAATTATCTCCTACAAAAGATTCACTATTTATAGAAGATTCAAATCTAGAAACTTCAAAGCCATATATAAATTTAATAGCAGCTAAAGAAGAAAATAAAAATAATGAAATCTATAAAAAGGTAGTAAAAGTATATCAATCAGAAGAAGTAAAAGAAGCTATTAATAAAAGATATAAAGGAGAATCTATACCTGCATTCTAGATACTAAAAATATATATGTAAAGGGGATATTATGGAAAATTTGAATATAGATAAAATAAAAAGAGACATATTATTTGAAATAGAAAATCAAAAACAAGAATATATAAAAATAAGCCATAAGATACACGAAAAACCTGAAGTTGGAAATAATGAATATTTTGCATGTGAAATACTAACAACTTTACTAAAAGAAAATGGATTTGATGTAGAAATTAATATTGCGGGGCATGAGACTGGATTTATAGCAAAAAAGAAATCAAAATTTAGGGAAGGTCCAGTAATAGGTTTTTTAGCAGAGTATGATGCATTACCATCTTTAGGGCATGCATGTGGACATAACATAATTGGAGTATCTAGCTGTGCAGCAGCAATAGCATTATCAACTCAACTGGATACTGTAGGTGGGGAAGTGAGAGTATACGGGTGTCCAGCTGAAGAAGGTGGTAAAAATGGAAGTGCTAAAGGAAGTTTTGTAAAATATAATTTATTTAAAGATGTGGATGCATGTTTAATGATACATCCATCAAATGAAAATTCAGTTACAGGAACTAGCTTAGCAGTAGATCCAGTTGAGTTTGAATTTATAGGAAAATCAGCTCATGCAGCTGGTTGCCCAGAAAAAGGAATAAATGCATTAGATGGAGTTATACAGCTTTTTAACGGAATAAATGCATTAAGACAGCATTTAACTGATGATGTTAGAATACATGGAATCATAACTGATGGAGGTGATGCACCTAATATAGTACCAGACTATGCCAAAGCAAGATTCTATATAAGAGCTAAAACTAGAAAAATATTAAATGAAGTAACTAAGAAAGTCAAAAATATAGCAAAAGGAGCTGCATTGACAACTGGATCAAAAGTTAATATTAATTTTTTCCAAAATGAAGTAGATAATTTTTATGTAAATGATAAATTTAATGAGTTGTTTGCAGAAGTTATGAATGGATTAGGAGAAGATATAAATACTATAAAAAATGAAGGATTTGGATCCACTGATGCTGGAAATGTAAGTCATGTTGTTCCTACATTGCATCCTCATATAAAAATAGGACCAAAAACTTTAGTAGGTCATACACCAGAATTTCGCGAAGCTGCGTGTTCTAAAGATGGTGATAAAGCTTTAATATTAGGATCAAAAGCACTTTCACTAACAGCACTTAATCTTTTTATAAATGAAAAAAAGCTTAATGAGATAAAAAATGAGTTTGATAATAATATAAATTTAAAATAAAATAGATAAAGCCATATTGATTAAATCTTCAATATGGCTTTAAAAATGAAATTTTAAGCAACGGACAAAGTCGTTGGTGACAGGAGCAAAGAGACTTTTTTATTAAATTTATTTATAGCACATACTTTTTTTACAACTACTAATAGAATACCAGTTGCAATTTCCGCAGATATCATCCATAATTTCTTCAGTAATATTTTCTTTTATAAAATTTACAATTTCATTGTAATTATATACTTTTTCTTCTAGATTAAAATACTTAATCATTTTATCATCAATTGATTTAACTTTATTATTTGTATTACATAAATTAGTTCCTAACATATTAGGACAATTACTACAAATATCATCAGTAGAAAATACTAGTTCAACTAAAATGTTTTTATTACTTCTTAAAGTTCTAGTTATATAATCCATATTTTTAACAAAATCATCACTATAGCCTCTACCGCTATAACCTTGAGTACACATCAGATGATGAGGTCTTAACTTCATTAGTTTAATACTCCTTGCATAGATTTATTTTCTTTAAGTTTTATACCAATAATAGTTGCTAAAAATGCTTTTACTATTCCTGTAACAATGAATGGTGCAACACATGCAATAAAAGCACTCATAATTGTTGTTTTCATAATAAATGCAAATAACATAGTACCAATAGCATAGTTTATAACAGACCCTAATATCATAGCCACAAATACCATAAATTTATTATTACTTCTCTCACATATAAATCCTATTAAAAAGGCCATTATAGGAAAGGATAATATAAAACCACCTGTAGGGCCTAATATTATTTGTATTCCACCTGAAAACTCAGCAAATACAGGTAATCCAACAGCACCAAGTAATGTATATATAATAAGTGAAATAAAACCATTTTTACTTCCTAACAATATTCCAGCTAATGAAACTGCTAATGTTTGCATTGTAAGTGGAACTCCACCAGGGAATGGTATAGCTATCTGTGCAAGAACTGCAGTTATAGCAGCAAATAATGAACATATTACTAAATCTTTGGTCTTCATATGTATCCCCCTTAATATTTTATAAACTATATATGTAAACTAAAATGCTTATATTAGTTTACATATATAATTTAATATATTTTACATGCAAAAGTCAAGTTAATTAAAAAATAGATAATAAAATTATATGGCAAATCAAAAAATACATATTATATGATATGTATTTTTGTGAAATGAAATTATGATTATCTCTTAAGTGAAAATAAGTTACAAAGTATATTTAATTATTTAATTTGAGATTTTGTCCAAAGAAGCGTTTCATCTCCTTTAGCTTTGCTGAAATAGTATTCTCCTAATAATTTACTTTGTGTAGATTCACAATCGGAAGTTAAAAAACCTGTTAAAAATGATAAAGACATACTGTAATAATTTAATGTATTTAAAAGTGCTAGAGATATAGGATTTTTTTCAATATCGCCACTTTCAGTTTGATGATATTGAGAAAGATCTTTTCGTAGACTTTTAATTTGACTTTTTATATAAGAAGCATCTTTTAACATAGAGGATTTATCTCCTTTATTGATAACAGCTTTAAGTGCGTTTGAATTAAGGATATATAATTGTTCGCTTATAGATTCTAATTGAGTTACATACTCATTTTCTACATTTTTTAGAGTATTTAGAGAATTATTAGCATAGACTTTAATATTATCATTTAAATTTATATTAATAGACATAATGCTTAGAACAAGAAATAAAATTATCATTTTTTTCATGATATACACCTCTTAACAAAATTTTATAAGATTAGTATTAGGTAAAAAAATTATAATTATTCATTAGAAATATGTTAGAATTGAATTTTTAATATTAAAAATATATAGTAATAGAAATAGTTACTATATAATATTTATGTTTTATAAAGATAAATTTGTAAATTACGAAATTTTATTTATGACAACACAAAAATAAGGAAAAATTCCAGTAAATAAAATAAAAAATATTAAGATACAATTAATTTTTAGTTTTTAAAACTTTAAATCCTAATAGTGCTAATCCTAATAAAAGAACAACAGTAGTATAGCTATCGGCTAAGATATAAAATAGTATAAGCAATACCATGAAGTTTAATAATAATACCATTAAATTTTTAATTGCTTGCAAATTTATCACCTCTAATATAAGTTAAAATAAAATTTTTATAAAACACAACAATATAATATTAATATAGATATTAAAAAAATGCTATATATATTTAGAAATATGATTGATTAAAAAGATAAAAGTTGAAAAATATAATTTTAAAAAAAACTGTAAAATTAATGATATGTAATTAATATAATTATGTTCAACTATATTATTAATAATATTTATAAAAAATATGCTAAGTGAATTTATAAAAATATAATTTGAAAATTAAACAACTATTAATATTTTTTATGAATTATATTATCAAAAAAATGAATTTAATTAATTCAAAAGCTTAATAATATAAATGTAAAAAATTGGTGTATAATAGTAAACATAAATATTGTAATTAATACATAACCAAAATAAGTCATGAAGGCTTATTTTTTACCATGAAGGATCTATAGGAATTTTAAATTCCTATAGATTTTTTAATGTAAAAAAATTAATAGTTTATATAATTTAAAAAAATTTTAGATGAATTACTTAAACAACTTTGATTTTTAGTTATAATATAGCTTTTTAAATGCATAGGAATTGTCTCTAAAAGTTTAATATTTACTAAAGAACCTTCTTGTAATTCTTTCTCTATATAGCTTTTAGGAAATAATGAATAAAACCAATCGTTTACACCGATAGAAAAGAAATCTGTATATAAAATTGGAAGATTTCTTATTTCATTATCTGTTATTCCATTTTTATAAATATTATTTTTATGGCTAGTTACCAATAGAAATTCATCACATTTAAAAGGTATACATCTATAATTTATATCAAAAAAAGGCTGATAGGAGAATGCAATATCTATAGTTCCATCATATATACTGTTTATAATATTATTAGCAGGTATATTAGCTCCAATAATATCACCGAATGATCCTATTGCAATAGATGTAAAATCTAAGCTTTTGAGAATGAGTATAAAATATCCATTTGGTACTGACCAATTAGGTAGGTGTGTATTTTCAAGAGTATTATATGGTATTAGGAGTACTGTATTTTTATCAATAATAGCTATGCTAGCTACTATACTCATAGGAACAATACTCGGTGTAGTAGCTGGATTTATACGTGGATGGGTAGATGAAATAATAATGAGAATATGTGATATAATGTTATCTTTTCCTAGTGAAGTAATGATACTAGCTATAGTTGGTATTCTCGGAACAGGAATTCAAAATATAATAATAGCAAATATATTAGCTAAATGGGCATGGTACACACGTATGATTCGATCTATTGTTATTCAATATTCTGATAAAAACTATATTAGATTTGCAAAAGTATCTGGATGTAGCATGTTTCATATAATAAGAAAGCATTTGATTCCAGGTGCTATAGGAGAAATTAGTGTATTAGCAACATTAGATACTGGATGGGTTATATTAAATATATCAGCACTATCATTTTTAGGATTAGGAGTACAAGCACCTACTCCTGAGTGGGGAATGATGCTTAGTGAAGCTAAAAATGTTATGACTATATACCCACAGCAGATGTTACCAGTAGGAATTGCAATATTAATAGTAGTTTCGGCATTTAACTTATTAGGAGATAGCATACAAGAAGCATTAAATCCAAAACAGACTTTAAGCTAAAGAGAGGTAAGAATATGAGTTTACTAGAGGTAAAAAATCTTGTGATTGTAGATAATAAAAGTAAACAAAATTTAGTTGAAAATATAAATTTCAAGCTAGGTAAAAATATGTGCTTAGGTATTGTGGGGGAAAGCAGAAGTGGAAAAACGATTACTGCAAAAGCGATATTAGGCTTGCTAAGTTGTAATTTAAAAATAAATGGTTCAATTATTTTTAATGATAATATAGAGTTATTAAAAATAAAAAAAAATGAATTACGTAAAATAAGAGGACAAAAAATTTGTATGATACTTCAGAATGCAATGTCATCATTTGATCCATTATATACAATAGGATATCAGATGGTAGAAACATTAGTTGAAAATAAAGGTATAACTAAAAATAGAGCTAAAGAAATATCGATAGAGTACTTAGAAAAAATGAATATAAATAATACTAGAGATGTAATAAAAAAATATCCACATCAATTATCTGGAGGTATGTTACAAAGATGTATGATAGCACTAGCTATTAGTATGAAACCAGATATAATAATTGCGGATGAACCTACAACTGCCTTAGATTCTATAAATCAGAAAGAAGTTGTAGAACAGTTAAAAAAAATTAGAGAATTAATAGGTACATCTTTGATTTTTATATCTCATGATTTAGGTATAGTTAAGTATTTGGCGCAAGATGTTTTAGTTATGAAAGATGGTAAGCAAGTTGAATATGCAACATCACGTGAAGTATTCAATAATCCTAAACATGAGTATACTAAGTATTTAATAAATACTAGATTAGATATTACAAACTCATTTAACATGTATGTAAATAAGGAGGTAGCTGTATAATGTGGTTAAATGTAGAAAACTTATATAAAAGCTACTCAAAGCAAAAAAAAATTAAAAATACATATGTACTTAAGGATATTAGTTTTTCAATTGAAAAAGGAGAGTGTGTAGGTCTAATTGGTGAAAGTGGAAGCGGAAAAAGTACTTTAAGTAGGCTTATATTAGGTTTAGAAAAAATGGATTCTGGAAGTGTTAATATAGAAGGTAAATCTATAAAAAATTGGATACGACATAATAAAGGCAAAATGAGTGTTGTATTTCAAGATTATATCTCGTCAGTTAATCCTAATTTTACAGTAAAAGATATTATATTAGAGCCATTATATGAATTAGGAAATAAATATAATTTAGATTATATAATAGAATCATTATTAGAAAAAGTAGAGTTTCCATTATATCTAATATATAGGTATCCTCATGAGTTAAGCGGCGGTCAATTACAAAGAGTATGTATTGCTAGGGTAATTTCAACAAAGCCAGAATTTATAGTTTTAGATGAAGCTATTAGCTCATTAGATGTATCAATACAAGTTCAAATATTAGATTTATTGAAGAAACTAAAAAAAGATTTAAATATAACTTACTTATTTATAACACATGATTTACAATCAGTTGCATATTTATGTGATAGAGTATTGTTTTTATATAAAGGTGAAATAGTGGAAAATATAGATAGTTCAAATCTTTCAAATGTACGAAATGATTATTCAAAAAAATTGCTTAGTTCAGTTATGCCTTTTAGTATAGTATAATTAAATCTAAGATATTAAAAAAATATATATGTAAGTAAAAAGTACCCATTTATGGGTATTTTTTTATGAAATAAAGTATAAACAAATTAATTTTATAAATAAGCTTAAGTTACAAAAAAGTAAGGTTAATTTAAGGTACATGAAAGGACTTTAAATTAAGATATATGTATAATGGTAATATAATAAATAATTATTTCTGTAATAAGAAAAAAGGAGGGTACTACATGAAAAAGATATACAAATATTTAACAGCATTTATGATAATTACAATTATGTTAGTAAGTATCCCAACTGGTAAGGTATTAATAGATGGATATAGACGATATAAAGAAGTAACAAACCATGTAAGTTTACAAGATAAAGTTAAAAAAATACAGAACAGCGACAATTATGTAAGCATTGAAAATATAGATGAAGATTTTTTAACTGGCATAGTTTCAGTTGAAGATCATAGATTTTATAAGCATAAAGGACTAGATTTTATAGGAATAGGAAGAGCGGCTATTAATAATATAAAAGAAGGTAGAATAGTTCAAGGAGGAAGTACTATAACTCAGCAATTAGCTAAAAATATATACTTAAATGGAAATAGAAACTTTTCAAGAAAAGTAACTGAATTGTTTTTAGCTAAAGATATAGAAAAACTTTTTTCAAAAGATGAAATATTAGAAATTTATGTAAACATAATAAATTATGGAAATGGATACATGGGGATAAAAGAAGCAAGTAAGGGATACTTTAATGTAAATGCAAACAATTTGAGTTTTGAAGAAGCATCTATATTAGCTGGATTGCCACAGTGCCCAGAGGGATATAATCCAAAAAAACATTATGAAAGATCAATAAAAAGACAAAAACAAGTTATTGCTGCAGTAGATAAATACGGAGAAAAAAATCTTTTAAATCAAGACTATCTTTTAGCAGTAGGTTATGATTTATATTCAGCTTAAGCACCCATATTATATGGGTGTTTTTTTATGATATTTGACAATAAATAGAAATTCAATTAAAATTTAGTTAACAAAGTCAACTAAATTTATATATATTATTATAGGGATTCTATTTAAAATTAATTGAGAAAAGAGGTGAAAATATTGGAAAGTAGTGATTGGATTTATATGGTGGAAAGGATGCAAGATATAAGATTGTTTAGCAGATTGCTTATACGTAGATCTAGTAAACTGTATGAAATGCCATCTCAACATTTAGAACTATTGTCTCAATTAGCAGTTAGTAAAGAAAATATGACACCAATGATTCTTAGTAAAGCTATGGGGTTAAATAAAACTATTATAAGTAGGATTATAGACACATTAAATAAAAGTGGTTATTTAATAAAAACTAGAGATGAAAATGATAAGCGAAGTTATTTTGTTTCTATTACTGAATTAGGAAGAGAACAAATAGATGATATTTATAAACATTATTTAGGTCCTATTTATAATCTAAGAAGAAAATTAGGAGATAAGGAATTTTATGAATTAATATCTCTTATAGAAAAAGCAAATATCAAAATATTAGAAGAGGAAAAGGAGGGATAATTATGAGTTTTTATCAGGCCATGCAGCTAGGTGCATGTAATTTAAAACCTTTAATTAAAGAAAGTGAGGATAAATCTTTAAAAAGAAAATATATAACAGCTCTTATCGTTAAAGATTTTTTATGTCTTTTATTTTGTATGGTAATAGTTACACTTTTCAGTAAAGTATTTGGGGAAGAAAACAGTATTGTAGGGGTAGTTACAGTTCTTTCCTTACTAACTTTTAGGTTCTCAAACTTAGACTTTGATGCAAAACAATCAGCATTTACTATTTTAGGTATATTTGGGATATGTATGATTAGTCCATATATAGCAACTATAGTAAATCCGATACTAGGTAGTATAATAAATTTTGTATCAATAATGGCAATAGTTGTATTATCATGCCATAATGTTGTTTTAGCTAATCAATCTACATTTGTTTTATCATATTTACTATTGTACGGATATGAAGTTAATAGCATAAATGGATATATAAATCGTATTGTAGGATTAATTATAGGAGGGATTATAGTATCTTTAATTTTTTACATTAAACAAAAAAATATTAAATTTGAAAATAAAATCTTAGATATTATGAGAGATGTAAGTTTAAAAAATGAGCGAACTAAATGGCAATTAAAGATAACACTTGGAATATGTTCAGCTATTTTAATTGGAGAGCTTATGCACTTACCACGTACAATGTGGATTGGATTTTCATGTATGTCAATATTGCAGCCAAGTCAAGAAAAGTTTGAATTTAGATATAAAAAAAGACCTCCATTTTTAGTCATAGGATGTTTAATATTTGGTATATTATACTTAGTTTTGCCAAAAGAGCTGAGAGGATATACCGGAATAATAGGAGGATTAATGGTTGGATTATCAGGAACATATCAATGGCAAACTGTGTTTAATTGCTTTGGTGCACTAACAGCTGCAGTTCCTGTACTGGGGCTATCAGGTGCAATACTATTTAGGATTTTTAATAATGTTTTTGGAGCTATATATAGTAAACTATTTAACAAGATATTTGACATAGTTGATAGCAAGGTTTTTGTTGGAAATACTATGGATGAGGTTGTGGAAGGTTAAAATATTATAAAAAATTTGTTTTAGAAGCTTACACTAGTAGTTGTAAGCTTTTTTTACGATTAAGAACATTATACCAAATTTGAAATTGAAAAAATGGGTATATTAAGTTAATAAAACAAATATTTATATAATTTTATAAGGAGATAATATGCTTAATAAAAATAGTAATATAGGATGGAATTTTGATAATACCTATAATAAACTATCACCAATATTTTTTAGCAAAATAGATATAAATCCAGTATTATCCCCTAAATTAGTTATACTTAATGAGGCCTTGGTAAAATCATTAGGATTAGATAGGGATGTATTAAGAACTGATGTAGGTATAGAAATACTTTCAGGAAATAAAGTTGTAGAAAGTGGAGCTTATATTGCCCAAGCTTACGCAGGGCATCAGTTTGGACATTTTACAATGTTAGGCGATGGAAGGGCTTTATTGATAGGTGAACAAATAACACCTTTAGGTGAAAGATATGATGTTCAACTTAAGGGTTCAGGAAAAACTCCATATTCTAGAGGTGGAGATGGAAGAGCAGTACTTGGACCAATGATTAGAGAGTATATAATAAGTGAAGCAATGCATGGTTTAGATATACCTACTACCCGTAGTCTAGCAGTAATTAAAACTGGAGAAAATATAATAAGAGAAAGTAAAAAGGATGGTGCTATATTGGTACGTACAGCTTCAAGTCATATTAGATTTGGAACTTTTCAATATATAGCGACATTCGGAAGTGTTGAACAACTTAAGGAATTAGCAGATTATAGTATAAAAAGACATTTTCCAAACATAGATGATAATAAAGATAAGTATATAAACTTCTTAAAAGAAGTAATAAAAAAACATGCAACTTTAGTAGCAAAGTGGCAATCAGTAGGATTTATACATGGAGTTATGAATACAGATAACATGACTATTAGTGGAGAAACTATTGATTATGGACCATGTGCGTTTATGGATGTCTACAATTCTAATACAGTATTTAGCTCAATTGATACGAATGGTCGTTATTCATATAAAAATCAGCCTATTATGACTCAATGGAACTTATGTAGATTTGCAGAAACATTATTACCACTATTAAAAGAAAATAGAGATGAATCTATAGAAATAGCACAAAGTGCTATATCAGAATTTTTAGAGATATATCATTTAAGCTGGATGAAAATCATGAGAAGTAAGCTTGGAATGTTCAATGAAGAAGCACAAGACAAAGCTATTATTGAGGATTTACTTAGCATGATGGAGAAATATAATGAAGATTATACTAATACGTTTATAGAACTTACATTTAATAATTTTAATAATAAAGGTATGTTTGGTAGCAAAGAGTTTGAACATTGGTATAAAGTATGGAAAGATAGATTAGATAGACAAGAAGAGTCAAAAGAATCTATACAAGAATTAATGAAAAAATCCAATCCATCTGTAATACCTAGAAATCATAGAGTAGAAGAAGCTATAGAAAAAGCAGAAAGTGGAGATTATGATTTTATGAAAAAACTTCTTGAGATTGTAAGTAATACATATGAACATTCTAAAGATAACAAATATTACTCAAATCCACCAGACCCATCTAAGTATCCGTACAGAACTTTTTGTGGAACATAAAAAAATAAAAGTCACTATTTATTTAGTGACTTTTATTTTTTTATTTTTATCTATAAACTCTAGAATTTGATTACACATTTGTTTTGCATTATTATATCCTTCTTCATATAGAGCTGTAAGTTTTGATATATTTTTTTCGACTTGACTAACATTAACCGGATTTTTAGGTCTTATAACAAGAGTATCTTCATTTTCAGATAAGTTATTTACTAACTTAAGACTTTCATTATAATTAATGTGTCGATTTTTAACAGCCTTAATAAGATTAGGAATAGTATTAAACATAAAATCCATTCCCAAAATAGATCCTGTTTTTATAAGATTATTGAAGCTTAAGTAATTTTTATCATGTATATAATCAATAGTAGCATGATAAGCTCTTTTATATTGTTTAGATAAATAAGATGATGCATGACAGCTTCCTGCAGATACACCAATTACCATATCTACTTCGATGTCTTTTTCTATGAAGAAGTCTAAGACACCTGCAGTATATATTCCTCTCATACCGCCACCTTCTAATATTAATCCGACTTTACTCATAACTTTCCTTTCGTAATTTAAATTTATATAGTTAAATTGTTGTTTTCATTAAAATCATTATATTCCAATGAATTTATATTGTATAGTTTAGTTTTCAAGAGCAAAAGTTATGCCTTTTTCTTCTTGAGGTTTTGAATTTTTATCTTTAACGTATATTATAGAAATTATTAAACCTATAAATAGTAATAGTGAAGAAGCCTTAAATGCGACATTTATACCTTTAATAGTAGCCAATACTTCAGATGTATTTAAGCAATTTTTTGAAATAGTAGTCATTATAGCTATAAATAAAGAAGAACCTATAGCACCTGAAACTTGTCTAAGTGTTGAACCAATAGCACTTCCATCTGCTATTTCTGAATGATTAAGAGCATTAAGTCCCCAGGTTGTAACTGGCATTAGTAAAAGTGTAAGTCCGATCATTCTAATAGAATACATAATAGTAAGCATCACAATTGATGTTGTGTCACTTAAGTTAGAAAATGAAAATGTACTTATGCTTAGGCATAAAAATCCTGATATAGATAAAATTCTTGCTCCGTATTTATCAAGTATTTTACCAGATATAGGACTAAGTATAGACATAAGTATTGAACCAGGCAACATCATTAATCCAGGTATCATAGCTGACATACCCCTTGAAGACTGAAGATACAATGATAAAATCATTGTTGCAGATGTAAAGGATATATACATAATCATTAATAATATTACAGATATTACAAATTGTTTAGATTTAAAAACCTTAAGATTAAGCAAAGGTTCATCAACTTTAAATTGTCTTATAGTAAATAATATAAGAGAGATTAAACCTAAAATTATTGGTAAATAGGTTATGTAGTTATATATACCATAGGTACCTAAATTAGATACTCCTATTAATAATCCACCAAATCCAAGTGTTGAAAATATTAGAGACATTATTTCTAGTTTAGATTTTTTTATTTCAGTTATATCTCTAAGTATTATAAGTGCTAAAAGTATATCTAATATAGCAATAAATGCTAGTATGTAAAATAAAATTCTCCAACCAAAATTATCAATAATATATCCTGCGGCAGTAGGTCCTACTGCTGGGGCAACGCCAATCACGAAACCATATAATCCCATAGCTACGCCTCTTTGTTCTTTAGGATATAAATTTATCATTGATACTTGAACTAATTGCATTATTATTCCTGCACCCATTGCTTGAAATATTCTAGATGCAACAAGCATTTGAAAATTATTTGTAAATATTGAAATTAAACATCCAGTAAAAAATAATAGCATAGAACTAATATATAGTTTTTTTGCAGAAAAATTGCTGATTAAGTATGCTGTTGCTGGGATCATTACACCTAAAACAAGCATATATATTGAAGTTAACCATTGAGCTGAGTCTGCTGTTATATGAAAATCCTTCATTATACTTGGTAATGCTGAGTTTAGCACAGTTTGAGTAAGACCTGTTAGAAAAGATCCTAATAACAACACTGAAACTATTAAATTTCTTAATTTTTTATTGTCCACCTTTTATGTCATCTCCTAATTTAGATAATAGTCTGCTTAATTTATTAGTATGTTTTTGTAAGAATAGTTGCTTTTCTAGATAAGCAATCATTGCATCCATTACAAGTGAATCATAGTTACATAAGTTAAATTCTTCTTCTATTTTATTTATTGCATCATATAACTTTTTATTTTCGCTATTAGATAAAATTAATTCTTTTATAGTATTTATAACGTTTATAGAAGTCTTTTTTAATACATTTTCATAATTGTTTTCTCCGATTTCATCGATTGTATAAAATATGCTTTCACTTATGATACCCTTATTGTTTCTAAGGTAATTTATATTAATATCTATTTGCCTAATAATAAACTCAAATATATATTCGATACTTAAGTGCCTTTTATTCATTTTCATAACTAAATAAAATTCATGAACTAAACTATCAATTATAAATATTAAATCACCAATAAACACATTTATTTCTTCTCCATAAATTAAAATTAAAGAAGATTTATAAGAATTTAATATACTAGATTTTATTTTATTTTTTACTTCGATTAAATTATCACCTTTAGTTTTTGAAAAGACCTCTAATAAATGTGGATCAAAAGAAGAATTGTATTTTAAATAATCTAATACAAGCTGAATTTTTTCTTTTAGCGCTTCATGAGGAGTTTTTGTATCATCTGAATCTAGTAGTATAGATGTAGCAGCAAATTTTTCACTTGAATAAATTAATATCTCCCAAATTAAATCTTCTTTAGTTGGAAAATATTTATAAAATGTTGATTTAGACATTTTACATTCTTTTACTATGTAGTCTATAGATGTATTCTTTATACCGTGAATATTAAAACAATTTTGCGCCATTTTTATAATGTTTTCTTTTTTATTTTTCATAAATCACCTCTTAATTAAAATGAGTACTTTCGATTACTGTATAAAACTTTAAAGTACTAAAACACTTAAAAAGTATAACTACTTTTTTATTATTTGTCAAATCTAATAAAAGATAATTTTTATGTATCTGAAATTTAAACTTTTAGGCACATAAGTGATACTATATAAGTGGGGGAGGGATTATTAGAATGTCTAAACTAAAAAATATAAATAAAAACATATATTTATTCTTTGCAATAAATTTACTTGCATCATTTGCAATGGGCATTTTTAATATGTTTGTAGGTATTTATTTAAAAGAAGTAGGATATGAGGAAAATATAGTAGGAATGATACTATCCCTAAATGTATTTGCCATGGCAATAGCATCAATACCGAGTGCATATTTAATAGAAAAGATAGGAAGAAAAAAAAGTTTTAAATTGGGCTTTATATCAATAGCTATAGGAAGTATTTTTTTAGTACTATTTAAAAATATATTTTTAATTGGATTAATGGCAATAATAAATGGATTTGGAATGAGTGTGAAAAATACAGCGGAGGGAATGTATATAACTGAAAATACAAAAGAAGAAGAAAGAGTATCTATATTTAGCATAAATTTTATAGTATCAAATATAGGTATGATGAGCGCTTCGTTTATTGGTGGAATACTATCAACACATATGAGTAAATACTTCACATCACAGCAGTCTATAACATATATATTTATCATATCAGCAATATTATCTTTACTAGCATTTATACCAATTTATTTTATGAAAGAACCAAAAAACTTAGAATCTAGAAATTTTAAAGAATGTTTACAAGGATATAATCATGTTATATCAGATAAGAAAGTATTATCTTTTATGATGTATTATTTAATAATAGGTATCGGTGCAGGTATGGTAGTTCCATTTTTTAGCGTTTATTTAAAATATTCTATGAACATATCCGACAGCATAGTTGGTAGTATACTTTCAATATCTCAATTTGGATGTATATTAGGTGGAAGTTTAATTCCTTTTATGTCAAATAAATTTGGAAAATCGAATTCAGTAATAATTTGCCAATTAATATCTATACCATTTTTGCTATCTATAGCTTTTCCACAAGGTATAATATTAATAGTAATATCATTTTTCATGAGAAATGGTCTTATGAATATGGCAACACCTTTAACTCAAAACTTATCTATGGAATTAGTTGATAAAAAAGATAGAACTAATTTAAGCAGTTTGATATCTTTATGTTCTAATATAAGTAGAGCAATAGGAATTTCAATAGGTGGGTTTATGATGGAAAAAATTTCTTATAATTCACCGTATTATTTAACTGTAATTTTATATATAATTGGAGTAGTTATATTTGCGAGTTTATATAAAAATGAATCTAAGCTAGTTAGACAGAAAAAGTATAAAGAAGAACATGCATTTAGACATTAAATGTACTAAAAAGGTAGCAATTTAATTATTGCTACCTTTTGTTATATTAAAAATTAGGATTATTAAGCTTTATCATATTCATATAAATAAACCCATTTAAAGCCAAAGCTTTGAACAAAATAAATAGGAAGAATAGGTATATCAATCATTTTAGGTTGCTCTAATATACCTAAATATTTAATATCATCTATTAGTACCACAGGCTCCATTCCCTCATGAATAATGTATAATTCCTTATTGGTACTATCACAGTATTTTATTAGCTCATTAGTAAACTCTTTAGGTGTAGTAATTGGATTCTCTGGTTCAAACCTAAATGTATATTTTTGAAGCTTCATCATTATCCCCCTCCATAAAGCTAAAAATTAAGTTTGTAAATACTGCTGGAGAAATCCAACGATAAATTAATTGCCAGCAGTATTTACAACACAATTAGTGTAGTAAGTTAAAACATAATAGAAATTATGTTTAAAATAACTTTAGCATTAATAATACAAGTTAACAACATATTATGCATGAACGGTCAGTTTTAGAGCCTGAATGGAGTATAGGAAAATAAATAAAATTGAAAAATACTATCATTAATTAGAGATAAATAAAATAGAACAATGAAAATGAATTATTGATTAGAATAAAAATAAGATAATTTATTTATAAATGGGAGATTTGAAATGAAGAAATAGCAGTAAATAGACACCGTACTTCTTAATATAGAAGTTTTACGGTGTTTTATTGATAGGTTTATAAAGATGAAAAATAAGTTACATAAAATATAGATATTATAATTGTAAGTATATTCAAAGTAGCAGAATATAAATCTTTGTTTAATACATTTAAAAAAATACCGTAAGAGAGTATAAATATAATAATATAAACAAAGACTTTTAAAAATTTAATTATAAATTTATATTTCTTATTGTAAAGGAAATTACTAAAATATAAATATTTATTATTACTTTTTCTAAAAAATAAACCTACTATAATATGCAAAAGAATGTTGCATAAACAAATTATGAAAAATACAGGAATAAAAAGATTTAATGGAATTGACTTACAATATAGACTTTGAGGAACACTTATAGCATTTAATAAAGATAGGTATAAAGCTACAATGCATACTGGAATCATAGCAAACCAAGCTATATTTTTTTTATTGTATATCCCCCTGAAAATTTATTATTTATAATTATTTTATTTTATATTTATTTAAATGTTAATAAATTTTTAATATATATTAATACATAATTTTATATTTTTAGCAACGGACGAAGTCGTTGGCGACAGGATTGAATCGACTTTTTTACTAATATCCTTTAAAAATATAGCTTTAAAATAATAATTTTAACCTACATTTATTTATGTAGAAAGAGCATGTACAATTATTGATAATAATCTTATATAATAAGGAATATAATTACCACTAGCATATTGTATCTTAATAAGCTAGTGGTTTTTAGTTTATTTAAATAAAATTAGTATCTGCAAATTTTTTCTTCCCACCAACCGAATGCAATGATAATACGGTCAAAATTAACAGGTAAAAAATCTCCGATATAAATTATTATAGATTCGCCAGGAGGTATAATAATCTGCCCACCGTCAATTATTTCTGTTGTGTTAGGAGATACAATTCTACTAAATATAGAAATACCATTTTTAGGTCCTGTATCTGCTGTATCTGAATATTTAATTTTTCCTTTAGGAATAGGTTCTGGTAAAATAGACTGATTAGTACAACTAACTGATTTACTGATTAAAGCTTTGTGAAGATTAGACTTTAAATAAAATTGAGCAGGAAGATTTGAATTTGAAACGTTTGTTATAGTCATTGCATTAACATAAATATTAACATTAGAGTTGATTGGATTATAGAGAGAAGCTAAAACATGCTGACCTTTATCCATTAAAACAAGTGTTTGACCTATAAAGTAATTACCTTGTTTTGATTGGTATAATGGATATTCTATAGAAACTTCGCTTTTATAGTCTTTACAATAACATGGCATAATAATCACCTTTAAAATAAGATTAGGAAAAAATATTCCTAATTATATAGTATTCAAATTAAATTATAGATGTTAAAAGTATTTAAATATTTATTAAAAATATTGTGATATACTTATTAATAAGAAGTTTTTAATACAAAAAAATAAGGGGGAAGCCAATGTATACTTTAGGGGAAAATAAAGAAAAAGACAAAGAGAAATCAAATGTTGTAGTAGAAAAATTGTTACAATCAAGATCAATAATTATTTCAGGGGAAATAAATCAAGAGTTAGCTGAAAAAGTAGCTACTCAATTACTTATACTTCAAGAGATGAGTGATGAGCCTATAAAACTATTTATAAATAGTCAAGGTGGTCATGTTGAAGCAGGAGATACTATACATGATATGATTAAATTTATAAAACCACGTGTTATAGTTATAGGAACTGGATGGGTTGCAAGTGCAGGTATAACAATCTATCTTGCAGCTAATAAAGAAGATAGATACTCACTACCTAATACTAGATATATGATACACCAACCATTAGGTGGATGTAGAGGTCAAGCAACTGATATACATATAGAAGCTAAGGAAATAGTAAGGGTTCGTAAAAGAATAAATACTATAATTAGTAAAGCAACAAATCAACCTTTAGAAAAAGTTGAAAAGGATACAGATAGAAATTATTGGCTAAACTCTGAAGAAGCTGTGGAATATGGAATAGTAAATAAAGTTATAACTAGCTATAATGAATTACCTAGTTTATAAAAATAATTAAATAAATGTTTAAATGATAGGTATAGAATTATTGAATTTTATAATACAATAATTCTATACCTATTTATGTATATAGTATTTTTAATTATTCTTGTATTATATATAAAAATAGGGTAAGTATTATTTTATAAAGGAGAACTATATGAGTACATATTTTACGATAGGAGAAATATCTAAGTTTTTTAATATACCAATAAAAACACTTAGGTATTATGATGAGATAGATTTATTAAAACCAGCTCGTGTAAATAAAGATAATAAGTATAGGTATTATAGTGTTGAACAGTTTATAAAAATCGATTTAATAAAGCACTTTAAAGCAACTGGTATGTCATTAGATGTGGTTAAGAGTATACTTAATTCAGATTGTTCAACAGAGTTAGTTTTAGAAAATATAAAATTACAATCAAAAAAGTTAGAATATAAGATAAATGAACTAACAAATGTTAAAAATTATTTAGATAATTTAGAGAAAAATATATCTCAAAATATTGAATATGGGTTAGATGAAATTTTTATAAAATACAATGAAGAGAGAATATATATGAATTATGATGTAGTATCAACTAATTTAGAAGAGTTGGATATAAATCTAAGAGATGTAATATTAGATTTAGAAAAAAACAATAAGGAAGCTTATTCTCAAACGGGAGCAACTATTTCTTATGATGTATTAAAAAATGAAAATAAAATATTATATAAAGGATTTAAAGCTTTTTGTAATGATGAAAATAATGTAAATATACTTCCAAAAGGTGATTATATAACATTAATATTTGAAGGAAGTTTAATAGACAGTGTAAATCATTATAAAAAAATATTAGACTTCATAGAAGAAAATAATATCGAAATTCAAGGTGATTTCAATGAAGTATGGATTATGCCTAAAATTGATGAAAACTTAAAAGAAAAAAGTTTAGTTAAAATAGAAATACTAAAAAAGTAAAAAAGTATTGACTCTCCAGTAACTGTATAGTTTAGTATTGTAACATAATGACATCTAATTGGTTAGGAGGGATAAAAATGCTTAAGCAATTTTTAGGATATGCAATTCCATCAGCATTAGCAATGTGTATAGCATCATTAAATACTATAATAGATGGAGTATTTTTAGGTAATGGAATAGGTAATGAGGCGTTAGGTGCTGTAAATATAGTAATGCCTATAACTATTGTGTTTTTTGGACTTGCGACGATGGTTTCTGTTGGAGGAGGAGCTTTAATATCAAAGCACTTTGGAGCAAATGAAGATGAAAGAGGTGTAAGTGTATTTAGACAAGTAACTTATATGTTAATTATAATGAGTATTTGTTTAAGTATGATATGTATAATTTTTTCTAGCAAAATAGTTAAGATAATGGGAGCAACAGAAACACTACAACCATTGTCAGCAGAGTACTTGAGCTATTATGCAGCGTTTTGTTTACCAAGTTTGTTAGGGATTGCATTTAATAGTTTTCTTAGAAATGATGGCAAACCTAAACTAGCAATGGTATCAACAATATGTGGGACTATATGTAATATAATTTTAAATTATATATTTATATTTATGATGGGATTAGGAATAAAAAGTGCAGCTATAGCAACTGGTTTTGGCCAAATAGTAACATTATTAATTGCATTACCTCATTTTATATTAAAAAAGGGTAAATTAAGTCTTGGAAAGCAAAAGCTTGAGTTGGATACAGTTAAAGAAGTGTTTAAAATTGGAGTGCCATCATTTTTTGCAGAGGCAGCCTTTTCAGTCATAATATTTGTCCATAATTTAGTGTTAGTAAATACTATAGGAGAAGCTGGCATATCTACTTATGCTATAATAAACTATATAACAACAAATATATATCTAATACTTTTAGGTATAACTTTAGGTGCACAGCCTCTTATAAGTTATAATTTTGGTGCTCAAAATAGTAAAGCAATGATAGAAGTTTATAAGCTTTCTAATAAAACATCTTTTATAATTGGAGCTTTATTTACATTAATATGCTTTATATTTGGTAAAAGCATAATAGGAATTTTTACTACAGACAAAGATTTAATAGAGATGGCTTATATAGCTGTTAATATAAATAACTTAGCATACTTATTTATAGGAAGTAATTTAACTACAACAATGTATTATCAAGCAATAGAAATGCCTAAATACTCAAATATAATTTGTGCAATGAGATCTATTTTAGTTTTACCAATTGTTTTAATAGTTATGGCGAAGTTATTTGGAGCAAATGGAATATGGATAAGTATGGCTATTTCAGAGTTAATAATTATAACAATAACTTATAAATCATTTAAAATTGATAAATATACTCAGATGTCTTTATCTAATATGACAGTTTAGTAAAGTGTTAGTTTTAATATATTACAAAATGAAATGCTAACATTAAATAAATTAAATAAGAAATATTAAAAAAATAAAAGCCTAGAAATGTATTATACATTTCTAGGCTTTTATTTTTTTAAATTTCAGAGAATGTATATCTTTCCATTCTAGGTAATTTTAATAAGTAGATAATTGTACCATCACTAAAAACTTCTTTTACATACTCAGGAAAATCAACAGGAACCCAACTTCTCAAGGAATTTTCTATATCATCAGTTTCAACTTCACTAGGGAAATTGGCATCAAAAATATATACACCAGCACAAGGATTATAAATTTCTCTAAAAACTTCGTATTTTTTCATTTTTCTCTCCTTATTATTAACCTTATATAATTCATTAGACGTAAAATTTAAATCCCCTTTATTGGATACTAAAATTTAGATATGTAATAAATTCTATATAATTTTAAAGATTTTATTAAAACTTTATAAAATCTTTAAAATTAAAAATTACTATATCAGTATAAATCAAAATATATTTGGAGGTAGCTTAAATGAAGAAAACAGTATTAAGTGTTGATAATATATCAAAATCAATAAAAAGAAAAAATATAATAAAAAATATAAATTTTGAAATTAAAGAAGGCGATATCTGTGGATTTGTGGGGCCTAATGGTGCTGGTAAAACTACATTGATAAGAATTATAACAGGATTAATAAAACCAACTAAAGGTGAAATTTATATAAATAATTATGATGTGAATATAAAAAGAAAAGAAGCATTATCAAGTTTAGGTGCAATAGTTGAAGCACCGATATTTTTTGAGTACTTAACTGGAGAGCAAGCACTTTTAAATTTATCGTTACTAAATTTAGGTTATACAAAAAAGCAGAGAGAAAAGATAGTTGAAGAATCATTAAAAACAGTAGGTCTTTATGAAAGAAGAAATGAAAAAATATCTACTTACTCATTAGGGATGAAACAAAGGCTAGGAATAGCACAATCACTACTTAATAATCCTAAAATAATAATTTTAGATGAACCGGCAAATGGATTGGATCCAATGGGTATGATAGAACTTAGAGAATTAATACTAAAGTTAAATAAAGATAAAGATATAACATTTTTTATATCAAGCCATTTATTAGATGAATTACAAAAAATATGTGAAAAGCTTGTAATTATAAAAGATGGAAGCTTAATTTGGAGTGGAGATACAAAAGACCTTATAGATGATAAAAAATCAAATAATTTAGAAGAAGTATTTGTAAACTTAATGAAAGAAAATAAAACAATATAAATTTGGGGAGTAATCTTATGGAAAATAATAATTTTTTTAATAATTATAAAGGCTTATATATTAGTGAACTACAAAGAATATATTATAAAAAGTCTACATTAGCATGTTTTTTGTCAATTCCAATTTTATTAATTGCCTCAGTAAAATATTATCTATCAGTTAACAAAGTTGTATCAATATCTAATCCTATGTTTACAAGCTTTCATAACTTTCCGGTAGCAGCAATGCAAGAGCAATTAATGTTAGGACTGAACTTAGTAGTTGTATTTCTTATAGTTTTATCTGTAACACAGGAATTTAGAAATGGATCAATTAGAATGGTACTTATAAGAAGCTATAGACCAACTCAAATATTTCTAGCAAAGATAGTGACTATTATTAGTGCTATATTTATATACTTAGTCACGTATTTAGTTTTAAGTTATATAATTGGATACTTAGCACTACCTAAAATAAATGAAGTGGCAATATTTAATTGGGAGCCATTATTAAATGGAAATCAAATATTTATATATACATTAAAATACTACTTATTTGCATTTTTAACACTTTCAACAATGGCAATAGTTATATTTTTTATAGCTACTATAAGTAAATCAACGATAATAGCTTCAGGGGTAAGTTTAGCAACATTATTATTATTTATTATTTATCCATTTATAATTCAAATTTTCTTTTTTGATAGTAAAAATTTGAAAATTTTTCAGTTAATATCAATAACTCAAATTCAATATGAAGGTATAGCCTTGGGCTTGGGTCAAAATAGCATACACCTAGGATTTAGTCTATTAGTAACTTTAGGTTATATCTCAATATTTTTTATTATAAATTATGCTATTTATAATAAATGTGATAATTTAATATAGGAGATGAAAAAATGAAAAATATAATTTTATGTGAATTAGATAGAATGTATAAAAGTAAAAAAAATAGATGGTTATTTATAGTATCAACGGTAGTTTTTATATTATTTGCTTTTTTTATAAGAACTTTTGATTTAGGATTTTATGATCCTAATACAACAGTATATTTAGATTCTTTAAATACAGCACCATTTATAATGAGAGAGTTTCATTTATATTTAGTATTTGTATTTTGTCCTATGATATTTATAGAAAGCTTTAATCATGAGTTTACAGTAGGGGCGTATAGAATGATTTTAGGTAGAGGATACAATAAAAAGCAATATATTATAGGAAAATTAGTAAGTTGTGCTTTAATAACAGGATTATTTATGTTAATTATGTATATTATAGGAAATAGTTTTGGATTTGTTTTTATGAATAGAGTAGAATCAACAAACTATTTTAATATAGATAGAAATTTTGGGATATTAGGTGCAATGATTTACAATTTGAAATACTATGCCCTAGAGTATTTGATAATGATTGCAATTATGGGAATAAGCAGCATTGTAGGAATAATATCTAAAAATTCAATAGTAGCGTATATTTTATCATTAGGATTATGTATAGGAGCAATGTATATAAATGATTTATTTGTATTTTTCTTTTTAAGTTCTCAAACTATTTTTGATGTTTTATCTAATATGAATAATAACTTTATGATTATTTGTACTATAATTATACTATTAAGTAGCGTGGCGTCAGTCTTTATATTTGATAAAAAAGATTATTTAGATTAGGAAGAAAGGATCAAAATGGAAAAAATATTAATAATAGATGATGATCTAGAAATAATATCTTTGCTAAAAGATATTTTCTCGGATGAAGGATATATAGTTTATACAGCAAATAACTCAGAAAAAGCTTTAGAACTTATAAATAAAGCACCTAATATTATTTTATTAGATGTTATGATGCCTGGTAAGGATGGATTTGAGTTGTGTAAAGAAATTCGAAGAATTGTAACGTGCCCTATTATATTTATAACTGCAAAAGTTGAAGAAAATGATATTATAAATGGACTAGCTATAGGTGGAGATGATTATATAACAAAGCCATTTAGTATAAGAGAAATAAGAGCTAGAGTAAAAGCTCATTTGAGAAGGGATAAAAGAGATGTAGAAAAGGAAAATAACTTTTTATTGTTCAAAAATTTAAAAATAGATTTATGTACAAGAGAAGTATTCTACTTTGAAAAGGAAGTAAGTCTAACCAAAAGGGAATTTGATATTATAGAGCTTTTAGCTTTAAATAAAGGACAAATTTTTTCTAAGGATAGAATTTATGATAAGATTTGGGGGTATGGAGCAGAAGGCGATTGTAGCACCGTAGCAGAGCATGTGAAAAAACTAAGAGCTAAGTTCCATTGTATAAATGATAACTTTAATTATATTCTAACTGTATGGGGAGTGGGATATAAGTGGAATACAAAAGAAGAAGGGAATAATTACGAATGCTAAAGAAATATTCTTTAAAAAAGCAGTTTATATTAACATTTGCTTTAGTTTTAGGTTGTAGTATTATTTCAGTTACATTAACAGCTTGTTTAGCACTTGGAATGCTTAATGGGAAAAGTATAAAAGCTGCTAATTATTATGAAAAAAAAATTTATGATATAGAAAAATATATAAATACTAAAAATGATAAATTATTAAACTCTGATTATGAAAAAGAATTTAATAAAATAATACCAAGTAAAGGAATTAAGTATAAAGTTTTAGATTTAGAAAGTAATAATAGTTATGGAAATCTAGATGAAGAATTATATAGTCAAAGTGATATGATTAATAAAATTAATACTTCTGATGTTGATAAAAAAAATAATGTAACAAAATATATTCCTATAGTAACCGAAAATTATAAACTAAAAGGTGTTGTAATTTTATATTATAAACTAGTTGTTACATCAGATAGCATACCTCAAATTTTGATTTCCTTAATTACATTTATAGTATTGATATCCCCATTTATATATATAGTATTTTTTTCTTATTTATTTGGAAAGATATTATCAAAAAATATAAATGATCCTTTAGGAAAATTAAAATATGCAACAGAAAAAATAAAAGAAACTAATTTAGATTTTAACATAGAATATCCTTACAACAATGAACTTGGTGAAGTTATATTATCATTTGAAGAAATGAAAAATGAGCTAAAAAATACTTTAAACAAGCAATGGAATATGGAAGAAGAAAGAAAAGAAATAATTTCTGGATTATCCCACGATTTAAGAAGTCCACTTACAATTATAAAAGGTAAAGTAGAAATGCTTTTAGAAGGTTCTTATAAAAATGATGATAGGTTGATTTCTTATTTAGATTCAATAGATAAATCAACAGATAGATCTATTGAGCTTGTAAATGATTTAAATTTAATTAATAAGTTAGATAGTTCAGATTTTAATATAAATCCTACAAGTAATAATGTGTTCGACTTTTTAAATCAACAAATAGACAACTTTAAAGACCTGTCAGAAAGTAAGCAAATTAAGATAAATTTAACTACAGAAAATATAGAGCAAGATGCAGAATATACTTTTGATAAAAACTCAATTATACGAGTTATGGATAATCTTGTAAGCAATGCTATAAGACATACTCAATTAAATGGAGAGATAGATATTAAAGTTACTTTATACAAAAGTAAACTATATTTTAAAATAAGTGATAATGGAAATGGATTTAGCAATGATGATTTAAAGTTTGCTTTAAATAAGTTTTATAGGGGGGATAAATCAAGAAGTGCTAAATCTGGTAATTCAGGTCTTGGACTTTATATATGTAAGGCTATAGTAGAAAAACATAATGGTGAGATTAATATTTCAAATAACTTATTAGGAGGAGCTCAAGTTTCGTTTTACTTAAAGTCCAATTAATTAAATATTTATTGAACTTTGTATTATGCAAAAGATTAATAGATTAAAATAGTTTATACAATTAAAAATTAAGTATATAAAGACAGTAAAAATGTTAAATTAATTTGCTGTCTTTTTTATTAATTAGAATCTATAAAAATATATATTTAACATATTATTAAAAAATAGTTAAACCATAAATATACAAAAATTATTGTTAAAAGATTTAAAAATATATAAAATAAGGATAGCTTAAAATTTTAATAACAATCACTTTAGGAGTAAATATAAAAATGGTAAATAATATAAATAATAACTCATATGGTAGAAGTATTTATGGTCAAGGGGATATCAACAATATAAATAAAAATCAAGAGTTACAGAATAATAAAGTTGATAGAACTATCCAAAATCAGATATCAAATGAATCTATAGGAAAAACTGAATCACTTCAAAATAAAGAAGTAGCACAATTTTTAAAAAAAATTCAAGAAGAAATATCAAAAGCCCAATTAATATCAATTAAAATTGTTAGAGGAGAAAAACCTACTAAAAATGAATTGAATTTTTTAAAGTCTAAGTATCCAGATATGAAACAAATTGCAGAACAATCATTAAAAGAATGTAATAACTTAAAAGAAGCGATAAAATACTGTAAAACAGGTCAAGAAATAGAAAAAATAATATCAAAAGCATTAGATGATATATCTAAAATGATTAAAAATGGGTCTTTATCTGAAGTACAAGCCAAGATAAAAACATCAGCGCTAGATGAAGTTATAAAATATTCAAATAAAATTCAAAATGAATTTAAAAAAGCGGAATCTGTAGTAATTAAACTAATAAAAGGTGAAAAGCTAAGTTCTAGTGAAGAAAATTTAATAAAGGAAAAATATCCAGAGTTAAATAAATTAGCAAAGGAATCATTAAAAGAATGTAATATATTAAAAGAAAAGCTTAAAGCTTGTGATACTCAAAATCAAAGGGATAAATTAATATCAAAAGAAGTCAGAAATATAGAAGAAAAAGGTAAATTAGGGTTACTTTCAAAGACAGAAGTCAAAATAAAAATGATTGCTATAAATGAAGCCGCTAGTTTTTCTAACAAGGAACAAAGCAATTTGAAAAAAACTATTTTATTAGCTTCAAAAATAATAAATGGAGAAAAATTAATAGGGAAAGAAAATCAATTTATAAAAGAAAATAATATAGATTTAAAAAAGTTAATACAAGAATCCGTAGTAGAATATAAATACTTGAAAGAAGCTCTAAAAAACTGCAAAAGCGAAGATCAAAAACAACAAATTGTAAATAATGAATTTAATAATATTGAGGATATGGCTAAAAGAGGAGTTCTGGGAGAAATTAATGCAAGGATAAAAATGATGGTTATAGAAGACATGAAAGAAGATGAGTATGAAAGAAGAGAAAAAGATAAAGAAAAAAACTTTCTATATTACTTAAATCCATTTATATATATAATGAATGGAAATGTAGCAGGAAAAATAGGCATCGTAATATTTATAATAGCAATAATAAGTATACTTTATATTTTATAAATTAAGATAATGGTAATATGGTTTATGTTTTCTAAATAATTAAAAAATAGTCAAGGAATTACCATTTATACCGAAAATAATAAGTAAGAATTTTATTTAAATATTTGGAGGGGTAAATGAGGAAAATATCTGTAAAAATAGTATTTGCAATAGTTCTTTGTTGTATAGTAACATCCACAATAATAACTGCGATAACTAGTATTAATAGCAAAGAATTGATAAAAAAAGAAACAGAAAAAAGAGTAGAACTATATGCAAAAGATAGAGCAAATGTAATAAACGAAGCATTAAATAAAACAATAGACTATGTTGATACAATTGAAAATCTAGTATCTACTACATTAGATACAAAAAAGCTAGATAAAAATGATGTATATATTAAAGAATATACAAATAATCTTAATTTATATATAGAGAAACTAGCAAAAGAGTATAAAGATGCATTAGGAATAGCAATTATAATAAATCCTGAGATAACTAAAGAAGCTCATCAAGTAATCTATGAGAGAGAATCATTAGGTGGAGAGTTGACAAAGAAAAATAAATTTACAAAAGATAACTTTAAAGATGATGCACCAGACATGCAATGGTATTATAATCCTATAAGAGCGAAAGAGGGAATATGGAGTGACCCTCATAAAGATGCTCATTCATCAAGTATGAGAATGGCTTATACAAGACCTATCTATGTAGGAGATACTTTAGTGGGGGTAGTTGCAGTAGATTTATTCTTTGATCAATTTAAAGAAATGATAGAACAAGTTAAAGTATTTGAAGAAGGATATGCATTTTTACTTAATAAAGATATGAATTATATAGTTCATAAAGACTATAGTGAAGGTGAATCACTTAAAGAGACTCAAGGGATTGGTATAAATATAGGAAAAGAAGAAAGTGGTATTGTAAATCATATAAATGGTGATGAAGAGACTATATTAGGGTATAGTAAATTAAAAAATGGAAATATAATGACTATTGCAGTTAAAGAAAATGATATGCTAAAAGAACTTAACAATAGCTTGTCAAAAAACATATACACAACTATAGGTATTTGTATAGTCGTGGCTGTAATTGCATTTATCATAGGTATAAGCATAAGTAGACCTATAAAATACATATCAAACATGATAAAGATGACATCCGGTTTAGACTTACAAGATAACGAACAGTTTGAAAAAATTAAAAAATGTAGAGATGAAGTAGGAATAATAGGCAAAGATGTAATTGATTTAAGAGACACATTACATACAACTATTTCTGAAATAAAAGTATGTTCAGATCAAACTGCAATAGAATCAAAAAATTTAGCTACAATAACTGAAAATATAAAAGAATCGTTTAGTAATATAAATCATACAATTGTAGAACTATCAGATGGTGCTCAAAAGCAAGCAACAGAAGCTCAACAAGGTGCTTATATGTTAAGTAACTTAGCTAATAAAATCGAAAAGACAATTGAAACTACAGAAGAAATAAAAGTAAATTTAGACTGTGTAGTTCAAGATAATAATAATGGTAGTATGGCTATAGAGGAATTAGGAAATAAGCTAAAAACTACAAATAATATAGGAAATGAAACTAACGAAAATATCAAAGTACTAGCTCAAAAATCGAAATTTATAGGTGAAATAGTAGATGCGATAAATGCTATCTCACGTCAAACAAATTTATTAGCATTAAATGCAGCAGTAGAAGCATCTAGGGCTGGAACTGCTGGTAAAGGATTTGCAGTTGTTGCAGACGAAATAAGAATGCTTTCACAAAAAACATCTGAATCAACTAGAAAAATAGAAAGCATAATGACTGAAATAAGTGACGGAATAATAAGTACAGAACAAAATGTAGTTGAGTCGAATAAAGCTATATTAGAAGCTAATGATGCAATGAAAATATCTATGGAAGCATTTAATAATATAACTGATTCATTTGAAAAAATGACTGAAAATGTATATGAATTATTAAAAAGTATAGAAGAAATAGACGAATCTAAAAGCTCTGTAGTTGATTCAATACAAGATATTAGCCAGATATGTGAAGAGTCAGCATTAGCAACTAAACAAATATCAAGTTTAATACAAACACAAACAGCATCAGCTAATACAGTTGCAGATGCAGCAGATAAGTTAAATAAAATAACCGAAAATCTAGAACTTAATGTTAATAAGTTTAAATTATAAATAAAAAAGAGATTACTTCAAAAATAGAGGTAATCTCTTTTTTATTTATAAGTAATCTATTGATAAATGGGAAATTAAGGTTTATTTAAGGTTAAATTTATAATACGTTAAACTTCAAGAGATATGCTAGTTACATAGAAACAAATAAAATCAATATTTAAATATTGATTTTATTGTCTTACAAAAATGTAATGATAATGAAATCTAAATAAATATGATGTATCAAGATAAAAATATAAAATAAAATTACAGTTATTGGAAATTAGGAGATGATAATTATGAGAAAAAGAGCTTTAATAAAAGGTGTTAAGTTTGATAATATAATTCCTGATGAGAAATTGTCAAAGTGGATACTAGATAATGTTAAAGCAGCCCCAACAACTATATTTGTAGATAAAAATGGAAATATAATTGCAGATGCTTTAATAGGAGCTCAAAATAAAGAGGCGTATATGAAAAATATAAAAGAAGTATTACAAAGTGTGGATAAATAAAATGAAAGAACGATTTATAAAATATGGTGTATTAGTTTTAAGTATTGGATTTATAGTTGGTGGAGTTTATAGAAATGAAGTTAAGGTAGTTTTTAATAAAGCTACAAATATATGTTTGGAGTGTATAGGCATTGGATAAAAGAACTATATCTCAAATATTTGCAACTATACTTACCAATGCTAACTTAAGAGGTTTTTTAGATAGAAATATATATAAGGGGGAATCTAAGAAAATATGTGTTCCGGAACTAAATTGTTATTCATGTCCTGGAGCCGTTGGATCATGTCCTATAGGAGCCTTACAAGCTGTTATAGGAGGTATTAGACATAAATTTTCATTTTATGTAATAGGACTTATGTCTTTATTTGGAGTTGTTTTTGGAAGATTTATATGTGGATGGCTTTGTCCATTTGTTTTTTTCCAAGACTTACTTTATAAAATAAAAAGTAAAAAAATAAAGGTAAACAGTAAAATTGATGGTAGACTTAAGTATTTAAAGTACATTATTTTAATTACTTTTGTAATACTTATGCCAATGCTCTTAACAAATCAATTTAGTATAGCAAAACCATAGTTTTGTGAGTTTATATGTCCAGCCGGTACCCTAGAAGGGGGAATACCATTAGGACTTTTAAATGAATCATTAAGAGAAACTATAGGATTTTTATTTAATTGGAAACTATTATTGTTAATAACATTAATAATATCATCTATATTTATATACAGACCCTTTTGTAGATATATTTGTCCACTTGGAGCATTTTATTCTTTATTTAATAAATTTAGTTTTTATCAATATAGTATAGATAAAACTAAATGTACAGGCTGTAAAATATGTAGTAAATTTTGCAATATGGATATAAAAATTTATGAAAATCCTAAAAACTCAGATTGTATAAGATGTGGTAAATGTAAGAAATCTTGTCCTAGCGATGCTATAAAAAGTGGGTTTAAAATAATATAGTTAAATTTACCCCTTAATTACTATATTATCAGAAAATTTTATGAAAAAAAAGCCTTACATTTACAATTATTTACAGCTACAATAAAGGTACAAAGAAACACATAAATACATTAGCAAAATAAATATTTCTTATTTGGAGGTAGTTATTATGAACATAACAATAGTTTCAAAAAATATAGAGATAACAGATACAATTAGAAATAAAGTTGAAAGTCAGATTGGCAAATTAGGAAAGTATGTTAAGGATGACATAGATGTTAATGTAAAGTTAGATGTAAAGAAAAAATCTCAGAAGATAGAAGTAACTATATACTTAAAAGAGGGTTATATAATTAGAGCTGAGGAATCTAAAGAAGACCTATATTCAGCAATAGATTTAGTATATGATAAGTTACATAGTCAAATAAGAAAGTATAAAACACAAGTGTTAAAAAGAAAGCATAGAAATGAAAGTATTAAATTTGAAAATATAGAAGAATATGCAGCTTGTGATATAGATGAAGATGACAATAAAATAAAGAGAAGAAAAAAATTAAAAATAGATAAACCTATGACTCAAGAAGATGCTCTAATTCAAATGGATTTATTAGGACACAACTTCTTTGTATTTAAAGATTTAGATACAAATGGAGTAAGCATCTTATACAAAAGACATGATGGATATGGGGTTATAGAACAATTATAATTTAATATTTAAAAATAAACAATAAATGCCATATTCTAAATTTAGAATATGGCATTTATATTATAGAATAATAAGTAGTATAAATAAATATGAATAGAGGAAGAGCTATGGAAAAAGAAAGAAGACGTATAATAATAGATTTTGAGATTTTATCTAAAGCAGGTTTTTGGATGTGCGCTATGAAAGATTATAAAACTCAAAAAGAACATATTATAATAAATAATAGAGAAGAATTATTAAGAGTATATAATAAAAATAAAGAGTCTGTATGGATTGGGTACAATATAAGAGGATATGATCAATGGATACTAAAAGCTATAATTGCAGATTTAGATCCTTGTATAGTGTCACAAAAATTAATAGAACAAAAAATTTCAGGCTGGAAAATAGATAGAAGACTACATCAAATTCCGTTATATATATTTGAAATAAGTGATACATATAGAAGTTTAAAAGAATTAGAGTTATTTATGGGAGAAGATATAAGGGAAAGTAGCGTATCCTTTGAGCTAGATAGATATCCGACAAATGATGAAATAAAAGAACTATCGTCTTATTGTATGCATGACGTTAAAATGACTTATAAGGTATTTGAACAAGTCTATTATAAATATGAAGCTCAGCTAGGTCTTATAAATTATTTTAATTTAGATGAGAGCATGTTCAATAAAACAGAGGCTCAGTTAAGTGCATACATATTAGGTGCTAAAAAGCCTAACTACGAACGCAATGATGTAAAAGATTTTAAAATAATAGAATCCATAGACCTTAGTAAATATAATCATATAAAACAATGGTATGAAAATTATAATAATAGAGATTTTAAAAACTATTTAAGAACTAATGTATATAATATAGAGACAGATTTTGGATGGGGTGGATTGCATTCTGCTAGAAAAAAATATATGGCAGAAGATTTTATAGTAAATTCTGATGTAAGCTCTTTTTATCCATCTATAATGATTGAATATGATTTAATGAGTAGAAATGTAAAAGATCCATCTAAGTATAAAGAAATAAGAGATACAAGATTTAAATTTAAAAGAGAAAATAATCCTATTGAGAAATCTTTGAAACTTGTATTAAATAGTGCTTATGGAGCTTGCATGGATATAAACAATGAACTGTATGATCCAAAACAAGGTATATCGATATGTGTAAATGGTCAATTGTTGTTACTTGACTTAATAGAAAAAGTAGAACTTGAATTTGGAGATAGGGCGCAGTTTATACAAGGAAATACTGATGGGGTCATGTTTAAATTTAATTCTAAAGAAGATGTAGACATATATTTAGAAATTTGTAAATTGTGGTCCAAGAGAACCAAAATGGAATTAGAACATGATTTTATAAAAAAAATTATTCAAAAAGATGTTAATAATTATGTATACATAAAAGAAGATGGTAGTATAAAAAGCAAAGGTGCTTATGTAAAAAAACTTAGTATAATAGATAATGACTTGCCAATTGTAAATAAAGCAATAAAAGAAAAGCTTATAAATAATATAGATATAGAAACAACTATAAATAATGCTAACAAGCTTATAGATTTTCAAAAATGTGTAAAAATAACAGGAAAGTATAGTCATGCAGTTTATGGAAAGCAAAAGATAAATTTAAAAGTTCTTAGGATATTTGCAAGTTTAAATTCTAGTGATAATGCGATTATGAAGATAAAAGCAGATCAAAAAGTGGAGAAAATAAGTAATACACCAGACAGGGTATTTATAGAGAATACAAATATTATAGATAAAGAAGTTCCTAAAATATTAGATAAAAGCTGGTATATATCATTAGCCAAAGATAGAATTGATAGCTTTATAGAAGATAAATATACTTTATTTGATTACTTTGACTTAATGAATTAAATAATAAAAAAGTCGCTTTGCTCCTTTCATTAACTACTTCGCCAGTTGCTCAAAAAATTGATTAAACCTTTGAATGGTTGAAATACCTTATGTCGCACATAATTGTATAAATTAAAATAACATATAAATGTTGCTAAAATACAAAATATATATTATAATCTTTTTTATAAAAATAAATCCCTTGAAGGGGAGTAGCTTTCACATATGTGATAATCAATCGTCATGACGGATTTTATCCCGGTTGATTAGCAAGATATAAAACTTGTTAGCAAGACCTTCAGAAATATACTCAAAATTATGCGTATATATCTGAAGGTCTTTTTTATATATATAAAGAGTAGATAAAATTTAGGAGGAGAAAATGAATAATTTAGATTCAGACCCCGGGACCTTAATGGCCCAAATTATATTAATAGCAATACTTACCGCTATTAATGCATTTTTTGCATCGGCAGAAATGGCTATAGTTTCTGTTAATAAGTCAAAAATTAAAAAATTAAGTGAAGAAGGTAATAAAAAAGCTAGATTACTTGAAATGTTAATCAAGGAACCAAGTAACTTTTTATCAACAATTCAAATAGGAATTACATTAGCTGGATTTTTCTCAAGTGCATCAGCTGCAACAGGAATATCAGCATATTTATCACAAATACTAAAGCCTTTAGATATAATGTACTCAAATGAAATATCTATGATAATAGTAACTTTAGTACTTTCATATTTTACACTTGTGTTTGGTGAATTAGTTCCAAAGAGGATTGCTTTAAAAAAAGCTGAAAAAATAGCATTATTTTCTGTAAAGCCAATTTATGTTATATCAAAAATTGCTAAGCCATTTATAAAATTCTTATCATTATCTACTTCATTAGTACTTAAAATAACTAAAAATAATGATGAAGATATTGAAGAAAAAGTATCAGAAGAAGAAATTAGGGCTTTAATATCTCAATCTCAAAAAGATGGATGCATTGAAAATGATGAAAAGCAAATGATTTATGGTGTATTTGAATTTAATGATAAAACGGTTAGAGAAATAATGACACCAAGAAGTGATATGTTTGCAATAAATTTAGATGATGATAAAGATGATATAATAGAATCGATTTTAAATTCAAATTATTCAAGAATACCAGCATACAAAGAAAGTATAGATAACATTGTAGGGATTTTATATGTTAAAGATATAATAATTGAAGCAAAAAAAGTTGGATTTAACAATATAGATTTAGATAAGATTTTACATGAACCATACTTTATTTTGGAGACAAGACGAACTAATGAATTGCTTAAAATACTAAAAGCAAAAAAAGTCCATGTAGCAATATTGTTTGATGAATATGGTGGAGTTTGTGGTATGGTAACAATGGAAGACTTGATAGAAGAAATTATGGGTGATATAGAAGACGAATATGATGAAGAAAAATCAATTATAAGTCGAATTGACGAAAATAATTTTATTATAAAGGGTTCTTTAACAGTAAATGAATTTAATCATAGATTTAATACAAATATAGAACCAGGAGAATATGACACTTTAAATGGTCATTTACTTACTAAGTTAGGTAAAATTCCAGATGAAGGTGTAGAATTTAATTTAAAAGATATTACTTTTATTATAAATAAAGTCAACAATAGAAAAATTGAAGATATAAAGATAAATATAAAAAATAGACGTATAGCAAATGTGTAAAATATTATAAAAATAACAAAGGAGCAACATATGGAAAAAATAAAAAATGAGATGCTAAAATCCATAAGATATATAATACCTATAGTACTTACATTTATAGGAATATTAATACTTAAGAATTTTTCTCAAATTGTAGGGTTTATAGGTAATAATATATCTACACTAAGTAGTGTATTAACGCCATTTTTTATAGGATTTATAATAGCATATATTCTTAATCAACCTATGAAAGAATTAGAAAGTAGATTTAAGATAAAGAGAGGATTATCTGTAGCTTTAATATATGGAGTGGTAGCATGTATTATAGTTTTTGCATGGCTATTTATAGTTCCAGTTATACAGTCCAATATAAATGATTTATATTCATCAATTCCTCAAGGAATGCAACAAATTGAAAGTTTAATAAATGATATATCATCTGGATTAAAGTTCAATATAATAGATAATCCAGAAGCAAAAACGCAGATAAATGAGTTTATTAAAAATGTATTAGTACCATTATCAACATCAACAGCAACAATAATTAGTGAAGTTGTAATAAATTTAATGAGTGTTGTAGTTTCATATACAGTAAATATATTCTTAGGTATAGTTATATCAATATATTTATTATTATCTAAAGAAAAAGCTATAGATATCGTAAATATAATATCTAAGAAATTACTTAAAAATAACTATACAAAAATTAAGGAATTTGTTAATGTACTAGATAATAATATAGGTGTATATATAGTTGCAAAAGCTATAGATTCAACTATTTATGGTGTAATATGTACAGTGATACTATACTTAGTCGGATCTAAATATGCACTATTCTTAGGTATAATAGCAGCTATAACAAATATGATTCCATTCTTCGGACCTATAATAGGAACTATAGTTGCAGTGGTTATTAACTTATTCTTCTCATTTGAAAAGGCGTTAATCGTTTTAGTTGTTATGATAATTGTTCAGCAATTAGAAAGTGCAATACTGGAACCTTATTTTGTAGGAAAACAGGTTGGTGTTCCACCAATTTTTACAATATTAGCTGTTACTCTTGCTGGAAAATATACAGGATTTATAGGTATACTATTATCTGTGCCTGTTACAGGAGTACTTCTAATGTATGCTAATAGATTTATTGAAAAAGAAAGAAATAAATCTATAGAGGATAATGTTGCATAAAAAATAATATTTATCAAAAGCAGGTTTATTATAAAAATAACCCTGCTTTTTTTATGTAATACACAGGGTATAACAACTATGTTATTATTGCTAATGTGTAGTTTAGAAAAAATATTGTATCTAATAATATAAATTTAAAAATAAAATGAACCTTTTTATTATGATAAGTATCTAATTAGTGTAAAGCAAAGAAGTAGCGCTATAATTTGCAAGGAAAGGTAGGAAAGTAATTGAATAAAAAAAAGTTTATAGAAAAAGTTCTTGAAGCTGAACGTACTTTATACAATGTATCTAAATCTATATTGATAAATGATCAAGATTGTGAGGATGCAGTTCAAAGTGCGATTTTAAAAGCTTATGATAAACTTTCTACATTGAAAGAAGAAAAATATTTCAAAACATGGTTAGTAAGAATATTAATAAATGAGTGTTACAAATTACAACGTAAAGATATTGTAAAATTATCTTATGAAGAGTGTTTTGAATTTATAAAAGAAGAGGAAAAAACTGATTATAGTGATTTATATATAGCTATTCAAAAACTTCCTCCTAGGATTCGTGTGACAATTGTTCTTTATTATGTAGAAGGGTATTCAATTGAAGAAATTAAAAAGATTTTAAAAATTCCATCAGGAACAGTAAAAAGTAGGTTAGCTAAAGGACGAAAGCTATTAAAAATTAAATTAGACTGTATGGAGGTACATTATGAACAATTTTAACTTTAAAAATGCCTTTCCAGATACACCACAGAGATTTAAAAATAGGGTGAGTATGACATTAAATAACTTACCAGATAAAGAGGAGAATGGTGAAATGGAAAATAAAATAAAAACTAGTAAAGTATCATTTAGAAAAAAAATAGTAGTTACTATAGCTACAGTTATGGTTTTGGGTACAACAGCATTAGCAGGGGGAAAAGTATTTTCAATATTAGGAAGTTCAAGTAATATACCAACATACACTAAAATTCCTACTCAAGAAGTTATGAATAATGAGTTTGGATTTGTTCCTAAGAGCGTTGAAAAGTTTGAAAATGGATATGAATTTAAATCAGGGCATATTGTTAATAATGAAGGGCTTGATGAAAAAGGAAATACTTTATCAAAATCAAAAGATTTAGATTTTGTATATAAAAATGGAAAAGAAGATATTACTCTAAGTATGGAAGGTAAAATGATAGGTGAAAATTCAGAAGATATGAAAGTGGTTGATAAATATAATGGATTAGAATTATCTTATTTATCATCTACATATAAATTTGTTCCATCAGATTATAAAATGACAGAACAAGATAAGAAAGATGAGGCTTCAGGGAAATATGTATTTAGTGTTGGTTCAGATAAAGTAGAGGTTAATGTTTTTAAATTTTTAAGTTGGGAGCAAGATGGTATATATTATTCTTTTACAGCAATGGATTCTAAATTAGATAAAGATGATTTAGTAAAAATGGCTCATGAGGTTATAGATGCTAAATAAAATTTAACAGATTGTTGATTATGCTAGTTATTATATTTATATAATGACTAGCATAATTTATTTTAAAATTAATTAAATTTCTAATATAAGTCAATAAAAGAGAAAAATATATGATAATATATATATGTTAAAAACTAATAGAAAACATAAAAATCACAAAGCATTTAAATATATATATAAATTAATAAATATGAAATTTATTGGAGGGATAATATGAAATTTTTATTAAGGCTAAATAAGAAAAATATATCAGTTATAGCAATACTATGTATAGGGATAACTACAACAGGATGTACGATAGGAAAGATTACATCACTAGAGGATTATAAAAAGAAAACAAATCTAGAAATAAATGATAAAGCACATGAACATGATGATAAATACATATATGATACTTGTGATGGAGCTGGTAATACAGATCCTAAAAAAACTAATATTTCTTTGGAAGTAGATAAAGAGAGTAAAGAAATTAAAGAATTAACGTTGATAAGTGGATTACATAAAGACGAATATAAAAAGTTTAAAGAAGAATCTAAAATTGCACTAAAATATATAAATGCAATTGCACCTAAAGAATCTATTAAATCAGTAGAAAAAGTTTTAAAAGAATATGATGAATATATAGATTTTGAAATAAATGGAGTTAAAAATAGCAAAGACGAAAAAAAATATAGTAAATATAGTCAAGAATTCTATGATGGAAAAGCAGAGTATACATTTAAGGATAAAGAAAGTGGAGCAAGTGTGGAAGTTAAAGATGCATTTGGTATTTTAGAAATAAAAGCTAGTAAAAAATAGAAAAAATAGTTTTCAGATATATTAAAAATATATATCTGAAAACTCAACATTCATTCTATTTACTTTACTACAATCATTAAGAGCATTATAAGTAGGAGTATTTGATTTTTTTTCTACTAAAATAGATGGAATACTAACTGTAAAAGTAGTGCCTTCATTAATTTTACTAGAAGCAGCAATCTTACCACCATGTATATCAACTAAAGATTTAACTAAGGAAAGTCCAATACCACTACCTTCTTTATTATGAAGTTTTTTACTACTTAGTTGTTCAAACCTACCAAAAATACTTCCGATTTTATCTTCAGCAATACCAATACCACTATCTTTAATACTTATATTAATGTATTCATCACAACTTATATTAACTTCAACTTTTCCATTTTTTGAGTTGAATTTTATAGCGTTAGAAAGTAAATTTAAAATTATTCTTTCCATCATATCCAAATCAAAGGCTATGATTTTCTCCTCAGTATCTGTATCAAATATTAAGTTCATGCCATTTTGATTAATGAATTCACAAACGGACATACAAATATTTTCAACAAAATTTATAATATCAAAATTTTGAGGTTTGTATTCTAAGTACCCAGCATCAATCTTAGTACAGTCTATTAAATTATTTACTAATTTTAAGAGTCTATATCCATTTTGTTCTATAATACCTAGATATCTGCAAACGTATTCTAGCTCTTCGTCATCTAAAGAACAAGATTTTAACTTTAAAAGTTGTAATGCACTAAATATAACGTTTAAAGGTGTTCTCAATTCATGGCTAATATTTGCAAAAAAGTCCATTCTTAAGCTTTCTAATTCTAAATTCATTTTTCTTTTTTTAGTAACATCACATATAATAACAATTCTTTTTATCATATTTCCACGTTCATCTTTGATAGGTGAACTTTTAACCCAAACCCATTTATCACCTTTCGAATTAGTAGGATTTACTCTTTTTACAAACTCAAATGTATCTTCAAAATTAATTGATAAGTCCTCTTTAGTAATATCATCAGGATGATAATAATCAAACCAATCATTTGCATCTTTATAAAGTTTTTTAGGATTTTGACCAAAAACTTTATAAAATGATGGACTTACATATAGTGCTTTTTCGTTATCTGCTAAAATGAATACATCTTCAGAATATTTTGCAATATCAGTGAAATTTTCTTCGTTTTTAACTAAGCTTTCTCTTAACTTAACATCATTTATCATTTCAATAGCCATGCCTATAGAGCCTATTACATTATCATTTGTATCAAAACATGGCCATTTTGTTATATCATAAACGGAAGATGATTTTTTATTTAATTCATGTAGACCTATTATAGTTTCTTGGAAGTGATATATTTTTTTATCTTTCATAACGTTAATATCTTGTTTTTTATATTTTTTAGCATATTTGTCAGGCCATATATCATAATCAGAATGTCCAATTATTTCACTATAAGGTTTTCCACATCTTTCTTCAAACTTTTTATTTACCTCTAAGTACTTACCATTTCTATCTTTTATCCAAAATGAGAAAGGTGAGTTTTGTAAAATTTTCGCAAAATTAATTTGATTGTTAAGAACCTCGCTGCATCGAATAAGGAATATATCATCACCACTATAATATAGTTCTGAATTTAAATATTTATCTAAATTAGGACAGTAAGAAATAGAAATGGATTTTTTTGTTTTAATAGTAGACTTAAAAAACTTACTAAAATTAATTTGCTTAAATGATTTTTCATCCATTAGATTACTTAAATAGCAATTTTTTATATCATTCAAATCGCTATTGATTAAATGACTAAAAGATTTATTTCCATCAATTAAAATAGCATCTATATATTCATTATTATCATTTTTTATACACTTGAGTAAGAAATAAGCTAAAGGGCTATCTTCTACTACTTCTTTAAAGATTAAATTATTCATAATACCCCCCGATATAAATTTAATTATATAACTATTTTATGCCAAATTATAGATAAATTCAACATATAGCATAACTTAGATTTTTTAATTAATAAAAACATAAAAAATTTAAAACTAAAAAAACTTTTCAATTAAAAAAAATTATACTTTATCTAAGCTTTAACGAAATAAAATAAAATAAGAATGCAAAAAACTAAATTTTAATAGTTTATGCATTCTTATTTATTAAAAATATATATCAGAAAATTCAACATTCATTCTGTTTACTTTATTATCACTATTTACTGAAATATTAGTTGAGATTATTGGGGCGTCTACGGTATTAATAGGTATACTTACAGTAAATGTAGTACCATTATTAATTTCGCTAGATGCAGTAATTTTACCATTATGCATATCAACTAGTGATTTAACAAGAGAAAGGCCTATTCCGCTACCTTCTCTTTTATGAACTTTTTTATTATTTACTTGTTCAAATCTTCCAAATATACTATTTAACTTATCTGACTCAATGCCAATACCATTATCTTTAATAGATATATTAACGTGTTCATCACAAGTTATATAAACTTCTATTTTTCCATCTTGTGAATTGAATTTTATAGCATTAGAGAGCAAGTTTAATATAATTCTTTCCATCATATCTAAATCAAATCCGATAATTTTTTCTTCAGTATCCGTATCAAATACCAAGGTCATATTATGCTGACATATAAAATCGGATACAGACATGCAAATATCTTCTACAAAATTTATTATATTAAAGTTTTGAGGAGAGTATTGCAGATATCCTGCATCAATTTTAGTACTGTCAATTAAATTATTAACTAATTTTAGTAAACGATATCCATTTTGCTCTATAATATTTAAGTATTTATTAACAAAATCTAATTTGTTATTCGTAAAATCATTAGATTTTAATTTTAAAAATTGTAATGTACTAAATATAACATTTAACGGAGTTCTTAGTTCATGACTAATATTTGCGAAAAAATCTACTTTTAAATTTTCAAGTTCATCTTGTTGGTTTTTCTTTTTAGTTATATCGCTAATTATGAATATATTTTTTATAGTATTACCCCTTTCATCTCTAATAGGAAAACTTTTGCCCCAAATCCATTTATCACAGCTACTTTTAGTTTTTATTCGTTTTATAAACTCTACATTATCATCAAGGTTTACATTTGAATGTGAAGTAGATATATCATCAGGATGAAAATACTCAGATAAATAGGTTATATCTTTATATAACTTATCTGGATTTTGCTCGAATACTTTATTGAATGCGGGGCTAATATATAAACACTTGTATTTATCAGAAATAATAAACACTTCTTCCGAGTATTTAGTAATTTCTGTGAAATTAGCCTCATTTTGTTTTAAATTTTCTCTAAGTTCTACTTTATCTATAATTTCTATCGCTATTCCAACAGTTCCAAGTACATTCCCTTCTGGATCTACATAAGGCCATTTTGTTATATCATAAATTTTATGTTTTTCAAAATCATCATCTAATACACTCGTTATAGCTTCTTGATAATAACAAATTTTTCTTGATTTCATAACTTCATTATCTTGCTTTTTATATGCATAAGAATATGCTTGAATCCAGATGTCATAATCATAGCGTCCTATAATCTCTTTATAGGACTTTTTACATTTTTTAGTGAATTTTTTATTTACATCAATATATCTGCCATCTCTATCTTTTATCCATACAATAAAAGGTGAGTCTCTAAGAATTGTAGAAAAATTTATATTATTATAGCTTACCTCAGTTAATCTTAGTATAAAAAGATCTTCTCCTGCAGGATATATTTCACAATTTAGATATCTATTTAAATCAGAAGAATAGGCTATAGAAGTATTTTTATTCTTATCGTTAAGTTCAAAAAAATGTGTAAAAGTTATCTTATGAAAATCCTCAGAAATCATTATTTCACTTAAAAGTTTCCCCTTTATTTTATCTAATTTACCTTCTAATAATAAATCAAATGCTTTATTTCCATCTAATAGTTTTGCATCAATACATTTGCCATTTTTATTTTTTATAACCCTTAAAGAAAAGTAAGCTAAAGGGCTATCTTCTAAAATATCAACAAATACTGAAGCATTCATAAATCTCCACCCCCATAGTAAAAAACTGTACATTATAATTTTATTTGAAATTATTGGAAAATTCAACAATTTTGATAGTATATAGTAAAAATAGTTTATTAATCGAAAATTTTACTGGAATTTTACTACTCGAATTTTATGAATTTTAGCATTAATTAAATATAAGTAAAAGCTAATAACTTTTTATATAAAATAAAAAAAGCAAGATTATATCCTGCTTTTTTTTATTGGAGAAATATGAAAATTTAAAAATAAATGATAATTAGTACTACTTTAAGGATGATAATTAGAGTATGTACAAAAATATAAAAAATATACAAAATAAAGTAGATAAATTGTTAATTATAAAATACTATATCATATAACGATATATCTAAGTGCGATATATCGTTATATGATATAAACTACAAATGTATAGTTAAAATAAAACTATAAAAAGGAGGCGTGAATTAATAATGAAAGAAGATATCATTAAAAAGTACTTACCAATGACTGAAGCAACTTATTATATTTTGCTGTGTATGGTTAAACCAATTCATGGATATAAGCTAATGCAAGATGTAGAGGCATTAACTAATGGAACAGTTACGTTAGGTCCAGGTACTTTATATGGAGCAACAAGTAAACTTGTAAAAGATGGTTTGATAAAGCAGGTAGAATCAAAAGAAGAAAGAAGAAAAAGTTATCAATTAACAGAGTTAGGAAATGAAATTTTATTACTTGAGTATAATAGATTAAATTTATCTATTGAAAATGGCAAAAAAATATTATATGGGATAGAGGTGTAATAATGAGCAAATATAAAAAAGTATTTAAGATGTTTGTTATAGGGGAAGAAGAAAAAGAATGTAAGTGGCTAGAGGAAATGTCTAAAAAAGGATACCATTTGGTTAATGTAAGGTTTGCATGTCACTACACTTTTGAAAAAACAGATTCACAGGATTACTCATATATGATAGATATGAGAGAAAATAATAGTTTAGATGAAGGAGAATATCTAGCTATTTATGAAGATTATGGATTAGAATATGTTGATAAAAGTAAAGATTTTTATTATTTTAGATCTAAAGATAAAAATAATATGAAACATATAAAACATATAGAACAAGGCAGATACGCAGATAGATTAAAATCACAGTCAAAATTATTGCTAATTATGGGTCTACTAAATGTATTAATTGGGGTTATGGGGATATTGCATACTTTCTCCACTGTAAATACTCAATATATCGAGATAACATATATTAATTTAATTATAGGTATTGCAGTTATATATATTTTCTATGCTAATAGCAAAAAGATAAAAAGAATAGAAAGTGATTGTACAAAAGTATTATATAAAACAACACTGAAAGACTGGAGAGGTTTCTATCCACTATTTATAATCTGTATATTTTTAATTTTTATATACGGTATTTTAACTATAGTTAATATTTAAAACATTTATGGGGTATAGTCAGCATAGTATTCGGGAAAGCATTAATTATATTTAAATTTTAAAAACTTATTATTATTACTAAATAAGAAGTTTTATGATAATATATTAATTATAAATATAATAATGAAATAGAAAGGTAATCTATTATGGGAGTTAATAAAAAAATAGACTGGGTTCTTTATATAGAATATTTTATGCTGGTGATAATAGCAGTTGCAACGGTAGCATCATTGTTTATAGGAGACAGTGGATACTTTATAAAAGGAATTTTAGGTTTAGTTTTTATAAGTAGTTGTGTCTTAAATAGAAAATTTCCTAATAAGTATAAAATCCTAGATATAGTATTTTTAATTTCTGGAATTGTAATCATAGGATTATGTTTCTTTAAATAATAAAAGTAGCTTATTAAGCTACTTTTATTTTATTTAATGCTAAATTATATTTAGAGTAATATACCTTTTTTAATAGAATCATCAATATAACATGTTCACAATAATAAATATCCAGTTAACTTTTTATAAAGACAAGTGAAAATAATTTATAAAAACTAATAGTAGACAGGATGTAAAAATTTGACGAAAAAAACAATAAAAATATAGACTAAATCATCGAATAATATTAAAATTAAAAATGGCTATATAAAATAACGTTATTTTATCTAGCCATTTTTAGAATTCAAATAAGCAATACATAACTAATAAAGTTTAAACTCTTGACTATAGATAAGAAACTAAAGGAGGGTACAGATGAGTAAGATACATGATATAAAAAAGTATATATTGATTATTACTATACTTATACCTTTTTGTATATTGTTTATAGTGATAAATGATAGATTGAATCATAGCCAGATAAAGGATATAGGTGAAAACTTTTAAAGTGAGAAAATCAGTAAAGAAGAAAGTAATAGCTTAATAAAACAATTAAAAAAACAAAACAAGCAATCGGAAATATATTTTATAGAAGGTGCTATTTTAAAAAAAGAAGGTAAATTTAAAGAAGCTAAAATAAAATTTAATGAATCTTTAGAAAGTAAAAATATAAACGCTAGCTATTTAACTGAAGTATATACATATGTTTTTTTAGGAGAAATAGCACAACAAGAAGAAGACTATAAAAAGCTTAATGAATTTTCTAAGAATGCATTTTATAATATAAATCCTAAATACTATGATGAAAATATAGACATAATAAAAAAAATAATAAAACTATTAAATACAACTAAATCATCTCGAAAAGTAGCTATAGATATATTAAATAAATTAATAAAAAGTAATAAAGTTTCAAATGAATTTAGATTATATGCTCTAGATATATTAGGATTACTTTACTTTATGAATAATCAGTATTCTAATTCTTCAGAAGTTAATTTAAATTATATATTTTTAGCAAATGACATGGGAAAGCAAAAGGAATATGCAAAGGCTATAGTAGATTTAGCAACAATATTTAAAAAATTAAAGGGAAATGAAACGGCTATAGAGGCTATAGAGAAAGCTTTAGATGTAGAGATATATGATGAAGATGAAAGAGGAAAGTTTAAGCCGTATGCATATTTAAATTTAGCTGAGATTTATATTTGCTTAAATAAATATGAAGATGCGCTTAACTCTGTAAATGAAATTGATAAATACAAAAAATATTACAATGAAGAGGATTATAGAGATTTTGAAATATTGGCAAATGTAATAAAAATAAGGTGCTATATAAATATTGATAAGAAAAAATAAGCTGCAAAACTAATAGAAGAAACTGAAAACTTCTACAAGAAGACCAAACTTGGTATTTCATTGATAAAGAATTAGAATATTCAATTGCAAAAGCACAGTACTATAAGTCTATAAGGAACTATAATAGTTCTATAAATGAATACTTAAATGCGCTAGAATATAGTGAAAACGAGGGAAATTATTATAAGGAAGTTTTTATTATTGAAGAACTTATTGATACATATAAAATAACAGATGATAGTGAAAGCTTTTATCAATATACATTAAAACTAATAGAGCTAAAAGAATATATAGAAGGATTAAGATATGAAGATTATTCTAAGTATATTATACAAGCAACAACTGATAAGAAAAAATTATTAGATGAATATGAATTTAAAGTAAATGCGTATAAATTAATATTTATATCAAGTATAGCATTTAGTGTTGTTTATTATTTTTTATATAAAAGAATAAAAAATATAAAGAAATTATCTCAACGAGATGCATTAACAAACATTTATAATAGAAGACAGTTTAATAAAATATATAAAAAATTAATATCTAATAATAAAAAATTTTCATGCATAATGATAGATATTGACCATTTTAAACGTATAAACGATAAATATGGTCATAAAGTGGGAGATGAAGTTATTATAGGTGTATGTAATGAAATTAACAATGTATTAGACTAAGATTCTAGCTTTTACAGGTATGGTGGAGAAGAGTTTGTGATACTTATTGAGAATAAAGAAAAAAAAGATGTGGTAAATTTAGCTGAAAAAGCAAGAATTAAAGTTGAAAATTTAATTTGGAATCAAGATATGAAAGTAACCGTAAGTTTAGGTATTGCATTTAAAATGGACAGTGAAAACAATATAATTGAAACAGCAGATGAAAATTTATATAAGGCAAAAGAAGAAGGAAGAAATAAAGTAATATATTAGTAGAGCTTTTTTCATTTATTAAAAAATATATAAATTTAATTCATAAATAGAAAAAATTTTATTTAATAGCAATGTATGAATAGTATAAATTAATTTAATAGTTATAAAATATAATAGAAAAAGTAAGTTTTTATTAATGAATTAATTTGAACATATAATCTCAAATTTTTAATAAAAATGAGTTTAATATCAAATGATTTATGCTATAATTAAAAAATATAAATATAGTAGGAGGGAATATGACAAAACTAATAGACACCATAATGATATTAATAGATATAGCATTAATTATTTATTTCTTCAATTATGCAGTTTCAACAACTGATATGACTACAAGATTAATAAGTTGTGCAGCTGTAACTATGGAAATATCTTTTATAATAAGGCACTTTAAAATGATAAAAAAGTCAAAGGAAGTTCATTAAAAGACATATCTAATTTAGTTTTAAGTATGCTTGTAAGGGTATAAGATATAAAAAAGCATATGAGGTGATTTTAATGGATTATATAAATATAAATAATGAAAAATTAAATAAATTAGTAAAAGAAGAAGATGTACTATTACTAGATGTTAGAACTAAAGATGAATATGAAGAAAAAAACATACAAAATTCAATAAATATTCAACTGCACGATTTATTATATAACATAGATGAGATTGAAAATTATAAAAACAAACCGGTAGTAGTATATTGTAGAAGTGGACATAGAAGTATAACTGCATGTAACTTACTTTCAATTGAAGGATTTACTAAGTTATACAATTTAGAAAAGGGAATAATAGACTACAAGCTCTAGCAATATGCTAGAGTTTTATAATATTACAAGTTATACAATTCTTATTAATAAAGATTTATAAGATTAAATAAAATGGAGGAGACGATGGAAGAAAATTTAAAATACGAAAATTATAGCAGTAAAACTGGATCCATAATAAAAAAGTGCATAAATAAAGATTTTAGATTAAAGAGAAATACACACAATACATGTAGTAAGTGTGAAAATGAAAATAAAGAAAAGGATAATTATTGCAGGTTTTGTGGAGCTAGTCTTAGTAATATTGAAAAAATCAATGTTAGAGAAGAGAAAAATAAAAATATTAACCCTATTCTAAAGCAACTTAATTTAAGTAGCATCATAAAGACAGCAGTATCCTCTATAGCTATATTATTTATAATGTCTATTATATTTAAGGTATTTGTAAGTATAGGATTTGATGATTTAGGAAACTTTATAAATCCAATACATATTATGATGGGATTAAATTTAGGATATGTAGATGTAAGCTCGACTAACATGTTAGGCTCAGGTAGTATAACTGCGCATTTAGGGTTGGTTTTATTACTTTTAGGGCCAATAATCTCATTACTTTTATCTAATGTTTTATTTATGAAAAATAAAAATAAAAGTTCAAAAGATGTATTTTTAAACTCATTAGGTGTTGGGGTAGTGTATGCAATTATTGTGTTCATTTTAAGTATTATAAGTAGAATGAGATTGAGCTTTAATGATATGCTTCAGTATGGTATGGCTGTTGAAGCTAGCTACAGACCCATGAGTGTACTTTTAAATGGATTTATAATAGCCTTTTTAACAACGTATCTATTAAACTTTAAGAAAAAATATAATAGTGAGAATATATACTTAACTTTATTAAAAAAAGCAGTAGTTATAATAGCTACAGGTTACATTGTAACATTTGTAATATTAACTGGAATAACTTTAACAGATAGAAGTTATTTATATGAATTTGGAATGTATAGTTATGTTGACCAAATAAGTATAGGATTAATATTATCTCAACTAAGTGCATATATGTGGGGATTTGCTAACTTTATTCCTGTAACAATATCTAATACATCTATATCTGCATTTAGTTTAATAACATCTGATTTATTTTTAGATACTAAGCTTATATTTGCAGTAATGATTGCATTAGGGTCATTGATAATACTACTAAATGGATGCCACTTAAAGCGTAAATACAAAGATAGTAAAGTAAATGTAGTTTTAGTGTTTAGTGCATGTTATGCTATTTTAATGGGAATTTTAGCTATATTTAGTTCTGTGATAATTGGTGGAAATATATCATTACTTGAAATGAATAATTATCAAGGATCTGTAGTTCTAGGGATACCAGTTTTAGGAGCAATTATAAGTTCATTTATATATAGCTTCGCACTAACATCGATAGGTCATAAATTATATGTATTTGATGACAACGACATAGATAAAAATATATTATAAAATTATGTAAAAGGTAAAATACGGAGGATTTATGAGTAATTTAAGAGAGAAATTTGATAAAAAATTTTCTAAGGTTCAAGATGGAATAGATAAAGGTAGAGAAAAAATTGAAATAGTAAAAGAAAAATCTACTTTGAGTGATGAAATGAATAATTATGAATTAAAAAAGACTAATTTACTTTTAGAAATGGGTGAATTATTGTATACAAAACTTAGAAATGGTACTGCTATGGATAATGATTTTGATGATTATAAAAGTCAAATTATAGATATAGACAAACATATATATGAGATTTCTATGAAAATAAAAGAAATAGAAACATTAAAAAATGATACTATCTGTGAATGTGGAAGTATTTTAAATCCAAATGCTAAGTTCTGTGCTGAATGTGGGAAAAAAATAGAGATAGAAGAGGTACAAGTTAAATATTTAATTTGCCACAGATGTAATAGTGAAGTAGATTTAGATTCTAATTACTGTAGCTGCTGTGGTTTTAAAATAGATAATAACTTATAATAATATAAATAAAAATGGAATATAACATAATATAGGAAATATTATTTTTATAATGACATTTCCTATATTTTTTTACGCAACAGATGAAGTCGTTGGCGCTATGAGGAAAGCGAATTTTTTATTAATAAGTATATTTTTATGGTATAATTACTAAAAATTAAAATATTGATGAAATTTAAATTAAGGTGAGTTAATGAAAAAAATTTTAGATTATGATATAGATAAGGTTCACATATTTAAAAATATAAAAGATAGTACTAGAAAAGAAATTATAAAAAGAGGAAAAATAAAGGTAATAAATAAGAAAGATATATTATTTTATGAAAAAGAAAAAATAGAAAAAATATATTTTTTACTAGAAGGAAAAGTATCAACTTTTAAAATGAGTGAGGGTGGAGAACGAAAAGTAATATTTATATTAAAGCAAGGCGAAATGATAAATGAAATAATATTAGATGAAGTTAAAACATCTACAGTTACTTGTGAAGCCTTTGAAAAATCATTAGTATTGGAATATAGTATTGAAGAGTTTATAAGTATAGTTGAAAATGATTTTGGGCTCTCAAAAAATATTTTTAATTATATGGAGAGAAGAACCAGAAGACTATATAGGCAACTTAAAAATTCTATATCCATAAAGATAGATAAAAAGTTAGCTGCTAAATTATATAGAATTAGTAAAGAATTTGGTGTTAAAAGTGGAAGTTGGACTCTTATAAATGTTAATATAAGTATAACCTATATTGCTGATATGTTGGGATGTAAAAGAGAGACATTATCAAGAGCAATGAAAAATCTTCAAGATGAAGGATTAGTAAAATTAGAGGGGAAAAAAATATATGTAAAGGAAAGGGAATTGTCTAATTACTTTAAAGGAAATTAGATAAGTTTAATATATTAAAAAGAGAGGGGACACATCATGAACTGGAAAATTAAATCATTTGAGGAACTAAAGAACAAAGAATTATATAAAATTTTAAACTTAAGAAGCGAGGTTTTCGTAGTAGAACAAGAATGCCTATTTAATGATTGTGATGGAAGTGATGAAAACTGCTATCATTTATACTTAGAAGAAAATGATGAAATATTAGCATATTTAAGAATTGTAGAAAAAGGAATATCATATGATGAAATATCAATAGGTAGAGTAGTAGTTTCAAAAGATGCGAGAGGTAGAGGCATTGCTAGAAAATTAATGTTAAAAGGGATTGAGTTTATTGAGAAAGAATTGAATGATAATGAAATTAGAATTTCTGCTCAAGAATATCTAGTAGATTTCTATAAAAGCCTTGGATTTGAAGAAGTATCAGAAGTTTATCTTGAAGATAATATTCTTCATGTAGAAATGCTTTATAAAACTAAATAATTATGAAACTATACATAAATTTATAATAAATAAAAGAGCTATCTCTAAATAGAAATAAGCTCTTATTTTTATGGTCATAATATTAAAAAAGAAATATATTTATATGAAAAAATATGAAGTTGCTTTGTATATTTTTTAACTAAATATGTATTATACCCATAAATTCGTGACATTAATCACAGAGATAAAATTGATAAAATGTTAACATTAAATTAATAAAAATTAAGAAAAGGTGGCTAGTATGAAAATAAAATTAAGTAAATCAAATTTTAATGAAGGCTTAAGTAAACTAAGCAAAGACTATAAAATACTTGCACCAGTATCTCTTGGATATAAAGGAACTTATTCAGATACTGATGTTGTAAGGTATCAAGAAGTTAATTCTATTGAGGAAATGGAATTTAATAAAAAATCAGACTTTTCACCAAAGGAAGTTATTTTTCCTATAACTCAGATATTATTTTATTTTACAGAAAAAGAATTTAAGGAAAGTGACATAGATGATAAAAAAGTAATACTGTTTTTAAGAGCATGTGATATAAATGCAATAAAAAGATTAGATCAGATATATTTATCAAATGGATTAGATGAAGATTATTATTATAAAAAGCTTAGAGAAAAAGTAAAATTTGTTGTAGTTGGATGTAAGGAAAGCTTTAGAAACTGTTTTTGCGTAAGTATGGAATCTAACAAAACAGATAATTATTCAATGGGATTAAATATTAATGGAGATGAAATTCAACTAGAGATAAAAGATGAAGATTTAAATATTTTTAACGGTGAAAACGATAACTTTGAAATTGAATTTGTTAAAGAAAACTTATTTAAAATAGATTTACCAGATACAGAAAAATTAGATTTAAAAGAATTAGCAAATTATGAAATGTGGAATGATTATAATGGTAGATGTATAGCATGTGGTCGATGTAATTTTGTATGTCCAACTTGTTCTTGCTATACAATGCAAGATGTTTATTATAAAGAAAATGAAAACGTTGGAGAAAGAAGACGAGTTTGGGCAGGATGTCATGTAGATGGTTTTACATCTATGGCAGGAGGACATGAATTTAGAACTACTAAAGGTGAACGTATGAGATTTAAAACTATGCACAAAGTGTATGATTTTAAAAAGCGTTTTGGATATAACATGTGTGTAGGATGTGGTAGATGTGACGATGCTTGTCCTCAATATATATCATTTTCAAATTGTATAGAAAAAGTAAGTGAAATAGTTAATAAGGAGGAGAAATAATGAATCCATATATACCAATAGCAGCAAAAATAATAGACATAGTTAAGCATACAGACATAGAGTGGACATTTAGAGTTAAGGCAAATACAAAAGATGTTTTACCAGGCAAGTTTTATGAAATATCTATACCAAAGTTTGGTGAGAGTCCAATATCTGTAAGTGGATATGGAAAAGATTATATAGATTTCACAATAAGAAGTGTAGGTAAAGTAACAAATGAACTTTTTGATTATAAGGTAGGAGATAGCTTCTTTATAAGAGGGCCTTATGGGAATGGATTTGATGTTAGCTTATATGAAGATAGAGAAGTAGTAGTAGTAGCAGGTGGTAGTGGTCTTGCACCTGTTCGAGGAATTATAGAGCATTTTTATGAAAATATAGATAAATGTAAAAGTTTTAAGCTAATAGCTGGATTTAGATCTCCTCAAGATGTATTGTTTAAAGATGATTTGAAAAAGTGGAGTGAAAAATTAGATGTTACAGTTACTGTTGATAAAGCAGATGAAAATTACCAAGGAAATATTGGGCTTGTAACAAAATATATTCCAAATTTACAAATTGAAAATATTAATAATACATCAGCTATAGTAGTAGGACCTCCTATGATGATGAAGTTTACAGTTGAAGAATTTTTAAAAAGAGATTTAGCAGAAAATAATATATGGGTTTCTTATGAAAGAAAAATGTGTTGTGGAATAGGTAAATGTGGACATTGTAAGATGGATGATACTTATATTTGTATAGATGGTCCTGTATTTGATTATTCGTATGCTAAAAACCTTATAGATTAGGAGGATAAAGTTGTGATAAGAGATTTAAATACTAAAAAAGTAATGAAAAATGCTTATAGAATAACTAAAAATAAATATGAAACAGCTTTGAGAGTTAGAATACCAGGAGGTTGTGTTGACCCTGAAAGTTTAATGATAGTTTCAAAAATTGCTAGTGAATATGGGAATGGACAAATACACATGACAACTAGACAAGGATTTGAAATACTTGGAATTAAAATGGAATGCATGGAAGAAGTAAATAAGCTTGTACAACCAATAATTGATAAAATGAACATAAATCAAGAAGAAAAAGGCAAAGGATATCCATCTGCTGGAACTAGAAATATATCAGCATGTATAGGAAATAAAGTCTGTCCAAAGGCACAATATAATACAACTGAGTTTGCAAAAAAGATAGAGGATGCAGTTTTTCCAAATGACTTGCATGTAAAAGTAGCTTTAACAGGATGTCCAAATGATTGTATAAAAGCTAGAAGTCATGATTTTGGAATAATAGGTATGACACTTCCTAAATATGATAAAGATAGATGTGTATCATGTGGTGCCTGTGTTAAAAAATGTAAAAGCTTGTCAACAGGAGCCCTTCATGCAGAAAACTATAGGGTTATAAGAGATCATAGTAAATGTATTGGATGTGGAGAGTGTGTTTTAAATTGCCCAACAAATGCATGGGCTAGAGACTCTAAAAAGTATTATAGATTAGCTATAATGGGTAGAAGTGGTAAGAAAAATCCAAGACTTGCTGAAGATTTTTTAGTTTGGGCAGATGAAGAAAATATTATAAAGATAATATTAAATACTTATAAATATGTAGAACACTATATAGATAGAAGTCTTCCTAAGGAGCATATTGGATATATAGTAGATAGAACTGGATTTATGGAGTTTAAAAAGTGGGCACTAGAAGGTGTAAACTTTGAGGATATAACTATAGTAAATCAAAATGTATATTGGAGTGGTATAAAGTATTAATCTATGAATGTATTGTGATAATTAAATTTAACTATCACAATACATTTTAAATAATAGGATTATATTTTTATCTATATTTGTTAAAAAATAATTTATATAAAGAGGGGAAAATATTATGCACAATGAAACTCTAGAAAAACTAACTAATGCAGCAAAAAATAAGGTTAACTTGTTAAATAAAAGTTTATTAAAGTATTTAACTTCATCAGCATTTGCAGGACTTTATGTAGGACTAGGAATTATATTAATATTTACAATTGGTGGACTTTTAAGTGCTGCAAATTCTCCTATGACAAAAATTTTAATGGGAATGTCATTTGCTATAGCACTTAGTTTAGTAGTATTTACAGGAGCTGAGTTATTTACAGGTAACAATATGGTAATGACAGCGGGTACTTTAAATAAAGGTGTAAAATTAGGAGATACATGTAAGGTATGGATGTATAGCTATATAGGAAATTTAATAGGATCTTTAATTGTAGCAATTTTATTTGTAGGGACAGGATTAATATCAAAAGGACCTGTTATGGAATTTTTTGCTACGACAGCATCAGCAAAAGCTAGTGCTGGAGCCATGGAACTTTTCTTTAGAGGGATATTATGTAATATATTAGTTTGTGTAGCTATATTATGTTCATTTAGAACTAACAATGATGCTGCTAAATTAATAATAATATTTATGTGTTTATTTGCATTTATAACAAGTGGTTTTGAGCATAGTGTAGCTAATATGACTATATTTGGAGTTGCTTTATTTTCACCAACTATATCAAGTGTTACAGTAGGAGGAGCTATATATAATTTAGCAATAGTTACCCTAGGGAATATGGTAGGAGGAGCTATATTCATGGGGGCAGGAGCCTATATATTAGTAAGTGAGGATAAATAGTATATCTAAAATTAAATAGATAATTTTTATGCATAAAAATGATTAGGTTAAAAAGAGAGCTTATAATTATAGGCTCTTTTTTATATTTAGGAAAATCTGTTTACTTAAATATTAAGAAAAGTAAAATTTAAAAATATTAGTTAAAATGAAATGCACATAAATTTATTGCAGAAAATAAAGATAAAATAAAGGAAAAGTCAAATAAATATCGAATATGGATATATAAATTAATAGACAGTTAAATTATCAAGGGGGAAAATAATGATATACGTAGAAAACCACTCACAAAATCCATATTTTAACTTTGCACTTGAATATTACCTTATGACAGAAAAAGACTTGAAAGATGATACTATATTTATGTTTTGGAGAACAAATCCAACTTTAATGGTAGGGAAGTTTCAAAATACAATAGAAGAAATAAATAATAAATATGTAGAAGAGAATAACATAAATGTTGTAAGACGTATAACAGGTGGAGGCACAATTTATACGGATATGAATGGATGGCAGTATACATTTATAAAAAAGAACTACAATGGAAGTGGAATAGATTTTAAAACATTTACTCAGCCAATAATAGATGCACTTAAAGAACAAGGTGTAGAGGCAAGTTTTAATAGTAGAAATGATTTACTTATAGGAAATAAGAAATTTTCAGGAAATGCACAATATATAAAAGATAATGTAAGACTTCATCATGGATCAATTTTATTTAATACAAATATAGAGGAAATGGTTAAAAGTATAACTGTTGCTGAGGATAAAATAATATCTAAGGGAATAAAATCGGTTAGAGAGAGAGTAACAAATGTGTCTGAACATTTACAAAAAGATATAGATGCCATTCAGTTTAGAAATCTAATGTTAAAAAGCTTACTAAAGAATGTTGATAATATATATAAACTAACAGAAAAAGATATACAAAGGGTAAATGAAATAGCAAAAGAAAAATTTGAGACATGGGAATGGAATTACGGAGCATCACCTAAATTTAATATAAGTAAGTGGAAAAGATTTGAAGGTGGAAAAGTATCATTTAATATGAATGTTAAAAAGGGTATTATTGAAGATTGTAGTATAAATGGGGACTTCTTTGGTGAAGGAAACATTGAAGATGTATCAAAAGCACTTTGTGGATGTAAATACAATAAGGAAGATGTAACCAAAGTAATAAGTAATATAGATATACCAAGATATTTCTTTAAAGTAAATAAAGATGAAATTATAGACTGTATAATTTAAATATATAAAAAAGAGCTTATTTATAGCTCTTTTTTTACGATTAAGGATAGTATGATACTTAAGAATCTGTGGATAATTGCTGTAACTGAGTAATATCAGGAATTATGACTAGCGTAAAAAATATATTTTTGAGCAACGGATGAAGTCGTTGGCAATATAAGCGAAGCGAATTTTATAATATATTAATAGATGTATAAGATGAATTTTTAAAGTATAATGTAGTAGTCTCAAAATTAACAAATAACAATAGTTATATAGGTAGAGCTATAAAATGATTAAACATTAGGAGGCTTAATATGAATACTGAAGTGATAAAAAAAATTGCAAAAGGTCTAAATGATATAGGCTGTACTTGGGGAATAGGAGGTTCAGTTTTATTAAATAGATACAATTTAGTAGATAAACCTAATGATATAGATATATTAGTAAAAGCTAAAGATGCTGACAATATTAAAATGTTTATGGATACTATAGGAGAGACGGTATATTTACCTTCAAAAGAACCGTTTAAAACAGAAGCATTTTTTGGTTATATAGTTGATGGAATCATGGTAGAGTTTTTAGGGAATTTTAAAATTGACTTAGGAAATGGTAAACTTTATGAGTTTGTATTAGATGAAAAGTCTGTAACTGATTACAAGTTAATTGATAATATTAAAGTGAATTTTACATCTTTAGAAGATTGGTTAGTAGCATATATAGTAATGGGAGACCCTAAAAAAAGAGTTAACTTAATAGAAAATTACTTTATAAATAATAAAGTGAAAAATATTAAGTTATTAGAACGAAACCTTAATCAAAATTTAACTGAAGAGATAAAAACTGAAATAAATAGTTCAATTAGAAAGTTTAATTAAAATTATTACAATAAAAATAGATAGCGTAAATTATATAAAAATTACGCTATCTATTTTTATTAAGAATCATAAACTTTAAGGTTATCGTTTTTGAGTTTTACTAGATTTTCAAAAATATAATTGTTTAAATTTGAGCTTACTAATAAATTATTATTATTATTATTAAATTTATTATAATTGATGGTATTATACTGATTATTAAAAGGTAATATATAAATTGACCTATAATTATTTTCGAAATAGTTATTAGATATTATATTGGACAAATTATATATTGATAGTAATAAAGAAGTTGACTTTATATTTTTCATAAAATTATCTTTTATAATATTAGAATGATTTGAATTTAATAAACAAATTCCTAAGCCAGTAATGTTTTCTAGCCTGTTATATTGTACAGTATTGGCTATATTGTCTTCATTTAAAACTATTGCATGTCCATCTAAATTTGAGACAAAATTATTTAATACATTTATTCCGAAGTTAGATTTGTTTACAAAAATAGCAGAGTTGATTCCTAAAGTATTAAAATTCATTTCAATATTGTTGTTTATTATGTCTATATTAGTATTTTCAAGACATACTATTATAGGGCTTATTATTAAGCTATAAAATATATTTTGATTTGCAGAAGGAATTAATATATTTTTTAAAATAAATAATTGATTATTTTTTATTATAAGAGAGCTGTTTTGTTTATCTATATTAATAGATGATATAAGTACGGAAATATTATTTTCACTAAATAAAATTTTGTTTTTTATAGTGTGACAAGTATTAGAATAAATTCTATTTTTATAATTATTTTTCATGAAAATGTTGGTTATAAGTACATTTTGCTTTTCTGAACCTAAAATATTAAATTTGTTATTTGAAATAGCTATATGATTATTAAAAATTTCAATTTGACTATGATCTGAAAATATAGCTATTCCATAAAGTCTTACATCTATGCTAGAGGATCCTTTTAACTCATAGTTATTATTTTTTACTATTATTTTGTTATTTGAAATCTCATTAAGAATATTAAAATTATTTTCGAAATAAATTCCTATAAAATATAATTTATTATTATCTTCAGATTTTTTTATTATGGAGTTGTTATGAATGATTAAATTTTCTGAAATTATATTATATCCATTTCCATAAAATAGCCTTATTCCAAAATTCATAGAAAATAATATATTACTTTTAAAGGTATTTTTATATATCTTATTTAAATTATTATCTTTGTATAGGGTTATACCTTCAATACAATCATTATAAATATTTGTAATTATGTTTGTATTTATATTGCTTTTATATAAATAAGTTGCAATTATATTTTCGAAAAAACTATTACAGTTTATACATGTATTATTGCATCCTACCAATGTTATACCATGATGTATATTAAAGAAACTATTATTACAAATAGTTAAATTTTCACTTTCTAAAGATAGTAATCCTATTTTAGAGTTTGTAAAGTTACAGTTTTTTATTGTTATGTTTTTATTAGATTTAAAAAGTTCTATGCATGTAGAATTTGATATAAAATCTATAGAATCAATAACAATATTTTGTAAATTTTCGCAAATAAAAATAAGCGTTTCTGAAAAATCGCTTTGAATTGAATAATTATTTCCTAGTAAGTCAAAATTACTCATATTTATTATTAAAATTTTATCTTTTAATGAGGTGGTAAGTTCTGCAATCCTATTTGATTTATCAAATGTCCCTATTGGTTTACTAAAACCATCTTCGGTTAGACAGATTATATTGTCTTTAGATGTACCAATAGGCTTAGACATAAAAGAATAAGAACTTATATCAATTGTAGGATTTGACAGTGTATGATCATTATTCATTGTAAACCTCCGTATAAAATAGTAGCAATAATATTAGGTGCATCAATATATAATATGATATTAAATATTAATAGGTTACTAAATAATTTTTTACAAATAGACTGATAAAATATGTATGGTTTATTTGAAAATAACAAGGATATAAGAAATTATTAAAGAATATATTTTAATAAAATTAAAGATAGGATATGGAAAATATAACTAAATTATTAATATTTATATTAGTAGTAATAGATGGGATAAAAGGTTTTAGTAATAAACCTTTAAAAGCAATTATAAATATTTGAAACAATGTACTGATAGTAAATAAGAGATGATTGAAGACTATAAAACTGAAATATTTAACAATGATTTTACAGTAGATAAATGAATTTTAAATAGTATAAGGCAATAAAATATGAATTAAAAATAAAAAATTAAGAAAAGTTAGAATTGTATTTACAAATTACGATAAAAATAAAAAAGTAGCAGTGAGTACAACTGTAAGAGCATTTTTAATAGGTAATTCATTAATGTTATTATTTGGAGCAGTTGGGGCGATGGTTACAGGACAAGCTGATATTGCTGAGGTTATGTTTATGCAAGGACTTATAATACCTGCAATAATAATATTAGGATTAAATATTTGGACAACTAATGATAATGCTTTATACGGCTCAGGACTTGGATTTTCAAATATAACTAAAAATCCTAAGAGTATTATGATTATAATGAATGGGATAATAGGAACAATACTGGCACTATTTTTATATAACAACTTTATGGTATGGTTAAATTTCTTAAATTCATTCATACCAGCAACAGGTGCTGTTATAATAGCTGATTATTTTATAGTAAATAAACGTAGTTATAAGAATTTTAGCTCAATGAAGTTTGAAAAAATAAATATAAATGCCATAATAGCTTGGGGGTTAGGTGTATTAGGAGCATTCTTATTACCTGAAATAACTCCATTAAATTCAGTATTAATATCGATAGTATCATATAGTATTATGAATAAAATAAATAATAAAAAATCTAAATCAATATTTAGTGATCAAGAATTAAAAAATGTAGCGTAATAAATTTTAGGAGGAAACCTATGCTAATAAAAAATGCACAATTGAGAAATCAAAATAACTTAGTAGCAAGAATGGATAATGTCATATCCTAATGGTCTTGAATTACTTGAGGAAGCTTTAAAATTAGGTGAATATGTCAATAAGAGAAGGTAAAGTGATAGCTAACACTAAATTAAGTGAGACTAGTGTAAGTCTTGGAAATGTTGAAATTATAGATTTTAAAAAGTAAAAAGTAAAAAGTAAAAAGTTAAGATAAGTGCTATAACAATAAATTTATTGTTATAGCACTTTTTACGCAACGGACGAAGTCGTTAGCGCTATGAGCGAATAGAATTTTTATTTTTATAAAAAATAATTTAAATATAAAATATCATAAACATATGGATAATTAATTATAAATAGAATACTCTTTATAATAATAAAATATAGGGGGATTTGCAATGAATGAAGTTTTAAATACTATAAATAGTAGAGTTTCCTTAAGAAAATATGATGACAGAGAAATAAGTAATGATGATTTAGAAAAAATAATAGAAAGTGCTATAAAAGCTCCTACAGCTGGAAATATGATGATGTACTCTATTTTAAAAATAACAGATGAAAAAATAAAAGAAACTTTAAGTAAAACATGTGACAATCAGCCGTTTATAAAAAATGCTAAAGTTATATTAATATTTTTAGCAGATCTTCAAAAGTGGTATGACTACTTTAAAGTTTGTCAAGTTGAAAATATAAAAGCTCCGGGTATGAATGATTTTATGTTAGGTGTAGATGATGCTATTATAGCTTGTCAAAATGCAGTAGTTGCAGCTGAAAGTTTAGGAATAGGAAGTTGCTATATAGGTGATATAATGGAGAATTATGAAAAACATAAGCAACTTTTAAACTTGCCAGATTACACATTTCCAGCTGCAATGATAACATTAGGATACTGTCCAAAAGATATGAACAAAATTTATAGAGATAGATTTGATAAAAATTATGTTGTATTTGAAAATACATATAAAAAATTAAATGAAAATGAATTAAAAAATATGTTTAAACACAAAGAAGAAGATATGCCAAGGACTAACGTATATAATGCTAAAAATTTTGGTCAACTCATATATAATAGAAAAACAAGTGCAGATTTTTCTGTTGAAATGGATAGATCTATAAAAGAATGGATAAAACAATTTACTAAATAGTTAAAAATATTAACATTTTCAATGAAGCAATAATAGTATAAAAAGAGTGCATGCACTCTTTTTTTATTTGTATTTCATGAAAATATGAATAACTGTTGAAAAAAATGCAAAATAATTCTAAATTTAAATAGATTAAAAAAAATAAAAAAATATATTGAAATGAATAATGTTTGATAGCGCATTATATGAAATTAAAAACATAATATATATTTAATGTTAGGTTGTTAATTTTAAAACTGTGTATTAAAAAAAAGTTCGTGTGATTACGTATTAATGCAAATTTGAATAAAATTGAAAATATGATAATATTAATATATTAAACATCATATAAGGAGGAGACAGTTATGAAAAAATTAATAATGTCGAAAACTTTAATATTTTTATTCGTATTTTCATTTATAAATATATTTATTAAATTATTTGGAAGTTCAAATACACTTATAGGAGTAACTGTTGTTACGGCAATGTTAATGTTTTTAGAAAGAGACTTGACTATTGAACCAATAAAAAACACATTTAAGCTGTTAGCAATTAATGTATTCCTGGGGATTTTATCTTTTTTAGCAGTACAAAATATAGGATTTGGCGTAGTATCAAACTTTACTGCATTATTCGTGGTAGGTTACTTATTCACTTATGATTTAAAAAAACCTATGTATATAGCATTTGGTTTACAATATTTATTCATGGTAGGATCTCCAGTTTCAGTTAATGAATTTCCTGTAAGATTATTATCGTTAGCATTTGGTGCACTATGTATTATGATACCTCAGTTTTTAGTAAATAAAAATAAGTTAGAAAAAAGCAGTAAAAAGATATTTGTTTCAACAAGCGAAGATATATTAGCTAAAATTAAATGCATAAAAGAAAATAAAACTACCGAAGAAATTAATTTAAAAATCGAAAACAATATAAATTCTTTAAAGAAGATGTTATATGATAATAGAAAAGATGAATTTTACCTTAATGATAGTGCTATAGATATATTAAATATGGGATTATCATTAGAAAGAATAAGTTTAATACTAGATAATTATTGTGATAAAGAAACAAATGATAATATTTTAGAAACTGTTAATAAAAATAAAAAAGCTTCTTTAGGTATAATGGAATCTGAAATAAAAAAATTAAAATTATATATAGATAAAGAAGAATCTATTGAGTATAACTTAAATTTAGACGAAATAGAAGATATAAATTTATGTGAATTTTATAATGTATTAAATAATATACATGATTATTTTGATGAATACAAAAAACGTAAAAATACAAAAAGTGAAAAATTATATACTGGAAATTTAGAGATACCATCTAATTTTAAGATGGCAAATATTCAGATGAGAGGTTTCTCTAAAGAATCTATTAGATTTTCATATGCAGTAAAAGTTGCTTTAGCAGGTGCTATTGCTGGCTTTATAATGGATTATTTTAATTTATCTGAAGGTAGATGGGTAATGTTTACTATATTCTCTGTTATTCAACCGTACTCTGAGAACTGTATTATAAAATCTAAAAAAAGAATACAAGGTACATTAGTTGGTGGGACAATGATATTTATATTATTCTCAATAATAAAAGAGCCAAGTATGAGAGGAATAGTTATAATTTTAGCTGGATATTTAGGAAGTTATACTACTGATTATAGGGATTCTATGATATTTAATACAATGTCGGCTATAGGTTCTGCTGCGATGATTGGAAGTGTTTCAATATTATTTATAAATAGAATTTTATTTGTATTATTAGGAATAGCAATAGGTCTTGTAGTGAACAAATTTATACTTCCATATGATATTAAAAAAGGATATAAATATTTAGTTGATATGTATGAACGTGTAAACTTAGAAATGATTGAAGAAATAAATTTATGTATAAAAAGCAAGCACAATAATTATAAAATGAAAAATTTATTATTAGTTCCTGGATTAATAGAAGATAGAATAAGCTTAATGGGAATTAATGATAATGAGCAAAAACATTTTATTAAAAAGCAAAAACATCTAACAAGTAGTATATATAACTTGTATGTAAATATAGCTACAAACAAGATAAAAGATGAGGATGTTAAAGAGATATTACAAGAAAGCAATTGTATATCTGAGTGTGAAGAAGTAAAGGATGTAATTATTGATAGTATTAAAAACACCGAAGATATAGGCACTAAAGTAGCATGCAAAAACTTACTTCAAATATTAAATAGTTTAAATACTAAAGAACAAAAAATAACTGTTTAAAAGTTAAGAATTTGAAATATTTACTTTAGTGAAAATTTACCTCAGATATGATAAACTATAATAGTATTTAAATGTCGTGGAGGTAGAATATGAGTGGAGAGATAGAGGCAAGAGATAAAAGGGTGGATGATACATTTAGTATAACTATGGAACTTCAAAGACCTTTATTTGAGGATGAAGTAGAAGAAACTATAAAAACAGAAGATAAGAAAATTAATATAAAAAAGATCGTTAAAATATTTGGAATAGGTGTTATAGTTTTATTAATAGGATTTTTTGTATGGGTAAATAAAACATACGCACCAAATGAAACAGCTAAACTTGCTATGACAAGTACACAAAAAGTAGAAGTTAAAGTGGATAATTATATATCTTTTACACCAAAGAATAAAAAAGCAACAAAAGGATTTATATTCTATCCAGGGGCAAAGGTAGAACCTGAAAGTTATGCTCCTATTTGTAGATCTATAGCAGAGCAAGGATATGAAGTCGCTATATTAGATGTACCTTTTAACATCGCATTACTTGGTCAGAAAAAGGCTGAAAAAGTTATAAAAGATTATCCAGAGATTACTCACTGGGCAGTAGGAGGTCACTCTTTAGGTGGAGTTGCAGCATCGAATTTTGCTAGTAAAAATAATGCTGTTGATGGTGTTGTGCTTTTAGCAGCATATCCTATGAATGACCATTTAAAGCAAATGAATAAATACGTTTTATCTGTTTGGGGAAGTAAAGATGGAGTAGTTAATTTTAAAGAGCTTATAAAGGCCAAAGAAAAATTACCTAAAGATACTCAATATGTTGAAATAGAGGGCGCTAACCATTCTCAATTTGGAGATTATGGCCTACAAAAGGGTGACTATGAAGCTTTAATAAGTAGTGATAAGCAAATGGAAAGAACTTATAAAAATATAGTTGAATTTTTAAATAGTTTACAATAATTAATAAAAAAGGGGCTTTAGAGCAGAATCTAAAGCCTTTTTATATACTAAGGTATTAAATTATCTGGCTTGTGGATAAGTTATAATACAAATTGCTAGGCTTGATCAACAAACCTGTTTTTTAGGTCGTTAGCGACAGGAGCGAAGCGATTTTTTTATGTATTTTTAAAATCTTTTTGTAATTCCTAAGTCTGTAATTTTCTCAGATTTGACGTCATTTTTAAATGCATCTAAAAACCACATAATATCTTTCTTTTTTATACATCCTATAATAAATAATAAACTTAAGTAAAGTACGACAACTAAAATTACTTGAAAAACTATCATGTTAGTTATATTAAACATATCAAAAGTTAATTTAATAGCATAGCTAGATATAGTTACACAAAGTGCAGGTTTTAAAACCCAATCTCCTAATAAAAAATCTAATTTAGTAACTTTTAAAAGCCTATTTATACTAAGCATTGAATTTAGTAAAGTTCCTGTAAATAAAACTATAATAAATCCAACAATACCTTTTTTGGGTATTAAAAAACATATTAAAAAAATTCTTACTGCCATATCGATTAGATTATATCTTAAAGTACTCATTTGCTGGTCTAGTGCATTTAAGCTACCATCTACAACTCTGTCTAAATACATAAAAGGGATAAGTGGTGCTAGTATTCTCATCATAAAACCAACTTCAAGGTCATTGTATATATGAAGTCCTAATTCTGTTGAATATATAATAAATAAACCAGATGCAAATATTGCTATTAGTAAAGTAAATTTAAATACTTTTGCAATTATATTATTTACTCTTTTAGTTTGATTAAGGGCTTTAGCTTCTGAAATTTCAGGAATAATTAAAGTTGAAAATGAAGCTAAAAATATTGATGGAAAATAAAGTATAGGTAAAACCATACCTTTAATCATACCAAATATAGATAAAGATACTGAGGTAGAAGAACCAAATCTTCGTAGTGCATCTGGGATAAGTATATCCTCTACAGTTTTTAGACCTGTTTGAATATAAGCACTACAAGCTATAGGAAATGCTATCTTAGAAACACCCAATAAAGAACAGTCTCTATTTCTATTATAGCCATATTTTTTTAAGTGTCTTTTATCAAATAAATATAATATGTAACAAACTACTGTAGATGCGCTAAGAGCCAAAGTAATACCAACTGATATTAAGGCACATGTATAATCTAGACCTTTTGGTAAATAAATTCCTAAGAATGAAGCTATAATTATCATTAATGTAGAAACTTCAATTATATCTGTAGAAATACTTTTTACAACCTTCCTCATTCCATAGAAGTATCCATGAAAACATGCTCCCATACCAACAAAAGGTAAGCTACAAGATAATATTTTTAACGGTCTAATAGCCCTAGGGTCTTGAATCCAAGACAAAGCTATGTACTCAGCACCATTATATAATAACAGTGATGTTAGAATAGAGAAAAATAAACTATAAATAAAAGCTTTTTTCATTATATTTTTAATATTGTTCATATTTCCTCGACCTAGTTCTTCAGCAATTAATCTAGTTGTAGTTACTCTGATACCTGAAATAGCTAAGGTAGATGTCATTACATGTATACTCATGATAAGCTGATACAGCCCCATACCTTCTGCACCAATTTTATTTGATAGATAAACTCTAAATGATGTATTTACGAAACCTAATGTAACTGTTGTGAACGTTAAAATTAATGCGTTTATTATCAATTTTCTTCTTTTTAAAGTAGTTTTCATAATTTTATCTCCCAAAAAATCAAAGTTAAACTTAAAACTAAGCATGTTCATATATATGAAAAATTTGGACTAAATATTATAATAAAAATAATAATTAAAGAATAGTAAACAATAAGACTTGAAAAACTAATTATATATTTAAAATATTAAGGAGACAACTATGAAAGTAAGACTAGGATATGTAGCAATTGCATTAAATTTACAAAAGGTAACTTCATCTAGCACAGTAACATTTGCTAGATATTCAAAGCTTAAAGAAGAAGAAAAACTTAAGAAGTTAAAAGATGTAACATATTCAAATATAGAAGCTTTAGAGCAAATTTTAAATTATAATATAAAAAACAATATTCATTTTTATAGAATTACATCAAATTTAATACCACTAGCAACTCATCCAGAGGTACTTTGGGATTATAGAAAATACTTTAAAAAAGATTTTGAATATATAGGTAATATTATAAAAAATAGCAATATGAGGGTAGATACTCATCCAGATCAGTTTAATGTTATAAATAGTGATAAAGAGAGTGTAGTTGAAAATACCATAAAAACATTAAATACTCAGGTGGATTTGTTTGAAGATATAAATTATGATAATGGGAAATTAGTAATACACATTGGAGGGGCTAAAGGAGGTAAAGATGAAGCTATACAAAGGTTTATAGAAAATTTAAAGAAGTTTCCTGATAGAATAAGCTCAAGACTTATACTTGAAAATGATGATAAAACTTACACCGCAAAAGAAGTTCTTGATATATGTAAAAAAGTAAATTTACCAATGGTACTTGATGTTCATCATCATGATTGTAATAATAATGGTGAAAAGTTAGATAATTTATTAAAAGATATATTTGAAACATGGGAAAATGAAAATTTACCTCCTAAAATACACTTTTCAAGTCCAAGAGAATTTGAAAATGATAGGAAACATTCTGAGTATATAGATGTTGATAAATTTATAAAATTTTTAGAATTAGCTAAGAAAACTGTAGATAAAGACTTTGACATTATGATAGAAGCAAAACAAAAAGATAGAGCTTTAATAAAATTAATGGATGATTTAAAGAATAAAAGAAAAGATTTTAAATATATAGATGAAAGTACTATAGAAATATAGAAAATTTTATGGATAAACAAAAGACAAAACAATCATTAATGAAAGCTTTATTTATAGTTAGTGTGCAAATCATATATGTTAAATTATTTGGCTACAAAAACATTTTAGTAGGGATGATAATGGGTATGGGAACTGTATCATTTCTTATGAGAGATTTAACTGGTAATTTAATATACAGAAGTATAACTTTTTTAATTTTAAATATAATACTTGGAATATTATCATTTTTATCTCCTATAAATATGTGGATAGGATTTATTATAAATTTTTCAACCATATTTTTAACTACGTATGTGTATATGAATGATTTTAGAAGCCCTACATCTTATATATTTTTAATGTCTTATATATTTATGTGGGCAATTCCAGTAAGCTTTAAGGAATTGCCAACTAGGTCAGTAGCATTAGGTTTTAGTATAGTTCCTATAATACTAGCACAAATTATTTTTAATAAACATAGATTTGGTAATGAATCTAAAAAAATAACTGAAGAGATAATAAAAGATATAAGTAAGCAAATAGATGATATAAAAAATAATACATTTGAAACAAGTGAAAACTTAGAAATAAATAAAAAGATAAGAAATTTATTAGTTTTGATAAATGAAAAAAGTCATAATAAGTTTCAACATTCTAAATATGAAATGAAACAATTTAATATAGCTGTATATTTGGATAGAATAAATTTAATAATTGGTCATATAGCTAAAAATAAAAAAGATAAACAATTTAAAGACGAATATTTAGCAGATATAAAAATTCAAATAAACAATATCAATTTATATAATGAAGATTATTCATATATAGATATTATAAATAAAAATATTGATGAATTTATAAAAAAATATGAAAGTATAGGTGATAAACCTATATTCATATCAGATAGTATACATTTATTAAAAGTATTAAAAATTAATATAAATAATAAAGAAGAGTGTAAAGAAAGAAATATTTACAAAATTTATAAAAATGTAAATATAGCCCATGGATTTGAACTTTTAACAAGTATGAAAGAAAATTTCAACTTAAATTCTTTAAAAATGATTTATTCATTAAAATTAGCATTATCAATAGCTTTAGCTATGTTTTTAGTTCAGTTTTTAAAGATACCTTATGGAAGATGGATAGTTATAACTATATATGTAATTATGCAACCATATGAAGAGGATACAGTTATAAAAGCCAAGAAAAGATTAAAAGGAACTTTTATAGGAGTCATTTTATTTTTTAGCATATTTAGCTTAATTCATGATACGATTCCAAAGATGATAGTATTATTTATTGCATTTTTTTATTATTTTTATTTTAAAGAATACGATAAAAAAGTTATGTGCATGACTACTATATCTTTAAGTTCTGTTTCTTTAGTTCATTATATAAATATAATATCTGTAGGAAGGTTAATGTTTATAGCTATTGGAGTTGGATTTGGACTATTAATTAATAAATATTTTTTACCATATAATATAACTGATTCAATAGAAGAACTTAAATTAAAGTATAAAAATAATGAGAGAAAAATTCAAAAGGAATTAGATAAAGTTTTAAAAGGAAAAGGGAATTTAGATAAACTTATAAAATTAACGCTAGAAGAAAGTCAGATAGAAAATAAATTAATAGCTAACAATAGCCGTGCAAAAGATGAAGAGTTAGAAAAAATTATATATAAACACAGTATTATGATGAGTGATGCTAGGTTTTTATTGCTTAGATTTTATCATGAAAAATATATATTGGATAATGTTTAACAAAAAAAATTCGCTTCTTAATTTGAAGCGAATTTTTATGTTAATCGAGTAACTAAAAATTTAGCTATATTTTCAAATGGTATTTTTTCGGCTTTTAAAAGACCTTGTACAACTAATCCATCAACTATTGCAACAAGTAAAAATGATAGTGCTTCAGCATCTTCTGTGCTAGTTTTTAATATTTCTGATCTTAATGTTTCTCTCCACTCAATATACTTAACTTTAATTTGTTCTTTTAACTTATCGTTTCTAGTTATAGCCTCACAAAGAACATACATATGTATACGTCCTCTACCTTCTATAGCAGCTATTTTTTCTAATATAATACTAATCATTTGGTCTTTAGAACTATCAGCATCAATACCTTTTACGCAATTTAGAACTGAATCTGTTATAGCCTCTAGGTGCATATTTGCAATATCTGATATTAAGTCATCCTTAGAGGAATAGTGATAATAAAGAGTTCCTTTACTTATATCAACAGCTTTTGCAATATCTGCTAAGCTGGTATTTTTTATTCCATTTTTAGTTATTAACTCAGTAGCAGTTAACAATATGTTCTCTTTCATGTTGTTTGGCTTCATAAAGATCCACCCCTTTAGTAGAATATAAAATTGTCAAAATTTTAAACTCAATTTTTCATAATATTATATCATATCTATTTAAATCTGAGAACAGAGATATAAAGGTTAAAATTATATAACGATTTTGTATGTTGTTTAAATTTGAATTTTTAAATTAGTATAAATTCATTGGTATAACTAAGTTTAAGCTAATTATATATATTTATAATATAATTAAAATTAAAATATATACAAAAAATGTATTGACAATTAATGAAAATGAAATATAATTATATATAAATCTTAATAAAATAAATTCTATGAAAAAGAGAGTAGCAGTAGATGGAGTTTCAGCGAGCTAGGGTTGGTGTGAGCCTAGTAATGAAGTTTAATGTGAAGAGAGCTTTGGAGAAGGTTGCTTGAAATAGTAGTATGGTAACCGGTGAGCCTGCCTTAAGGGATAGAGTGGATAAGTTTACTTATCAATAAGAGTGGTAACGCGGATATAATTCGTCTCTTGGTTTTTATAACCAAGGGACTTTTTTAATATAATAAATTATATTCAGTATCATTAATATTGTTTTACTTATCAATAAGAGTGGTACCACGGATAGTTTCGTCTCTTAGCATTTAGCTAAGGGACTTTTTTGCGCAACGGACGAAGTCGTTGGCGACATGAGCGAAGCGAATTTTTTGCGGGAACCTTAGTTTTTCATGGAATAGTATTAAATATGTATTATCAATTACTAATAATTATCAAATGGAGGTATAATATGAAAAAATCAAAAAAAGTAATAATAACAATGGTTGTAGGAGTTTTAACTTTAGGAATGGTAGGATGTTCATCTTCAAATAAGGGTGATAATCAATTGGAAACTATTAAAGAAAAAGGAGTTTTAACAATAGGAACTAGTGCAGATTACCCACCGTATGAATTTCATAAAGAAATAAATGGAAAAGATAATATTGTGGGATTTGAGATGATGATAGCAAAAGAAATTGCTGATGAATTAGGTGTTAAACTAGAAATTAAAGATATGAAATTTGATGGACTATTAGGAGCTTTAAAAGCTGGAAATGTTGATATGGTTGTAGCTGGTATGAGTCCAACAGAGGAAAGAAAAAAGGCTGTAAACTTTACAGATGTTTACTACAATGGAGAACATACAATTTTAATTAAAGAAAAAAATAAGTCTAAATATAAAAATATAAATGATTTAAAAAGTGCTAAGATAGGTGTTCAAAAAGCTAGTTTACAAGAAACTATGGCAAAAGATATTATTAAAGCAACTGATATAAAATCTTTAAATAAAATATCAGATGTAATATTAGAACTTCAAAATAATAATGTAGATGCTGTTGTAGTAAGTAAAGAAGCTGTAGATGGTTATTTAAAGCAATACCCTGAAATTGTAAATTCAAATATTGATTTAGGTGAACAAAAAGAAGAAGGGTCTGCTATAGCTATAAATAAAAGTGACGATATGTCTTTAATAGATTCAGTAAATAAAACACTAAATCAATTAAAATCAAAAAATAAAATAGATGAGTTTGTTAAAGAAGCTACAGACTTAGCTCAATAATATTTAAGGAGGATAAAAATATGGATTTTACATTTTTAAGTAAGTATTCACAATTTTTCATAGATGGAACAAAGATAACTATAGGAATATCATTATGTACATTAGTTTTAGGTTTTTTAGCAGGGACAATAATATGCCTTGCTAGAATATCTAAGAATAAAATAGTAAGTTTTTTAGCCACGGCATATATTGAATTTTTAAGAGGAACACCATTATTAGTTCAAATATATATAATATATTTTGGATTCCCAACTATAGGATTAAAATTTCCTGATATAGGACCTATACCATCTGAATATATATCTGCAATAATAGCATTATCTATAAACTCTAGTGCATACATAGCAGAGATACTTAGATCTGGAATACAAGCTATAGATAAAGGGCAAATGGAAGCGAGCCGTTCACTTGGGTTAGACTACTCTATGAGTATGAGACTTGTAATAATACCGCAGGCTTTAAAAAATGTATTACCATCTTTAGCTAATGAATTTATAGTACTAGTAAAAGAATCGTCTATAGTATCTGTTATAGGAATTCAAGATTTAATGTATAGTGCTGATATAGTAAAAGGTAATACGTATTTGGCATTTGAGCCATTATTAGTAGCTGCAATGATATACTTTATACTTACATTTACATTATCTAAACTTGTTGGTAGATTTGAATTTAAATCAGAAAACTTAAATGAAAGAAATCAACGTTCGTTTAAAAATAAGTTTGGTCTTAGTAAAGCTTTATAGGAGGATAATATGATTAAAATCAATAATATAAAAAAGAAATATGGTAAAAATGAAGTATTAAAAGGTATAGATTTGAATATAAAAAAAGGTGAGATAGTTGCTATACTAGGTCCTAGTGGATCTGGAAAAAGTACATTATTAAGATGTATAAATCTTTTGGAAGAACCTAATGATGGAGAAATTATTTTTAACAATCAAAATATATTAGATAAAAAGTGTGATATAAATCAAGTAAGACAAAATATAGGTATGGTTTTTCAAAACTTTAACTTATTTCCAAATATGACGATTTTAGAAAATATAATATTAGCACCAACTAAAGTAAAAAATATAGACAGAGAGAAAGCTATAGATGAGGCATTAGTTTTACTAGATAGAGTCGGTCTTTTAGAAAAACAAAATGCATATCCAGCACAACTATCAGGAGGACAAAAACAAAGAATTGCCATAGCTAGAGCATTATCTATGAAACCTGATGTAATGTTATTTGATGAACCCACATCAGCATTAGACCCTGAAATGGTAAAAGAAGTTTTAGATGTTATGAAAGAACTTGCAAATGAAGGAATGACAATGGCGGTAGTTACTCATGAAATCGGATTTGCAAAGGAAGTTGCTAACAAAGTTATTTTTATGGATGAAGGATATGTATTAGAAGAAGGAACACCACAAAATATATTTAATAACCCTAAAAATATAAGAACAAAGCAATTTTTAGATAAAGTTTTATAAACTTAAAAATTCTTATTTGTATTAAGCCACCTTTCATATTAAAGGTGGCTTAAAAAATGAGATATTAATTAAGTAATAAATAGCTTGAGATAAGAAGTACAGAGATTATGGAGTGGTTTAAATTGAGGGATTTTTTTAATAATTGTTGACTTTTAAAGGAAGTAAATATAAAATAAAAATATAATCGGTCGGTTAACCGACTAAGTGGATTGAAAATTAACTTTAGTTTAGTGATAGATAAACAATTTAAAAAAGTGAGGGTTATATAAATGAGTAAAATAAAAATAATAACAGACAGTTCTTGTGATTTAAATAAAGATATCATTGAAAAATATAATATAGGGGTTGTAGGGCTTAATGTATCTTTTGGAGAAGAGACGTATATAGATGGTCAGATAGACAATAATGTATTTTATGAAAGAATGGCAAGTTCAAAAGAACTTCCAAAGACATCTTGCCCATCACCTGAAAAGTTTTCTAAGGCATATGAATGTGAAGAAGACGAAATATTAGTAATAACAATAACATCAAAGCTATCTGCTACATATTCAACTGCAGTATTAGCTAAAAATATGTATTTAGAGGAAAATAATAATAAGGCAATAGAAGTTATGGATAGTGAAACTGGTTCAGTTGGTCATGGTCTTTTAGTAGTGAAAGCAGCACAGCTAGCAAATGAAGGTAAAACTTTAAATGAAATAGTTGAAGAAATAGAAAAATTAAAAAAAGATATAGTTTTTTATGGCTCACTTGAAACTTTAGAAAATGCTATTAAGGGTGGTAGAATAAATCCATTAGCTGGTAAGCTAATAAATGCATTAAACTTTAAGGTCATAATACAAGTAGTAGATGGAATAGTTAAACCAGTAGATAAAGCTAGAGGGGATAATAATTCTATAAAAAAAGTTGTAGATAGCGTATCAAAGAGAGTTTGTGAAAAAGAGAAAAGAGTTCTTGCAATAGGTCATTCTAACTGCTTAGATAAGGCATTAAAGGTTAAAGATATGATGATCAAAGAAAATTTGTTTGAAGATATAACTATAAGTGAAGTTGGGTCAGTTATGGGAACATACACATCAAAAGGAGCAATACTTATAAGCATATTATAATATAAATGGGGTAGATAAAATAAGCTTAGTCTTTGATTAAGCTTATTTTTTACGTTAATCTATTGAGGACGAAATTGATACTATTCAAGGTATATATATAGAAAAATAAATAAATTAGTGGTAATATTTGTATGAAAACATTGTATGTTTTGTTATGATTGATAAGATTTTTTATCAATTAAGGTGATATTAGGGGAGGGGTTAGTTTGGATGATACTTTAAATAATAGTAGATTATTAAGTATAGTTATAATAATATTACAAATTTCATATATATTATCATTTTTATTGTTTATTTATAGAGATGATATTTATGGAAAATTTGTTATTTGTACATCAATTAATATAGTTTCTATGCTATTGAGTGTATGCAACTTAAAGACTAAAAGTAGCAATAAAATGCTGTTAGCTCTTATAAGTATACTTCAAATTTTGTTTACAATATATGTTTATATACTTCCAGATGAAGGAATACCTGCACCAATTCAGTTATGGTAATTAGTAAAAAGGCTATATTTAATAGCCTTTTTTTATCCTAAAAATGAATCTGAATAAATAACAACTCCGTTAACATCATCTAAAGCATTTTCAACAAGTTCTAATGCCATAAATGCACTGTCTGGAACATCAAATGGTGCAGATATACTATATTTACTAGCTCTTTCAAATCCAAACTTAGGATAATATTTATCATGACCTAATACTATTACAGATTTAAAGCCTAGCTTTTTAGCTATTTTTAAACTTTCATTTATAAGTTTACTTCCAATACCTTTATCTTGGTACTCAGGAAGCACTGATACTGGAGCCAATGCTAAAGATTCAGTTTGTGTATTTTCACTTTTTATATTTATTTTAGTAAGCATTATATGACCAACTATTTTGTCATCATCTTTAGCAACTAAAGAAAGCTCTGGTATAAATTCTTTAACTTTTCTTAATCTATTTACTAATATATGTTCGCTATGGTCTGTGTGCTCAGCATTTTTAAATGCTTCTTCAACAACTTTTTCAACTTCACTATAATCATTAATTTCTTCTTTATCTATAGTTAAATTCATTACTTAATCTCCTTATTTTTAAAATTATAAATACAATTATATCATTAAAATATAAACTTTTATTGGATAGATTTATTATAAGTAAAAAGTATTTATATTATTACCTTATAATACTTAAATTAATATTAATTGCTAACTATAAAACTATACATTTTGTAAAAAATATATATAAAGTATATTAATTAATTTAGACAATCATATAAAAGGAGACATTTATAATGAGAAAAGGACTAATACCAGTAGCATTAGGAACTATAGTAACTACAACAGGTCTAGTTTTAGATTCTAAACAAAGTAAATGTAATTTATGTGCAAGAAATGATTATGCTAGTTTAGTTGGCACATTTTTAGTTGGATTAGGAGTGGCGCACATACTTCTTGGTGGAATAGATATAGCTAGAGATTAAATTACAAAAAAGGTAGCAATAAATGAGTGAATTATTGCTACCTTTTTTACAATATATAAAATTATCTAACTATAAAGTGAATGTGTTCTGTGGAATTTCTATATTCATCTAGTTCACAGGTGTGTTTGCATAATTCAACTAAATTATTGTAGCATTTTTTGTCTTCATTATGCATTTTTATAACATCACTATGAATTCCAGATGCAAATCCCTCCGCTCCGAAATACGTTATTATTTCAAGATTGCATCTCTCAATTTCCTTTTTAGCTCCAAATGGTGTAGCAACATAGGTTTCTGTGAAAGATTCATCTTTACTCCAAGCATTATCAACTAACAATTTTGAGAAATTCTCTATATTAGCATATTCAAAACTACACTCATGTATAGAAGATTTAATAATACCAAGTCCATTTAAATATGCAATCATAGCAAATCCGTTATCTTTTAAAATCCTTTTTACATTTTTTAGTACATCTAACCTTAATGCATCATCAGTTATATGATACATTGGTCCCATTAGCAAAACTACATCAAATGAATTATCATCAAACATGCTTAAATCTGTACAATCACCACATATATATTCATCAGCTTTCATATTAAGTTCTTCAATATTACTTTTAGCAAGTTTTAATTCTTCGGTTGAAAGATCATATAATGTTACATCATATCCTTTTTTTAATAATTCTATTGAATATTTACCAGGCCCGCACCCTAAATCTAAGGCCTTTCCAGTATTTTTAAAATATTTATCAATCATATGTAATGTAGTTTGAAATTCAATATTGTTATATGGATTTGAAAGTCTGTTTAATTCTAATAAAACGTTTTCATTATAGTACTTCTTTACAACATCCCTCATAGTTATCACCCTCATATTATACTTTTTTATAATTGTAGTACTAATATATCTTTTTAGCAATTCTATTCATAAAAAAAATTATTTATGTTTAATTTAATTATTAACAATTAATAAAAGATATTTAAGGTTTATTTAAGGTTAAGTTTATAAACAGTTAAACTTGAGATTATATACTTAACTCATGATAAAGCGAAAGGAGAAATAAAATGCTTAGATGGGAATTTAAAAAAATTATAAAAGAAAAAACAAGTATTATAGCATTAGTATTATTAGCAGTTATGTTTTTACAAATAAGCTTTATGAAACCAATGCTAGAAACACAAAATGAATATTTTGATGAAAGTAAAAATGAGTACTTTGTAGATAAAAGAGATAAAGAGGTTATAGCTAATGAAAAGCTACAAAATAAGGTTGCACAAATTAATGCAAGTCTTAAGTCTATACCATCTGATGGACAAACAAAGGCGTTAAGCAAAATGTCTAATGAAAAAATAAAACTAGATGATGGTAGTAAATATGAAAATGTAGATTTTTATAAAGTATTTTCTTATAGAGTTGACTTTGGTCTATCAATAATGATTATGATAATAATTTTAGTTATGATTTGTTCTAATTTATATGTAGACGAGCAAATATCAAATGTAGCACCTATAATGTTATCATCAAAAAATAAGAATAAAGCATTAAATTTAAAATTATTAATAGCAATATTTTTACCTGTAATATTATACGCAGTGTATATATTAGGTACAAGTATAATAACTTATATTCAATATGGTAATCCACTTAATGGAAGCTTACAAGCATATAGAATATCTGATATAGCACTATTAATAAAGCCATTAACAATAAATCAATATGTTATAGGTCAAATGTTAACATCATTACTTATGCTAATGGGAATATCTCTAGCTACTTTGTTTAGCTCATTTATAAGCGATAACTCAGTAAAATCAATTGGATTATCAGTTGGATTTATAGCATTAGCAAAAATATTAATTATGTTCAAGTTTTTACCAGCAAAAGTTTTACAGTTATTAGTGATAGGAAACTATGTAGATGTTATGATGGGAATGAGTAAAATAAGCGGATTTTACAATGGAAATATAAGTATTTTATCAAAATCACTAGACTTATCAAATTTATGTGTAAGTATATATAGTTTGATAGCCACAGCTTTAGTACTTGGAAATATTTATTGTATTAAAAAAGTTTTAACTAAGTAGATCATCAATATATACACTTAGTTGAAAAATATTGATTTAAATTAGCGAAATTTAATTTATATAAAAATAATAGGAGGAAGTAATAATGAACGTATTAGAATTAAAAAATGTAACTAAAACATATAAGCATAAAAATGCTAATGAAAATATAAATTTAACTTTAGAAAGTGGTGTTTATGGACTTTTAGGACCAAATGGTGCTGGGAAATCTACTTTAATGAAACAAATGGCTACTATAACAAGCCCAACATCTGGAAAGATATTATATAACAATAAAGATGTTGAAAGTTTAGATGAACAATATAGAGAAGTAGTTGGATACTTACCACAAGACTTTGATGCATATAAAAACTTCAAAGCTAAAGAGTTTTTAATGTATATGGCTGCTTTAAAAGGAATGGATAAAAAAGAAAGTAAAAAAAGAGTTGACGAGTTATTAGAATTAGTAGGATTATCACAAGTTTCAAATAAGTTAGTATCTAAATTTTCAGGAGGTATGAAAAGAAGAGTAGGGATAGCTCAAGCTCTTTTAAACAATCCTAAAATACTAATACTAGATGAACCTACGGCAGGTCTTGATCCACAAGAAAGAACTAGATTTAGAAATCTTTTATCTCAAATAGGTAGAGAAACTATAGTTATACTTTCAACTCATATAATATCTGATATAGAAAGTGTAGCAAAAAAAACTATAATGATAAAAGATGGAAAGGTATTACTTCAAGGTACTCATAAAGAAATACTTGAAGATATGAATGGTAAAGTATACACAGTAACAACAACTGATGAAAGTGTTATAAATGAAATACAAAGAAACTATAAGGTAGTTAGTATAAATCGTGGAATAGAAGATACAAGTGTAAGATTTATAAGTGAAACTAAGCCAAGTTATGAAAATATCGAAGCTACTAATCCTAGATTTGAAGATGTATATATGTTCTACTTCGAACTAGAAGATGCAAGGGAGGTATAATTATGTTTTCAGTTATAAAATGGGAAATTAAAAAAAGCTTTAAGCCAGGAGTATTTGTACTTTGGGCATTAGGATTATTTTTAGGATATGTAGCAGTATATACTTCAACAGGTGTTACTGATGCTTATGCTGATGTATTTTCTAAGTATTATGGAATTGCCCCAATAATGGGACTTGCAATGTTTTCTATGTTTGCTGGAAGCTTTGTACTAGAGTATAACTCAGGTATGGATTCTCTTATAAAAGCTAGCAAAAATGGTAAAAAACAATTAGTAATATCGAAGTTTATAGCTAACGGAATATCTGCAAGTATAGTTAATTTATCTATATATGTAGTAATGATAATAAAAGTAACTAGTAAACATAACGTAGAAGGATTAAATTTACCACTTAAAAAATTATGGTATTTTGGAAATAGTGGTTCAAATATAACAGTACTTCAGATGATATTAATAACAGCAATAACTGTAATAATTGGTTCATTTATATTTGCAGCACTAGGATTATTTTTATCATCAATAAGTAAAAATGCATTTGTACCTTTTGTATTTGGTGGTTTAATAATGGGGATACCTTATATATTATCAGGATGGGTTCCTAATGCTAAAATATTTACAAATTCACCACTATGGGGAATGTATAGTGGGCAACTTATAAGATATGATGCATCTATAATTGCATGGATAGTATTTGCAGTAATAGCAACGGCTGGAACAGGTGTATTATATAATTTAACTAGAAATACTTTCTTAAAAGAAAGATAATATAAAATACAAAATTAAGCTATTTTGAAATATATTAATTGTTAAAATTATGCATTTTGGAGTAGCTATTTTTGGTATACTAAGATATAAATAAACATCAGGAGGGTAATATGAATATAAACATAAAGGATAGTAAAATACTTATAGTAGATGATGAATCTGAAATATTAAACTTATTAAAAATAGCACTTAAAAAAGAAGGATTTGAAAATATATATGAAGCACAAACTGGAAAATATGCAATCGAAAAATTTGAACAAAATAGCCCAGACTTAGCAATATTAGATGTTATGCTTCCTGATATGGAAGGATATGATATATGTAAACATATAAGAAAAACATCTAATATACCAGTATTATTTTTATCAGCAAAAGGTGAAGAACTAGACAGAGTTATGGGGCTTGCAATAGGAGCTGACGATTATATAACAAAGCCATTTAGCTTAAAAGAAGTAGCTCTTAGAGTTAAAATTCAGTTAAAAAGAAACTTTATGATAAGCGAAATGTCAAAAGAGGTTGAAGAAATAAAAGAGAAAAAATTATCATTTGGACCGTTTGAAATCGATGAAGATAAAATTGAAGTTAAGAAAAATGGAGAAGTTATAGACTTAAAACCAAAGGAATATAAAATGTTTTTATATATGATGAAACATAAAAATCAAATAATAAGTAAAGAAAAATTCTGTGATGAAGTTTGGGGAGAAGACTTTTTTGGATTTGATAATACTATAATGGTACACATAAGAAGGCTTAGAGAAAAAATAGAAGAGAACCCTTCAAAGCCAAGATATATTGTAAATGTAAAAGGATTAGGATACAAACTTGTAGATAAGGAAAATTAGATATGAATATGAAATGGAAATTAACTTTAAGGTATGTATTAAGTATAGCTTTTGTAGCTATATTTGTAGTAATACTTAATATAATTGCATTGATGTCTTTAACATTTTACAGTGCAAGTCAAGATAAAAATGGACATGATTGGCATAATGGTGTTGGTTATTACACAAGAAATTTTCAAAATTATATACAAATAGATGAAAATGATAAACTAATTATAAATGAAGAAGGCAAAAAATCATTAGATAAAAATAACTTGTGGGTACAAATATTAGATAAAGACTCAAAGGAAGTTTATAGCTATAAAAAACCTAGTGATGTTAATGAGAAGCATACTCCAATCGAACTTATAAATGGATACAAGTATAGCCATGGATTTGGTGGACATTCTGATATATTAGCCGGACAAAAAAAATTAAAAAATGAAAGTTATACATATTTAATTGGTTTTCCTATGAGATATATTACTAAATATACATTTATAATGGAAAATGATACGCTAATAAGATACATAAGAAAAGCTATTTATGTAATAATAATTATAGATTTTTTAATTGCTGCTGTATTTGGATACATATTTAGTAAAGGACTTACAAGACCAGTTAAAAAAATTATAACGGGTGTAGATGATTTAGCTGATGGAAATTATGATGTGTATTACAAAGAAAAAGGAGTATACAGCAAAGTATTTGGAAAATTAAATAGTTTATCAGATACACTTAAATCTAATGAAATAGAAAGAGTAAAAATAGAAAAAATGAGAGAAGATTGGATTGCAAATATTTCTCATGATATAAAGACACCTTTATCATCAATAAAAGGATATGCTGAAGTATTGAGCGAGGACTATGATTTTACAAGTGAGGAAATATCAGAGTTTGCAAATATAATAAATTCAAAAGCTGACTATATTAAAGAATTAGTAGATGATTTAAACTTAACTATGAAGTTGAAAAACAGTAATTCTATAATAAATAAAGAAGAAGTAAATTTAAATAGTTTAGTGAAAAATTCTGTAATAGATATATTTAATGATCATAGATATTCTGACAGAGATATAGAATTTATAGATAGTGAAAAAGTAATAAAGAAAAATTTAGATAAGACATTAATTAAAAGAGTTATAAATAACCTTATATACAATGCACTTGTACATAATAATGAAGATATAAGTATAAGTGTTAAAGTTTTTGAAGATGAAAAAGCACATATAATAATAAAAGACAATGGAAAAGGTATAAATGAAGATGAGTTAAAATATATCTTTGAAAGATATTATAGAGGAACAAATACTGGAGAGGCTCATAAAGGATCAGGTCTTGGGATGGCAATAGCAAAAGAAATAATAGTAGCACATGGTGGAGATATACAAATAAGAAGTGAACTTTCAAAAGGAACTGAAATAGAAATCACTTTATAACTTTGATTTTAAGGATAAAATATATAATAACGACTTGTCTACAAAGAAAGTTCTTTAAATTAATTAAATAAGTAGAATAAAACATTTGATTCGTACATTACTTAAAAATATAGGAGTATAAGTAAACTTACTTATACTCCTATATTTTTTTTATAAACGTTGTTAATTAAGCATATAACCAATGTAGTGTCTTAGGTAAATTTAATTTTTATGCATTTCTATACTTTAAAAAACCATTTAAAAACTTTAATGCAAATATTAATGGAACACCTACAGATAAAATAAATCCATATAATTTAAACATAGAGTTGGCTACCATAATATTTAAAATGCCTGAAATAATAAACCATAATCCACATTTTGTCACAATATCAATGGCAAAATCACTTTTTAGATAATTTATAAATACATTGCTATTTTTATCATTAGTAACTTTATTTTTAAAATATCCAATAGATTTAATTATTACTATTCCTAATACGATTAAAAAAATATTCATTATGTTCTCCTAGAAGTTATTATATTTATATGTACTATGATTTTTACATAGATAAATTACTGTTAATTATTATAAAACCCTTTATATATTTTACTATTAGTGTTATTAGTAGTCAATTATATAATAATTATTAAATAAGGTTATTTATATTTTTGAAAAATATACTTATAAAGAATAATAGCAATTATTAAGTAGATACTAAATTTAATAATAATAATATATTTAGAGGAGGTAAAAATGAAAAAAGTTTTTGTGTCAACTCTTGTTTTTTTATTAATTTTCACAAATGTATCTTTTGCAAATACTATTAGCCTTAAAGACTCCATTAAAGATATTGAAATGGTTAGCAATAGGATGTATATAATTATTAAACAAATAACTGGAGATGACACTCTTGACGTATATGAACTTAATCGGGATATAAAGTTTTGTGAGTCCATATTAAGTACACGCGCTAAAAAAATATCAGATGCATATTCTAATAAATCTAGTATAGAGGTTGGAAGAATTTACTCAGCTTTATTATATACAATATCTTTGTATCAATTGAGTTTAACTAGCATAACAATGTATATACGTGATGATAGTAAGGCTAATCATTTTATTGAAGCATGTTCAAGTTATCAACAGGGAAATAGTTCTTTAGAGAATATTAAATTAAAGAACCTAGAAACTCAAAATAGACAAGAAGAATCTAAAAAAGAAAAATCTACATGTCATTAAAATTTTAATAACATCATTATGATAATATACGGTATAAAATTATGATACTAAGATAAAAAGAGTGTAAATAAATTTGTTTTATACAAATTCACTTACACTCTTTTGGTTTATATTAAATTATTTTGATAGGTACCAACCTAGTATATATAATATATAAATATGGGTTGGATAAAATATATAGAAGAAGTTTTTATAACCTTTACCTTTTTTACCATGTAATTTTTATTCGTGTACCATTTAACCCTTTTTTTATAGAATTTAAATTTTCCAAATAATCATCTCCTCTTCGATTTGTTTACTAACCTATTATACAGTCCTTAAAAAATTAAATATTTAAACTAATCTTATATAAAGCTTAAATAAACCTTAAATAAATTTAGGATAATTTAATTTAAGCTAAAATTTATTTGTTAAGGATTATTTAAGATTAAGTTAAGTTGTAGTTTATATACTTAAAAAAGTTTTTGCCGTATAATAACAACATAAACAACACAAGGAGGGAAGTAAAATGAAATCAAGATTTGAAGGTAATTTATTAGGACTTATAGGAGTAAATATATTAGCATGGTTAATAACATTTGTTACACTAGGAATAGCTACACCATGGGCTATGTGTATAAAATATAGATGGGAAGCTGAAAATACCGTAATAGAAGGAAGAAGATTAAACTTTATAGGTAGCGGTTCTAGTTTATTTATGAACTATATTAAATGGTGGGTATTAACAATAATAACTTTTGGAATATACGGACTTTGGTTATATATAAAATTATTACAATGGAAAACTGAAAATACAGTATTTGAGAATTAATAAAAGCTATACTAAAAATGAAGCAAGTAGTCATTTTTAGTATGGCTTTTTATATTTAAATTTGTAAATATCTTATTAGCATAAATGTTTATAAATTTAAATATAAAATATTTGTAAATAATAATTAGGAGTGATAAGAATGGTAAAAACGAAGAATATTATAACTGATTATGTTTGAATTCTAAATATTTTTTATCTGATTTGCACCAAATTGTATGAAAAATTCTGAAAATGATGTATAATGAATTTAGGGCGATTAAATTATGCATTTAAAGAAGGGGGGTATTTTATGATAAACTTAATGATAATTAGTGCTTTAGTATTATTGGTTTGTATAACCTCAAGCAAAATATTCTACAAATTTGGTGTTCCAATATTGCTAGTATTCATAATACTAGGAATGCTATTTGGTTCTGATGGAGTTGTAGGAATATATTTTGATAACTATGAACTTACGAAACAGTTATGTTCTATTGGTTTAGTATTTATAATGTTTTATGGGGGGTATGGTACTAACTGGAATATGGCAAAACCAGTAGCTATATCATCTATACTATTATCTACAGTAGGTGTAGTTATAACAGCAGGATTAACTGGGTTATTTTGTATATTAGTTTTTAATACGAGTGTTTTAGAAGGATTACTTATCGGGTCTATAGTAGCATCAACAGATGCTGCATCAGTTTTCGCAATACTGCGTTCTCAGAAATTAAATCTAAAAGGATCTATTGCATCAATATTAGAAATAGAAAGTGGGAGTAATGACCCTTTTGCATATATGATGACAATAATAATCCTAGGTCTTATGGGAAATATTGATTCTAGTAGTATACTACCAATGTTATTAACTCAAGTAGTAGTAGGTATACTTAGTGCAGTTATATTAGCAAAATTAACTGTATATTTACTAAGAAATTTAAACTTTGAAATCGAAGGATTTTACCCGATTTTTGTGACGGCTATTGCTATACTTTCATACTCTTTAAGTGAATACTTAGGAGGAAATGGATACTTAAGTGTTTATATGGCTGGTATAATAATAGGAAATAGTAAAATACCTCATAAGAAAAGTATATTCCAGTTCTTTGATGGTATATCATGGATAATGCAAATAATGTTATTCTTCTTATTAGGATTATTAGCATTCCCATCTCAAATACCTGGAGTAATGATAAAAAGTACACTTATATCAATATTTATGATAGTAATAGCAAGGCCTATTGCTACATTTAGTATATTAAGTTGGTTTAAAATACCAGTAAAGCAACAGATATTTATATCTTGGGTAGGATTAAGAGGAGCTGCATCTATAGTATTTGCTATATTCGCGGTAACTTATGGAGTACCAATAGAAAATGATATATTCCATATAATATTCTTTATAGCATTATTCTCAGTATCAGTGCAAGGAACACTTTTACCAATGATGGCAAGAAAGTTAGATTTAATTGATGATAACTCATCAATATTAAAAACATTTAATGACTATACAGAAGATAAGAGTACAAAGTTAATAGAAGTTTCAGTTACTGAAGATTGTCGTCTAGTAAATAAATCTATAATGGATGCTGATATACCAGAAGATATCCTTATAGTAATGATAAAAAGAAATGGAGATGTACTAGTACCAAATGGTTCAACTGTAATGTTACTAGGGGATGTTCTTGTTATAACTGGAAATAATTTTGATATTTTAGATAATTATTTTGATCATAAGGTCAATAAATATCAAGAAGGAAAGAGTACAAAGTTAATGGAAATTTCAATACCCTTAGATAGTAAGATAACAAATAAGTCTATAAAAAATATAGATATATCAAAAGATATTCTTATAGTAATGATAAAAAGAAATGGAAATATAATAATACCAAATGGGTCAACTGTAATACGTCCGGAAGATGTGTTAGTTATAACTGGTAATAATTTAGATGAACTAGAGAATTTAAGTGAAATATAATTTTATATAAATTTTAAATAGGCTGCTCAAAATATTTGAGTAGTTTATTTTTATATGCTATAAATTTTTATTATATAAATTATTAATGTAACAGATAAAACTTTAGTAAATTGAAGTTTGTATAGAAAATTGAACAAAGAATCAGTGTTGACTTTGACAAATAAAAAATAACATTAAATAAAGATTATATATTAAATGAAATAGAATCAAAATACAGAAAAGTGGAAATATATATAATATAACTAGGCCAATAAATATATAATAAATATTTAACTAAAGTGCATGGAAATATAGTTCAAGGTACATATGCATTTATATCAGCAATATTACTTGCAATAGTATATCTACATTATGAATCTATTTTTGCATGTATTATAGTACATATGACAAGTAATTTATTGGGAATATCAGTGAACGTTTTTTTAGTATCAAAAATTAATAATGAAATTATAAGTATTATTTTATTTGCAATAATGGGGATAGTTTGCACGACTATACCAGCAATTAAAATGATTAAAGAATATAAAGCTAAAAAAGATGAAAAAATTAGTATTTAATAATATAGGGTGTAAAAAACATAAGTGTCTAAATTTATAAAGTAAAGACACTTGTATTTTTTATTTAATTTAGCATAGATTGTTCATCAATTTTATTCGTTAAATTGGAATTTATCTATTTTCTATTATTCATATTTTATTAAAATTATTCATTACTTAACTTTTTCTAATTTATCAAAAAATATTGAAATCTCGCCACAATTTGGACAAACACTAGCCTTTACCTTACCCTTTGTATCTGAAAAAACTCCACTTCCTTTTCCAAGCACTACTGATGCGTATGCTGTAAAATTTTCAGTCTTTAACATATAATCTTCAACCATAACTTCATCACATCTTAAACACTTTCTCATACTATCTCTCCCCCTTAAAGTATTTATAATATATAAATAGTTGTTAATTTGATTATATCAGAAAATCTAATTTAATGTATGTCCTCTAAAACAGATGGTTTTGTGAGCACTAAGATAACAAAAAACCTATCCTATAAATTCTTATTTATACGAATTTCCATTCATATCTCCTTTTAGTTTATGGTACATTAATTGGCTGTTGTAATTTTTCTAAAATGATATTTGGTGGAAAGAATCTTTTTTATTTATTATAATTTAAATCGACATATTATAGTGATACATCACTAAAAACAAATATAATACAAACTTCGACATTAATTTTAAATGAAATAATATATGATAATAGTTGTATAAAAATATAGCTGAGATTAAGTAACTGAGTGGGAGCTACTATTTTATAGATATAATGACTTCATTAGTTGATTAAAATAAATATGAAATTGGGTGAGAAAATGATAAATGTACTTATGATAGAAGATGATAGTGCAATATCTTTTGCAGTAAAGTATGCACTAGAGAAAGAAGGATTTAACATTGATATATGCAATGATTTAGAGAAAAGCAGAAACAGTATTAAGGATAAAAAGTATAATATAATTCTTTTAGATGTAATGTTACCAGATGGAAATGGTTATGATTTTTGTAGAGAAATTAGAGAAGTTCAAGACACTCCTATAATATTTTTAAGTGCTTGTGATGAAGAAGTGAATGTAGTTATGGGGCTAGATATTGGAGGAGATGATTATATAACCAAACCTTTTAGAGTTAGAGAACTTATCTCTAGAATAAATGCAGTACTTAGAAGAAAAGGCAGTAGTAATGAAAATAAAAAAGTAATTAAATTTAAAGACTTAACTATAAATACTTTAGAAGCTAGAGTTTACAAAGGTGAAGAGGAAATTTTGTTAACATCTGTTGAGTACAAGCTATTATTAATATTAATTAAAAATAATAATGTGGTATTAAGTAGAACTAAAATACTAGAAAAATTATGGGACGTTACTTGTGATTTTGTAAATGATAATACCCTTACAGTTTATATAAAAAGGCTTAGAGAAAAAATAGAAGATGATTCAAGCCACCCAAAATACATACTTACAGTAAGGGGATTAGGATATAAGTGGAACGGAAGTGAAAATAGTGTTTCTATCTAATGCTGAAATAAAAAGTTTTATAAAAGATTACACTATATTATTTATGATTACTGTAATGCTTTGTGTAGGAGTTAGCTTTATAAGTGTAAACATAATAAAAAATAAGGTAGTAGAAAATAATCAAGCTATAATAGGATCTATACTTTCAAAGCATCCCAACTTAGAAAGTAATATAGTAGGCATTGTAACTCAAGGGAAATCAAAAGATGATATAAGTTTAGGTAAAGAAATACTAAAAAAATATAGCTATGATAAAAATATAAGATTAAATAATGAGCCAATTATAAGAGATAGTATAAAGAAAGTATTTAGTATAAATTTATTATCTATATTTGTGCTATTTATTTTTATTTTAATGTTAGTTATGCACTATTTTAAGATTATATACAGTGATATAAAAGACATGACTGAATATGTATATTATAGTTCAGAGGGCAAAAAATTTGAAATGAAAAATAAAAATCAGGAAGGTCAAATCGGACTTCTTAAAACGGAACTTTTGAAAATGACTAATATACTTAAAGAAAAAGTAGAACTTTTAAGTAAAGAAAAGATATTTTTAAATGACACTATCTCTGATATTTCACATCAGTTAAAAACGCCTATGACATCACTTATGATACTTAATGATTTAATGTATGATGATATAGCAAAAGAAACCAAAATAGAGTTTTTAGAAAAGATAAAATCTCAATTAAATAGAATGGAATGGTTGATAAAGAGCATGCTAAAGCTTTCAAAAGTAGAAGCTAAAGTAATAAATTTTAAAAATGAGAAAGTAAATGTTTTAGAACTTATAAAAATGTCTATTCAACCAAGTTTAGTTCCAATAGAACTTAAAAATATAGATGTCAGTATAAATGGTGATAGTGAAGCTATATTTTTAGGAGACATGAATTGGTCTATAGAAGCTTTAGTCAATATAATTAAAAATTGTGTAGAACATACTTTTTCTAATGGAAGTTTAGATATTAGCTATGAAGAAAATTCTTTATACACAGAAATTGTAATAAAAGATAGTGGAGAAGGTATAGATAAAAAGGATTTACCTCATATATTTAAAAGATTTTATAAAGGAAAAAGTAGTTCAAAAGAAGATAGCGTAGGTATTGGACTAGCTATGGCAAAGTCTATAATTGAAGGACAAAAGGGTGATATTTATGTCAAAAGTGAAAAAAACAAAGGAACTCAGTTTAATATAATATTCCATAAAATCTAAGTGACTAATTTGTAATATTTAATTCACTTTAAAGTAATTTTATATCTTTAAAATTAAGTTAAGAAATTAAAAGTAGCATAAATATGATGAACTAAATAAGGTGAAATTTACAAAATGAGGAGTAAAGGTTATATGGAAATTTTAAAAGTTGAAAATTTAACAAAGAGTTATGGCACGGGAGAAGCAAAAGTAGATGCCTTAAAAAATATTAATTTATCAATAAATAAAGGGGAATTTGTTGCAATAGTAGGACCTAGTGGAAGTGGTAAAAGTACGCTACTTCATTTATTAGGTGGAGTTGATAAACCAACGAGTGGAAATGTATTTATAAATGATGTAGATATATATAACTTAAAAGAAAAAGACTTATCTATATTTAGAAGAAGAAATATAGGAATTATATATCAATTTTATAATTTGATACCAGTACTTAGTGTAAAGGAAAATATATTATTACCAGCAGAACTTGACAATAGAAAAATAGAAAAAGCGTATTTAAATGATTTATTAAAAACTTTAGGATTGAAAGAAAGAGAAAATCACCTTCCAAATGAATTAAGTGGAGGACAACAACAAAGAACTTCTATAGGTAGATCGCTTATAAATAGACCAGCAATAGTTCTAGCAGATGAACCAACAGGAAATTTAGATAGCAAAAACTCTAAGGAAGTGATTGAGCTTTTAAAGTTATCAGTAAAAAAATACAATCAAACTTTAATAATGATAACTCATGATAACAATATTGCCTTACAAGCAGATAGAGTGATATCCATAGAAGATGGAATGATTACAGCTAATGAGGTGATATAGATGAACTTATATTACAGCTTAACTTTAAGATATTTAAAACAAAATAAGAAAAGAACAATAGTTACAATAATAGGAATAATATTATCTACATCTTTGATTTGTGGGATAGGTAATATGGTTGAAAGTGTTATAGATTATCAGACTAGGGAAGCAATAGCTGATATGGGAGATTATCATGCTATGTTTCATAATATGAAAAAAGATAATGTAGATATTATAATAAATAGTGTAGGTTTATCTAAAAGCTTTGTAACTAGTAATTTAGGATATTCAAAATTAAATAATAAAAAGAAAAACTTAGTTGAAGTAAAAGAATATGACAAGACTGCTTTTGAAAGCTATGAAGCAAAACTAAAAGAAGGTAGATTTCCAACAAATAATAAGGAAATAGTGATAAGTGAAAGTGCTATTCCTTTAATTAATAAAAAAGTAGGAGATAATATAACACTAGATATTGGAAAAAGGCTATCTGCAGATGGAAAGAATCTATATGATCCAATAGTATGGGATCATGAAACTATAGTTAATAAAAAGAGCAAAGATTTTAAAATAGTTGGTATTATGAATAAATCTAGATGGGATATAGGTAATGATGTTGTAAGTGCAATTACATACTTAGATTTAAACAGTAAATCTAAAAATGATAGATTAAAAATAGGTGTATCATCCAATAAGCCAAAAGAAATTTATAAAATATCAGAATCTATAGCAAAGAACTTAGGACTAAAAGAGGAGGAATTTGACAGTAGTAATTTAGATGAAGAGAAAAATCATAATGGTGTACATTATAAAAATCTATCATTTAATGAACCGTTACTAAGATTAAAAGGTGCAAGTGCTTATGCAAATATTGATAAAACAATAAGTATAGCAATATTTATTGTAATAGCATTAGTTGTAATATGCACAATGGCTACAGTATATAATTCATTTAGTATATCAACAAGTGAAAGAAGAAAACAATTTGGAGTATTAAATTCTATAGGTGCTACTAAAAATCAAGTCATGAAATTAGTATTTATAGAAGCTATTATAGTGAGTTTGATAGGAATACCAGTGGGGCTAATCATAGGCACTTTTGCTATTGATTTAGTATTAAAATTAATACAAGTATCATTTAATAATTCACAAATTGGAGACCTTAATTTAAGATTAGTTTATAATCCGTATGTAATAGTTTTAAGTACAATAATTGTGCTAGTTACAATATTTATATCAGCAATATTTCCAGCTATTAAATCAGCTAAAACATCACCACTTGAATGTATAAGAAATAGTAGTAATCTAAAATTAGGAAAAGTAAAAAACTCTAAACTAGTTAAGTTATTATTTAAAACAGAAGGTGTTCTTGCATATAAAAATTTAAGAAGAAACAAGAAAAAATTTAGAATAACTTTATTCTCTTTAATAATTAGTGTAGTTATATTTATATCATTTAGTGGATTTTTAGCTTTATTTGAAAAAGCCAGTGAATTAAATACGGGTAGGATGACTTATGATATAAGAGTTTGGAAAAGTGGTCTAAAAGAAAATAATAATATAATAGAAGAACTAAATAAAATAAATGGAATAAAGAGAACTATTGTTACTAATGACTATTGGGTAGGTATAAATGTTAATGAAAATGATATAAATAAAAAATATAAAAAGGTTATAGATGACTTTTTTTCTACAAAAAGTAAAAATAATCAAATTGTATATGACTTTAATATGGAACGAAATACTTTCCAATTTATATCAGATAAAGATATAAACACCCTAAAATTAAAAGATGGCAATTTTGATAAAGAAACAGCTATAAAAGAAAATGGAATAATAATTAGAAATAAAAGCTTATATATAGAACCGGGCAAAGCTTATGATATTTCATTAACTAATTATAAAGTTGGAGATACAATAGATGCATATAAGAGATATTTTGATAAAAATGATAAAGAAATAACAGAGCCTATAAAATTAAAAGTTTTAGCTACTACTGAAGATTCACTTATAGGAAGTAGTGGTTCTAGCTATATGGGAATAGATTTTATAACTTATAATGAGGTAGGTAAAAAATTAGGCTATGAAATAAGTGATTCAAATATATACATATACTCTGATAAAAAAGAAAATACAAGAAAAGCAGTAAGTGATATAGGCAAAAAATATGGATATGATGTACGTGATGAAGTGGAAGAGGCATTAAAAATTGAAACATCTATTAGTGTAGTAAAAATATTCGTATATGGATTTATATTTATTATATCTTTAGTAAGTGTGATAAATATAGTAAATACAATAAGTACAAATATAAATCTAAGAAAAAGAGAATTTGCAATAATTAAATCTATAGGTACAACGCCTAATGGATTTAATAGAATAATATATTTTGAAAGTTTGCTGTATGGCGTTTTAGCATTAATGTATGGAGTTCCTATAGCAATTGGAATAGATGTAATTATGAATAAAACTATTGGAAATGTTGTAGAATTAGGAATGATACTTCCATGGAAGTCAGTTTTAGTAAGTGTTTTAGGCATATTTACTGTTACATTTATTGCATCGTATATACCTATGAAAAAGTTAAACAAAGAAAGTATAATAGAAAATATTAGACAAGATAGTATATAGGAATAAGCATAAAAGAAAATGGGTAAGGTGTGTAGTTATTTAAATTACAACCTATACCCATTTTTTTATGTAACGTACGAAGTTGTTAGCGCTATGAGCTAAACGGATTAGTACTAAATAAAATACTAAAAACGGACATAATACAAATTTCGACATTAATTTTAAATAAAATAATATATTATAATAATTGCCAGTTGAACTTAGTATATAAAAAAGGAGATAGATAGATGTTTAATATTTTGATAATTGAAGATGATGATACAATTGCTTTTGGAGTTAAATCATTTTTATCGAAAAGCAACTATAACGTTATTCATGGTGAAAATTTAAAAAGAGGAAAAGAACTTTTTAAAACAGATATAGATTTAATATTGCTAGACTTAAATCTACCTGATGGATCAGGATTTGAGTTTTGTCGTTATGTAAAAGAAATTAAAGATATCCCTATTATTTTTCTTACTATCAATGATGAAGACAGCAATATGATAAAAGGATTAGATATGGGGGGAGATGACTATATTACAAAACCCTTTAAATTAAGTGTTTTACAATCTCGTATTAGTGCAGTGTTACGTAGAACAGTAAAACAGCAAATCCAAGAAGATATTTTATGTTGCAAAAACATTAAAGTAATAAAATCTCAATCAAGAGTGTATAAAAACAATCAAGAGGTAGAATTAACACTTGGTGAGTATAACTTATTATTACAATTATTAGAAAATAAAAATCGAACTTTAACAAGATCTATATTGTTGGAAAATTTATGGGATGTTAATGGAGAATTTGTAAATAACAACACATTATCAGTAGCAATAAAGCGTCTTAGAGAAAAGTTAGAAGATGCATCTTTTATTAAAACTGTAAGAGGCATAGGCTATAGGTTGGAGGATTAAATTTTATATGAATAAAAAAGGTATGAGTATATGGTTAGCTACAAGCTTTATATATATAACAATTGTTTGTGTTATATGTGGTGCTTTTATTTACAAGCAATCAGAGAACATGTTCTATGAAAAAGCGGCACAACTTATAGCAGTTGGCACGAATGCTAATGAGGATATTGAACAAGATTTAGTATCAGCACTAAAAAATAAAAATGAAACAGATATAAATAGTGGGAAGAAAATATTAAATCAATATGGTTACATAGAAAGTTCCAACTTTATTTTCAACACAAATCAAGGATTTAGTAATGTGCTAAAGGTGATTTTAATATTAATTGTAGCAATCTTTTCTTATTTTGCAGTATCTCTAGTAGCCTCAAATATCATAAAGAAAAAACGCATAGATAGTCTAGCAAAATATCTCTATGATATAAACGAAGGCGATTATACAATGCAGATTAAAAGCAAAGAAGATGAGTTTTCAATTTTAGAAGATGAGTTATATAAAACTGTTATGATGCTTAGAGAAAGTAGAGAAAAAGAAAGAGTAGAAAAAGAAAATCTATGCAATAACCTTGCAGATATCTCCCACCAACTTAAAACTCCAATTACTTCTATGTCATTGATGATTGAATTATTAGAATCTAGCAATATTGAAGGAGATGAAGCTTTATATATTGGAAGTATTTCAGCACAGATAGAGCGTCTAAATTATTTAGTATCATCATTGTTGATACTTTCAAAAATAGATGCAGATTCAATTCAATTAGAATATAAGCCTATTAATGTCTATGAATTGATATGTGTAGCTGTTGAACCTCTCTGCTTAATGATAGAAAAAAAGAAACAACAACTTTTTATTAAAGACAATAGTGAGATATTTTTTAATGGTGATTTTCATTGGACAAGTGAAGCAATTCTTAACATAGTAAAAAATTGCTACGAACATACACCAGATTGTGGAGTAATCTCTATAGATTACAAACAAGATCCTTTATGCACACAAATAATAATTGAAGATAATGGCAAAGGATTTGATAAAAAGGATATTCCCCATTTATTTACTAGGTTTTATAAGGGTGCTAACTCATCTAAAAATAGTGTAGGAATTGGACTTGCTCTTTCAATGTCCATAATTAAGAAACAAAATGGTGAAATTATTGCTTTAAACAAGGAAACAGGAGGAGCAAAATTTATAATAAAGTTTTATAGAAATTAATTAACTCTGTCACTAAGATGTAAGATAGAAAAAGTAAAATGAAGTTAATCAAAGAAATGCATAGTAAAATCATAAACTCTTTGAAATATGAACTAATAAATAAAGGGGAGAATATCTTGGAAATACTAAGAACTGAAAATCTTACAAAATCCTATGGAATGGGAGATACGAAGGTCACTGCACTTAATAATTTGAATTTGAGCATAAACAAAGGACAATTTGTTTCAATAATTGGAGCAAGTGGTTCAGGTAAATCTACACTACTACATATGTTAGGAGGCGTGGATAAACCTACAAGTGGAAAAATATATATTGAGGACACTGATATTTCATCAATGAATGAAACTGAACTAGCTTTATTTCGTAGAAGAAAAGTAGGTCTAATATATCAGTTTTTCAATCTTATACCTACATTAAATGTTGAAAAAAATATATTATTACCAATGCTTTTAGACGGCAGAAAGCCTAAAAAAGAAGAGTTTGATAAGATTGTAAAAATGCTTGGTTTAAGTGAAAGGCTTAACCATCTACCGAATCAGCTTTCAGGAGGTCAGCAGCAAAGAGTTGCTATAGCTCGTTCATTAATTTATAGACCATCTATTATATTAGCAGATGAACCTACTGGAAACCTTGATAGGAAAAACTCTGAAAGTATTCTTGAGATGTTAAAAATTTCAAATAAAGAGTACAATCAAACTATTTTAATAATTACTCATGACGAAAAAATTGCATTATCAGCAGATAGGATGATTAGAATCGATGATGGTGAAATTGTGTCAGATGAGGTGATTAAATGATGAACATAATGAATGAATATACATATAACCATTTGAAAAAAAATAAGCGACATACGATTTCTATAATCGTTGCTATTACAATTGCTTCAGCACTTTTATGTTCACTATGTATATTTTTACATACTTTATGGGAGTCAAAAGTAAGTGAGGCAATTGAAAATGGAGGATACTGGCATGGTGAATTATTTGAATCTATACCAGGTGATAAATTAAAATATATAACAGAAAATCCAGAAGTTGAAGCTACTATGATTAAAGGTCAGTGGATTACTGCTAAGCTTTCTGATACTAAACGTTCGTATCTATTAATGAGAGATGTAGATGAAAATTTTTGGTCAGACATGAGCTTAAAAAACACACTTACAAAAGGTAGACTTCCTCAAAAATCTGGAGAAATTGTTGTATCTAAATTATTTTTCTTGGATAATCCTTCGTACAAAATTGGTGATAAATTGACTATTCCAACAGGTAATCGTATGTTAGGTAATAAAAAAATTAAAACTCAAGATAATAAACGATCAGGTGAGACTTTCAAGGAAATAGAAACTAAGGATTATACCATAGTTGGAGAACTAGATGTTTCTGGGAGTTCTGCATATCCTGGATATATTGCAATGGGATATTTAAGCCATTCACAAATAAAGCCTAAAGATGAACTTACAGTTTATATGAGATTTGAGAAACCTCATAAAATTTATGATACATTACCTAAAATAGCTAAATCTACGGGACTGAAACAAGATGAATATGGAAAATATAATGTTCTTTATAATACATCTTTATTAGGCTTATATGGAATTAGTGATAAAAATAATGAAAGTACTCAAATAATTGTAATAATAGCAATGGTAATAATAATGACTTTATTAGTTATGGGAGCATTTATTCTAATTATATATAATTCATTTTCTTTATCCGCAAATAGTAGGATTAAACAGCTAGGAGTATTAAAAAGTTTAGGTGCAACCCCAAAACAAATTAAGCACTCTGTACTCTATGAAGGGTTTTTATTATGGCTTATTCAATTACCGATAGGGATTATGATAGGATATCTATTTAGTCATATAGTTGTTTTTAAAGTTAATGAAATTCTTAGTGCCACAGAGAATTTTAGAAAGATAGATATTACATTCTCATGGGTAGTAGTTGCTTTTGCCATTATTATATCGTTGATTACTGTTTTAATATCGGCATATATTCCAGCAAGAAAAGTAGCGAAAGTATCAGCTATTGTTGGAATACGTCAAAATAATAATAATATAAAACTTAAAAAACAAAAATCTTACCCAATAATAAATAAAATATTTGGGATAGAAGGTGAGTTGGCAAAAGTACAATTTGCAGCTAATAGAAGAAGTTTACGTACTGCTGTGTTGTCTATTTCAATGTGTTTCACATTAACAGTGGGATACATTAGCATTGTGTCTATATTAAACTTTGCTGAGTCTAAGGATGAGGAAACGAGCAAATATGATATGACGGTTAATCTAAATATTCTTGATGAACCAAGTGATGATATGATAAATAAAATTATTTCACTACCTAAAGTTAAGGATAGTGTAGTTAGAAGACAAGTACGTACTTCAACTTATGTAACTAAACAACAAGAATCAAAGGATTTTGCTAAATCTGGAGGGTTTGATGAAGTAAATTCAATGAAATATGCAGTATTAAAGGAAAATGAAAATTACAGAATTATAACAAATTTAGTTGGATTAAGTGATGAATCATTTAAAAAATACTGTGAAAAAATTGGAACTAATTCTGAAATGTATTATCAAGAGGAGGATGTAGTTAAAGGAATATTATTAGATAGCACATATCATACATCAAATGGTTCAAAAGATGTACAAAAAATACCGTTATTAAATTTAAAAGAAGGCGATGAACTAGTATTACATGAAAAAGTAGAAAGTGATATGAATACAAATTATAAATTTAATACTAAAGTAGGAGCTGTTACAGAGATTTCTTTAGGAAATCAAGGAGGAAATAGATATAGTATAGACTATATAGTACCTATGAGTACTTATCAAAAAATAGTTAGTAAATTTATGCCAGAACGTATGCTTGAATACAGCATTATGGGAATTGATTTGTTGGTGGGTGATAAGGCTAGTCCAAGTGTAAAAAAAGCACTAAATAAAATTTGTACTTCTTATCTTGGATCTGATGATTTTAGTATAGAGAGTTTATTAGAAGCAAAAAATCATGATGCACTAGTTCAAAAATCTACAGCTATTAGCGTTTTTGCTATAGCACTAATGATTGGTTTGATTGGTATATTTAATGCCTTTTCTACCATTTCAAATAATCTTAGACTACGAAAAAGAGAATTTGCTGTGCTTAGATCAGTAGGATTAACGCCAAATGGATTAAATAAAATACTGGCTCTAGAAGGATTATTCTTTGCTGTGACACCAATTATTGTTAGTATACCAATAGTATTATTTATTTGCTGGTTTATGCTAAGACTAACACTAATTACAGGGGGAGAGTTTATATCTGTTTTCCCAGCAGGAGTGATACTAATGTATACTGTCCTTATAATTGAATCTATCTTCTTATCATATTATTTTTCTTCAACATGCGTTAAAAAAAGTAATGTAGTAGAATCAATTAAAAATGAAATAGTATAAAATTTGGATCAGATGTTTTAAGGTTAATAATAAAAATAGGGTATGCATACCCTATTTTTAAAAATTTCGAGTCTGAAATCAACTTGAAAAAAATCTTGGAGAAGAATAAGAATAAACATAAGAACAAGAATAAGAATAAAAACAAACATAAACATAAAAAGAAAATGGGTAAGGTATGTAATGTTATTTAAAATATAATCAATACCCATTTTTTTGATTTATTTAAAGTATTTACCATATGGTTTGAAGTGTTTTAATTCTTCAATTATTTCATCTAAAGGATTTTCACTTTTTTCAATATCGTCATCAATAAACTTTGATAAACAATTAAATAAAAAGTCTCCAATTCCATCCATTGTAAAACTAGATAACATACCTTTATCTGTACTTTCTAAGATAACAATTATTAGATTTCCAGTGCTTATTTGATATTGATAAGACGAGAACTCTATATCATTACAAATTTTATTAAAATGATCTATAGTTATTTGTATTTCTGTTTTTTCTTTTTCACTTAATAATGATTGTATAAAATTAGAATCACATATTTTATATATTCTTGAGTTGTCAGTTAACTGAATTGTAGATAGATTTTCACTTAAATTTAAATATTCTTCTCTAGTGATCTCTTGTCCCTTAAATTCATCACATAAGCATTTTGAAATATCGTTTATTGTATATTTATTTTTTATAGTCATCACTAATCCCTCCCTTATATTTATATAATACTATTATTGTGGTTGAAGGTCACTTATAATCATTGGATTTAAAAAGATTCATAATCTTTAAGTTATGATATAATTTAATTAACAATAATTGTATATCTAATTAATAACAAAGATAAGGGGAATTAAAAAATGATAAATGGAAATACAGATGAATCCTGGACTATTAAAACATGTGGAGATGAATTACTAAATTTTATTATATTTACTGGGTGTATGTATAAATTAATTGATGATAAAAATTTCGATGAGTCAAACACAATTTGGCCAACTAATCTGTTAAATTTAGATTTTGAAAATTTAAATACTAATAAGTTAAAATTACAGTGGAAATTATGGTTTAATAGCGTTATAGAAAAGAGATGTAGTGATATTGATTTTAATGAAATGTGCACATTGGTTAATGAAATATATAGTACAATTGATTTTTTAGAACTAGAATACATTGAGCTTAGAGAATGCTGTAAAAAATCATATCCATATTTCATTGAGTGGTGGGAGATGCAAGCTGGAGGAAAAAGTGCTATTTCTTTTTATGAAATTATGGGGGAAAATAAATTTTGGTATTATATTGAGGAATTAGAATCTAAATTAAATAAAAAAGCTAAGCCTTTTGACCTTTATATAGATATAGTATATACGGGAGTGCCTGATGTATTAGATGTAAATGATAATTATATAGTAGTGACTCCTAATGGATACCTTACTTTAAGTGATGAGTGGTGGATGAACAAATTAGTTAAATTAATAGAATAAACAAACTACTAGATATAATATTAAAATTTAAAATAAAGACGATAAAAATGATTTATTTAAAGTTCAAATATTAGATGAATTATATAATTACTTTATAGGGAGA